>NZ_CP033204.1:1384000-2076000 GCF_022701295.1 Sphingopyxis sp. YF1
GATAGTTTCGCATGCAAGCGGTTTAGCGATGCGACGCCGCTGTTCAAGGACCAAGCGGGTGCGGCCGGAAAATCCAGCTTGTCCGGGAAAAATCAAACCTCTCTGGCACCGCCGCGCGCCGCGCTGCATCGGCCCGCGTCCCGAGGAGGTGCGCGTGCCGAAGTCTGGTCCGAGTCGATTTTTCTCTCCGCTGCTGGCGGGCGCGAGCTTTCGCGACCGGATGATCGCGAGCATCGGGGCGCTCGTCGGCATCGGCCTTGCGGGGTTGACCTGTGCCGCGATGGTCCCCGTTTCGATGCCGTGGATCATCGCGCCGATCGGGGCGTCGGCGGTCCTCCTGTTCGCGGTCCCGTCGAGTCCGCTCGCCCAGCCATGGTCGATCGCGGGCGGTAACGCCGCGTCGGCGCTGATCGGGGTGTGCGTCGCGCAGGCGGTGGGTTCGCCGGCGCTCGCAGCCGCGCTCGCGGTTTCGGCCGCGATACTGGTCATGTCGCTGCTGCGCTGCCTGCACCCGCCGGGCGGAGCGGTGGCGCTCAGCGCGGTGCTCGGCTGGCCCGACATCGCGGGGCATGCGAGCGAGTTCCTGGTCCCGGTCCTGCTGAACTCGCTCGTCCTCATCGGGATCGGGGCGGTGTTCCACCGCTTTTCGGGGCACAGCTACCCGCATCGCGCGCGACCGGTCGAGGGCAAGCCGCCGACCGACGAGCCGGCGGGGTTGCTGGTCGAAGATATCGACAGCGCGCTCGCCGATCTCGGCGAGACGTTCGACATCGGCCGCGAGGACCTGGTGCTGTTGCTGGCGCGCGCGGAGGTGCATGCGGCGGCGCGGGCGGAGCGGCGCTAGGCGCGCGGTTCGAAACCCCCGGCCGGCTTTAGCCGTCGTCCGCCTTGTCGCACTGCTTCGGGTTCCGGGCCATCGCTTCGGATTTGCGCCAGGCCGAACGGAAGAGGCGATCGCGCTCGGCCCGCGCGCCGATATCGTAGCGCGCCTGCGCGACCGGCCGTCCCATCGCGTCCTGCAGCGACAGCGTCAGGGCGGTGCCAGTTTCGAGGCGCTCGTACGGATCGCCGTCCCCGCCGCCATCGGTAATCGACGCCGAGGCATAGCGGAAAGGGCTTCCGCCGATCCGGTAGGCGACGCCCGACGGCTCGAGTTCGACCGACCAGCTCTCGCCGCTGTCCATCCACAGCAGGAGCGTGAGCTGGCGAAGTGCGCCGGCGGGACCGCCGACGCTCGATATCTCGCCGATCGCTTCGGTCAGTTCGCCGATCGCACCGGCCTCGGCATCGTCATATTGCAGGACGAGTTCGGGACGGTCGAGGTCGCGATACCGGGGCGGGCTGGCATCGAGCATCGGTGGTGTCCAGCGCACCGAGCGCGACCAGATATCGCCGTCGCCGTCGACCTCCGCCACGACGGTGACTTGCGCGTCGCGGCTGCCCCTGACGACCGCGGTGCACACGCGCTCCTCATTTTGCGCCATCGCGGGTATCGGGGCTGCGAGCAGGGCGGTGGTGAGCAGCGCACGGATCATCGGACCAGCGTCCCGCCCTTCATCACATGGTCGATCCGTTCGAGCGCCGCGATGTCGGCGAGCGGATCGGCGCGGACCGCGACCATGTCGGCGTAGCGGCCCGGAACGATGGCGCCGATGTCGCTGCGCCCCATTTCCTCCGCGGCGCGGCCGGTCGCCGAGCGGATCGCCTGCATCGGGGTCATGCCATAGCGCACCATATAGGAGAATTGCCGGGCGTTGAGCCCGTGCGGATACACGCCCGCGTCGGTCGCAAAGCCGATGTTCACGCCCAGTTCGACCGCGCGGCGGAACGCGGCGCGCTGCGCGTCGGTCGTCTCGCGGTTCTTGCGCAGATATTCCTCGGGCCAGCCTTCCTTCGTGCCGATATCGTCGATGTAGGTGCCGTTGTAGATGTCCATCGCGAGCCAGGTGCCGTGCTTCCTGGCGAGCTGCAGCGTCGCTTCGTCGGCGAGGCTGGCATGCTCGATGCTGTCGACCCCGGCGGTGATCGCATTGCGGATGCCGACCGCGCCGTGCGCGTGCGCGGTAACCCTCTTGCCGCGTGCATGGGCGACCTCGACGATCGCCCGGAGCTGTTCGACGGTGAGTTCGGGCGCTCCCGGTTCGGTCCCGATCGCCAGCACCGCGCCGGTTGCGATCGTCTTGATGAAGTCGGCGCCATGATCGAGCAGGTAAGTGGTCTTCGCCGCGGCTTCCTCAGGCGTCGCCGCCACGCCGAGCCGCATGTCGGGGGGGAGCTGGTCGTTCGGGACGACACCGTTGAGTTCGCCGCCGCCGCCGGGGATGGTCAGATAGGCCCCCGCGACCCACATCCGCGGACCTGGCACATCGCCGCGCTCGATCGCGTTGCGCAGCGCGACGTCGGTGAGCCCGCGATAGGTGCCGACATCGCGCACGCTGGCGAAGCCCGCATTCAGCGTAACCCGCGCGTTGCGTGCGCCGACGAGCGCGGTCTCGGCGGGCGAGGCCTTCATCGGCGCGGCGAGGTCGGCGCTCTGGCCGAGGTCGGCGAGATGGGTGTGGAGATCGATCAGCCCGGGCAGCACGGTGAAGCCCGACCAGTCGAGCCGCGTCGCACCCGCCGGGGTCGCGCCGCACGGCGCCACCGCTGTGATCCGCTCGGCCACGATCGTGATGCAATGCCCGGTGCGAACCTCGTCGGTCACGCCGTCGATCAGCCGTCCGGCCTCGACATAGAGCGTTTCGGCCGAAGCCGACGCTGCCGCGACCAGAGCCGCGGCGAGGGCGGCGATCAGATGGCGGTGTCGAAGGTGTTGCACTGGGCGGGGTCCCCGGTCTGCAGCCCGCGGCGGAGCCAGGTCATGCGCTGTTCGCTGGTGCCGTGCGTGAAGCTTTCTGGGACGGGGCGCTGCCCCGCCGAGCGCATCAGCGTATCGTCGCCGATCGCGTTCGCGGCGCGCATCGCTTCCTCCATGTCGCCCGGTTCCATCACCGGCTGGCCGTCGCGCGTGCGTGCGCGGTTGGCCCAGACCCCGGCGTAGCAGTCGGCCTGCAACTCCATGCGCACCTGCAGCGCGTTGCCCTCGGCCTGCGACGCCCGGCCTTGCGCGCGGCGCACCTGTTCGGAGGTGCCGGTGATCGTCTGGATATGGTGCCCGACCTCGTGCGCGACGACATAGGCCTGCGCCGCGTCGCCCGCGGCGCCGAAGCGCTGCGCCAGTTCGTCGAAGAAGGCGGTGTCGAGATAGACGCCCTGGTCGGCGGGGCAATAGAAGGGGCCCATGGCCGCCTGCGCCGCGCCGCAGCCCGAGCGGTTCTGGTCGGTGAAGAAATTGAGCGTCGGGCGCTGATAGCCGCGGATCGTGCTTTCCCAGACCTGATGCGTCGATCCGAAGACGTTGCACGCGAAGCGTTCGGCCTGCGTGTCGCACGCGACATTGGCGCCGCCGCGGCTGCCCGCCGCCGGATCGGCGGTGCCGCCGCCGGTGCTGAGCATGTTGGCGCCGGGGCCGAGCAGGAAAAAGGCGACCGCGCCAAGGATCAGGATCGTCCCGCAGCCCATCTTGCGCCCGAGCAGCATCGGCAGCAGCCCGACGAGCAGTCCGCCCATGCCGCCGCCCCCGCCGCCGCCGAATCCCCCGCCGCCGCGGCCGAGGTCACGGATGTCGTCGCCGGGATCATAGTCGTCGAGGCGCATCGTCGGGGTCTCCAGCGCTGATGGTTCGGTCCTTGGCAGATTGTGGCAGCAGCATGGGGCAATTGGAAGAGGCTTCGCGACCGGGCGCACGGGCTTGGGCTTGCAATGGGCCGTGTTGCGGTGCACCAATCGCGCGTCCCGCCGATCGAAGGATTGTCCCGAGTCCATGCCGCGCCGCGCCGCCTCCGCCGCCTTGCCGCTGCCCGATCTGGTCGTGCTGGTGTTGCAGGGCGGCGGCGCGCTCGGTGCCTATCAGGCGGGGGTCTATGAAGCGCTGATCGAACTCGGGATCGAACTCGACTGGGTCGCGGGGATCTCGATCGGTGCGGTCAACGCCGCGATCATCGCGGGAAATTCGCGCGACGAGGCCGTCGGCCGGTTGCGCGCCTTCTGGGACGGGGTTTCTTCGGCGCTGCCGTCGTTTCCGCTTCCCGACAATGATCTCGCTCGCGAATGGAGCCACCTCGCGGCGGCGGGGCAGGTGATGGCGTTCGGCGTGCCGGGTTTTTTCGCGCCGCGCTGGCCGCCCCCGGCGCTCGCCGAGCGGCAGACGCCGGGGGCGGTGAGCTTCTACGACACCGCGCCGCTGGTCGAGACGCTGAACCGGCTGATCGACTGGGACCGGCTCAACGACGGCAAGGTGCGGCTCTCGGTCGGCGCGGTGGCGGTCGAGACGGGCAATTTCCGCTATTTCGACACCGCCGTCGAACGCATCGATGCGCGGCACATCCTTGCGTCGGGAGCGCTGCCGCCCGGATTGCCGCCGGTCGAGATCGACGGCGACTGGTATTGGGACGGCGGGCTCGTCTCGAACACCCCGCTCGAGCATGTCGTTGAGAGTGCGAGCGCGGATATGCTGGTGTTCCAGGTCGACCTGTTCCCGGCGCGCGGCGAGCGGCCGCACGATCTGGAGGAGGCCTGGTCGCGCGAGAAGGACATCCGTTTTTCGAGCCGGACGCGGCGGATTTCGGACGGGCTGGTGCGGCGGCGGAAGGAGCATCGGGCGATCGACCGCATGTTGGCGAAGTTGCCGCCCGACGTGATGGCGCTGCCCGAGGTTCGGATGGTCCGGAAGATGATCGATTGCAAGGCGCTCAACGTGGTGCAGTTGGTGCACAATCCCTTGAAATGGCAGACGGGTGCGCGCGATTTCGAATTCTCGCGAGCCGGCGTCGAGGCCAATTGGGCGCAGGGACGCGCGGCGGTCGAGGCGGCGATGAACGACGGGCATCTGCTTGCGGAAAGCATCGCCGAGGGGCGCTCGAACAGCTTCGCGGTGCAGGCAGGCGGGCTGACGCCGAAACAAGACCCTGAAAAATGAAGAATATCTCTCCCAAGGCACAAAGGACAACATCATGCACCTGAAAGGCAAAACCGCCCTCGTCACCGGATCGACGTCGGGCATCGGGCTCGGGATCGCCAAGGCCTATGCGGCGGCGGGCGCCAACATCATCATCAACGGTTTCGGCGATGCCGACGCAATCGAGACCGAGCGCGCGGCGCTGGCGGCGCAGAGCGGCGGCAAGGCGGCGTATGACGGCGCCGACCTGACCAAGCCCGAAGCCATCGAGGAAATGTTCAAGCGCGCCGATGCCGATTTCGGCGGGGTCGACATCCTCGTCAACAATGCCGGCATGCAGTTCGTGTCGCCGATCGAGAGTTTTCCGGTCGAGAAATGGGACATGATCATCGCGCTCAACCTGACCGCGGCGTTCCACACGATCCGCCACGCGGTGCCGGGGATGCGGGGGAAGGGCTGGGGCCGGATCATCGGCACCGCGTCGGCGCACTCGCTCGTCGCTTCGCCGTTCAAATCGGCCTATGTCACCGCGAAGCACGGTCTCGCCGGGCTGACCAAGACGGTCGCGCTCGAAGTCGCCGATGCGGGCATCACGGTGAACTGCATCAGCCCCGGCTATGTCTGGACGCCGCTGGTCGAGAACCAGATTCCCGACACGATGAAGGCGCGCGGCATGACGCGCGAACAGGTGATCAACGACGTGCTGCTCGCCGGGCAGCCGACCAAGCAGTTCGTGACGATCGAGCAGGTCGCTGCGCTCGCGGCATTCCTGACGCGCGACGAGGCCGCGAACATCACCGGCGCGAATCTGAGCGTCGACGGCGGCTGGACCGCGGCGTAGGCGCGGGGCAGGGACCACGCTTCCCCGCAGAATGGTGGGTCGGCGGCTTTCGGGCGTTCCATAATCCCGTTCGTGTCTCGACTTCGCTCGCCACGAACGGGGATGGAAGACGGTTCGCGTCATACATAATGCGGTCATTTCGGGACGCATTTACGTGTCTGCGTGCGTTGCTGCGCTTTGGCAGCCTTGAGCAATTTTCTTTCGTCCCCTAAGGTTAACCATAACCGGACAGGAGAGACGGATCATGTGGGGTCGTTATTCGATAATCCTGGGGGCGTTGACCGCGCCCGTGTTGACGGGGTGCCAGACGGTACCGTCGGTGCCGCCGTCGGCGGCCGATGCGCCGTCGACCGAGGGGACGTGGCGCGCGACCGCGACCGAACAGGATCGCGGGCGTATCCGCAATTGGTATCGCAGCTGGGAGGCCGCGCTGGCCGACGCGCGCGCCAAGGGCCATGGCGCGCAGGTCGATCGCGAGGGCATTTTGCTCCACCCGACCGCGGCGCTGCCCAATCCGCACCTGCCCGCGGGGCAATATCGCTGCCGCACGATCAAGGTCGGGTCGCAGGGCGGCGGGACGCTGGGCTATGTCGCCTATGGCTGGTTCCGCTGCCGCGTGGCGGCCGAGCAGGGGCTGTTCAGCCTGACCAAGCTGACCGGATCGCAGCGGCCGGTCGGACTGATCTTTCCCGACAATCTGACGCGGCAGGTCTTTCTCGGGACGCTCGAACTCGGCGACGAGACGATGGCGGTCAGCTATGGCAGCGACCGGATGCGCGACATGGCGGGGCTGGTCGAGCGGATCGGCGACAATCGCTGGCGGCTGGTGCTGCCCGCGCCGGCGTATGAAAGTCTGCTCGACGTCATCGAGTTGGTGCCGGAGGGCCGATAGAGGATTTTAAACGCCCCAATCCCCGTTCGTGTCGAGCGAAGTCGAGATACGCGAAGGCATGCGCTCGCTCTGGGTGTCTCGACTTCGCTCGACACGAACGGATAAGGGGGGGGGCATCACGCTTGAAGGCAGGGGATTGAGATGCGGACTTTACTGGCGGGCGCGGCAGCCCTTGCTCTCTCGGCTCTTGCGGCATCGCCTGCGGCGGCGCAGGCGACCGACAGCGCGATCGGGACGGAGATCAAGCAGGACATGCCGTCGCTGATGGCGATCTATCGCGACCTGCACGCCAACCCCGAACTGAGCTTCATGGAAGTGCGTTCGGCAGGCATATTGGCGGCCGAGGCGCGCAAGCTGGGTTTCAAGGTCACCGAAAAGGTCGGCGGTACCGGTGTCGTCGCGGTGATGGAAAACGGCCCCGGCCCGGTGGTGCTGGTGCGCGCCGACATGGACGGGCTGCCGGTGATCGAGCAGACCGGGCTGCCCGGCGCGTCGAAGGTACGCGTGACGACCAAGGAGGGTGTCGAAACGGGCGTGATGCACGCGTGCGGTCACGACACACACATGACCGCGTGGATCGGTGTCGCGCGGCGTATGGCGGCGAACAAGGGCAAATGGTCGGGAACGCTGGTGATGATCGGCCAGCCCGCCGAGGAGCGCGGCGCAGGCGCGCGGATGATGCTGGAGGACGGGCTCTATACGCGCTTTCCCAAGCCGCAATATGCGCTCGCTTTCCATGACGCCGCGCAGTTCCCGGCGGGGCAGATCGGCTACACCGCGGGTTATGCGCTCGCCAATGTCGACAGCGTCGATGTCCTCGTGAAGGGGGTCGGTGGGCACGGCGCCTATCCGCAGACGACCAAGGACCCGATCGTGCTGGCGAGCCGCATCGTCGGCGCGCTGCAGACGCTGGTGTCGCGCGAGATCAGCCCGCTCGACAGCGCGGTGGTGACCGTCGGCAGCTTCCACGCGGGCGCGAAGCACAACATTATTTCGGACGAGGCGCGGCTGCAACTGACGGTGCGGAGCTACACCGACGAGGTGCGGGGCCATCTGCTGGACGGCATTGCGCGCATCGCGAAGGGCGAGGCGATCGCGGCGGGCATGCCCGAGGACCGGATGCCGGTGGTGAGCGTGCAGAAGGACGAATATACGCCCGCCACGTACAACACCCCCGAATTCACCGAAGAGATGGCGGGCTTCCTGAAGACGCAGTTCGGCGAGGCGCGGTTGACTGCGATGCAGCCGGTGATGGGCGGCGAGGATTTCGGCCGCTTTTCCCGCGAACCGAACAAGGATGTGAAGAGCCTGATCATCTGGGTCGGCGGCGTCCCGCATGCCGAATATGACGCGGCGAAGAAGGAAGGCCGCACCCTGCCGAGCCTGCACTCGCCCTTCTGGGCACCCGAGGCGGACACGGTGATCTCGACCGCGACCGAGGCGCTGACGGGGATGGCGATGAAGCTGATGCCGAAGGGGTAGGGGCAATGACGGCATTCGGGCGGCGTTCCCTGCTGGTCGGATCCGCCGCGCTGATCGCCGGCGGTGCAGCGCCTGCCCGCGCCGGGACGGGCGCGCCCTGTCCGGACGGCAAGGCCGGCTGGGTGCCGTCGGATGCGCTGGTCGAGGCGCTTCCGCGCCTCATGCGGATTGCGGGGGTGCCCGGCGTGGCCATCGCGGTCGTGGATCGCGGGCGGCTCGCCTGGAGCGGAAGCTTCGGCGTCAAGAGCATCCTCGCCCGCGACCCGGTACGCGAGGACACGTTGTTCGAGGCGGCTTCGATGACCAAGCCGGTCTTTGCCTATGTCGTGATGCGGTTGGCCGACGAGAAGCGCCTCGACCTCGACACACCGCTCGTCGCATATCGTCGCCCGGCCTATCTGGGCAAGGATCCGAATCTCGAGCGCATCACGGCGCGGCATGTGCTGGAGCATTCGACCGGTTTGCCCAACTGGGCGTCGGAGCCGCTCGTCACGAACAGCGCGCCCGGATCGGGCTACAGCTACTCCGGCGAGGCCTTCATCTGGCTCCAGCTGGTTGTCGAGACGATCACGGGAACGAGCCTTGGCAGCGTGATGCGGGCCAAGCTGTTCGATCCGGCCGGAATGTCCCGCAGCAGTTTCGGCTGGGACGAGGAGATCGCCCGATCGGCTGTGTTCGGCCATTCCGAGCCCCCGGAAGGCGAAACGACGCTTCCGCCCCAGCCGACGCGCGAGCTGGGCGACCGGCTGCTGCGGGTCGCCACGAAGTGGGGCAAGCCGATCGCATCGTGGAGTTTTGAAGATTCGATGCGCGCGATGCAGGAGAGCGACCCAAAGACGCCGCCGTCGACACACGATCTATTGGTCAATTCGGCCGGAGGTCTGCTGATGACCGCGTCCGACTATGCGAGGTTCATGATCCTCATGATGGAGCGGCGAGACCGGGCAGGCTGGGAGATCAGCGATATGGCGCGGCAGGCAATGCTCACCCCCCGGATCGACGTGCGCGGGCGCGACATTTCGCGCGGGCTGGGATGGGAACTCGAGGAAGCACCCGCGGGCCGGCTGTTCCAGCATAGCGGCAGCAATTACGGAATTTTCAAGACGCTGGGCGTCGGCGATGCCCCGAACGGGCGCGCGATCGTCGTCTTTACCAATGGCGCGAACGGCAATGTACTCGCGGCCCGGATCGTTCGCGAGGCAACGGGAATCGACCGACTGAAGTCGTTGATCTGATCCGTTTTTCGGCGTCGGCGCCGTCAGCCATCTCCGAACCTGCGCCTGCAACCGCCCGCGCGTCGTGCGCGGCGACGCCGTCGTCACGGAGAGCGTGAGGAGGTCGCGCCGCCTGGTACGCATTGCCCTTCGTCCCGTCGGCGGCGGCAACGCCGGCAATGGCAGCCCGGCCCCGCCTCGCGGCGCCCGGTCGGGGCGCGCCGCCGTTTCCCAAATTTATTGGGATGGACCTGTTCGTGGCGCTATGGTGAGCAACAGCCATGTCTGCCAACCACCCCCTGCCGGGCTTGTCCGCATGCCTTACCGACCGGGAAGTCGAAATTCTGCGCCTTCTCGCCGCCGGGCATACGGTGAAGACGATCGCCGCGCGGCTCGACCGGTCGGAAACCTCGATCAACGAGCGTTTGCGCACCGCGCGCCGCAAGACAGGGGTCGGTAGCAGCCGCGAACTGGCGCGCCTGCTCGACGTCCAGGAAATTTGTGACAAGAAAATCGATCTTTCGAAACCGCGTTCCGCCGGGAAGGAGTCGGCGCACACCGCGACCATCGGGGTTCGCGGTTCGAAAGGAATGATCGTCATGCTCATCGCAATACCCATGGCCGCCGCCGGATTGATGGTCGCCGGCACCCCCTCCACCGATCAGGTCGCGACGCCCGCCGCGGTTTTCAGCGCCGCGTCGCAGCCGCTACCGCTCGTCGGGCGCTGGTCGCTCGACGCCTCGGAGATGCCCGAACAGGAGCGGCCGCAACGGGTGACGATGACGTTCCGCGCAGCGCAGGACGGAAAATGGACGACGCGCGTCGAAATCGTCGCTCCCGACGGGACGAGCAGGCATGCGGAATCGACCGCCGCGCTCGACGGTACCCCGGTGCCGGTCACCGGCAATATGGGCTTCATCGACAGCGTCGCGCTGCGCCAGCCGGCGCCGGACACCTTGGTCATGACATTGGGCAAGGCCGGCGCGCGGGTGTCGACGCGGGTCTATACGGTCGCCGCGGATCGCAAATCCATGACCGAAACGATCGTCTGGTCGGGCGGCAATCGTGAAAAACTGGAAGCGACGCGGTTCAATCGCATCGATTGACCGTCACCCGGCGCGCATGCGCCGGCGCCCCGGCGGGTTGGGGGTGGTTCATTCGCTGGTTTTCAGGGTTTCGAGCCACCCCAACAGCTCCGCCTGCAACCGCACGCGCGCATCGGACCAGCTGTGGTCGGTCGCGACGTGCAGCGTCCTGAGCTTCGCGCCGCCGCCCTCCTTGCGGATCGCTTCGGCGAGCGCGTCGGTGCCCGCGGCGAGGCCGTCGTCGGACGAGAGGAGGAAGAGGTTCGTCCCGCTCAGTGCGGAGGCGCCCCTGGTCCAGTCGAAGGCGTTCGCGTTCGCGATCAGCTCGTCGGCCATGACCTCGGGCGAGGTGCCCGCAAGGGCTTCCTGGCCGTTGGCCTTCATCCCTGCAGCGAGCTGGTCGCGCGGGGCCTTGCCGAAGGCGCCGAGGTTGGCGGCGGAGATCATCGCGGCGCCGAGCAGGCGCCTGTCCTTCGCGGCGGTGATCGCGGTGACCCAGCCGCCCATGCTGTGCCCCATGATGACGAGGCGCTTGGGGTCGATACGCAGCTTCGCGGCGTTGGCGGGGTCGCGCGCGAAGGCGAGGACGGCGCCCGCGTCCTCGAGATTCTGCGCGAAGCGATAGCCACCGGGGCTGCCCCACGAGCCGCGATAGTTGAAGGTGATGACGGTCCAGCCGGCACGGCGGATCGCCTGTGCGAGGTCGAGATTCTTTTCGATGCCGGGCAGACCGTGGCAGATGATGACTGCCGGGTGCGGGCCGGAGCCGGCCGGGATATAGGCGACGCCGTTGACCTCCACCCCGCCGGTCGGCCCTCCGGTTGGAATATGGAGAACCTCCATCGCGGCGGGAAACGCCTTGTCGGCGGGCGGGTCGGTGTAGATTGCGGCGGGAATGCCGGCGCTTTGGGCGAGAGCGGGTACGGGCAGCGCCGCGATCGAGAGCGCGGTGACGACGGCGAGTTTGCGGTTCATGCTGGCTTGTCTCCCCTGAATTGAACCATTGCGCTGAGCCTGTCCGAAGGGGACCGTCCGGGAAGCGCCCTTCGCAGGCTCAGGGCTATGGCGATGAATTGGGCGGAAGGCGCATCTCGCTTTCCCCGAACGCCGCAAAGCTGCCGCTGCGGCCTTCGCCTTCGGCGAAACGCCGGGCGCCCGCGGCGGCGCCTTCGCGCAGGGGGCGAACGCCGGCATGGGCTTCGTGCGTGAGCGCGGCTTCGAGGTCGAAATCCCACTGGCGGTAGGCGCTCATCCGGTCGCTGTTCATGCAGATTTGCGGGAAAGCGGCGATCTGTCTGGCGAGCGCGATCGCTGCGGGGAGGGCGGTGCCGTCGGGAACGACGCGGTCGGCGAGGCCGATGCGCTGCGCTTCGGCAGCGTCGACCGGGCGTCCGGTGAGGATCATGTCGAGCGCGCGGCCTTGGCCGACGATGCGCGGCAGGCGAACGGTGCCGCCGTCGATCAGCGGAACGCCCCAGCGGCGGCAATAGACGCCGAAGATTGCGGATTCGGCCGCGACGCGGAGATCGCACCACAAGGCAAGTTCGAGCCCGCCGGCGACGGCATGGCCTTCGACCGCGGCGATCACGGGCTTTTCGAGCAGCATGCGCGTCGGACCCATCGGGCCGGGGGCTTCGGGATCGTAGCGCGTCGCGCCGACCGCGGTGAGGTCGAAACCCGCGCAGAAATGGCCGCCGCAACCGGTCAGGATCGCGACGCGCGCGGTTTCGTCTGCGGCGAAGGCGGCGAAGGCGTCGCGCAGCGCCCCGGCGGTTGCGGGGTCGACCGCGTTGCGCTTGGCCGGGCGGTTGATGGCGATGACGGTGATCGCGCCGTCGCGGTCGATCTGGATGGACATGGGCAGCGCTTCTCCGGGCGGTCGGACGAAATTTTCGCGACCATGGCGCGGGCGGGGGTTGAAAGCGAGTCCCCGCGTGCCTAGGTATGGGTCATGCGGGCCGGGCCCCTCTGGCGTCGGCGGGATATTCCCGCCCTCGTGATGTCGGACCGCATCGGGTGACACCGATGCTTGCGGCCCTCCTCTCCCCCCTGACCACGGGCCCCTGCGTCGGCGTCACCTGTTTCTTGAGCTTGCTCGATCAGGAGGCCCCTATGCGTTCCATTTCGCGTTTCTACCGACTTTCGCTGCTGTACCGGCAGCTCGACGATGCCGTGCGCAGCGAAGCGCGCCGCGGCGCCGATGCCTTTCGCCTGCTGCGGCTGAAAAGTGCCAAGCTGGCGGTCAAGCGCCGGCTCGCCGCGCAGATGCAGCCCGCGCTCGCGCGCTGAACCGGCAATCATGACAAGCGGCCGTGCGTGCCGCCCCTTCGCGGGCGGCACGCACGGCCTGTTCAGGGATGAATTTCATGGAATTTCTGACCGCGGACTGGCTGGGCACTCCGGCCTGGTTCTGGCTGGCCTTCATCGGGCTGGTCGTTCTGCTCACCGCCTTCGATCTTGGCGTCCTCAACAGGGAAAACAAGGAGATGGGCATCGGCGAGAGCCTGAAGCTCTCGGCCTTCTACATCAGCATCGCGCTGGCGTTCGGCGTCTGGGTCTGGCTTGCCAAGGGCGGCGAGGCGGGGCTGCAATATTACACCGGCTTCTTCATCGAGAAGGCGCTGTCGATCGACAACATCTTCGTCATCTCGCTGATCTTCACGACCTTTGCGATCCCGCCGCGTTACCAGTATCGCGCCTTGCTGTGGGGCATTGTCGCGGTGATCGTGCTGCGCGGCATCATGATCGCGGGCGGCGCGGCGCTGGTAAACGAATATGGCTGGGTGCTCTATGTCTTCGCGGCCTTCCTCGTGTTTACGGGGGTGAAGATGCTCTTCGCGAGCGACACGCCGATGGACGTGAAGGGCAACCCTGTGGTGCAGTGGCTGTTGCGTCACATCCCGCTGACGCACGAACTGCACGGCGAGAGATTCTTCGTCAAGCTGCCCGACAGCAAGACGGGCAAGCTCGCGCTGACCGCGACGCCGCTGTTCCTCGCGCTGGTGGTGATCAACCTCGCCGACCTGGTATTCGCCGTCGACAGCGTGCCGGCGATCTTTGCAATCACCACCGACACCTTCATCGTCTACACCTCGAACATCATGGCGATCCTCGGCCTGCGCGCGCTGTACTTCGCGCTGTCGGCGATGGTCCACCGCTTCCATTACCTCAAATATGCGCTCGCGCTGGTGCTGGTGTTCATCGGGTCGAAGATCTTCGTCGCCGATTTCATCCTCGGCGGCGACAAGTTCCCGCCGCTGGTCAGCCTGGGCGTTACCGTCGCGCTGATCGCGGGCGGGGTGATCTGGTCGCTCGTCAAGACGAAGGACGAGCCGCTGGTGATCGAGAAATAGCGAAAGGGGCGGGCCGCAAGGCTCGCCCCTTTTCGGTCAGACGGCGAGGAGCAACGTGTCGTCCTCGTGCGGCGCAGCGGCCTCGAACGAGGGCAGGGGTTCGAATTCCTCGTCCTGCAATTCGGTGACCGCGAGGCCGTCGAGCTTGAAATGGCCGAGCCGCCAGTCGTCGGGCGAACGCCAGTTCTTGCTGAGGTTGAGCGCGCTGATGAACAGGTCGCCGCGGCGTTCGAACATCTGGTGCGGCGCGAGCTGCATGATGTTGCCGTTATATTGCGCAGTGACCATGCGGCGGCGCGCGATGGCTTCCATCAGTTTGAGGCGGGTGTCGTTCATGATCGGCAGGCTCGGGGAGGGGGAGGGAGAAGTTTCTGATTGATTGTGCAATGCACCATAACCCACGCGCGCATGAAGGTTCAAGGTCGGAATCGACAAAAAAGTTGATGATTATGCGACGCGCGCGCGCCGGGCGGCATCGCGGCATGCCGGTTTTGCCCCGGTTTCGCGCGCGCGGCCCGGCGTTGCGTCAGGCCGCGACCTCGAGCGCGGCCAATATCGCCGCCGCCGCCAGCCGCCCGGTCTGGGCGCCCCCGTTCATATAGCCGGGGAAGGCGTCCGACAGATGCTCGCCGGCAAAGACGATCGGCCCGGCAACCGCCTGCCGCGTCGCGGTGCCATCCTCCTCGACCCAGAAATGCGGCGCGAAGCGCGTGAGCTGGCCGGGCCTGAAGGTCGAATAAGCGCCGCGCGCGAACGGGTCCTGGCCCCACGCGGTGCGGCGCATGGAGCGCGCCTCGAGGCCCGGGACGGCGGGTGCGATCGCCGCTTCGGCGCGTCGCAGCGTGGTTTCGGGGCTGGCGGCCATCAGCGCATCGACCTGATCGCCGCCGAAGAACCAGGTGAGCACCCCGGCATCGCCCGGCTGGCCCGAACTCGCATCCCAAAATTCGGAGAAGATGCCCGGCCCCTTAGTGTCGACCGCCCAGGCGGACCCCGCGGTGCCGGTCGCCGGCTCCCAGACGCGCGCCGCATAGCCGGCGTTGATCTTTTCATTGCGGCCGCAATTGATCTCGCCGACCAGCGCCGCCCATTCTTTGGACAGCAGCCCGCCATAGTCGATCGTGCGCATCAGCGGCGCGGGCACGGTGACGATCACGCGATCGACTCGGTCGCGCTTGCCGTTGGCGAAGCGCAGGTCGAGTCCATCCTTGCCTGGGGCGATCGACCGCAGCGCATGGCCGGTGGAGATGCGCGGCATCAGCGGTTCGGACAAGGCCCGCACGATGCTCGACGAGCCGCCGGTCAGGATGAAGCGCTCGTCGCTGAGCGAGATCAGTTCGGCCTGTTCGCCGTCGACGACGGGCAGATTGAACAGCAGTTCCAACGCCGAGGCCTGATCGGGTTCGGCGCCGAATTCGGTGCGGATCGTCGCTTCGATCAGTGCGCGGATATGCGGCTTCATCAACCCGGCATTGGCGTCGAGATAGGTGGCGACCGAAATCGAGTCGAGCCCGATCGCGGCAACCGCGTAATCGGCGTCGAGGATCGCCGCGTCCCGGCCGATATGCTCGGCAATCGGACGCAGATCCTCGATCAGTTCGGTGTCGGCGAGCAGACGGCCGTCGGCGACATAGCGCGTGTGTGCGACCATGGGTTGGCGGTCGATCAGCGGGATGCCGAAGCGTTTCGCCAGCGCGAGCATGTCGTCATGGTCGGTGTTGATGAGGTTGCCGCCATCCTCGATGTTCAGCCCCGGTTCGGGAGCATTGTTCGCGGTGAGCACGCGCCCGCCGAGGCGGCCGCGCGCTTCGTAGAGATGCGCCTCCACCCCCGCCGCGGTCAGCGCGTCGAGCGCGGTCAGTCCTGCGAGGCCGCCCCCGATGATTGCGACGCGCAGGCCCGATGCCGCCCGCGACCGGGTGGGCCAGCCGATCAGCGGCAGTGCCGCCGCGGCGCCGAGCGCGGCGAGCATCCGGCGCCGGGTGATCCCTTGATGCACGGCGATCGGCGGGGGTGCGCCCGCATCCGCAAGATTGGCACGGCGGGCCTGATTGAGCAGCCCCCACAATGGCCCGGAACCCCGCATCGGTCGCCTCCCTGTTGTTGCGCCCAAGGGCAAGTGTAGCATGGTTGGCCGCGGGTACGAACAGGTGGTGCAGTTCGCCTCGTCATCGCGGGGGCACCGTGGCTTGGGCCTGGCAGGAACGCCTGTCTGCGATGCGGCGCTAGCGCCGTTTTATGCCGTAATCGATCCGAATCCGGACCCATGCGCCGACCATCGGCTTTCCCCCGAGGCGCGGCGGGCGGACACGGAATTGCCATGCGGCGGCGAGCACCGCGCGCGTGATCTGCGATCCGTTCGGATATTCGTCGAGCCCGACGCAATCCTCGACGCGATAGTCGGGCGCGGTGCGGCACGCGATCAGCCCCCAGCCCGGGCCGCTGGCGGTCGACAGAAAGCCGCGCAGTTCGTCGTCGCTCGGCTCGCGGTACCACGCCGCGGCGTAGAGCGGTTCGCCATTGGGGGCGGTTCCGACGCGCGCGGTGTCGCCGGCGGAGGGCGAGCCGCCCCGGTTCGGGGGACCATAGACCTGTCCGTTCGGGGGGCGGACACCGATCGTCGGAGTGGTGGGCGTCGGTAGCCGTTCGGCCGCGACGGGCGGGGGCGACGCGGGACTGGGTTCGGTGACTTGCGAAGGTAACGGCGGCGTGGGCAGCGGTTCGTTCCTGACGGGGGCCGGCGGTGAAGGCCGCGTTTCGGCTTTTTCGCTCGCGGCAGGGCCGGGTTCGGGCGCGTCTTCCGGAATCTCGGCGGCTTCGAGGGTGATCACGCTGATCGGTGTCGCGGTCTTTTCAGGCTGGTCTCCGACACCGAAGGCGAGCAGCAGGAACAGCATCAAACCCGCGATGACGATAGCGAGGCCGATGGCGAGTGTGCGGCGCCCCGCCCCGATGTTGAGCAGATTGGCGTCGGGAGAGGCTGGATGAGGGTTCAGCGGAGGCGATCTTTGGTGGCGGCGTCCGCGGGGCCAATCGGCCGGAGCGGCAGGGGCGGGATAGTGAGGCACCCGGGCTTTGACAAGGGCGAGCGCCGATGGACGCGGGCGAAGGATGTCGGTCCGTGACCGGAAGGCGCCCGATATCCTCTCCGTGGTTTCGCCGCAGAGGGGATCAGAAGGTCCGCTTCGCACCCGCGCGGCTCGATCAGCGGGGACGGAAAGGGGGTGGAAGCCAGCGCCCGGCGCGGTGCCCCCGGGGCTTCGCTGTGGTCGGACGACAAAAAATGCCCGCCGGAAGCCCGGAGGCTTCCGACGGACAGGCTTTCCTCCCCAGGAAAGCTCGGGAGGCGCGCCGGCTGCAAGGCGGCGGCGCGCCAAACTGGTGGTCAGGCGGGGAACCGTTCCCCGCCGCGGCCATCAGGCCGCAAACTGGTTCATCGTATTGTCCTTGCCCGCCGCTTTCAGCGCCGCTTCGCCGGCGAAATATTCCTTGTGGTCGTCGCCGATGTCGCTTCCGCTCATATTCTGGTGCTTCACGCAGGCGATGCCCTGGCGGATTTCGGCGCGCTGGACGCCCTTGACGTAGCCGAGCATCGCTTCGTCGCCGAAATATTCCTTCGCCAGATTGTCGGTCGACAGCGCGGCGGTGTGATAGGTCGGCAGGGTGATGAGGTGGTGGAAAATGCCCGCCCGCTTCGCCGCGTCGCGCTGGAAGGTGCGGATGCGGTTGTCGGCCTCTTCGCCCAGCGGCGTCGCGTCATAATCGGCGCTCATCAGCTTGGCGCGGTCGTAGGCACCGACGTCCTTGCCCTCGGCCTGCCAGGCGTCGAACACCTGCTGGCGGAAGTTGAGCGTCCAGTTGAAGCTCGGCGAGTTGTTGTAGGCGAGTTTTGCATTGGGGACGACTTCGCGGATGCGGTCGACCATGCCGGCAATCTGTTCGATGTGCGGCTTTTCGGTTTCGATCCAGAGCAGGTCGGCGCCGTTCTGCAAGGACGCGATGCAGTCCATCACGCAACGGTCCTCGCCGGTTCCCGAGCGGAACTGATAGAGGTTCGAGGGCAGGCGCTTCGGGCGCATCAGCTTGCCGTCGCGGTTGATCAGGACGTCGCCGGGGTTGCCCGCGCCGTCGACCTCTTCGCAATCGAGGAAGCTGTTATACTGGTCGCCAAGGTCGCCGGGCTCCTTAGAGAAGGCGATCTGCTTGGTGAGGCCCGCGCCGAGGCTGTCGGTGCGCGTCACGATGATGCCATCCTCGACGCCGAGTTCCATGAAGGCGTAGCGGCAGGCGCGGATCTTCGCGATGAAGTCCTCGTGCGGCACGGTGACCTTGCCATCCTGGTGGCCGCACTGCTTTTCGTCCGAGACCTGATTTTCGATCTGGAGCGCGCAGGCGCCGGCTTCGATCATCTTCTTGGCGAGCAGATAGGTCGCCTCGGCGTTGCCGAAGCCCGCGTCGATGTCGGCGATGATCGGCACGACATGCGTCTCGTGATTGTCGATTGCGGCCTGGACCTGCTTCGCCTTGAGTTCGTCGCCTTCGGCGCGCGCGGCGTCGAGGTCGCGGAACAGAAGCCCAAGTTCGCGGGCGTCGGCCTGACGCAGGAAGGTGTAGATTTCCTCGATCAGCGCCGGGACGCTGGTCTTTTCATGCATCGACTGGTCGGGCAGCGGACCGAATTCGCTGCGCAGCGCGGCGATCATCCAGCCCGAGAGATAGATGTAGCGGCCCTTGACAGTACCGAAATGCTTCTTGACCGAGATCATCTTCTGCTGCGCGATGAAGCCGTGCCAGCAGCCGAGCGACTGGGTGTAGTTGGCGGGGTCGGCGTCATAGGCAGCCATGTCGGCGCGCATGATGCGCGCGGTGTAGCGGGCGACGTCGATGCCGGTGCGGAACTTGTTCTGGGCGCGCATGCGGGCGACGCTCTCGCCGCTGATGCCGTCCCACGTGCCGTCGTAATCGCGGATGAGGCGGCCTGCCTGTGCCATGTCTTCCTGATAGCCCATCGTTCGAGTCCTTGTGGAGAGGTGATGGGTGGAAGTTGGCGAAAGTGCCGCGGAATGTGAAAAGCTTTGTCAATAATATTTGTGAAATATCCGAGTTTGGTGGTAATGTGCGTGTAAATCAGTAAAGAAAGTTACAATTTCATGGCGGAACGGCGGGTGTTTGCGGGGCCGGCGGTGCGCAAGGTGCGGCGCGAGGCAGGGATGACGCAGGCGGCGATGGCCGAGGCGCTCGATATCTCGCCGAGCTATCTCAACCTGATCGAGCATGGGCAGCGGCCGCTGTCGGCGACGGTGATCGTGCGGCTGGCCGAGCGCTTCGGCTTCGATGCGGCGAAGCTCGGGGCCGAGGAGGTGCCGGGCGGTCTCGCGGGGCTGCGGCGGCGGCTCGCCGACCCGCGCTTCGCCGACCTCGGGATCGGTGCGCAGGAAGTCGAGGAGTGGTTGCAGACCGCACCCGCGACCGCCGCCGCCTTTGCGCGGCTGTTCGATACGGCGCCCGAGGGGCGCGCGGAAGGGGAAGGCGACGCGCCCGAAGTTGCCGCCGTCCGCCGCGCGATCGAGAAATGGCGCAACCATTTCGCCGACCTTGACGCGCGCGCCGAGGAACTGGCCGACGAACTGCGCCTCGCCGGCGGCGACCTGTACGGCACGATTTCGGAGCGGCTGCGTACGCGGCACCAGCTCGGCATCCGCATCCTGCCCGCCGACGTGATGCCCGACCGGCTGCGCTGGCTCGACTGGCACGCGCGGCAATTAATGCTGAACGAACTGCTGCGCCCGGCGTCGCGGACCTTCCAGGCGGCGGCGACGCTGGCGCAGGTCGAGGCGAAGGGCGAGATCGACGCGCTGGTCGCGGGCGCCGAATTCGCCGAGCCCGCCGCGGCGCGGCTGTTCGAGCGCCACCTGATCCATTATTTTGCCGCCGCGCTGATGATGCCCTACGGCCGCTTCCTGCGCGCGTGTGATGCGACGGGCTATGATTTGCTGCTCCTCCAGCGGCGCTTTGGCGCGGGCTATGAGCAGGTGGCGCACCGGCTGACGACGCTCCAGCGCGTCGGTGCGCGGGGGCTGCCCTTTTTCATGCTGCGCATCGACCGCGCGGGGCAGGGGAGCAAGCGTTACGCCGGGGCGAGCCAGTCGCCGCTGGTCGACGGCGATGCGCGCTGTCCCTTGTGGGGCGTGCACGAAGCCTTTGCGCGGCCGGGCGAGGTGGTCGCCGACCTGGTCGAACTGGAAGATGGCAGCCGCTGGTTTACGCAGAGCCGCTCGGTTGCCGCGCCGGGAGCAAGCGGCAGCGGGACGCCCGCGCGCTTCGCGGTGTGCGTCGGGGTCGACGCCAAGGTTGCGGCACCGCTGATCGCCGCGCGCGGCATCGACCTGATGCGATCGCCCGCGACCCCGATCGGGCTCGGATGCCGCCGCTGCACGCGCACGGGGTGCGTCCAGCGTTCGGTGCCGCCGCTCGGCCGTCCGCTGCGCTTTCGCGAGGGCGAGCGCGGGGTGTCGGCGTTCGACTTCGCGGGCGATTGAAGCGCGGGCGAGCGGCTACAGCCGGTCCATGCGGAGCCAGCGCCGGTCGCCGAGCCAGGCCTTGGCGAGCGCCTTGTCCGCCGCTGCCGCCTCGAGCTTGCGTCCTTGCGCGGCCTCGCTGCGGGAAAGACCGTAGAGCGCCCAGCCGTTGTTCGGCGCCTGCGCCAGCGCGGCGCGGAAGGCGGCGCTGGCGTCGTCGTAGCGCCGCGCGCGATAGAGGACGCCACCGAGCGCCTGATTGACCGGGAAGTACCAGTAGGTCGGTTCCTGATAGGGAAGGCGGGCCTCGATCGCCGCCGCTGTCCGATAATGGGCGATCGCTTCGTCGTGACGCCCCAGCGCCGCGGCGAAACGGCCGCGCGCAACCTGTTCGGCAAGCGTCAGCAGGTCGGGGGCAGGCACCCCCTGTTCGATCATCGCGTTCAGCGCGTCCGAACTGCGCAGGCGCGCGAGCGCCGCCATTTCGGCGTCGAAGCCCTTGCGATCGCGCCGCTGCGCATAGGCGATGCCACGCGCATAATGGCGCATCGCGGTCGGATAGGCGAGCCGCGCGTCGGGTGCGGGCATCGCCAGTATCGCCTCGGGGTCGGCGAACTGCGCCATCGCGAAAAAGGGTGCGGCGTCGATGGCCTGGATCCACGCGATCCGCGCCGAGGTTTCGGGATCGAGTATGGTGCGCAGGCGCTTCGCCTCGCGGATCGCGGTGCCCATGTCGCCCGCCATCTGCGCCGAGGTGACGATGAAGTGGATATTGTGCGGATAATAGCCGTAGCGCACGAGGCCGCGGTCGCCCGTGCTCTGGATATAGGCCTCGTCGGCGCGTGCGGCGGCGACGTTGACGCGGATCGAGTCGGCGTGGCGGCCGCGCCGCTGGAAGATGTGCCCCGGCATGTGGACGAGATGCGCGGCGCTGGGCGCGCGCGGGTTCGCCAGCCGGTCGGCCGCGGCTTCGGCGCGCTGCGGATCGTTCGATTCCATCAGATGAATATAGAGATGGTTCGCCTGCACATGCCCGGGATTGCGGCCGAGCACCGCTTCGATCAGCCGCACCGCTTCGCCGCTGCGCCCCACCGGCGTCTTCCCGTCGCCCTCCCAATAATTCCACGGGCTGGTGTCCATCGCGGCTTCGGCCGCGAGGACGGCGACATCGTCGTCGGCGGGGAAGCGCCGCGCGACGTCGAGCATCGCATCGGCATAGGCGGCATCGAGCGCGGCGCGCTCGGCGCCCGGATCGCGCGAATAGCGTTTGGCGACGGCTTCGATCAGTGCGCGTTCGACCGGGGCGGCACCGCTGCGCAGCGCCATCGCCTTGTCCATCGCGGCGAGCGCGGCGTCGCGGTCGCGGTCGTCCATCGGCGCGTTGATGTTCGGGCCGAGCGCCAGTGCTTCGCCCCACCAGCACATCGCGCAGCCGGGGTCGCGGCGCTGTGCTTCGCGGAACGAACGCACCGCGCCTGCATGGTTGAAGCCGTAGGTCAGCAGCAAGCCCTGGCTGAAATAGGACCGCGCCTGTGCGTCGCGCGTCGAAACGGGGAAGGGCGAGGCGGCGAGGTCGGGATAGAGCGGCATCGACCCCGCCGAACTGGCGGGAGCGGCGAAGGCCGCGGCGACGAGCAGGTCGCGCGCGAGCGTCGACCCTCCGCGGCGGATTCCGCACGACAGCGAGGCAAGGCGGCTCGGATCGAGCGCGTCGAGCGCGGCGGCCGAAAAGCCCGGCGGCGGCGCGAAACTGGCGAGCGAAAAACCGATGCCGACGATCGCGGCCGCCCTGAACGGATGCATCATCATTCCCCTTCCCCTCAAGGCGAACCCGAAACAGCGCGGGAGCCTATCATGAAAGCGGGAGGTGCCCAAGCCCGTGGCCGGGCGGGTGGCTCGCGTCAGCGCAGCAGCCAGCGCGGAACGGCACGGCGGAAATCGGCATAGGCGGTACCGAAGCGCGCGGCGAGATGCGCTTCCTCGAGGCGCACCTGCACATGGCAGGCGAGCGCGAAGACGATCGCGGCGGCCCAGCCCCAGGCTGTCGCGACCGCCAGCGCGGCGCCGATCGCCATCGCGATCATGCCGGCGAAGATCGGGTTGCGGCTGAAGGCGAAGAGGCCGCGGGTGACGAAGAGCGGCGCGTCGCCGGCGCGCACCCCGATGCGCCAGGCGTCGCCCATCTGGCGCTGGGCGACGAGAACGGCGAGCGCGCCGAGCCCCATGAGCGCGCTGCCCGCGGCCAGCGCCGCGGGCGGGGCTGCGAGGCGACCGAGTGCGAGGAGCAGGCTTGCCGCGACGAGCGCGGTGATCGCCAGTCCGAAGACGAACCCCGCGACGCGCTGGAGGCCGCGGGCTTCGAGGAAGGCGAAGGCGCTCACGCCGGTGCGCGCGCGGACCGACCGGCCGCGGATCAGCGTGGCGAGGGTGACGAGCAGGAACAGGACAAGCGGAACGAAGGACAGCATCGAAGATCTCCCGGAAGGGTTGCGATGCCGGGTGGAATACAGTCTGTAGCGACTACAGGGTCAAGGTGGTTTTGTGGACGCGGCGGCGCCGGGGCAGAGAGGGGGCGGCGTTGCCGGGTCTGGCGTCGCCCATGGTGCCGACTGACGGGAAGGGGATGACAAACCGCTGTGGTCTTCTTTCGTCGTCCCGGGTTGGACGCGTCGGCGCACGCGCCGCGCGGCCTTCCAAAGTTCAGTAAAGTTCAGCCCTGCGCGCCCCCGATTGGCACCTCGCGCGGGGCTGGACGTGCCCGGTCCGGCGCGCCGTGGCGCATCGGCAAGCCGGGCCGCAACGGCCTTTATCCGCCAAATCAAAGTACCGCACGAAGGCCGGCACGGCCGGACAATTTTGGAACGGCCTATTTGAAGGCGATGTCCGCTTCCGGTCGCTTGCTGCCGCTCCTTTCCATCGCTGCGCGACAGGGAGGAGCGGCGGGCGTCCGGCTCGGGTAGTGGCCGCTCGACGGCGCCGATCGTGACGCGATCCGCTGTGCGTCAGAAACGCGCGCTGACGCTGACCCAATAGCTGCGCGCCTTGTCCTTGTTGTTGTAGTGATCGATGTAGGTCGGCGTGTAGGCGCCGTTCACCGGATCGCCGAAATCGACGTCATAGGCGCGGAAGTCCTGGTCGAGCAGGTTGTTCACCCGGCCGCTGATCGTCAAATGATCGTTGATCCGATATTGCGCGCCGAAATTGAGCACCGTGTAGCTCTTGTAATAGAGATGGTCGCCGTTCGTCGCGACACCGCGATAGCGGCGCGAACGATGTTCGGCCGAGAGCTGCGCCGACACGCCGTCGAGCGGCTGCCAGTCGAGCGTTGCGTTCGCCATATGCCGCGCCGACTGGGTCAGCGGCTGGCCCGCCGAGGCGCCGGTGAGCTGCTTGCTGTCGGTGTAGGTGTAATTGGCGCGGATCGACAGGCCGGTGAAGAATTCATAGCGGCCCGCGACCTCGGCCCCCTTGATCCGCGCCCTGTCGATGTTGAACGGGATGCTGATCGTGCGGCCGAGCCCGAGGACTTCCCAATAATCGCCGAGATTGGCGCAGGGGCGCACGAAGTTGGTGAGCGCGCAGGGTTCGACGAGCGTCGTGTCGATCTTGTCCCTGAACTTGTTGTGGAACAGGGTGACGTTGAAGCCGCTGGCGGCGGTCGGATTCCAGTAGAGCGCGATCTCGCTGTTGACGCTGGTTTCGGGCTTGAGGTCGGGATTGCCGATGAACGGGCTGGTGCCCTGGCCGCCGAAGCCGCGGATGCCGTCGTAGAGGTCGGTGGTCTTCGGCGTCTTGTACCCCGTGCTCACCCCGCCCTTGACCGTGAGCGTCGGGGTGATCGCATAATTGGCGTAGAGGCGCGGGCTGACATGGCCGCCGAAGAGATTGTGGTTGTCGTATCGGATGCCGCCGGTGAGGCTGAAGCCTTCGAAGATGGTCCAGTTGTCCTCGGCGAACAGCGACCAGAGGCGGTGGTCCTGTACCGCGTCGATCCCGCCCACCGCGGCTTCGAGCCCGAATACGCCGTCGTCGAGCGTGCCGTCGATATACTGCCCGCCGATCACGAAATTATGCCGTCCCGCGAGGTTTTCGACCGGGATGTCGATGCGTACGTCGAGTGTCGACTGCGCGCTTTCGAGCGTGCGCAGCGGGCGCGGCAGGAAGGTGCGTTCGGCGAGCGCGCGGCGCTCGGCGGTGGGGATGCCGGCATAAGGGCCGGTGCCGCTGTACATCTGTTGCAGGAGCAGGCGTTCGGCGACCGAGAAGGGCATGGTGCGGCCCTTGTTGTTGGTCTTGATATGCGCGAACGAGACGAAGCTGCGCGCGAAGCCCCAGTCGCCATGATGGCTGACCGCCCAGTTCAGGCGGTCGAAGACCTGATCCTCGGTATAGCCGACGCGCGGCTGGACGATGCCGCCCGAGGCGCGCCAGATGCTGTCAATACCGTCGAGCGTGCCGAGCGGATAGGTGATTGCGCCGGTATCGGGATCGACGATCGGGGTGTTGTCATAGACCTGTTTCGAATAGTCGATGTCGAAGAGGAAGCTGTGGTCGGGCGACGGGGTGAAGGTCAGCGAGCCGCCATAGCTGCGGTTGGTGTTGCGCACCGTCTTGCCGCCGCCGCCGAAGCCGAGCCCGCGGACGTGCGAGACGCCGGCCGGATCGGCGACGGGCGCGAAATCGGGTTCCGACGGGTAGCGCTTGTAATAGGAACCGCGCAGCTTCATCCCGATGATGCCGGGGACTATCGGGCCGCTGACATTGGCGTCGAAGGTCATGTCGTCGCCGAAGTCACTGTCTTCCTGGATGCTGCGCCCGAAGGTCGCCGAGCCGCTCCAGCGATCGAGCACCTTCTTGGTAATGATGTTGATCACCCCGCCGAGCGCGTCGGCGCCGTAGAGGGTCGAGGCGGGGCCGCGAATGACCTCGATCCGCTCGATCGCGTCGAGCGGCGGAATGTGGTTGAACTGATTGCCGCCGAAGCTGTTCGGATAGATGTCGCCATGGTTGTTCTGGCGGCGGCCGTCGATCAGGACCAGCGTATAGTCGGACCCCATGCCGCGGATGCTGATCGTGCGCTGGCCGGTCTTGTCCGACGTCTCGCCGACGTCGACGCCCTCGATGTCGCGGACCGCGTCGATCAGCGTCATATAGGGGCGCTGGCGCAGCTCCGCCTCGCTGACCACGGTGATGCTCGCGGGGGCGTCGGTGATCTTCTGTTCATAGCCGGTGGCGGTGACGACGATGTCGCTGCCCGGCGCGTCGCCCTCTTCGGCGGCGGCGGGCACGGCGAGCATGGTCGCGATCGTGATCGCGGCGATGCTGGCGTTGCGTGCGGTGGAAGAGCGAAGCGGCTTGATCATCTGGTACCCCCGATAATGCGAATGATTATCATTGACATTCGAGGGGCGAACTGGTGCGGACGGCGCGCCGGGTCAATTGCGAAGACGGCGGCGCAGCGCGGGAGCAATACTTTGTTACATTCGGCAGCGATCGACGGGCCGGACCCCGGGGCGGGCGGACGCGTGCCGTCCGTCCCGCCGCATATCGTCGTCGTCGAGGACGATGCCGGGGTGCGCACGCTGCTGTCGCGCATCCTGCGCGAATGCGGTTACGACGTCACCGGCGCGGCCGACGGCGCCGAGCTGGAAGCCGCGATGGCGGCGCGGCAGGTCGACCTGCTGCTGCTCGATATCATGCTGCCGGGGGCGTGCGGGCTCGACATCTGCCGCACGATCCGCGCGCGCAGCCGCGTGCCGATCATCATGATCAGCGCGCGCGGGCAGGAAAGCGACCGCGTCGCGGGGCTCGACCTCGGCGCCGACGACTATGTCGCCAAGCCCTTCGGCCGCGCCGAGGTGTTGGCGCGGGTGCGCGCGGTGCTGCGCCGCGCCGGCGACGCGCATGTGCCGCTCGACGTGCCCGCGCCCGAATGCTTCGACTTTGCGGGCTGGCGCTATCATGCGCGGCGCCGCGAGCTGGTCGCGCCGTCGGGCGCCGAGGTCGAATTGACCGCCGCCGAGCATGAACTGCTGCTGACATTGCTGCGTTACCCGCAGCGGATGATCGGGCGCGAGCGGTTGCTTGAGCTGTCGCGCAGCCGGATCGCGACGTCGACCGACCGCAGCATCGACGTGCTGATCAGCCGGCTCCGGCGCAAGATCGGCGACGGTCGCAAGTCGCGCCCGCTGATCCGGACGATACGCGGCGTCGGGTACATGTTCGCCGCCGAAGTGAGCCTATCCTGACCATGGCGCTGCGGCGGCTGGGCATGGTCGGGCGGATCGCGCTGGTGCTCGTCGCGGCGGTCGCGCTCGAATTCGCCGGCAATGTCGCGCTGCTCCGCTGGCAGGAGCGCGAACTGGTGCCCGAAGCGCAGGTCGCGCGGATCGGGGCGCGGCTGGCGCTTGCCGAGCGCACCGCGCTCGCGAGCCACCCGAAGCATCGCGGGCGGCGACTGCACGCGCTGGCCGGCGACGGCGCGACGCTGAACTGGGTGCCGCGCTCGGTCATCACCGACTATAGCGGCTCGTTCGAGCGGCTCGCGGCGCTGCGCGCGCGGCTGGTGCAGGCCGCGCCCGCGCTCGCCGGGCGCGAGCTGCGGCTGACGCTGATGCCGTCGGCGAAGGCGGGCGAGCGCGACCTGCTCGGCGCGATCCAGCTCGCCGACGGCAGCTATGTCACCTTTCGCGTCGGCCCCTATCTCGGCGCGCCGCCGGCGCCGGGCAGGGTGATGCTGCTCCATCTGCTGCTGATCGCCGCGGTGCTGGGTCTTGCGCTCGCGATGGTGCAGGCGCTGGTGCGGCCGCTCCGCAATCTCGCCGCGGCGGCCGACGCAACGGGGCAGGGGCGGACGGGAACGATCATCGCCGAGGGGCCGCCCGAGGTGCGGCGCGTCGCAACCGCCTTTGCCGCGATGCAGCAACGGTTACTGGGTGCGATGGCGGACCAGACGCACGCGCTGGTCGCGGTCTCGCACGATTTGCGCACCCCGATCCAGCGGCTGCGGCTGCGCGCCGCGCTGCTCCCCGACAGCGACGACCGCGACGCGATCCACGATGATCTGGCCGAGATGGAGCGTTTCATCGAATCGACGCTCGCCTATGTCCGCAGCGGCGAGGAGGAAGCGGCGCGGCTGGTCGACGTCGCGGCGATCGTAGCGACCGCGGTCGACGCCGCCGCTGATCTGGGCGCCGCGATCGGCTGGCACGGCCCCGACGAGCTTCCCGCAACCGTCCGCCCGCTCGCGGTCAATCGCATCCTCGCCAATCTGATCGACAATGCCCGGCGCCACGCGGCGCGGATCGTGGTGACGCTTGCACATGCGCCGCACAACCGGTTCCTGCTGACGGTCGAGGACGACGGCCCGGGCATCCCTCCCGACCGGCGCGCCGAGGCGCTGCTGCCCTTTCGCCGCCTCGACGGCGCGCGCGGCCGCAGCGCGGGCGGCGCCGGGCTGGGCCTTGCGATCGCGGTGAAGGCGGTCGAGGCGATGGAGGGCAAGCTGACGCTGGGCGACAGCGCGCTCGGCGGGCTCGCGGTGCGGGTGGGCTTGCCGAAGGAGTGCGGAATTAATGGGTCCTGACCCTAGCCCTTCTGCGCCGCGGTCCAGCGTTCGATCACACCCGCGAGTACCTCGATCGGCATCGCGCCCGCCGAGAGCGCGGTGTCGTGGAAGCCGCGCAGGTCGAATTTGGCGCCGAGCGCGGCCTTTGCCTTTTCGCGGATCGCGACCCACTGGGTCTGGCCGACCATGTAGCTCGTCGCCTGTCCGGGCCAGACGCAATAGCGTTCGATCTCGGTGACGTTCGAGGGTTCGGGGGTGCCGAGCGTCTCGTTATAATATTGGATCGCCCTCTCTCGCGTCCATTTATAGTGGTGGAGACCGGTGTCGGCGACGAGGCGCGCGGCGCGGAACATGTAGGACTGGAGATAGCCGAGGCGGCCCCACGGGTCGTTTTCGTACACGCCCATCTCGTCGGCGAGCTGTTCGGCGTAAAGGCCCCAGCCCTCGGTATAGACCGAGTAGGCGGGGAGGCGGCGGAGGCGCGGGATTCCGGTCGCTTCCTGCGCCAGCGCGATCTGGTGGTGATGTCCGGGCGAGGCCTCGTGATAGGTGAGGGTCGGCAGCGTCCACGACGGGTTTTCGGCGGTGCCGCGCAGGTTGATATAATAAGCGCCGGGGCGCGAGCCGTCGAGCGCGGGGATCTGGTAATAGCCGCCGGTCGCGCCATCCTCGATATCGGCGGGGACGCGGCGGATCTCGACCCTGGCCTTGGGAAGGCGGCCGAAAGCTTCGGGCAGCCGTGCCTGGATCGCCTGCATCTGGGCGTTGAGTTCGGCGATCAGCTTTGTCTTGCCCTCGTCGGTGTTCGGATAGAGGAAGCGCGGGTCCTTGCCGAGTGCGCGCATGCGTTCGGCGACGCTGCCCTTGGTCATGCCCTGCGCCCTGAAGATCGCATCGGCCTGTGCGCTCAAATCGGCGACGCGGTCGAGGCCGAGTTGGTGGACCTCCTCCGCCGACATGCCCGTCGTCGTCGCGTAGCGCAGCGCATAGGCGTAATATTCGTCGCCCTTGGGCAGGCGCCAGACGCCGGCGTCGTGCGCCGCCTTGGGCCGCGCCGCGCGCAGTTCGTCGGCCTGCCGCCGCATCGCGGGGTAGATGCGGTCCTTGACGATCGCGGCGCAGCGTGCGGCCCAGTCGCCGGGAATATCCTCTGTCTTCGCCGCGATATTCTTCACGAGCCCATTGGCATCGGGCGCGGGCGCCCAGATGCGATCGAACTGGCCGAGGGTGCGGTCGATGACGAAGTCGGGCGGGATCACGCCATTCCGGTGGTCGGCGGCGATGCGTCCGGTCTCGTTATCGAGCTGGGCGGCGAAGTCGGCGCAGCGCGCGAGATAGGCCTCGGCATCGGCGGCGTTGGCGATCGCATGCTGGTTGATCAGAAAGTCGGGGATCGAGCGATAGGTGCCCGAAAGCTGCGTCACCGGGTGCGGTTCGGGCCAGCTGTGGAGG
Organism: Sphingopyxis sp. YF1; assembly: GCF_022701295.1. Classification (NCBI taxonomy): domain Bacteria; kingdom Pseudomonadati; phylum Pseudomonadota; class Alphaproteobacteria; order Sphingomonadales; family Sphingopyxidaceae; genus Sphingopyxis; species Sphingopyxis sp. YF1. Next base: position 1,413,401 of record NZ_CP033204.1, read on the forward strand.
CCATAGTCGAAGCTGTCATAGGCCTTGACGAAATGCTGCCAGGGGCCGTGGAAGGTCTCGTAGTTCACGAGGTCCATGCCCGAAAGCTTTGAAACATTGATCGTGTCCAGCTCGGCGAGGCCGTCGCGATAGAGCTGGTGGCTGCGCTTGATTCCCGCGGGCGAGCGGTCGTCGAGCTTTGCCTTGAGCGGGGCGCGGCCACCCTTGTCGAGCCCGAGCGCGGTGGCGAATTCGGGGCTTTCGTCGACCAGCCGGTCGTAGATGCGCTCGTAGATGGCGGTGAGCTTTGCGCCCTCGCCCGTCGGAGCATCGGCGAGCATCGCGCGCGCGGGCGCACGAACGGTCGCGAGCGCGGAGCCGGCAGCGAGGGTGGCGAGAAGGGTGCGGCGGTCGAGCATCGGCGAACTCCAATATGGTGTGTTGTCCGGGTGCTACACGTTTGGCCTATCCGAGTCTTGTATCGATTTGACCTTTTTTTCGCCAGCGGCCCGGCGGGGCGCCGCTGAGCCGCGCAACCGCGTGCGTCATATGCGCCTGGTCGGCGAAGCCGAAGCGGTGCGCGATCGCCGCCAGCGGCTCGGCACCGGCGCGCACCGCCGCGAGCGCGGCGCGCGCGCGGGCGTCGGCGCGATACGCCTTTGGCGTGCACCCATAGGCGGCGCGAAAACCGCGGCTGAGCGTTTCGGCGCGCACGCCGGTGCGCTCGGCCCATTCGCCGAGGACGATCGTCACGGCGCCGCGCAGGTCGCGCGCGAGCAGGTCGGGCCAGTCGCGCGCGCCGTCGGGCGCCGCGACGAACTGTTCGGCAAAGAGTCGCACGGCGGCGCGCGGGTCGCGCGCGGCGAGGCGGACGAGCGCGTCGGGGTCGGCGACGCGACCGCGCACATGCGGCGTCCGGGCGAGTTCGGGCGGGAGGTCGAGTATGAGGACGCGCGCGCCGCGTGCCTCGACGCGGTCGAGGTGCGATTCGAAGGCGTGGTGGATCAGCGCGTCGCCGGCGCGAACGTCGAAGCGCCCCTCGTCGCCGGCTTCCTGATAGCCGCCCTCGAGCACAACCGCGACGAAAGGGGCGTCGTGGCAATGGCGGGTGCGCAGTTCGTGCGGATGGTGGGCGAGCAGTCCGAGCAGTGCATCGGCGAAGCAGCGCGCGCCCATCGCGCTATTCGCGCGCCTTGGCCGCGGCGCGGACGTCCTGGCAGCGCGCCAGCGGCATGACGAGGATGTCGTCGCCGTCGACGACCACCGCGACGCCCTCCATGCCGATCACCGACACGCGCTTGTCGCCCGCGCGGATCAGATTGCCGCTGCTGTCGTGGAGGAAGACGTCGCCGGACACGGCATTGCCGGCCGGATCGTGCGCGGCGAGTGCGTGCACCGCCTGCCAGCTGCCGAGGTCGGACCAGCCCATCGCAACGGGGACGATCGCGACGCGCGCGTCCTTTTCCATCACGGCATAGTCGATCGAGTCCGACGGCGCCTTTTCGAATTCGGGCGCGTCGGCGTAGAGCGCGTCGCCATCGTACATGCCCGCGGCGACCGCGCGGTCGGCGGCTTCGAAGATCGCGCGACAATGGGTGAGCATCGCGTCGCGCATGCGCCCGGCGCGGAACAGGAAGATACCGGCGTTCCAGCTGTAGCCGCCCGCAGCGAGCATCCTTTCGGCATCCGCGAGCGGCGGCTTTTCGACGAAGCGCTCGACCGCGAAGCCTTCTTCGCCGAGCGCCGCGCCGCTCGCGATATAGCCGAAACCGGTGTCGGGGTGCGTCGGGGTGATACCGAAGGTGACGAGCCAGTCCTGCTGCGCGAGCCGCGCGCCCTTTGCGATCGCGGCGTGGAAGGCCGGAACGTCGGCGATGACATGGTCGCTGGGCATGACGAGCAGCAAGGTGACGGCATCGGCGCGCGCCACCGCGAGCGCGATCGCCGCGGCGGTGTTGCGCGGCATCGGTTCGACGAGCAGCGCGGCCTCGTGCGGTCCCATCTGTTCGCGCACGGTGGCCACATGCGCGTCGCCGCACAGGATGATCGGGGGCAGGAAATGCTCGCCCGCCGGGGTGCGCGCGACGGTCTGGCGGAACAGGCTCTCGCTGCCGGTGAGCGGCAGAAACTGTTTTGCGCGCGTGCCGCGCGATTCGGGCCAGAGGCGCGTTCCGGCGCCGCCGCACAGGATGACGGGTTGGATCTGGAGGGTCATGGGCATCGGTCTAACCCGTTGAAGCGAGGCGTGTCATCCCCTGATTGGAGGTTTTCGGGGCGATTGCGGGCGAGCGTTGCGATTGCCGGGCCGGTCGACGGGACCGAACGGCTTTGACTTTCGCCATGGCGCGGAACAAAGCGGCGTGCAGGTGTAAAATTAACCGACACTTCATCCCTCGGCTTTAGGGTATCTGCCCGAAAGGGCTGCCATTTTCCATGTTTCGTCTGTTCAAACATTATGTTCCGCACGCGGTGGTCTGGCTCGCGCTGATCGAGTTTTGCGCGCTGCTCGCCTCGGCCGAGGGGGCGTGGCATCTTTACGCGCACCAGGCGGGCTTCGACGCGGGACCGATCGGCGAGCGCTGGCTCCCGCTGCTGACCTTTGCCGTATCGAACATGCTCGCGATGATGGCGGTCGGCATGTACGGGACCGAGGCGCTGCGCGCGATGGGGTTCGCGACGGCGCGGCTGCTCGCGGCGATCTCGCTCGGGGTGATCTTCCTGTCGGTGCTGGGTTTCGTCCTGCCGACGGTGACGCTGTGGCGCGCGAACAGCATTTACGCGATGGTGTTCGCGATCGTGCTGCTCCTCGCAGTGCGGTTGATGCTCACGCAGAGCGCGGGCACCGACGCCTTTCGCCGCCGCATCCTCGTGCTCGGCGCGGGGCCGCGCGCGGCGCGGCTGAAGGCGTTGTCGGAGGAACCGGGGCGCGGTTTCCAGATCGCGGGCTATGTCGCGATGGCGGCGACCGAAAAGGCCGTAACCGGCGCGCTGCCGCGCGCGAAGGTCGCAAGCCTGGCCGATCATGCCGTCGCGCTGGGCGCGGGCGAGGTGGTGCTGGCGATGGAGGAGCGGCGCGGTGCGCTGCCGCTCGCCGACCTGCTCCGCGTCAAGACCACCGGGGTCCATGTCAACGATATCGCAAGCTTCCTCGAGCGCGAGACCGGGCGCGTCGACCTTGCCACCACGAACCCCAGTTTCCTGATCTTTTCCGACGGCTTTTCGGCGGGGCAGCGGATCGCGCGGGCGAGCAAGCGCGTGTTCGACATCCTCGCGAGCCTCGCGGTGCTCGTCATCGGCCTGCCGCTGATCCTGATCGCCGGAATCGCGGTCAAGCTCGACAGCAAGGGGCCGGTTTTCTATCGCCAGCCGCGCGTCGGGCTGTTCGGTGCGCCGTACGACGTCGTCAAGATCCGGTCGATGCGCACCGACGCCGAAGCGGCGGGCAAGGCGGTGTGGGCGAGCGAGAACGACCCCCGCATCACGCGCGTCGGCCATATCATCCGCAAGCTCCGGATCGACGAGCTGCCGCAGCTGTGGTGCGTGCTCAAGGGCGAGATGAGCTTCGTCGGTCCGCGTCCCGAACGCCCGAGCTTCGTCGAGGAGCTGGAGCGCGAACTGCCCTATTATGCCGAGCGGCACATGGTGAAGCCGGGGCTGACCGGCTGGGCGCAGATCAACTATCCCTATGGCGCGTCGGTCGAGGATGCGCGGGTGAAGCTCGAATACGACCTTTATTACGCGAAGAATTATTCGCCCTTCCTCGACCTCCTGATCCTGCTCCAGACGGTGCGTGTGGTGCTGTGGCCCGAGGGGGCCCGCTGACCATGAGCGGGCTCGTGGGCCTGTCCGCGATCCTCGCCGGGCTGTCCTTCGCGGGCTTTTCCGGGGTGACGCTGTGGCTGCTGACGCGGCCGCGCGCGCGCATGGCGGCGCTGATGCCGAGCTTCGGCTGGCTGGTCGCGGCGGCGGGGGCGATGGCGCTGTGGAGCGCGGCGACCTGGGTGTACCAGCCCGCATCGCCCGAGGCGCTGGTCGCGCGCGCGCTGCGCAACGCGGTGATGCTCGGCTGGCTCGGTGCAACCTTCTGGAATGCGCGCGCGCCGATGTCGCGGCCGTTGCGGCTGATCCAGCGGCTGCTCGTCACCTTCTGCCTCGTCGCGCTGGCGTTCGGGGCGACGGTGTGGCTGCGCGAAGGCAGCGTGCCCGCAGCCTGGGCCGCGCCGGGGCTGGCGCTGGTGGCGATGATCGTCGCGTCGGGCGGCTTGCTGCTCGTCGACAGCGGGGTGCGCCACGGCAGCGCCGGAATCCGCATGCCGGTGCTGGCGGTGGCGGGCGGTTTTGCGATGCTCTGGGCCTATGAGCTCAATTTCCAGCTGATCGGCGCACTGGCCGGCAAGCCGGCAATGACGCTGATGCTGCTCCTGCCCGCGGTCGCGCTGCTCGCGCTGCCGACTTTCGTGCTCGCGGCGATGGACGTCGGGCGCGAACGTATACAGCTGTCGCGCACCGCGGCGACGCGTACGATCGTGCTGATCGGCGGCGCCGGCTATCTGATCCTGATCGCGCTGGCGGGCGCGGTGGCGCGGCTGGTCGGCGGCGACTATGCCGTGCTGGCGCAGAATCTGTCGCTGGTCGTCGCGGTCGGCGCGGGCGGGCTGCTGGTCGGGTCGGCGCGGGTTCGCGCCTGGTTGACGGTGATGATCTCGAAGCATTTCTTCGAGCATCGCTACGACTATCGCGCCGAATGGATGCGCTTCACCGCGACGCTGGCGCGCGGCGACCAGGGAGGCGACGGGGAAGGCGATCTCTATCGCCGCGTCGCGCGCGCGCTCGCCGAGCTGACCGGCAGCCCCGGCGCGCTGCTGATGCTGCCCGACGCGCGCGGCAGCTTTCGCGTCGCCGACCGCTGGCACTGGGATGCCGGGGGTGACGCCGATGCCGAGCTGTCGCTGCGGTCGGCGTTCATGCTGCAGGACACGGGGCATATCGTCGATCTGGATGCGGTGCGCCGCGGCGCCACCCGCTCGGCGAGCGGGCAGGAACTGGCGATCCCCGACTGGCTGGTCGCCGACACGCGCGCGTGGGTGGTGGTGCCGGTGCTGCATTTCCAGCGGATGATCGCGGTGGTCGTGCTGCACCGCCCGGCGGTGTCGCGCGCGCTCGACTGGGAAGATCTCGACGTGCTGCGCATCGCGGGGCGGCAGGCGGCGAGCTATCTTGCCGAATCGCAGAGCCAGGCGGCGCTGTCGGAGGCGCGGCGCTTCGACGAGTTCAACCGCCGTTTCGCCTTCATCATGCACGACATCAAGAACCTCGCGAGCCAGCTTGCGCTGCTCGCGCGCAACGCCGAGCGCCACGCCGACAAGCCCGAGTTCCGTGCCGACATGGTCGGGACGCTGAAGATTTCGGCGGGGCGGCTGTCCGACCTGCTGGCGCGCCTGTCGCCGCGCGAGCGCGGGCGGGCGGCCGAGGCCGCGGCGACGCCGGTCGAGCCGCTGCTCGAGGCGGTCGCGGCGCAGATGAAGCCGCGCCGCGATCTGTTTGTCGGCTGCGCAACGGGGCTGACCGCGTGGGCTGACGCCGAATCGGTGCGGCAGATCGTCGAACATCTGGCGACCAACGCGATCGACGCCTCGCCGGGCGATGCGCCGGTGCAACTGCTCGCGGCGCGCGAGGGCGGGCGGGTGCGGATCGACGTGCTCGACCAGGGCAGCGGGATGAGCCGCGAATTCATCGAAGGCGAGCTGTTCAAACCCTTCGTCTCGACCAAGGACGGAGGGTTCGGGCTGGGCGCGTATGAGGCGTTGCAGCTGGCGCAGGCGCTGGGCGGGGCGATCGACGTTGCCAGTGAGCCCGGAAAGGGGAGCCGCTTTACGCTGTGGCTGCCCGCCGCGGCGCGCGGCGGGGCATCGGGTGGGGACGAGTGGATGAAGGTGGCATGATGACGAGCGACGGGACCGGAGCGCCGCGCAAGCTGCTGGTGGTCGAGGACGACCCCGGGCTGCAGACGCAGCTCAAATGGGCTTATGACGATTATGAGGTGCTGATCGCGGGTGACCATGATGCGGCGATTGAGCTGCTGCGCGCCGGCGAACCCGACGTGGTGACGCTCGATCTGGGGCTGCCGCCCGATCCCGACGGGACGCGCGAGGGGTTTCGCACGCTGTCGGCGATCCTTGAGATGAAACCCGACACCAAGGTGATCGTGGTGTCGGGGCATGGCGAGCGGGCGAGCGCGCTGAACGCGATCGCGCAGGGGGCGTGGGATTTTTACCAGAAACCGATCGACATCGACGAGCTGGGGCTGATCGTCCGCCGGGCATTCCACGTCCGCGAACTCGAGGTCGAGAATGCCCGGCTCGCGAGTCTGGGAGCGAACGACAATCGCGTGCTCGGCGGGATGATCACCGGCGCCCCCGAAATGCTGAAGGTCGCGCGCACGATCGAGCGCGTCGCCAACCTTGGCGTATCGGTGATGCTGCTCGGCGCGAGCGGCACCGGCAAGGAGCTTCTCGCGCGCGGACTGCACGAAGCGAGCGCGCGGCGCGACGGGGCTTTCGTCGCGATCAACTGCGCCGCGATCCCCGAGAATCTGCTCGAAAGCGAGCTGTTCGGACACGAGAAGGGGGCGTTCACCGGTGCGGTGAAGACCACCGAGGGCAAGATCGAGCTGGCGCACGGCGGGACGCTTTTCCTCGACGAAGTCGGCGACATCCCGCTGCCGCTCCAGGTCAAGCTGCTGCGTTTCCTGCAGGAGCGCACGATCGAGCGGGTCGGCGGGCGCAAGCCGATCGCGGTCGATACGCGAATCGTCTGCGCGACGCACCGCGATCTCGACGCGATGATCGCGGCGGGGAGTTTCCGCGACGACCTTTACTACCGGCTCGCCGAGATGGTGGTGAAGATCCCGTCGCTCGCCGAACGGCCGGGCGACGCGGTGCTGCTGGCGCGCCACTTCCTCCACCAATATGCCCCCGAGATGAACCCCGGGGTGCGCGGCTTCGCGCCCGATGCGCTGCAGGCGATCGACGAGGCGCGCTGGCCGGGCAATGTCCGCGAACTGGAAAACCGCATCAAGCGCGCGGTTATCATGGCCGACGGCAAGCTGGTCGCAAGGGAGGACCTCGACATCGCGGGGGGCGAGGCCGAGGGAGCCGAGGCGTGGCTCAACCTGCGCAGCGCGCGCGAGGCGGCCGACCGCGTCGCGATCCGCCGCGCGATGACGCAGAGCGAAGGCAATATCTCGCTTGCGGCAAAGCTGCTCGGGATCAGCCGCCCGACGCTTTACGACCTGCTCAAGCAATATCGGATGCAGGGCTGAAGGTGACGCGCGTCCGCGCCTGGATTGGCATGCTGCTGTTCGCGGCGTTGCTGGCGGGGTGCGGTGAAGCGCGCCCGGTGAGCCCGCGCGCCGCGCTCGAACAGCGCAAGGCTGCGTTGCAGGAGATGCTTGCGGACGATCCGCACCAGCTGGCCGAGCAGGTCGAACTGGCGCGGCTGCTGATGAAGCTGGGCGACGGCGTCAGTGCCGAGGCGGCGGTGCAGGGCGCACTTAATGCCGGCGGAACCGAGCCGGCGCTGCGTCCGCTCGCGGCGAAGGCGGCCGCGCTGCAGGGCGACGGCGACCGCGCCTTTCGCATCCTCGACGCCGGGCCGATCGCGCCCGCGATGATCGGCGAGGCGGCGTGGGTCGCGGGCAATGTCCATCTGGACAATGGCGACCTTGGTGATGCGCGCGATGCGTTCGACCGCGCGGTGCAGGACCTGCCGCGCAATTCGGACCTGTGGGTCGACGTCGCGCGCTTTCGCGACGCCAATGCCGACGCGCTCGGCGCGCGCGACGCGGTCGACTATGCGATCGAGCTCGACAAGACGAACAGCGCGGCGCTGGCGTTCAAGGCCAATCTGGTACGCACCCAGCGCGGCCTCAACGCCTCGCTCGAATGGTACGACAAGGCGCTTGCCGCCGACCCCGACAATGCCGGCGCGCTGATCGACCGCGCCGCGACGCTGGGCGACCTTGGTCGCTATCGCGACATGCTCGCCTCGCTGCGCCACGCCGCGACGCTCGCGCCGGGCGAGCCGCGGCTCTATTATCTGCAGGCGGTGCTCGCGGCGCGGGCGGGCAATTACCAGCTTGCGCGCAGCCTGCTCCAGCGCACGCGCGGGCGGCTGGACGAAGAGCCGGGGTTCATGCTGCTGAGCGCGATCGTCGAACTGGAACTGGGCGGTGAGGCGGTGGCCGCGACCTGGGCCGACCGGTTGCTGGGGGAGCAGCCGCACAATCTGACCGCGCGGCGTATCCTGGCGCTGTCCGAATGGGCGGGGGGCGACCCCGACGGCGCGCTCGAGGCGCTGTCGCCGATTGTGGCGCGGGGCGACGCCGACAGCTGGTCGCTGACGATGGCGGCGCGCGCGGCCGCCGAACTGGGGCAGGGCGAGGCGTCCACGGCCTTTCTGACGCGCGCCGCAGCGCTGGCACCGGGCGAGGCGGTGCCCTTTGCCAGCGGCGGAAACTACGGTCTGGTCGCAGCGCAGGCCGATGCCCGGCCGCTCGATCCGTCGGTGGTGATCCCGGCGATGGAAAGCGAGATGGCGACCGGCAACGCCGCGCGCGCGCTCGCGCGGGCAGCGCGGCTGCGCGACGCCAATCGCGGGGTCGCCGATGCGCATATCCTGCACGGCGACGCGGCCCTGGCGGCGGGCGAATATGCGCAGGCGGTGCAGAGCTTCCGTGCTGCGCGCGATCTCGATGCGGGCGAGCGGACGACGCTGCGGCTGGCCAATGCGCTGTTCCGCGCCGGCGATCCCGCCGGATCAGGCGCGGCGATCCTCGCGCTGCGCGACAGCCAGCCGTCGAGCATCGCGGCCGACCGGCTGGCGGGGCATCTGGCGATGGATATCGAACATTGGGACGATGCGATCGCGCATTTCGAGCGCGTGCGGCGCCGGATCGGCAACCGCGACGCGGTGGTGCTGCGCGAACTGGCCAGGGCCTATGCCGCGAAAGGAGAGCGCGCGCGCGCAACCGCGACGATCGCGCGCGCCTATCGGTTGCAGCCGCTCAACGGCGCGATCATGGATCTATATGCCGATCTGCTGGCGCAGGGCGGCGACGCGCAGGGCGCTGCGGACTTGCGCGAGAAGCGGGCGCAGATCGGGCGATAGGCGGCGCCGGCGGACCGGGCGGCTAGCGACCGGTAGGCGACATTCAATCCTCCCTGTGGCCGCAGGCCATGGGGAGGGGGGGGCCGCCGCAGGCGGGGTGGAGGAGCTGCGAGGTCGCGTCCTTCGCCCCTCCGTCAGCGCTGCGCGCTGCCACCTCCCCATCGCTGCGCGACAGGGAGGAGCGGGAAAAGCCAACCGATCGCGGAAATCAGCTTTCCCCTCCCGCCTGAGGGGGGGGGAGGCGCGTCCGCTCCCAACCCCAAAACGGGCGATGCGACGAGCCGTCAGGCTTCGGTCAGGTCGAGCAGAGTCCGGGCGTCGAGCCCGATACGGCGCATCTGCTGGGCGACGGGGGGCCAGATGTTGGTGAGGAAATCCTGCCGCATCAGTTCGCGCAGCCGGTCGGTCGCACCCTCGGCGACGAACATGCCGACGCCGCGCTTCACCGTGACCAGTTCCTCGTCCTGAAAGGTCTGATAGGCCTTGGCGACGGTGAGCGGGTTGGCGCCTTCCTCGGCGGCGAGCGAGCGCACCGAGGGGAGCATGTCGCCGTCGCGATAGGTGCCGTCGAGGATAGCGTTGGCGATCACATCGCGCAGACGCTGGTACACGGGTTTGGTCTGATCGAGCATGCCGCTTTAATGCCATAAGACAGCAGCACAGTCAAATCACGATATTAGAAATGTGGCGCGTCTCTTGAAATTAAATTTCCCAAGCGTGCACGACGTCGTCATATTCGGGGCGGGGGCGTTCGGACTGTGCGGCGCCCGCGGTGCCGAGGAAGAAATAGCCGACGATCGTGTCGCCGTCCCCCGCGCCGAAGGCGGCGGCAACCTCGGGGCTGTACGCCGCCCAGCCGGTGAGCCAGCTGCCGACGAAGCCGTGCGCGTGCGCGGCGTGGAGCAGGTTCATGCCCACCGCACCCGCCGACATCTGCTGTTCCCAGACCGGGATCTTGGCGCCGGGGACGGGGGTCGAGAGGAGGACGAGCAGGGTCGGCGCCTGATGCGCGAACTGGTCCAGCGCCGACAGGTCCTTGCCCGCCGCGCCGGGGTTTTCGGCAACCCATGCCCGCTTGAGCAGGCTCGCGAAGGCGTCGCGCTGGTCGGCGGCGACGGTGACGATGCGCCAGGGGGCAAGCTTGCCATGATCGGGGGTGCGCAGCGCGAGCGCGATGATGGCGCGCAGCGTCGCGGCGTCGGGGCCGGGCGCGACCATGTCGCGGGCCTTGCCCGAGCGGCGGGTGGCGAGGTGGGCGAGCAGCGAGGAGGTGTCGTTGAACATGCCGCCCATGTGGCGCGGCGCGCGCTTTTGCGCAAGTGTTGCGAATGATTCGCAAATTTCTCCGCCCCGGCCGAACCGGTTTCACGCGCAATTAGATTCTTCCAATACGCAATTTTCGCGCTAGGTTGCGCCCATCTGTCCCGTTTTCGGGACCAACATCATATCCAGGGAAGGGTCGCCATGACCAAAGCCTATGCCCAGCACGGGGACGCCGCGGGGACGTTCCTCGGCCATCCCAAGGGCCTTTTCGTTCTGTTTTTCGCCGAGATGTGGGAGCGCTTTTCCTATTACGGGATGCGCGCGCTCCTGATCTTCTACCTCACCAAGCACTGGCTGTTCTCCGACGGCGAAGCGGGCGTCATCTATGGCGCCTATACCGCGCTCGTCTATATCACCCCGGTGCTCGGCGGCTATCTGGCGGATCGCTGGCTGGGGCAGCGCAAGGCAGTGCTCTATGGCGCCATATTGCTGACCTTCGGCCATTTCCTGATGGGCTTTGAAGGCGACGGCGGGCAAAATGCCGCCGATCTCAACATCTTCTGGCTTGCGCTTGCCTTCATCATCGTCGGGTCGGGTTTCCTGAAGGCCAATATCTCGGTGATCGTCGGCCAGCTCTATCCGCGCACCGACGTGCGCCGCGACGGCGCCTACACCATCTTCTACATGGGGATTAACCTCGGCGCGGCGCTGGGTTCGCTGCTCTGCGGCTACCTCGGCGAAGTATACGGCTGGGCCTATGGCTTCGGCGCCGCGGGCTTCGGCATGCTCGCCGGCCTGATCGTCTTCGTCCTGTTCAAGCCCTTGCTGCTCGGCCGCGGCGAACCCGAGAATCCGGCGCTGCTCCAGGAGAAGAAGTTCGGGCTCAAATTCGAATGGCTGCTCTATGTCGTCGGCCTGATCGCGGTCGGCGTGTGCTGGTGGCTGGTGCAGAATCAGGCGCTCGTCGGCACGCTGCTCGGCGGCGCGGGAGCCATCCTCGTCGCCTATGTCATCGGGACGGCGGTGATCAAGCTGCCGGCCGAAGACCGCGACCGCATCTTTGCCGCGATGTTCCTGATCCTTGGTTCGATCCTCTTCTGGGCGCTGTTCGAACAGGCGGGCTCGTCGCTCAACCTGTTCACCGACCGTTATGTCGATCGCGGCGGGGTGCCGGCGTCGGTGTTCCAGTCGGTCAACGCCATCTACATCGTGCTGCTCGCACCGCTGTTCGCGGGACTGTGGACCTGGCTCGGCCGCCGGGGGATGGAACCCTCGACCCCGGTCAAGTTCGGCCTCGCGATGCTCCAGCTCGGGCTCGGTTTCTACATCCTCAAATGGGGTGCAGCCGCGGTCGGCATGGAAAATGCGACGCCGGTGCTCTTCATCTTCCTGATCTACCTGTTCCACACCACCGGCGAACTCTGCCTGTCGCCGGTCGGGCTCAGCGCGATGAACCGGCTGGCGCCGGCGCATATGGCGTCGCTGATCATGGGCACCTGGTTCTTCGCCTCGGCCACCGGCAACTTCGCCGCGGGCCTGATCGCGGCGGCGACGGGGTCCGAAAGGGCGAGCGGCGAGGGTGCGGGCAAGGCGCTGGTGCTCGACGTCTATGGCACGATCGGGCTGTGGGCGGTCGGCTTTGGCGTGCTGGTGATCCTTGTGTCGCCGCTGATCAAGAAGCTGATGCACCTCGACACGCTGCGCGATGCCGACGAGCTGGCGGGTGAAAAGGAAATCGGCGAGCCGCAGGCTGCCGGCGTCCACCCCGAAGCCAAGGGAGCGTAAGCGATGATCCGGAGCATGAAGGGCGGCCTGCTGGCCGCGGCATCGCTGGCGGTTGCCGGTTGTTCGGCGAACGGTGGTGACGTCCGGTCGGCGAGCGATACGCCCGCCGCCGAGAAGGCCGAAAAGCCGGTCAAGTTCGACAAGAACCCCTATCCGTCGACGTACAAGCCCTATGCGGGGCGGCCGACCGCGGTGCGCGGGGTCACCGTCTTCGACGGCGAGGGCGGACGGATCGACAATGGCACGGTGCTGTTTGCGGATGGCAAGGTCGAGGGGGTTGGCGGCGCCGACCTCGCGATCCCCGCGGGCTATGACGTGATCGACGGCGCGGGCAAGTTCGTCACCCCCGGGATCATCGATATTCACAGCCATCTGGGCGACTATCCCAGCCCGAGCGTCGATGCGCATTCGGACGGCAATGAAGCGACCGCGCCGACCACCCCGGAGGTCTGGTCCGAGCACAGCGTCTGGCCGCAGGACCCCGGGTTCAGCCGCGCGCTCGCGAACGGCGGCGTGACGTCGCTCCAGATCCTGCCGGGCAGCGCCAACCTGATGGGCGGACGCTCGATCACGCTCAAGAATGTCCCGTCGCGCACGGTGCAGGGGATGAAATTCCCCGGCGCGCCCTATGGGCTGAAAATGGCGTGCGGCGAGAATCCGAAGCGCGTCTATGGCGGCAAGGGCCGCGCGCCCTCGACCCGCATGGGCAATTTTGCGGTCAACCGCCAGACCTGGGCGAAGGCGGCGGCGTACAAGAAGAAGATGGACGACGGCAAGGCGGTCGACCGCGACCTCGCGATGGAGACGCTCGCGGGGGTTCTGGCGGGCGAAATCCTTGTCCACAACCATTGCTACCGCGCCGACGAGATGGCGCTGGTGGTCGATATGTCGAAGGAATTCGGCTACAAGGTCTCGACCTTTCACCATGCGGTCGAAGCTTACAAGATCGCCGATATCCTCGCGAAGGAGAATATCTGCTCGGCGATGTGGGCCGACTGGTGGGGCTTCAAGATGGAAGCCTATGACAGCGTGAACGAGAATATCCCGCTCGTCTACAAGGCCGGCGCGTGCACGATCGTCCATTCGGACGACGCCAACCAGATCCAGCGGCTGAACCAGGAGGCCGCGAAGGCGCGCGCTGCGGGGCGCCGCATCGGCATCGAGGTCAGCGACGAACAGGCGTGGACCTGGCTGTCGCTCAACCCGGCGAAGGCGCTGGGCATCGGCGACAAGACGGGCAGCCTGAAGCCCGGCAAGATGGCCGACGTGGTGCTGTGGAACGGCAATCCGTTCAGCGCCTATTCGCGGCCCGAGAAAGTGTGGATCGACGGCGCGATGCTGTACGACGCGATGGACCCCAAGCGGCGGCCGGTGAGCGATTTCGAATTGGGCCAGCCGGGTGAAGGGGATGTGAAATGATGCGCGCGCTCCTCCTTTCCGCCGCCGCGCTGATCACGGTTCCTGCCGCGGCGCAGGACGTCGCGATCACCAACGCGAAGCTCGTCATCGGCGACGGCAGCGCGCCGATCGAAGGCGGCACCGTCGTCGTGCGCGGCGGCAAGGTCGTCGCGGCGGGCGCCGGGGTCGCGGTGCCCGCGGGGGTCGAACGCGTCGACGCTGAAGGCCGCTGGGTCACGCCGGGGATCGTCGCGGCGTTCAGCCGCGTCGGGCTGACCGAGGTCGATGCCGTGAACGGCACCAACGACCGTTCGGCGACGCGCTCGCGCTTTTCGGCGGGGCTCGACATCGCGCCCGCGCTCAACCCGATGGGCTCGCCCGTCGCGGTCAACCGCGCCGCGGGCGTCACGCGCGCGATCGTCGCGCCGGGGGCGAGCGGCAGCCTGTTCGCCGGGCAGGGCGCAGTGGTCGACCTGGCCGACGACCATGACATGGTGACGCGCCCGCGCGCGTTGCAGTTCGTCGCCTTCGGCGAGGACGGATCGGCGAAGGCGGGGGGCAGCCGTGCGGCGACCTTCCTGCTGTTCCGCGAACAATTGCTCGCCGCGCGCAGCTATGCCCGCAACCCCGCGACGCTTGCCGAATGGGGCAGCGACGCGCTGATCCAGCGCGCCGATGCCGAGGCGCTGGTGCGCGTGATCGACGGCACGACGCCGCTGTTCGTGCGCGTCGACCGCGCCGCCGACATCCTCAACGTCATCAAGCTGCGGCAGGAGTTTCCGGCACTGAAGCTGGTGCTCGTCGGCGCGACCGAGGGCTGGATGGTCGCGCAGGACATCGCCGCGGCGCGCGTGCCCGTGCTGGTGTCGCCGCTGACCGATCTGCCGTCGAGCTTCGAACAGCTCGGCGCGACGCAGTCGAATGCCGGACGGCTCGCCGCGGCCGGGGTACCGGTGTCGGTCGGGGTGTTCGACGACGACGATGCGCACAAGATGGGCTATGTCACGCAATATGCCGGCAATCTGGTCGCACTGACCAAATTGCCGGGCGCCAGCGGGCTGAGCTGGGATCAGGCGTTTGCGTCGATCAGCAGCGCGCCGGCCCGCGCGGTCGGCATGGATGCGAGCATCGGATCGTTGCGCGCCGGGCGCGTCGGCGACGTCGTGATCTGGGACAATGACCCGCTCGAACTGGGCAGCCGCCCGACCGCGATCTGGATCGACGGCAAGCGCCAGTCGCTGACGACGCGGCAGGACCGGCTGCGCGACCGCTATGCAACGCCGCAGGAAGGGGCGCTGCCCAAGGCCTATGACAGGTAGAGCCCGCACCTGAACCAAGCGGCGGACCGGGGAGGAGAAGGAGAGAGCTCCATGCAGCCGATGTCGCTTTTGATCGTGACCGGGGCCTTGTTCGTCGGCACGCATTTCGCGCTGTCGCACCTGCTGCGCGCGCCGCTCGCCGACCGGATGGGCGAGCGGCCCTTCCAGATCGTCTATTCGGTGGTCGCGATCGCGACCTTTGCGATGATGGTCCAGGCGTGGCGCGGCATGCCCGCGGAGCCGCCGCTGTGGGCGGTCGGCGACGGATTGTGGATCGTCGCGAGCCTGATCGTGCTGTTCGCGAGCATATTGTTCATGGGGTCGCTGATCGGCAATCCGGCGCTGCCCGCGCCGGGCGCCGCCTTTGCCGCACAGGCCGCACCGCGCGGGGTGTTTGCGATCACGCGCCACCCGATGATGTGGGGCTTCGCACTGTGGGCGCTGGCGCACGCGCTCGTGGTGCCGACGCCGGGGCAGTTCGCCTTGTCGGGGATCATCGCCTTCCTCGCGCTCGCCGGATCGGCGGGGCAGGACGTCAAGAAGGCGAAGCTGATGGGCGATGCCTGGCGCCACTGGTCGGCGCGGACGAGCTTTGTCCCCTTTGCGCGGCAGCTGAGCGGACGCGGGGCCTGGGGCGACACCATTCCGCGCGCGCATGCGCTGGTCGGCGGCCTGCTGCTGTGGCTGGCCGTGACCTGGGCGCACGGCGCGCTCGGCTATATGGTCGCGGGCATCTGGCGCTGGGTCGGCTGAGCCGGTGAACGGCGAAGCGCACCTCTCCGACCTGTCGCTGAGACTGCTCGGGCGCGCCTTCGACGAGCTCGACATCGAGGAGCGACGCGTCGTGCGCGCAATTTCGGACCGCGCGCCGACGAGCCGCGACGCCGCCGAAATCGTCGATGCACAGACGGGCCGCGGCGACCGGCTCGCCGATCGTGTCGCGGCGGTCGGCGGGTCATGGGCCTTCATCATCGCCTTCACCGTCGTGCTGCTGGCGTGGATGCTGCTCAATTCGGCGGTGCTCGAGCGCGTCGGGCTGGCATTCGATCCCTATCCGTTCATTTTCCTGAACCTGATGCTCTCGACCCTCGCCGCGATCCAGGCGCCGATCATCATGATGAGCCAGAACCGGCAGGCGGCGAAGGACCGGCTGACCGCGAGCGTCGATTACGAGATCAATTTGCGCGCCGAGCTGGAGATCATGCGGCTGCACGAGAAGATCGACCAGATGCAGATCAACGAGCTGGCGGCCAAGGTCGATGAACTGTGCGCGCGGATGGAGGCGAAGGGACCGGAGGGGAGCAGATGATCGGTGATCCTGGGGTGGGAAGCGGACCGTGTCCATTTTCCGTCGTCATCCCGGCGAAGGCCGGGATCTCGCCGGTGCGTCATGGCTTGCAGGGCGGGATCCCGGCCTTCGCCGGGATGACGAAAAATGACTAAATCCAGCCCTCCGTGCGCCCCGGCGAAAGCCGGGGTCCTTTGCAGAAATACGCCGGGTTCGTGTCGGCATTCTGGGCCCCGGCTTTCGCCGGGGTGCACATCTCTAGCGGCGACCAACGGTCGTCAGTGACCGATCTGCTCGCTGCGAAGCACGGTCGTGCGTAGCGTCAAAGCCGCACCATCCGCATGCCCTGTTCGCCGTATCGCGGGCCGCTGGTGCCGCCGCGCGGGGCAGCGGAGTCGATCGCGGCGAGGTCGTCGGCGGTGAGCGTCAGTTCGGCCGCGGCGACGCTGTCTTCCATCGTCGCGCGGCGCTTGGTGCCGGGGATCGGAACGATGTCGTCGCCCTGCGCGAGCAGCCATGCCAGCGCGACCTGCGCTTTCGACGCACCGTGCCGGTCGGCGACCGCGCCGATCGCATCGACGACCTTGAGGTTGGCGGGGAGGTTCTCGTCTGAATATCGCGGGTCGTTCCGCCGCCAGTCGTTCGCGGGCAATTCGTCGCGGCTGCGCACCGCGCCCGCGAGAAAACCGCGCCCGAGCGGCGAGTAGGGGACGAAACTGATGCCATGTTCGCGGCAGACGCCGAGGATTTCCTCTTCCACGTCGCGCTCCCAGATCGAATATTCGCTCTGCAACGCGGCGATCGGCGCGGCCTTTGCGGCGCGGCGCAGCGTATCGGGTCCGGCTTCGGAGAGCGCGATGTGGCGGACCTTGCCCTCGTGCACCAGCTCCATCATCCCGCCCACGACTTCCTCGATCGGGATCGAGGGATCGACGCGGTGCTGGTAGAAGAGGTCGATCGTGTCGATGCCGAGCCGCTGGAGCGAACCTTCGCACGCCGCGCGCGCATTGGCGGGCGAGCCGTCGACGCCGACGATCTGGTTGCCCTCGAAACGGAAGCCGAATTTGGTCGCGATGACGAGGCCGTCGCGCTTGCCGCGGATCGCTTGCCCGAGCAGTTCTTCGTTGCTGAACGGGCCATAGATCTGTGCGGTGTCGAAGAAGGTGACGCCGAGATCGATGGCGCGGTGGATCGTCGCGGTGGACTCGTCGAGATCGGCGGCCTCGCCATAGAGGATGTTGCCCCCCTTGATCATCGGCATGCAGCCGATGCCGATCGCCGACACGGTGAGGCCGTGGCCGAGCTTGCGATATTTCATGGCGTTTCTCCTGCGGGATCGTCCTTGATGCCGTCGGCGGCATATTTGGTCGCGGCGACGTCGCCGATGACATTGCCGAGAGTGCGAAAGATGTCGGGGAAGGTTTCGACCGCGACGAGCAGCGCGAGCGGCGCGACGGGGACCCCCATCGACACCGCGATCGGGGCGATCGACGTCACGAAGCTGATCGAGCCGGGCAGGCTGACCGACGAGAGCGCGGCGGCGATGGCGACGAGCAGGCCGACCGCCATTTCCCACGGGGTCAGCGTGATCCCGAACAGCCAGGCGACATAGACGACGACCGCGAGGTTCATCGCCGGGCTGGTGAAGCGGAACAGCGCCACCGCGAGCGGGAGCACAATGTCGGCCTTTTTCGGATCGACACCGAGCGCCTCCGACGATTTGAGCATCGCGGGCAGGCTGGCGAGCGAGCTTTGCGTCGAGATGGCGACCGCGAGTGTCGGCACCATCGCGCGCAGGAAGCGCGGGGGTGCGATGCCGACGACGAGCCAGGCGAGTATGATCCCGAGGATGACGGCGCAGACGCCGATGCTCATCAGGATCAGCACATAATGGACCAGCCCGCCGAAAGCGGCGACCCCGGCCTTGACGGCGAGCGCATAGCCCAGCGCGAAAACGCCGATCGGGGCGAGCGCGAGCACCCAGCCGATCACGATCAGCATCGCGTCGCCGAGCGCCTTGAACAATCCCGAAAGCAGGGCGCGCTGTTCGGGGGCGACGCGCGTGATCGCGAAGGCGAAGATCGTGGTGAAGACGATCAGCGGCAGGATCGCGGTGTCGGCGGCGGCGGCGATCGGATTGGTCGGGATCAGCGAGAGCAGGAAGTCGCCGAAGCTGGGCGAGGCGCCGGTTTCGGCGGTCCCGCCGAGACCGTGGCGCAGCGCGTCGGCAGCACTGGCCGAAAGAGGGAACAGGTGGAGCAGCAACGGCGTCATCAGGAGCGACATTGTCCCCGACAGCGTGATCGCGCCGAGGAAGATCATCACGGCGCGCCCGGCGAGCGCGCCGGCGCGCGCCGCGTCGGCGGTCGCGGTGATGCCGGTGATCAGCAGCGCGACGATCAGCGGCACGATCGTCATCTTGAGCGCGTTGAGCCAGAGCAGCCCGATCGGCTCGACAAAGGGCAGCGACGCGGTGCTTGCATCGGGCGACACCGTTTCGACCGCAATACCGAGCAGCATGCCGGCGACGAGCGCCGAAAGGATGATCCATGCCGATTTCAAGTTCAATTCCCCCGGCCAGCTTGCCAAGCAAAAGAGCGTAACCTAGGGCCATCCCAGGAACGCCGGGGTAGGCTCTTGATCCGGCTTAGGTAGCAGAGGTGGCATGCGCAAGTTTTTCGGAACCGACGGCATCCGCGGGCTGACGAACCGGGTCCCGATGACCGCCGAGGTCGCGATGCGGGTCGGGATGGCAGCGGGCGCGCACTTCCTGCGCGGAACGCACAAGCATCGCGTGGTGATCGGCAAGGACACGCGGCTTTCGGGCTATATGCTCGAAAATGCGCTCGTCGCGGGTTTCACCAGCGTCGGCATGGACGTGGTGCAGGTGGGGCCGATGCCGACCCCCGCGATCGCGATGCTGACGCGGTCGATGCGCGCCGACCTGGGGGTGATGATTTCGGCGAGCCACAACCCTTTCCACGACAACGGGATCAAGCTGTTCGGCCCCGACGGCTACAAGCTGTCCGACGCCGACGAGGCGCAGATCGAGCGGCTGCTCGCGACCGAGCCCAAGCTCGCCGAGTCCGCGCAGATCGGTCGCGCCAAGCGCATCGACGACGCGCGCGGGCGCTATATCCACGCGGTCAAGCAGAGCCTGCCCGAATCGGTGCGGCTCGACGGGCTGAAGATTGTGCTCGATTGCGCCAATGGTGCCGCGTACAACAGCGCGCCGACGGTGTTCTGGGAGTTGGGCGCCGATGTGGTCGCGGTGGGCGTGACCCCCAACGGGCTCAACATCAACGACAAATGCGGATCGACCGCGCCGGGGCTGCTCCAGGAAACGGTGGTCGCGAGCGGCGCCGACATCGGCATCGCACTGGACGGCGACGCCGATCGCCTGATCGTGGTCGACGAGGCGGGAACGATCGTCGACGGCGACCAGATCATGGCACTGATCGGCGCGAGCTGGGCGCGGCAGGGCAAGCTGAAGGGCGGCGGGGTGGTCGCGACGGTGATGTCGAACCTTGGGCTTGAGCGCTTCCTCGAAGGGCAGGGGCTGACGCTGGAGCGCACCAAGGTCGGCGATCGCTATGTGCTCGAACGCATGAGGAGCGGCGGGTTCAACGTCGGCGGCGAACAGTCGGGGCATATGATCCTGTCCGATCATGCGACGACGGGCGACGGTACGCTCGCCGCGTTGCAGCTGCTCGCCGAGCTGGTTGGGACGGGCAAGCCCGCGAGCGAGCTGCTCCACCAGTTCGATGCCGTGCCGCAGCTTTTGAAGAATGTGCGCTTCGCCGGCGGCGCGCCGCTCGACGATGCCGCGGTCAAGGCGGCGATCGCCGAGGGGGAAGCCGAACTCGCGGGCCGCGGGCGGCTCGTCATCCGTGCCTCGGGGACCGAGCCGCTGATCCGCGTCATGGCCGAAGGCGACGACGCGGCGCAGGTCGAACGCGTCGTCGACATGATCTGCGACGCGGTGCGCGCGGCGACCGCCTGAAACTTTCTCTCTTCCGTTTGTGCCGAGCTTGTCGAAGGGCCGCTCTCTTCTCTAGAAGGGAAGGAAGAACGGCCCTTCGACAAGCTCAGGGCGAACGGCTTTACTCAAGGAAAATACCATGCTCGAAATGCGACCCGATTGCGAACGGTGCGGCCGTAACCTGCCCGCGGACATCCACGGCGCCTTCATCTGTTCGTTCGAATGCACCTTCTGCGCCGACTGCGCCGACAAGCTCGACGAGCGTTGCCCCAATTGCGGCGGCGACCTGCTCGACCGCCCGCTGCGCGAGGGCGCGGCGCTGCACAAATTCCCGGCTTCGACGGAGCGGAAGTTCAAAGGGTGATCATTCCCTTCCTTGGTCATGCCGGACTTGATCCGGCATCCATAGCCGCGCTGGCGTCATGGACCCCGGATCAAGTCCGGGGTGACGATGAAGCGGATGGTGGCTCATGACCGCGCGCGTCCTGATCATCGCCGGCTCCGACAGCGGCGGCGGTGCAGGAATTCAGGCTGACATCAAGGCGGTCACGATGCTCGGCGGTCATGCGATGACCGCGATCACGGCGATCACCGCGCAGAACACGACGGGCGTGCAGGGCGTGCACGCCGTGCCGACCGCGATGGTGCTGCAGCAGATCGACAGCGTCGCCCAGGACATCGGCGTCGATGCGGTCAAGATCGGCATGATCGGCAGCGCCGAGACCGCGGCGGCGGTCGCGGCGCGGCTGGCGCAGCCCGACCTTGCCGCCGCGGCGGTGGTGTTCGACCCGGTGATGGTGACGACGAGCGGGTCGGTGCTCGCCGACCCTGCGACGATCGATGCGTTCCGTGCGCTGATGGCGCGCGCGATGGTCGCGACGCCCAATTTGCCCGAACTCGAAGCGCTGGGCGGCGAGGAAGCGGTGCTCGCGCACGGCTGTTCGCTGCTCGTGAAGGGCGGGCACGCCGAGGGCGATACGGTAATCGACCGGCTGCTCGAAACCGGCGAGGGCGAGGTCGCGCGATGGGAAGCACCGCGTATCGACACGCGGCACAGCCATGGCACCGGCTGTACGCTGGCGAGCGCGATCGCTTGCGGTTTGGCGCAGGGCATGCCGCTCGAACCCGCGGTGGCGCGCGCGCGCGACTTCGTGCGGCTGGCGCTGCTCGATGCGCCCGGGCTCGGTGCCGGCCATGGCCCGATGGGGCAGCAGGCGGTTCGCAACGACGGGCTCTTCACCGGGCCGGCGCTGAACCAGATCACCCTGACGGCGAACGACTATGGCGTGTCGGCCGCCTTCTACAAGCTGATGGGACTGACGCAGATCGTCGACAGCCCATCGAATGGCTATGCGCGCTTCGAGGCGGCGAACGGCGTGACGCTGTCGTTCCATGTCCACGAAGGCGTCAGCGACGGCAATTCGGGCGGCGCGACGACCTATCTGGAGAGCGGCGCGCTCGACGCGTGGGTCGCCTATCTGGCGCGGCGCGGCGTGTCGTTCGACCAGATGCCGCGGGACGAGGAATGGGGCTGGCGCGAGGCGCGGCTGACCGATCCGGCTGGCAACCGGCTGTGCCTGTATCAGGCGGGCGAGTATCGCCGCTATCCGCCGTGGCGATTGTGATTTTTCGGATTGTCCCCATGGCCTGTTCGTGTCGAGCGAAGTCGAGACACGCCGCGCCGCTGCACCATGCCGATGGGCATCTCGACTTCGCTCGATGCGAGCGGGGACAAGGGGCCGCATGGGCGGAGACAGGCAGATGATCGTCGGGGTCGACGAGGCGGGGCGCGGGCCGCTCGCCGGGCCGGTGGTCGCGGCGGCGGTGCTGCTCTGCGAGGACGGCATCGCCGGGCTCGACGACAGCAAGAAACTCTCCGCCAAGCGCCGCGCCGCGCTCGAAATCGAGATCAAGGCACGCTGCCGCTGGGGCATCGGCGAGGCGAGCGTCGAGGAAATCGACCGCATCAACATATTGCAGGCGACCTTCCTCGCGATGACGCGCGCGGTCGAGGCGCTGGGCCTCGAGCCCGGGGAGGTGCTGGTCGACGGCAACCGCCTGCCCAAATGGCGCTACCGCGCGCGGGCGGTGGTCGGCGGCGACGCGCTGCACCCCTGCATCTCGGCGGCGAGCATCCTCGCCAAGGAGCATCGCGACCGTTTCATGACCGGGGCGGCGCTGGAGTTTCCCGGCTTCGGCTGGGAAAGCAACATGGGCTATGGTACGGCACAGCATCTCGCGGCGCTGCGCAAGCACGGACCGACGCCGCTCCACCGCGCCAGTTTCGCGCCGGTCGCGCAACTGACGCTGATCTGACGGGCGGGAGAGGCGATGCGCAAGGGGTTCAGGGCCGGCGACGTCGCCGGACAGGCCGGGCGGCGCTTTCTCGTCACCGGGGCCAATGCCGGGATCGGGTTCGAGGCGAGCCGGATCCTGGCGGCGCGCGGGGCACAGGTCGTCCTCGCCTGCCGCGACGCCGATCGCGCCGGGGCCGCGATGGACCGCATCCGCGCCGATGTGCCAAGCGCCGAACTGGCGTTCCAGCCGCTCGATCTCGCCGACCTCGACCAGGTAAAGGCCGCCGCGGATGCGCTCCGCGCCGGACCGCGGATCGACGTGCTGATCAACAATGCCGGCGTGATGATTCCGCCGCGGACGCTGACCAAGCAGGGTTTCGAGCTGCAATTCGGGGTCAACCACCTCGGCACCTTTGCGCTGACCGGGCTGCTCCACGGTCATGTCGACGACCGCATCGTCGTTACCGCGAGCCTGGCGCACAAGGGCGGCGCGATCGATTTCAGCGATCTCGCCGCGACGCGCAGCTACCATCACTGGCAGCGTTACCAGATGAGCAAGCTCGCGAACCTGCTGTTCATGTTCGAGCTCGACCGGCGGCTGGGCGCCGCGGGGCGTGCGACGCAGGCGATCGGGTGCCATCCCGGGGTGGCGCTGACCGAACTGACGCGGCACCTGCCATTGCCGCTGCGCACGATGACGCCGCTCGCCGCGCCCTTCTTCAACAGCGCCGCGCAGGGCGCCTGGCCGACCTTGCAGGCGGCCGCAGGGCCGCATGTCCAGGGCGGCGACTATCTGGGGCCGCAGGGGCTGGGCGAGATATCGGGGCCGTCGGGGCCGGCGCGTGCGACGCGGACCGCGCGCGATTCGAAGCTGGCGCGCGAATTATGGGAACGTTCGATCGAACTGACCGGGGTCGATCCGGGGCTATAGCCGGACAGAAAAGGGGGAGCGATGACCCAGCATGTGATGGGCGAAGGGGCGCTGCACGACGGCGCGGGACGGCTGATCGATCCGGGCTATGCGACGCGCGAGGTGCGCCGGTACGACCGCGCGGCGATCGCCGCCGAGCCGGTGCGGATCAAGGAATGGGATTATTATTGCATCCTCGATGCCGATTTCGGGCTGGCGCTCACTGTCGCGGACAACGCCTATGCCGGCTTTCTGGGCGTGTCGTGGATGGATTTGCGCGGGAAGGGCTTCGTCAACCATGGCGTGCTGATCCCCGAACCGATGGGGACGATGGCGCTGCCGACGAGCGCCGACAGCGGCGACATCGTGCAGGCGCACGACGGGATGGAACTGGCGTTCCGGCATGAAACCGGCGGGCGGCGCCTGACCGTCCACGCGCCGGGTTTCGACGACGGGCGCGGCCTGTCGGGCGAGATCTGGCTCGATCAGCCCGCAATGGACCGGATGGTGATCGCAACGCCGTTCGCCGATGATCCGCACGCCTTCTACTATAATCAGAAGATCAATTGCATGCCGGCGCGGGGGCGTGTGAAGATCGGCAATGAATCCTATGATTTCATGCCGGAAAAAACCTTTGCCGTGCTCGACTGGGGGCGCGGGGTCTGGACGTACGACAATGTCTGGTACTGGGGATCGGCGTCGGGGCTGGTCGACGGTCGACGCTTCGGTTTCAACATCGGCTACGGGTTCGGCGACACGTCGGCGGCGAGCGAGAACATGCTCTTCGTCGACGGACGCGCGCACAAACTCGATCAGGTGGTGTTCCACATGCCCGATGGCGCGCCCGACGCCGGAAACTGGCGCTTTTCTAGCAATGACGGGCGGTTCGAGCTGGACTTCGCGCCCGCGGTCAACCGCTGGGCCAAGGTCGATGCGGGGCTGGTCAAGACCGAGCAGGATCAGCTGTTCGGCTGGTTTTCGGGCAGGGTGGTCCTCGACGACGGCACCGCGATGGCGGTTCGCGACCTGCCCGGCTTTGCCGAGAAGGTCTGGAACCGCTGGTAGTCGCGATCGCGGCCCGTTCGGGCCGGGCGGCGAAATTTTTTTTACAGGTGAGTCCTCTTCGCCACACCACCAGTGGTTGAGTCCGCGATTCGCGGCAGACTCCATATGGTGTGCCAGACTCCTTTCGTTCTCGTCGCGTTAACCCTTCAGTGACGCGGAATCCCTAGAGTCCCGAGCTTGACGGCGGACTCCGCCGGACTCATCAGGGCCTTCTTTCGAACGAGAACAGGGGCGACAACATGGGTGTGATGGAGCGGGTCAAGGTCCCGGCGGTGAAGCAGCGCGCGGCGAAAGCGGCGCCGGTCGAGCTGCCGCTGGACAGCATCCTGCAGGGCGATTGCGTCGAAATGATGCGCAGCCTGCCCGCGGCGTCGGTCGACATGATCTTCGCCGATCCGCCGTACAACCTCCAGCTTGGCGGCGACCTCCATCGCCCCGACGGCAGCCAGGTCGATGCGGTCAACGACGAATGGGACAAGTTCGACAGCCTCGCGACCTATGATCGCTTCACCCACGCCTGGCTCAAGGAAGCCCGGCGCATCCTGAAGCCCAATGGCAGCATCTGGGTGATCGGCAGCTATCACAATATCTTCCGCGTCGGCACCGCGCTCCAGGACAATGGCTACTGGATCCTCAACGATATCGTCTGGCGCAAGGCGAACCCGATGCCCAATTTCAAGGGCACGCGCTTCACCAACGCGCACGAGACGCTGATCTGGGCGTCGATGGGCGAGAAGTCGCGCTATACCTTCAACTATCGTGCGATGAAGACGCTCAACGACGAGCTGCAGATGCGGTCGGACTGGCTGATCCCGATCTGCGGCGGGCAGGAACGGCTCAAGAAGGGCGGCACCAAGGTCCACCCGACGCAGAAGCCCGAGGCCTTGCTCTACCGCATCCTGCTCGCCTGCTCGAACCCCGGCGACGTGGTGCTCGATCCCTTTTTCGGCACCGGGACGACGGGCGCGGTCGCCAAGCGCCTCGGTCGCCATTTCATCGGGATCGAGCGCGAGGATGACTATATCGAGGCCGCGCTGGAGCGTATCGAGATGGCGCTGCCGCTCGACGAAAGCACCGTGAAGACGATGATGGCGCCCAAGGCGGCCACGCGCGTTGCGTTCGGCACGCTCGTCGAATGCGGGATGATCGCGCCGGGATCGGTGCTGACCGACAGCAAACGCCGCTGGAAGGCGGTGGTGCGCGTCGACGGCAGCCTCGAGTGCGACGGCCAGCCGGCGGGATCGATCCACAAGGTCGGCGCGGGGGTGCAGGGCGCACCGAGCTGCAACGGCTGGACCTTCTGGCACGTCGACGACGGCAAGCAATTGCGCGTGATCGACGCGGTGCGCCAGGACTGGTTGCTGGCGAACGAGGCGTAAGATCGATCGTCATTGCGAGCGAAGCGAAGCAATCCAGAGTGGCGTAAACCGCCCTCGATTGCTTCGCCCGGCTTCGCAATAACGGCTAAAGGGGGCACGCGATGTTTCACCCGCTGACCAAGGCCGATCTCGGCGGCGCCTCGTCCGCTGCATGGCTTTATTGCCGCCCGGCCTGCTTCGTCGACCGCCCGCACGAACTCGACGAGGCCTGTTTGCGCATCGCCGACACGATGGTGTGGTTCGCGGCCTGGCACATCAGCCTGCGCGACGAAGGCGTCGTGCGCTCGGCGATCGTCGCGGTGCCGGAATTCGCCGATTGGGTGGCGGCGATGCCCGATCATCTGGTCGCGATGGCGGGGGCGCAACGCGCCGGGGTGCTGCGCCCGCGCGGCGCGCTGCAACTCGGCGAACGCACGGTGCGGCTCAATGAGCCGCAGCTGATGGGCATCCTCAACGTCACCCCCGACAGTTTTTCGGACGGCGGCAAGCATGTCGACCATGCGGCGGCGATCGAGGCAGGGTTCGCGCTGTCCTCGGCGGGGGCGGCGATCGTCGACGTCGGCGGGGAATCGACGCGGCCCGGCGCGCCGCTGGTCTGGGACGGCGACGAGATCGCCCGGATCGAAAATGTCGTCGCGGGGCTCGCGCGCGGCGGGGTCGCGGTGTCGATCGACACGCGCAAGGCGGCGGTGATGGAGGCGGCGCTCGCGGCGGGGGCTGCCATCGTCAACGATATTTCGGCGC
Organism: Sphingopyxis sp. YF1; assembly: GCF_022701295.1. Classification (NCBI taxonomy): domain Bacteria; kingdom Pseudomonadati; phylum Pseudomonadota; class Alphaproteobacteria; order Sphingomonadales; family Sphingopyxidaceae; genus Sphingopyxis; species Sphingopyxis sp. YF1. Next base: position 1,439,978 of record NZ_CP033204.1, read on the forward strand.
TGCGTTTCGACGACCGGTCGATGGAGGTGGTCGTCGCGGCGGGCTGTCCGGTGGTGCTGATGCACGCGCCCTCGGCCAAAAGCGACGCGCACGAAGGCGGCGATTACGATCATGTGCTGTTCGACGTCTACGACATGCTCGCCGAACGCGTCGCGGCGTGCACGGCGGCGGGGATCGATCCTGCGAAGATCATCGTCGATCCGGGGCTGGGCTTCGGCAAGGGGGTCGCCGACAATCTGGCGCTGGTGAACGGGCTGGCGCTGTTCCACACGCTCGGCTGCCCGATCCTGTTCGCGGGCAGCCGCAAGCGGCTGATCGGGGCGCTCGACAATGAAGCCCCCGCCGACCAGCGGCTCGGCGGTACGGTGGCGCTGCACTATCAGGCCGCGTCGCAGGGCGCGCAGATGCTGCGCGTGCACGATGTGGCGGAAAACCGGCAGGCGCTGCGCGTGTGGCGCGGGCTGCGCGATGCGGCGCTGACGGCCTAATCCGCGTCCCTGCGCGCCTTTTTCCCGCGTGCGACCTCGGTCGCCAGCGCTTCGAAGCGCGGCTCCCACGTGCGGCGGAAACGCTCGATCCACGCGTCGATCTCGTCGAAGCGTTCGGGCGCGACGGCGTAGAGTCGCCGGCGTCCCTCGGCCTCGGCGGTCGCGAAGCCGTTTTCGCGCAGCACGCGCAGATGCTGCGACACAGCGGGCTGCGAAATGCCATATTCGGCGGCGATCACCTCGACGATCTCGCCCGAGGCCTTGCGCCCGTCGGCGAGCAGTTCGAGGATGCGCCGGCGCACCGGATCGCCGAGGATGTCGAAGGCATGCATCACTCGGGCGCGGCGGCGCCGGTGTAGAAGGCGGTCGTGCTGGCGCCCGAGCGGCGCGCGGCCGCCTCGGGGGTGCCATAAGCGAGCGATGCGCCGGTCCAGGCCTCGCTGCTCGCCGTTGCGAAGGCGATGCCTTCGTCGCTCAGCGCCCAGGTCTCTTCGGCGAAGCGCTCATTGCTCTTGCCTGTCTCGATATGCCAGCCGAGCCCCATCAGGGAGAGATCCCAGCCGACTCCGACTGCACCCGGGCCGAATTTGTCCCAGAACTCCTCCGACTTGTCATCGAGCGGCGCGATGTGCCGGAGGGTGAGGCGCGTGCGGTCGCTGCTTGCCGCTTCGAGTTCGACCTCGACCCAGCTGATGCTGCCGCCGAATTCCCACGTCATGGCCAGGCGCGACGGCGGCGTGCATGTCGTGATGGTGCCGCCGGCATTGCCCTTGATCTGGTAGCGGCCGCCGAGTTTTAGTTCGCCGCTGACCGGCGCGAACCAGCGCGGAATGCGCTCCGCATCGGTGAGCGCGTTCCACAAATCGTCGATCCCGGTGGGATAGTCGCGCATGGCGACGACCGCACGGGCAGGCTGCCCTTCATGGCTGACATCCTCGACCTTGCGGACAACCATGGCGGCTTGCTGGCGGGTATCGAGCGACATGCGCGACTCTCCTTGCTGACGGAGAGATCATATCAATATCAAATTATATAAGTCCAGAATTATATATTGGCTGTCGCCGCCGACCCGCGCCCTTAGGCGGCGGTGTCGATCCCGAGGTCGCTGAGCTTGCGGTAGAGCGTCGAGCGCCCGATGCCGAGGCGGCGGGCGACTTCGCTCATGCGGCCGCGGTAATGGCCGATCGCGAGCCGGATCACGTCGGCCTCGATCTCTTCGAGCGGGCGGAGGTTGCCATCGGGGAGGTAGAGGGTGACGCCGATCGCTTCACCATTGATCGCGACGTCGCCCTGACCGGCGGCGCTGCCGCCCAGCGCGGCCTCGATCGCGCGGAAATCGGCGCTGGTGAGCACGTCGGTGGTGCTGCCGACCGCGGCGCGGAACAGCACGTCCTGAAGCTGGCGGACGTTGCCCGGCCAGGCGTAAGCGGCGAGCAGGCGCAGCGCGTCGTCGGTGACACCGATCGGCCCCATGCCGGGCAGCCCGCCGATGCGCGCGAGAAGGTGCCGCGCGAGCGGGCCGACGTCGCCTCGGCGCTCCGACAGCGGGGGCAGGGTGAATTGCGCGGTCGACAGCGCGTAGAACAGGTCCTCGCGGAAATGTCCCGCCTCGATCAGCTTGTCGAGCGGGCTGGCGCTGGTCGCGATGATGCGCACGTCGACGGTCTGGCGGATGCTGCCGCCGATCATCTGCACCTCGCCCGAATTGAGGAACTCGACGAGTTTCGCCTGCGTTTCGAGCGGGATGCACTCGACATGGTCGATGATGATGCTGCCGCCGTCGGCCTGCACGAGCCGGCCGACCTGGCGGTCGAAGGCGCCCGGAAAGGCGCCGCGTTCGTGGCCGAACAGCCCCGACCCGATCAGGCCGGGCGACACCGCCGAGCAATCGACCATGACGAGCTGGCCGCGCGCGCGCGGCGAGGCGCTGTGGATCGCGCGGGCAAAGACCTCCTTGCCGGTGCCGGGCTTGCCGTTGATCATCACCGGGACACGCGCGCGCGCCGCCTTGGCGGCGATCGCCAGCGCGCTGCGGAAATTGGGGCTCGATCCGATGATTTCCTCGAACGCCAGCGGCGCGCGGAGCTTTTCGGTGAGCGGGCGAAGTTCGCCCTGCGGGCCGTTTGGAGCGACGACGCGATCGAGCGCTTCGAGCAGCCGGTCGGGCGCGATCGGTTTCTGGACAAAGTCGCTCGCGCCGGCGCGCATCGCCGACACCGCAACCTCGACCCCGTTGCGCATCGTGATGACGATCAGCGGCAGGCCGGGGCGCCAGCGGCGCAGTTCGGCGACGAATTCGCCGATGTCCATGCCCGGGGTGCCCTGGTCGACGAGCACGGCGTCGAGCGCCATGCCTTCCTGCGTGCCGAGCTTGGCGAGCGCGGTGTCGGTGTCGCCCGCGGCGATGCTGCGCCAGCCGCCGCGCGCGACGAGCGCCGACAGGAAGCGCTGCTGCGCCGGCTCGCTGTCAACGATCATCACCATGCGGGTATCACGCGTGCTTGCCATGATGCCGAATATGTCCCCAGTTTGCGGCGCTTGTGCGCGCCGGTCCGCCTTCGTACGCCGGTTTAGCCCCGAGGGGTAAAGGCAGGATTAAGGCCGTTCGCCTCTAGCGCGCTCGGCGATAGGGGAAAAGCCGCACTTGAGCATCGCCGGAGGCGTGGCTAAGAGCGGCGCAAGGGCCGATTCTGGACGCCGCGCGGCGCGCGCGCGAACGGAGCATCGGCGACACGCAAAGGGGAAGAGCCATGGCGGAACAGCAGGAAATGAAGGCAGCGAACGAAACCTATTCGGGTTTTGTCGGCCTGATCAAATTCGGAACGATCGCCACCGTGATCGTTGCCGCGTTCGTCGTTCTCCTGATCTCCTGACCCGACCGGCATGCGCATCGCTGTCCTGAGGGAACTCGCCCCCGGCGAGACCCGTGTCGCCGCGACTCCGGAAACCGCGAAGAAATTCATCGGTCTGGGCGCAGAGGTTGCCGTCGAGGCAGGGGCAGGGGAGCAGGCGTCGATCGCCGATGCCGACTATGCCGCGGCAGGGGCGAGCGTGGGCAGCCGCGCCGACACGCTGAAGGGTGCGAACATCATCCTCGGCATTCAGGGCCCCGATCCGGCGAGCCTGTCGGGCTTTGCCGACGGTGCCTGGCTTGCCGCGGGGCTCAATCCGTTCGGTGAGCGCGCGCGCGTCGACGAATATGCGAAGCTCGGGCTCGAGGCGCTGGCGATGGAATTCATGCCGCGCATCACGCGCGCGCAGTCGATGGATATCCTGTCGAGCCAGGCGAATCTCGCCGGCTACAAGGCGGTGCTGATGGCGGCGAACGCCTATGGCCGCGCCTTTCCGATGATGATGACCGCCGCGGGTACCGTCAGCGCCGCCAAGGCGTTCGTGATGGGCGTCGGCGTCGCGGGGCTGCAGGCGATCGCCACCGCGCGGCGTCTGGGCGCACAGGTCAGCGCGACCGACGTGCGCGCCGCGACCAAGGAACAGATACTGAGCCTCGGCGCCAAGCCGATCTTCGTCGAGACCGTCGCGGGGATCGAGGGCGAGGGCGCGGGCGGCTATGCCACCGAAATGTCCGACGAATATAAGGCGGCGCAGGCCGAGCTCGTCTCGTCGCACATCGCCAAGCAGGACATCGTCATCACCACCGCGCTGATCCCGGGACGCCCCGCGCCGCGGCTGATCAGCGATGCGCAGCTGGCGACGATGCGCGCGGGCAGCGTGATCGTCGACATGGCCGCCGAAAGCGGCGGCAATGTCGAGGGTTCGGTCTCGGGCGAAGCGAAGAAGATCCACGGCGTCACCGTGATCGGCGCGCAGAATATCGCGGCGCTGATGCCCGCCGACACCAGCGCGCTGTTCAGCCGCAACCTGTTCAACTTCCTTTCGGCCTTCTGGGACAAGGAAGCCGGCAAGCCCGTGCTCGACGAGGAAATCGGGAGCGCGGTGCGGCTCACGCAGGGCGGCAAGGTCGTCAACGAGCGGTTGCTGGGGTGAGGCGCGCGCTGATCGGGGGGCTGGTCGCGGCGCTCGTCTCGGCGGGCGCCACGCCGGCGTTTGCGAAGACCAACGAAGACAAGTTCCGCTATCAGTTCAGCACTATTTTCGTTCCCGAAGCCTCGGCGAGCGAGGAGCGGTTGGTTGCCAAGCGGGATGCGTGGTTTTTTGGCCGCCGCACGCCGAGCCTGTCGGTGCGCGTGCTCGGCGACGTCGAGGTGCCCGACGCCGAATTCAGCGATGCGATCCGCAGCGGCGATATGATCATCCTGGCGCAAGGCAATGAGATTTACGGCTGTGAGCGCGATTCGCCGCAGGATACGCTCTGGACCATCTACAAGAAGCTGTGCCTCGCCGACTTCGACAAGGATGGCGCCTTCGAATCCTATTATCTGAACAACGACCATCCCTATGCGGATTTCCATGTCCAGACCGAGGAAAAGAAGGATTTCCGGCCGATGCCGCCGGTGCGATATGAACCCGTCCCGGTCCGCGCCTACGATGAGATGGACGATTATCAGTCCTTCTTCGGTGCTTATGTCGGCTCGAAATTCGCGATCTGTCTTGGCGCGCCCGTGAAGAATTTCGGGCCGATCTGCCTCACGGACGGCGCGAAGATCAAGCCCACGACGAGCTGGCAGACCTTTACCTATCGCGGCGGCATTTTTTCGGTGCGCGAGCATGGTCCCGATCAGTTGGCGATCCGGATCGAGAAGCCGTTCGATGCGTTCGAATATCCGGCCTTCGAACCCAAGCCATAGGGGCCGACAGCGGGAAGCTGGCGGAGACGAAAGATAGGACTTTTCAGCGCGGGCGATATCGATGCGGGCGGGGCGCAGGCCGAGTTTCAGGCTTGGCTGATCGAAGGCGAACAGGTGCTCGCGGCGTTCCGGACGATCCGCGACACGGTGCTGCTCACCAATTTCCGCTTCATCTTCGTCGATGTCCAGGGGCTGACAGGGTCGAAGAAGGATATCCAGAGCGTGCCGTGGCGCTCGGTGGCGCGTTTCTCCTTCGAAACTGCTGGCACCTTCGACATCGACACCGATATGAAGGTGTGGATTTCGGGCTTGGCGGTGCCGATCGAGGTCAAGGTTTCGCGCAAGAGCGATCCGCAGAAAATCCAGCATCTGATGGCGCGGCTGGTCATCGGCTGCTGAGACGAAGCGAGCCTCGCGCGGGGTGAATGGCGAGGCCCCCGATAAAAAATGGCCGATTTCAGCCTTTTCACGAAACTATCCCGGCTTAGGATGTGTCGAGGGTGTGAACCCTGACGTTCAACAGGCTGGAGATTGATTGATGTTGCGTGCGAAATTTTTCGCTGTTCCCGTGCTTGCTATGACCGCTGCCGCGCTGGCCGTTCCCGCGCAGGCGCGAACCGACGAAGAGGCCGCGTCGACCGCGGCCGAAGCCGATGCCGCCGCCGAGTCGATGGAAGGCAGCTGGAACATCGTCCAGAACACGACCAATTCGCCTGAGCATACGACGCTCGCCAAGGCACTCGCCGCTGCCGGGCTGACCGGGACGCTGAGCGGCGCCGGACCCTTCACCGTGTTTGCGCCGACCGACGCGGCCTTTGCCGCGGTGCCGCAACCGATGACCGACTATATCATGAGCCCCGACAACAAATGGGCGCTCGAACAAGTGCTGACCTATCATGTCGTGCCCGGCACGGTCACCGCGGAGGATCTGTACAAGAAGATCAAGACCGGTGGTGGCAAGGCGGTGCTCAAGACCGTCGAAGGTCAGGAGATCAGCTTTACCGAGGTGCAGGGCAATATCCGCGTCGAGGGCACGATGGGCAGCTCGGGCTATGTCACCCAGCCCGACGTTGCGCAGTCGAACGGTACCGTGCACGTCCTCAACGGCGTGTTGATTCCGACGATCACGCCGCCCGCCGCGCCCGCCGCCGATGCCGCCGAACCGGCGGCCGAAGCAGCGCCCGCAGCCGAGGCAATGCCGGCGACCTGATCGCCTGCGACATATTATGTCGTTTCGGCCCCGCATTCCGCCAGCCGGCGAATGCGGGGCCGTCTTTTTGTGGTCTTGGGAGTCGACAGGGTGGCAGCGGCGCGGCAAGAGGTGCGCTCGCGGAATCAGCAGGGGAGCCGCCGTGGATTTCATCTCAATTTTCTCGATCTTCGTCCTGGCGTGTTTCGTCGGTTATTTCGTCGTCTGGTCGGTGACCCCGGCGCTGCACACGCCGCTGATGAGCGTCACCAACGCGATTTCGTCGGTGATCATCGTCGGCGCGCTGATCGCGAGCGCCGCGGCGGGTTCGGCCTCGTCGAAATGGCTCGGCCTTGCCGCCGTCGTGATGGCGAGCGTCAATATCTTTGGCGGCTTCGCCGTGACGTCGCGCATGCTCGCGATGTACAAGAAGAAGGGACGCTGAGATGGACGTCCAAGCGATCCTTTCGGCCGCGACCGGCGGCCATGGCGCGGTAAATCCGTACGCGGCCATCGCCTATCTGGTGTCGGGCATTCTTTTCATTCTCGCGCTGCGCGGCCTGTCGAGCCCGGCGACGGCGCAGAGCGGCAACCGTTTCGGCATGCTCGGCATGACGATCGCGGTTGTCACCACCTTGCTGACGCACATGCCGGGCGGCGGTGCGAACCTGGGCGCGAACAGCATTTCGATGACGATCGATGTGACCGCGCTCGCCGAAATTCTCGCTGCGATCGCTATCGGCGCGGTCATCGGCATCGTGATGGCGCGCAAGATCGCCATGACCGCGATGCCGCAGCTCGTCGCGGCCTTCCACAGCCTCGTCGGTCTGGCCGCCGTTGCCGTCGCCGCAGCCGCCTATCTCAATCCGGGCGCCTTCGGCATTGCCGACGCGGCGGGACAGATTCACACGGTCAGCCGCGTCGAAATGGGGCTCGGTATCGCGATCGGTGCGATCACCTTCTCGGGGTCGGTCATCGCCTTTCTCAAATTGAACGGCAACATGTCGGGTTCGCCGATCATGCTGCCGGGGCGTCACATCATCAACCTCGGCACGCTCGCCGCGATCGTCGCGCTGACCGCTTATTTCACGCAGGACCAGTCGCCGTGGGTGTTCTGGACGATCACGGGGCTCAGCTTCGCGATCGGCTTCCTGCTGATCATCCCGATCGGCGGCGCCGACATGCCGGTCGTCGTGTCGATGCTCAACAGCTATTCGGGCTGGGCGGCGGCGGCGATGGGCTTCACGCTCGGCAACACCGCGATGATCATCACCGGCGCGCTCGTCGGTTCGTCGGGTGCGATCCTGTCGTACATCATGTGTCGCGCGATGAACCGCAGCTTCATCAGCGTGATCGCAGGCGGCTTCGGCGCCGACGCGGCGGCGGGCGACGGCGGCGGCAAGGAACAGCGCCCGTGGAAGCCGGGCAGCGCCGACGATGCCGCCTTCCTGATGAGCCAGGCCGAAAATGTCATCATCGTCCCCGGCTACGGCATGGCGGTGGCGCAGGCACAGCACGCGCTGCGCGAAATGGCCGACCTGCTCAAGAAAGAGGGCGTGAACGTCAAATATGCGATCCACCCGGTTGCGGGGCGCATGCCCGGGCACATGAACGTGCTGCTCGCCGAAGCGAATGTGCCCTATGACGAGGTGTTCGAGCTCGAGGACATCAACGGCGAGTTCGCGCAGTGCGATGTCGCCTTCGTCATCGGCGCGAACGACGTGACCAACCCGTCGGCAAAGACCGACAAGACGTCGCCGATCTATGGCATGCCCGTGCTCGACGTCGAAAAGGCGAAGACCGTGCTGTTCGTGAAGCGGTCGATGGGCGGGGTCGGTTATGCCGGCGTCGACAACGACGTCTTCTACATGGACCAGACGATGATGCTGCTCGGCGACGCCAAGAAGATGGCCGACGACATCGTCAAGGCGCTCAACGGCGGCGGGCACTGACGCTTCGTCGCAACTTTTGCATCCGCCGCTTGTCGGGGGACGCGAGTTTTTCTAGCCATGACCGGGACCGGGCCACCAAAGGCCCGGTCCCGTTGCATTTGGGAGGCATGTTTTGCGCAAGATCGGTCTGATCGGGGGAATGAGCTGGGCGTCGACCGAGCTTTATTACCGCCATCTCAACAAGGGTGTGCAGAAGCGCATCGGCACCTCCTGTTCGGCGCCGATCCTGCTCGAAAGCCTCAACTATTGCGAACTGTCACGGCTGACTACGCCCGAGCAGTGGGACAATGCGAAGGCCATCCTGATCGCGTCGGCGCAGCGGCTCGAAGCCGCGGGCGCGACCGCGCTGATGATCGCCGCCAACTCGATGCACAAGGTCGCCGAAGAGATCGGTGCGGCGATCTCGATTCCGATCCTCCACATCGTCGACGAGACGGGGGAGAAGATGCGCGCCGACGGCATCAAGTCGGCGGCGGTGATCGGGACGCGCAACGTGATGACCGAACCCTGGTTCCGCCAGCGGCTCGTGCGCCACGGGCTGACGCTCGCGCCCTATGACGCCAGTCGCGCCGAAGAGATCGATCGCATCATCTATGACGAACTGATGCAGGGCAAGGCGACCGAAAATTCACGCCGTACCATGCGCACCTTCATCACCGACATCGCCAAGCAGGATGTTCAGGCGCTTGTGCTTGCGTGCACCGAACTGGTGATGCTGGTCGACCCCGACGCCAATATCCTGCCGATCTATGACACGACGCGCATCCATGTCGCGGCGGGGGTCGACTGGATCCTCGGCGACGCGCCCTGACGGTGCTTCTTCCGGCTTCCGCGCGCGATCGGGAATAAAAAATGGCCCGGCGCGGGGCCGGGCCAAGAGGAGTTCCCGAGGAGGAAGATTTATTCGGCCGGGACCGGGGTCCGGCCGGTGATCAGTCCGTCGCGCTTGGTGCCGTCGGCCTGCATCGGGTCGTGCGCGACGTCGCTGGCATCGAAATCCTTGGTCCACGCCGCCAGTTCGAGGCAGACGCCATCGGGATCGAAGAAATAGATCGAGCGGACGAACACGCCGGGGTGCAGTTCCTCGGCCAGGTTGGTTTCGGAATCGTCGTGGTTCAGCACGCCCGAAACCTTGACCCCCTTTTCGACGAGGCGATTGCAATAATCGTCGAACTTTTCGGCCGCGACATTGATCGCGATATGGTTCATCGAACCGTGCGCCGACATGAAATTGCCCTCGCCGGGCAGCGCTTCGGGCGCCGAGATGCCCGGTGCCGCGGCGGGCGCGTCCTTGAACCAGAAGAAGGCCAGCGCGTCGCCGTTGCCGACGTCGAAGAAGAAATGCTGGCCGCGGCCGCCGGGCAGTTCGAGCGTCTTGATCAGCGGCATGCCCAGAATGTCGCGGTAGAATTCCACCGTCTTGGCCATGTCCTTGCACACCAGCGCCAGGTGATTGACGCCGCGAAAATCAAACTCGGTATTGCTTGCAGCCATGATCCGTCTCCTTTGTCGCAAATCAGTTGGTGATGCTGGGGCGCGCCTTCATCCGCTCGTACCAGGCGGCGACGTGCGTGTGCGCGGGGTCGATCGGCTGGCCGACGCCCGCGCCGAAATCGAGGAAAGCGAAGAGCATCAGGTCGGCGAGCGTCAGCCGGTCGCCCGCGATGAAGTCGCGGCCCGCGATCTGCGCGTCGAGCCAGGCGACGCCGTCCTGCGCGACCGCTTTCAGCCCCTCCGCCGCTTCGGGAAGGCAGCGCATGCGGCTTTCGAACAGCGGCAGGCCCTCGGCGTAGCGGAAGCCGTTGGTGAGCGGCTCGCAAATCTTGAGGTCGATCCGGCGCGTCCACATGCGCGTCCGTGCACGCTCTTCGGGGGTCGTGCCGATCAGCGGGGTTTCGGGGAAAATCTCTTCGAGATATTCGCAGATCGCGATGATCTCGCCGAGGAACGAGCCGTCATCGAGTTCGAGCGCGGGGGTCTGCCCTGCCGGATTGACCGTGACATTATAGGGAGGGCGCCGGTTTTCGCCGCCGCGCAGGTCGACCATGACCTCGGGGATCTCGATACCCTTTTCGGCCATGAACAGCGTCACGACGCGCGGGTTGGGGCCGACACTATTATAATATTTCATCTTGTCCTCTCGCCGAGTCTTTTATCATCCCGGGCGATAACCGTCAATTAAATTGACGATTATCGCCCGGGTTAGCCGAGCTGATCCGTGCGGGGCCCGCCGCTGCCGTTTACTGGCCCGCGGGACGCGGCGCGCTGAGGAAGTCGGCGGCGCTGAAGCCCTCGGGCGCCGCGACCTCGACGATCGGATCCTCGCGCGCGTCATATTCCATGCGCAGCGCACGGGTGATCACCGCGTGCATGTCGTAGAGGCAGGTGATGTAGGTGAATTCGAAGATCTGCTCGTCGTTCCAGAAGGTCTTGAGTTTGTCGAACACCTCGAGCGGGACGCGGCCGCCGGCCTGGCTCAGGCAGTCGGCATAGGCGAGCACGGTGCGTTCCTGTTCATTGTAGCAATCGGCGACCTGCCAGTGCGCGATGGCAGCGATTTTCTCGTCGCTGACGCCGAGGCCGCGCAGCGACTTGCAATGCTGCGAGAAGACGAACTGGCTACCCTTGACCCAGCCGGCGCGCGTCTGGCCGAGTTCGCGCAGGACCGGATCGATCGTCCGCGCGGGGTTGCGGTACACCGCGAAACCCTTGACCGCATGTTCGAAAATGTCGGGCGACAGCGCGAACACGGTCCACCAGTCCCCCGGCGTGCCGGTCGCGGTGCCGGGCTCGGCGACGGGGTCGCGGTCGCCGAACAGTCGGTTGTAATAGGCGAGCACGGTCTCGTCGGTGACTTCCGAGCGGGGAACCTGGCGCAATACGGGCATGATCTACTCCTCAGGCGTTTGCAAATTTGCGGAATTCGGCGACGTGGGCGCTGTCGAAATATTCGTCGAGCCGGGTGATCCTGCCATCGACGACCTTGCAGATGATCGCGCAGGGCAGGCGGACCGCGCCGCCGTCGTGGACGCGCTTGCCCTTCAGCACATGCTGCTGGACGAAACCGCCGGGAAAGACCGTCAGTTGCCGGTCGGCATATTCGCGATCGCCGATCCGCGCGACCATCGCGGTCAGGACCTGTGCGGTCTGGTCGCGCGTGACGACGAGCTCGTCGGTGTTGTGCCAGATCTCGGCATCGGGGGTGAAGCTGTCCTTTATCGTCTCGATGTCGCCGGCCTCGATCGCGTCGAAGAAGCGCTGTGCCATTGCGCGGATGTCATCCTGTTCGGCCATGATCCTCTCCCGTCGTTGCTATTCGGCGAAATCCCTGTCGAGATGCCGCGTCATTGCGAATTGCGCAGCCCCGGCGGCGATTACGAAAGGGATGATCGCCATCAGCGCCCAGCGCAGGCTTTCGTCGCCATGAGCGGGTTTCAGCATGTCGCTGACAAAGCCGACGAACAAGGGGCCGAGCCCGAGGCCGATGATGTTGAACATCAGCATCAGCACGGCCGCCGCGGTGGCGCGCGAGCGCGGCGGGGTCAGATTCTGGACCAGCGCCAGCGCGGGCGCGACATAGACGATGCACGCAGCCATCGGGACGAGCATCAGCGCGAGCGAAAGCTGCCAGCTGTCGACGAGCAGCGCGGCGATGAAGGTCGGGACGAGGATCGCGGCGGCGAGCGCCGGGATGCTGCCATAGGCGCGTGGCGACGTGCGTGCGGCGCGGCTGACCAGCCAGCCGCCGGCGAAGGTGCCGATCCCGAAGGTGATTCCTGCGGCGGGCGCGAACCAGGACGTCAGCGCCGACAACGGCATGCCCTGGGTGCGCATCAGGAAGGCCGGAATCCAGTTGAGCATGCCGTAGCTGACGAAGGCGGCCAGCGCGCTTCCGATCATCACCATGCGAAGCGAGCGGCGCTGCATGAACAGCGCCAGCGTGTGCCCGATCGGGACCGCGGCGTCGACTTCCTGGCGCTGTTCCATCTGGCCGCGCGCGGGTTCGCGGACCAGCCAGATCAACAGCGGGGCGACGATGATGCCGACCGCGCCGATGACCAGAAAGGCACCCCGCCAGCCGATCGCCGAGGCAGCCCAGCCACCGAAGGCGGCACCGACGAAGACGCCGAAGGGGCCGTTGAGAGTGAACAGCCCGATGACCATCGGGCGCTGCGCGGCAGGAAAATAGTCGGCGAGCACCGACAGCGACGGTGCGGTGCCGCCCGATTCACCCGCGCCGACGCCGAAGCGCATCAATGCGAGTTGCCAGAAGTTCGACACCATGCCGCAGGCGGCGGTGAAACCGCTCCACACGATGCACGCGATGCCGATCAGCTTCACGCGGTTCCAGCGGTCGGCGATCATCGCGACGGGCACGCCCATCGCGGCATAGAAGAGCGCAAAGGCGAGACCGGTGAGCAGTCCGAATTGCGTATCGCTGAACTGCATTTCGGCACGGATCGGTTCGACGAGCACCGACAGCAACTGGCGGTCCACGAAGTTGATCGTGCCGACGAGGAACAGCATTCCCAGCGCGACGTTCCGGCGCAGGCCCAGCCCGCGATCCGGCGCGGCGGCGCCTCCATTCCCTGCGATCGCCTCTGTCATGACACTCCCCAAAACATCCGATTCCTGTCGTTCGAAAAATACTTAGATATTTAAGTTTATCTGTCAACGCGCTTTACGGTCGGCGCAAATTCGCGCCTGCGGCCGCGTTGCGGGCAACGAAAAGGCCTCCCGGTCCGTGGGACGGGGAGGCCGATCGAAAGCACGGGTGCCGGACGGTCCGCCCGGCACCAGGGTATCAGAAGCTCGCGCCGAGGGTCAGCCCGAAGGTCCGCGGGGCGCTGTAGAAGCGCTGGGTGAAGAATTGTGCGGTCGGGGTCAGCGCCGCGATATAGGTCTTGTCGGTCAGATTCTTGCCCCAGACCATCGCGCGGAAGCGGCCGTCTTCGCTTTCCCAGCCGATCGACCCGTCGACGAGGGTGAAGTCGCCGGTCTTGCCCGCCAGATCGTTGGCGACGGTCGAATAATAGGTGCTGCGATACGACATCGCCGCGCGGAAGTTGAGGGTGCCGGCGCTGCCCAGCGGCACGCTGTATTCGGCCGACAGCTGCGTCTGCCACTTCGGCGCACGCACGAGCTTCTTGCCGGTGTGATCGACGTCGACCAGATAGGTGCCGCCGGGCAGGGCGGTGACGTCGCCGCACGTCGAGGTCGGCGGCGTCGGCGAAGCCGAGGGACCGTCGATGTCGGCGCAGAAGCTGGTGTATTTGGCGTCGAGGTAACCGACGTTGGCCGACAGCCGGAAATTCTGCGTCGGTTTCAGCGTCGCTTCGAGTTCGAGTCCCTTGGTGGTCGCCGAACCGATGTTGAGCTGCGCCGTTTCCTGTCCCGACGCGACGTTGGGGTTGGGGAAGAAGACGCCGAATTCGAGCTGCTTGAACTTGGTCACGAAGCCCGTGAGGTTGAGACGGAGCAGATTGTCGAAGAAATCGCCCTTGAAACCCGCCTCGAACAGGTCGGCGGTATTATCCTCCGTCGGGCCGGCGGTGCTTGTCGTAGCCGAGCGAGCGCCGAAGCCGCCGCCCTTATAACCCTGGCTGAAGCCCGCGTAGAGCATCAGATCGTCGGTCAGGCGATAGTCGAGCCCGGCCTTGAAGGTCATGCGGTCGCGGTCGTAGCCGAGCTTGAAGGCCTTGCCCGCCGCGAGGTTGGTGTTGGCGATCGCTTCCATTTCGGCGAGCGACTTGACGGTCGAACGCGAGGAGAAGAAGGCGGGCGACAGCAGGGTGCCGGTCGGATCGCGGAAATAATCCTTCGATTCCCAGCTCTGCCGCACGCCGAGCGTGATGTTGAGCCGGTCGGTGATGCCGTAGATCGCCTGCGCGAACAGCGCCTTGGCGGTGTTGTCCTGCGCAACGAAATCCTCGCTGCCGAAGCGCAGCGTCGGCGCGAGCAGCACCGGTAGCGTCGGGAAGGCCTGCGCCAGTTCGAAGCTCTGCTTCAGGAAATAGCCGCCGAAAACGAGGTTCAGGCGCGACAATGCGTCGGTGCGATCGGAGAAATCGGACTGCAGGCGCAGTTCCTGGCTGAACTGGCGGTGCGACTGCAGGCGGAAGGTCGGGAAGAAGAAGATTTCCGACTGGTCGAAGTCGCTGTCGTTGAAATCGTCGGTCTCGATATAGCCGGTGACCGACTTGACCTGCCACGACCCCATGTCGAGCCCGATATTGCTGATCAGGCCGAGCTGGTCGGTGTCGTGATCGGCGGGGAAGTCGCGTCCGATCGTGTAGGGGCCGTCATTCGGCTCTTCGAAGCGGAAGACCTGCCACAGCAGCTGGTTCCGGTTCGGCGCGGTGTCGCCGCCCGGGGCGCTCGACCGGTCGCGGACGAGGAATGCCTTCAGGTTGATGTCGAGATTGTCGGTCGGGGTGAACAGCACCGTACCGCGCAGGGTCAGCCGGTCCTGCCCGCCGACCTTCTTGCCGTTGAGGCGGTTGGTGTAATAACCGTCGTACGTCTCTTTGTTCAGCACCAGCCGGACGGCGAGGGTGTCGCGGATAAGCGGCATGTCGACCGCCGCGCGCGCGTCCATGCGGCCGTAGTTGCCGACGGTGACCTCGGCCTGAACGCCCCAGTCGCGGCCGGGGTTCTTGGTATAGGCGGCGATGCCGCCTGCGAGCGAGTTCTTGCCGAACGAGGTGCCCTGCGGGCCGCGCAGCACCTCGATCCGGTCGAGGTCGAAGGTGTCGAGCATCGTCGCGACCGGACGCGTCACATAGACGCCGTCGATCGACACGCCGACCGGGCTCTCCTCGGTCGATTCGATGCCCTGTGCGCCAAGGCCGCGAATGAAGATCGCCGCCGAGTTGGAAAATGTCGCGACCGGCTGGATGCTGACGTTCGGGGTCGAGGGCGCAAGGTCGGTGATGTCGCGCGCCGCGATTTTGGTCAGCGTCTCTTCGCCGAAGGCCGAGATCGCCTGCGGGACGTCCTGGAGCGACTCGTTCTTGAAACGCGCGGTGACGATGATCTCGTCGGTGCCGGCGTCGGCTTCGGGAGCGGCATCGCCGTCGGTCTGGGCAAGGGCCGGCGCGGCGCCGGCAGCCATCGCGACGCTCGCTGCCCCGGAAAGCAGAATTTTCTGGAGAAACCTCATATGCACCCTCCCTGATGTGTGATGGTCGACGGTGGCGGGAAAAGGCTCCTCATCCGTCAATCTCATTGACCCTTAGTATACTAATCGTTTTATGCTTGTCCATAGTCTGACGAACAGGAGTCGAAGCGTGGAGCAGGATTTTTCAGCGGCGGGTATTGCGGGGCTCGCGAGCCGGCATTTGTGCACCGTGGAGTTCGAGGTCGGCGGCGGCATTTTCGGGATCGGCGCGTCGCCCTTTGGTGACCAGCGGATCGGCTATGTCTCCGGTGGCCGGTTTTTCGGTTCGCGAATCAACGGGATCGTGCTGCCGGGTGGTGGCAACTGGTCGCGCGCGGGGCGGCTCGCCTCGGGGAGCGCGGTCGGCACATTCGATGCGCGCGCGGTGTGGCAGACCGACGACGGCGTGCTCGTCTACCTCAGCTACAACGGCCGCAGCGTCGTCCCCGACGACGTCCGCGCCGAATTTTCCGATCCCGCCGGACCGCCGGTCGACCCGGCGCGCTACTATCTGCGAATCGCCCCGGTGTTCGAAACCGCGAGCGAAAAATACGGCTGGCTGAACGGCCTGCTCGCGGTCGGCGTCGGCGAGCGCACCGACTTCGGCGTGCGGCACCAGATCCACGAGATCCTCTGATGATCGACCTTCATTATTCGGCGACCCCGAACGGCCAGAAGATCGCGATCATGCTGGAGGAGATCGGCGCCGACTATCGCGTCATTCCCTATGACATCTTCAACGGCGATCAGCTGACGGCCGAATTCGGGCGCATCAATCCGAACCACAAGCTGCCCGCGATCGTCGATCGGGCGCCCGTGGAGGATGGCGATCCCGTGACCGTCTTCGAATCGGGCGCGATCCTGCAATATCTCGCCGAGAAGAGCGGACGTTTCCTTCCCGCCGCGGGTGCGGCGCGGGCGTCGACGCTCTCGTGGCTGACCTGGCAGGTTGCCGGGATGGGGCCGATGGGCGGGCAGGCGAGCCATTTCCTGCGCTATGCGCCGCCCGGACAGGATTATGCGATCGAGCGCTACACGCGCGAGGTGACGCGATTGCTGACGGTGCTCGAACGGCGGCTCGAAAAATGCGCTTATGTCGCGGGCGACGATTATTCGATCGCCGACATGGCGATCTGGCCGGGGCGTGCGTCGGCGTTCGTCATGGGGCTGGGGCTCGACGAATGGCCCGCGATGCGCGGCTGGTTCGAACGCATCCGCGAACGGCCCGCGGTGGCGCGGGCGATGTCGCGCGAGGATTTGAAACCGCCGGCCAAATATGTCGGCCGGCACCAGAAACTCGATGAGCAGGAATGGTCGAACATGTTCGGCGAGGCCAATCGCGCCGCGGTGCAGGGGAATTGAGGCGGGGTGCCTGCAAACGATCGACCAGGGACATAATCCTCCCCTGTGACGAAGCCATGGGGAGGGGCGGTGCGGCTTGCACGACGCCTGCCCCTCCATCAGCGCTTCGCGCTGCCACTTCCCCATCGCTGCGCGACAGGGAGGAATGACGGGAAGCGCCCGGTTGCCGTCAAGCCGGGTTCCTCAATTTCGCTCTATACGAGCGGGGATCGAAGATGGTCGATCCCCAAGGGCCAATCCTCTCAGCGTTTGGCGTGTTGCCGGTCGCCCCACAGGATCGCGCGATGTTCGTCGGTGAAGCCGGTCAGTCCGCCCTCGATCGTCTCGGCGCGCGCGGTGCCGACCTTCATGCCTTCGGCGACCGCAGGGCGTGCCAGCATGGCCGCGCCCCAGCGCTCGACGTTCGGGAAGCGTCCCGCCTTTTCGGTGAACTGACGGCGCAGGAAGGGCAGGGTGGCCATGTCGGCGATGCTATATTCGTCGCCTGCGAGCCATTCGGCTTCGCCCAGTCTTTTGTCGAGCACCATCATCAGCCGGTCGACCTCGCGGCTGTAGCGCGCGATCGCATAGTCGTGCCGCTCCTTGGTATAATGGGTGAAATGCACTTCCTGCCCGAATATCGGGCCGACGCCCGATAGCTGGAACATCAGCCATTGCCAGCAGGTCGCGCGCTTCACCGGGTCGACGGGGAGGAAGCGCCCCGTCTTTTCGGCAAGGTAGAGGAGGATCGCGCCCGTTTCCCACAATATGAAGCCCGGCCCGTGCGGACCTTCGTCGTCGACGATCACCGGGGTCTTGTTGTTGGGATTGAGTGCGAGAAATTCGGGGGTGAGCTGGTCGCCGGCGAGGATGTCGACGGGTTCGAGCCGCCAGGGAAGCTCCATTTCGAGCAGCGCGATCGCGATCTTGCGTGCGTTCGGGGTCGGGCCGCCATGGAGGGTGATCATCGTGTCAGCCCTCGCGTCCGAGCCAGCGTTTGAGCACGTCGTCGGTGTCCTGTCCGACCACCAGCGGCGCGGGGCGGCGGACGCTGCCCGGCGTGCCCGACAGCTTGGGGAATATCCCCTGCATCCGGATCTCGCCCAGTTCGGCGTCGGGAACCGTGACCAGCGCGTCGCGTGCCGCGAAATGCGGGTCGGCCAGCATATCCTCGGCATCGAAGACGCGGCCGGCGGGCACCGCGGCCTCGACCATTTTCGCTTCGAGCTCGTCGATCGTCAGCGTGGCGGTCCACTCGCCGATCAGCGCGTCGAGTTCCTCCTGCCGCACGCCGCGCGCGCGGTGCGTCGCATAGCGTTCGTCGCTCGCGAGTTCGGGACGTCCCATCGCGGCGACGAGGCGGGCAAAGACGCCGTCCTGATTGGCGCCGATCAGATATTCGCCGTCCCGGCACGGATAGACGTTCGACGGCGCGATACCGGGCAGCGTCGAGCCGGTGCGGCGCCGTTTGGTGCCGCTCGCCGAATAGTCGGCAACGGTCGATTCCATCACCTGCAGCACCGCTTCATAGAGCGCCGAGTCGACGATCTGGCCTTCGCCGGTCTTGCTGCGATGGTGGAGAGCGGCGAGCGCGCCCATGCAGCCGTAGGTGGCGGCGAGCGTGTCGCCGATCGACACCCCCATCCGCGCGGGAGGCAGGTCGGGGTAGCCGACGATGCCGCGCCAGCCGCCCATCGCCTCGCCGATGCCGCCGAAGCCCGCGCGCGACGAATAAGGACCCGTCTGGCCGTAGCCCGACACGCGGACGACGATCAGCCCGGGATTGGTCTTGCGCAGTTCGGCGGGGTCGAGATTCCATTTCTCGAGCGTGCCGGGGCGGAAATTCTCGATGAGGATATCGGCCTTGGCGATCAGCTCGCGCGCGAGCGCCTGGCCCTCTTCGCTGCGCAGATCGACCGCGACCGAATATTTGTTGCGCGCGATGACGCGCCACCAGCTCGGCTTGTCGCCCTGGCCCCAGTTGCGCATCTGGTCGCCCGTCTCGGGCGGTTCGAGCTTGACGATCTCGGCGCCCATGTCGCCGAGCAGCTGGCCGCAGAAGGGGCCGGCGATGAGCTGCCCCATCTCCACCACCCTGATGCCTTCCAGCGCACCCCCGTTGTACGTCATTGCATTCCTTTCGGTGCCCGCGCCGTCCTATGAAGCATCATGCGGCCGCTTGTGCATCACTCGATCTGGATTCGATATACTTAGAATGCTATGTATTTGGCAACCACCTAATCGATACGCATGAAGATTGGAAAGTTCGTGAAGCAGAAAAGCGTCGAAATCGTCGAAGTCGGTCCGCGCGACGGGCTGCAGAATGAGGCTCTTGCGGTCGCCACCGCCGACAAGGCGGAGCTGATCCGGCGTGCGATCGATTATGGTGCGCGCCGCATTGAGGTGACGAGCTTCGTCAACCCCAGGAAAGTGCCGCAACTCGCCGATGCCGACCAGCTTGTCGCCCTGCTGCCCGAGCGCGACGACGTCACCTATATCGGTCTTGTCCTCAACCGTCGCGGCGCCGAACGCGCCATTGCGACGGGACGGATCGACGAACTCGGCGCGGTGTGCGTGACGAGCGACACCTTCGGGGTCCGCAACCAGGGACAGAGCTCGGACGAATCGCTCGCTACCGCGATGGAGATCGTCGGTCTGGCCAGGGCCGCGGGCCGCGGCGGCCAGATCACCATCGCCACCGCCTTTGGCTGTCCGTTCGAGGGCGAGATCGCGATCGGCCGCGTCGTCGAGATGGCGAAGCGCGCGGCCGATGCGGCGCCGCGCGAGATCGCACTGGCCGACACGATCGGCGTCGGCGTGCCGTCGCAGGTCGCCGAGATGGTCGGGCGCGTCCGCGACGCGGTGGCGGGGCTGCCCGTGCGCGTCCATTTCCACAATACGCGCAATACCGGCCTCGCCAATGTCTGGGCGGCGGTGGCCGAAGGCGCCGCGACGGTCGACGCTTCGCTCGGCGGCCTTGGCGGCTGCCCCTTCGCGCCGGGTGCGGCGGGCAATGTGCCGACCGAGGATGTCGTCTACATGCTCGAACGCGGCGGCGTGGCGACCGGGCTCGACCTGTCGCGGATCGTCGGCGGGGCGGGCTGGCTCGGCGAGGTGATGGGGCGTCCGCTGCCCGCGATGGTGAGCAAGGCGCCGGCGTTCCCGGGCTGATCGCCCGTATCGGCAGTCCGGCTCCACCTCGAAGCTTCTCCAGCAGAAACGGGGCGGCGATGCGGGGCGGCGATGCGGGGCCGGTCGCGCTGTGCGGCCGGCCCCTTTCCGGTTTGCCGGGGTCAGTGTTTCGCAAACACCGCCTGTCGCCCCGGACCGAATGCGATCACCGAATAGCGGTCGGGTCTGCGGCCGGGGGCTTCCATCCCGGGGGTGCCGATCGGCATGCCGGCGACCGCGATACCCGTCATCCCCTTGGGGGGCGCGGCGAGGAAGCGTTTGATGTCGGCGGCGGGGACATGCCCCTCGACCACCGCGCCGTCGATAAGCGTCGTGTGGCAGGCGCGCTGTGCGTCGGGTACGCCCGAACGCTTGACCAGCGCGGCGCGCGCCGGGTTATCGACCAGTTTGTATGTCCGGCCGAGCTGCCCCGCGACCTGCTTTGCCCAGACCCCGCAGCAACCGCAGCCGGGATCGCGATGCACCGTCATGCCCCCCGCAGCCTGCGCGGCGGCAGGCGTCATCGCGGTGGCGGCAAGAGCGGCAAGGGCGAGATGGAGTTTGTTCGATTGCATGGGATATCCTTTTGCACGGCATCGCAAGGGCGCCGCCGAAGGGCAGGGCCGCGCCGTGCTGTCATTTGGGAGAAAGCTCCCCGGGGCGACGGAAACATCACCCCGGGGAAGGCCGTTGCTATTTCCTGGCCGGGGTGTCGCCGGACTTCGCGGTCATGGCCGCGTGCGTCTTCTTGCAGCGTTCTATCATCTTCGCGTCGGGCTTCATCTTGCCGTCGGCCATCATCGCCTCATGTCCGGGCATCGGCTCGCCGGCCGGTGCCGGGGTGCCGTGCCCCGCATGCGCGGGTTCGGCGACCTGCGCAGCGGCAGGGGTTGCGACCGTCAGGGCGGCCGCGATCAAAAGGATGTTCATGAAAATCTCCGAAAATATGCTGTTGGGTTCAGATTTCGGAGAAAGGGCGCGGCGGTCGGATCTCGGTTTCGGGGGTGATGCCGGCCAGCCTGCGAAGCGGGCCGCCGACAATCTCTGCCGCAGGTGCGTGGATCTGCCGGTCTGCGGCGGCGGGCGGGAGGAAGAACGGCCCGCAGACGCTGACGCAAATCGTCGGCGTACAGAGTGTTGCGCCGTCATCCATGGCGGGGCAGGCGCTTTCGGTGCCGGCCTGCGAACATTCGTTCATCTGTGCCATGGCGGCCGCGTTCGGGGTCGCGAGCGGCGCGGCGAACAGCGCGAGCGCGACGAGCAGCGACGCGGCGAGCCGGATCAGCAGGGCCTTGCCGCCCCACGGGGGCCGGGCGCGGCGTTTGTGCGGGGGAGGGGAGAGTGGCTCGGCTTGGCTCATCGCTGGGTGTCCGTACGTCGGGACGCCGCATGCGACATGCCCTTGATCATGATACGCACGCCGTTGCCCACCCCCTCAAGCGGCCTCGGTCCCGATGCGGATTTTCCGGTGCGCACCATGCTAGCGGGTGCGTTTCGCGGCGCTCGGTTGCCGTGCGGTTTGCCCGCCGGGCTTGCCGAAGCGTCGCGGCGCGCGCGCGGTCGCCGACGGCGCGCCGTCGCCTTCGGCCAGCCCCTCGATGATCGGGCAGTCGGGGCGATCGTCGCCGTGACAATGGTCGGCCAGCGTTTCGAGGGTCCGCACCATTGCCTCGATTTCCGCCATCTTGTCCTTCAGCCGTTCGACATGTTCGAGCGCGAAGGCCTTGACGTCGGCGCTCGCGCGGCTGCGGTCCGACCAGAGGTCGAGCAGGCCGCCGATCTGTTCTACGGTGAAGCCGAGGTCGCGCGCACGCCGGATGAAGCGCAGCCGGTGGACGTCGGCTTCGTCATAGTCGCGATAGCCCGAATCCTGCCGCGCCGCGCGGGGGATGAGGCCGGTCTGCTCGTAATAGCGGATCATCTTGGTCGAGACGCCCGACATTTCCGCGGCGCGGCCGATGTTCATGACGCATCTCCCCCTGCGTGGCGCCCGACGGCGATCGCCGGGCGAAACGCCTTGAGCCGGAGCGCATTGCTTAGCACGAAGACGCTCGAGAGCGCCATCGCGCCCGCCGCGAAGATCGGCGAGAGCAAGGTGCCGTTGAACGGGTAGAGCGCACCCGCGGCGACCGGGATCAGCGCCGCATTATAGCCGAACGCCCAGAACAGATTTTCCCGGATGTTGCGGATGGTCGCTTTCGACAGTGCGATGGCGTTGACCACGCCGCGCAGGTCGCCCGACATCAGCACGACATCGGCGGATTCGATCGCGACATCGGTGCCGGTGCCGATCGCGAGACCGACATCGGCGGCGGCGAGCGCGGGCGCGTCGTTGATCCCGTCGCCGACGAAGGCGATCTTGCGCCCGCCCGCGCGCAGCCGGTCCAGCGCCGCGACCTTGCCGTCGGGCAGAACTTCGCCGACGACCTCGTCGATACCCAGCGTGCGCGCCACGGCCTCGGCGGTCGCCCGGTTGTCGCCGGTGATCATCGCGACCTTCAGCCCCAGGTCGTGCAGCGCGCGGATCGCCTCGGGCGTCGTGTCCTTGATCGGGTCGGCGACGGCGATCACCGCTGCAAGCCGGCCGTCGATGGCGGCATAGAGCGGCGATCGGCCCAGCGCGCCGAGTTCGCCCGCCTTGCCCGCGAAGGCCGACACGTCATGGCCCAGCTGCGTCATGAAGCGGTCGGCGCCGACATCGACATCATGATCGCCCACCTTTGCCGACGCCCCATAACCCGGCGTGGCTTCGAACGCTGTCGGCGATGCCACGACGAGCCCGCGCGCCTTCGCGGCAGCGACGATCGCCTCGGCGATCGGGTGTTCGGACCGCGTCTCCACGCTCGCGACCAGCGCCAGCACCTCGTCATATTCGAAGTCTGCTGCGGGTTCGAGGTCGGTCAGTTCGGGGCGTCCCTTGGTCAGCGTGCCGGTCTTGTCGAGCGCGACGATGCCGACGTCGCGCAGCGTCTGCAGCGCTTCGCCCTTGCGGAACAGCACGCCGAGCACGGCGGCGCGGCCGGTTCCGACCATGATCGAGGTCGGCGTGGCGAGCCCCATCGCGCACGGGCAGGCGATGATCAGCACCGCGACCGCGTTGATCAGCGCAAAGGTCAGCGCGGGGTCGGGGCCGAAGACCAGCCAGATCAGGAAGGTCAGCGCCGCAATCCCCATCACCGCGGGGACGAACCATGCGGTCACCTTGTCGACCATCGCCTGGATCGGCAGCTTCGACCCCTGCGCCT
The DNA here is from genome assembly GCF_022701295.1 of Sphingopyxis sp. YF1. Taxonomy (NCBI): domain Bacteria; kingdom Pseudomonadati; phylum Pseudomonadota; class Alphaproteobacteria; order Sphingomonadales; family Sphingopyxidaceae; genus Sphingopyxis; species Sphingopyxis sp. YF1. The sequence goes on from NZ_CP033204.1 coordinate 1,463,289, forward strand.
GTTCGACCATGCGGATGATCTGGGCGAGGACGGTGTCGGCGCCGACCTTGGTCGCGCGGAAGGCGAAGGCGCCGGTGGTGTTGATCGTGCCGCCGACGACTTCGGCGCCTGCGGCCTTGGCGACCGGGACCGGTTCGCCGGTGATCATCGATTCATCGACATAGGAATTTCCGTCGACGACTTCGCCATCGACCGGCACGCGCTCGCCCGGACGCACCTCGACGATGTCGCCGCTGACGACGTCGGCGAGCCCGACGTCGACAACCGCCCCGTCGCGGACGACGCGCGCGGTTTTGGCCTGCAGTCCGACGAGGCGCTTGATCGCCTCCGACGTCCGCCCCTTGGCCTTGGCCTCGAGATAGCGGCCGAGCAGGATCAACGCGACGATCACCGCGGCCGCCTCGTAATAGACGTTGGCGGTGCCGGGGGGCAGGACGCCGGGCGCGAAGGTGGCGACGAGCGAATAGCCCCATGCGGCGCTCGTGCCGAGCGCGACGAGCGAATTCATGTCGGGCGTGCCGCGCAGGATCGCGGGGATGCCCTTCCGGAAAAAGCGCAGCCCCGGACCGAACAGCACCAGCGTGGTGAGCGCGAACTGGATCAGCCAGCTCGTCTGCATGCCGATCGTGGTCATCACCAAATCGTGGACGGCGGGGATGAGGTGCGAGCCCATTTCGAGCAGGAACACCGGTAGTGCCAGCACCGCCGCGAGCAGCAGCGAGCGGCGGAGTTCCGACAGTTCGGCCTCGCGCGCGGCGGCTTCACGATCGGGCGCCGCCGCATCGGTTTCGAGCCGGCGCGGTGTGTAGCCCGCGCGGCGGATCGCGGTTTCGAGATCATCGAGCGAAGCGATACCGCCCCGATAGCGGATGCTCGCGCGTCCGGTCGCGAGGTTGACACTGGCCGCCGTCACGCCGCGAACGCCCGACAGCGCCTTTTCGACATGGCCGACGCACGAGGCGCAGGTCATCCCTTCGACCCCGAGTTCGATATGGATTTCCGGCACATGGTAGCCGGCCTGTTCGATCGCCTGCACGACGGCGCTCGGGTCGGGCGTGCCCGCAAAGGTCACGTCGGCGCGCTCGGTCGCAAGATTGACGCTGACGTCGGCGACGCCCGGCAATTTGCCGACCGCCTTTTCGATATGACCGACGCACGAGGCGCAGGTCATGCCGGCGACCGCGACGCTCATCTGCGTCGCTTCGCTCGTCGGAGCGAGGCCTTTCCGCTCCAGTTCCATCACATTGGACATCGCACCTGACTCCGGTTTCGTTCGTTTGACCGGAATGTGGGGTTTCCAACGATGGTAAGGTCAAGGGCCAAAAAATACCCGGCGGAGCCGTTGACCTTGCCACGATGGCAAGCCCCATCTGTGCAGCTCCATCAATATCCGGAGGTTCCAAGATGATCCGTTTCGACATTCCCGGGATGACGTGCGGCGGCTGCGCGCGCACGATCACCGCCGCCATCCATAGCGTCGATGCACAGGCGCGCGTCGATATCGATGTTGCGGCCAGAACGCTTAACGTCGAAACCGGCGCGGATCGCGACACGCTCGCCGGGGCGATCCGCGAAGCCGGCTATGAGGTGGCGACCGGCTGACGCGAGCCGCGCGTGCCCGGCTCGCTCGTTCAGGCCTTCGGCTTGCGCGACGAGCTGTGGAGGCTGACGATCCGCCACGCGCCGTCGGCCCATTTGAGCACGCTCGTCGCCACGCCGTCGCGCACGATCCGTTCGCCGTTCGCGAGCGTGATCGTATAGGAATAGGTTTCGGTGGCGAGCGCGATATCGCCTTCGCCGCGTACCGCGACCTTGTAGTCGCCGAGGACGAAGGACTGGAAGGCCTTGAGCTCGGGGCCGAGATGATGGTCGCGATACCGGGCGGAATTGCCCTCGACGCCGCCATTCTCGAAGATTTGCGCGTCGGGGGCGAACAGCCGGTCGACCGAGGATATGTCGCGCTTTTCGAGCGCCGCCTTATAGTCGGCGAGCACCGCCGCGGCGCCGCGATAATCGGGGTGCCCTTCCGCAGCCGTCGCGGGAGCGGCAACGATCGGCGCCAGTATCAGCGCGGCGGGCAGCAATATCCTCATGGTCACAACCTCCTGACGTTGGTTCGGGTCAGATTTTCGCAAATCGCAGGCGCAGCGAATTGCCGATGACGCTGACCGAAGAGAGCGCCATCGCCGCGGCGGCGATGATCGGCGACAGCAACAGGCCGAAGGCGGGGTAGAGAATGCCCGCCGCGACCGGGATGCCCGCCACATTATAGGCAAAGGCGAAGAAGAGATTCTGCCGGATGTTGCGCATGGTGGCATGGCTGAGGTGGCGCGCGCGCACGATCCCCATGAGGTCGCCGCGCAGCAGCGTCACGCCCGCGCTTTCGATCGCGACGTCGGTGCCCGATCCCATCGCGATCCCGACATCGGCGGCAGCGAGTGCGGGGGCGTCGTTGACGCCGTCGCCCGCCATGGCGACGACGCGCCCCTCCGCGCGCAGCCGCTCGACCACCGCGCTTTTCTGGTCGGGCAGGACCTCGGCCTCGACGTCGGCGATGCCCAGTTGCCGTGCGATCGCCTCGGCGGTCTTGCGGTTGTCGCCGGTCAGCATGATCACGCGGATGCCGGCTTGCCCGAGCGCGCGGAGCGCCGCCGGCGTGGTGTCCTTGATCGGGTCGGCGATCGCGATGACCCCCGCGGCGACGCCGTTTACCGCGATGAAGATCGCGCTCGCGCCGTCACTGCGCAGGCGGTCGGCGGTATCGGCGAGGGCGGAGAGATCGACATCATGCTCCGCGAGAAAACCGGCGTTGCCGGCAAGGACGACCTTGCCCCCGACGACTCCGATGATGCCCTTTCCGACCGGCTGGTCGACCGCCGACGGCTCGTCGGGAACCAGGCCGCGGTCGCGGGCGGCCGCGACGATCGCGTGCGCGAGCGGATGTTCGCTCGTGCGTTCGAGGCTGGCGGCGACGCGCAGCACTTCGTCCCCGGCGAAACCGTCGGCGACCTCGATCGCGACGACCGACGGCTTTCCCTCGGTGAGCGTGCCGGTCTTGTCGACGACGAGCGTGTCGACCTTTTCCATGCGTTCGAGCGCTTCGGCATTTTTGATGAGGACGCCCGCTTCGGCGCCGCGGCCGACACCGACCATGATCGACATCGGGGTCGCGAGACCGAGCGCGCACGGGCAGGCGATGATGAGGACCGAGACCGCGGCGATCAGGCCATAGGCCATCGCCGGCGCCGGCCCGACCAGCGACCAGATGATGAAAGCGGCAACCGCCACCGCGATAACGATCGGCACGAACCAGCCCGATACCGAATCGGCGAGGCGCTGGATCGGAGCGCGGCTGCGCTGCGCGTCGGCGACCATCTGGACGATCCGCGCCAGCATCGTGTCGCGGCCGATCCTTTCGCTGCGCATCACCAGCCCGCCGGTCTGGTTGATCGTGCCGCCGATCAGGGCCGCGCCCGGCTCCTTCGTCACGGGCATCGATTCGCCGGTCACCATCGATTCGTCGACCGTCCCGCGCCCTTCGGTCACGATACCGTCGACCGGGACCTTCTCGCCCGGACGAACGCGCAACAGGTCCCCGACGGCGACCGCCTCCAGCGCGATTTCCTCGTCGCTGCCGTCGGAGCGGACGCGCCGGGCCAGTTTCGGCGTCAGGTCGAGCAGCGCGCGGATCGCGCCACCCGTGGTTTCGCGCGCGCGCAGCTCGAGCACCTGCCCGAGCAGGACGAGCACGGTGATCACCGCCGCCGCTTCGAAATAGACCGCGACCGAACCGTCGGCGGCGCGAAAGGCATCGGGGAAGATGGCCGGCGCGAGCGCGGCGACCATGCTGTAGCCCCAAGCGACACCGGTCCCCATCGCGATCAGGGTGAACATGTTGAGGCTGCGATTGCGCAGCGACTGCCACGCACGCTCGAAAAAGGGCCAGCCTGCCCAGAGCACGACGGGGGTCGCGAGCAGCATCTGGATCCAGTTGCTCGTCTGGCGGCCCAGCATCATGTGCAGCCCGGTCAGGTGGCCGCCCATTTCGAGCGCGAAAACGGGGAGCGCGAGGGCAAGGCCGACGCGGAAACGCCGGCGCATATCGCGATATTCGGGGCTCGGGCCGTCGGTCATGGCGGGCATCACCGGTTCGAGCGCCATGCCGCAGATCGGACAGCTGCCCGGCCCGGGACGCTGGATCTCGGGATGCATCGGACAGGTCCAGATTGCGCCTTCGGGCGCCTCGGCCGGCGCCGAGGCGCCCGCCCCGTGATAGCGATCCGGATCGGCCTCGAACCTGGCGCGGCAACCGGCGCTGCAAAAATAGTGGTGAACCCCGGCGTGCGTGACGGAGTGAGGTGTCGCCGCGGGATCGACGGCCATTCCGCAAACGGGGTCGGTGACCTTCGGTGCTCCGCTGCTGCTGCCTTGCTGACGCTCGTGCTCCATCGCCTGAAACCTCCTGCTCGCAGGCGCCGCACCGTCTCGTCGCAGCATGACTTCTGCGTTCGTCCCCTGAAAATACGCGCGAGCCGCGTGTTTCCCTCAAGGGCCCCGCAAGGGAAGTGGTTGCGTTGGCGGATTTTCGGGCGACGGAGGCGAAACGGGCGGGCCGCTCTTGGCAGGTGGCCAATGGGCGCCGCCATCTCCTGCGGTAGCACCTCGCTGACGAGCGCCGACAGTTGGAGATGTCGGCTAGGGGCGAGGGACCCGTGGAGAGGGAAGCGTGAGCTTTCGTCCGCCTGCCGCTCAGACGTTCGGACAGATAAGCGATCGGCTGTGCCCACGCGACAGGACGACCGGCGCTCGCTTGAAGTGGGGAAACTACGCTACAAAGCGGAAACTCGTCCTTTTCCTGAAACTCCTGCCGATGTTTGCTCGGGAGCAAGCAGACGTCGGCAGGAGTTTGTCCCCGGCGGGATGAGCAGAAAGGATTTAGAATTTCAACGACGCATTAAACCCGATGATGCGCGGGTCCGGTGTAAACACGTTGGTCGTCAGGCCATTGTCGTCGCTGTTCACGAAGAACCCCGTGATCGGCATCTTCTTGAACAGATTCTTGACATAGAGCTGAAAGCTGAGGTCCGATTCCGGCCGAGCCAGTGTCACCGCGACGTTCACATTGTCCCACGCCCGCAACCTGTCGAACTCGGTGTTGTAAACGCGGCCAAAGCTTTTCGACTGAAAATAATAGTCGCCGCGGAACGTCAGTTCCCAATCACCGCCTTCGAGGAAGAAAGTATATTGTGAACCGATATTTGCGGTCAGGCGCGGAGCGTTGGGCAGCTCATTCCCCTCAAGATCCGCATAGAACCCGCGACCACCATTGGGAGCCCCGCTCGATCCCCCGAGCCAGGCCTGCGGATTGGCGGGATCATAGGGCACCAGCGCTCCCACCTTTGCGGGATCATAAGGTGCCGTGGGGTCATAGGTAAAACCATAGGCCGGATTGATAAGCGCGTTCCCTCGGGTGGGATTCCAGTAATTGAGGCCAGTAACTCTGACGGGCCTCGCCGGATTCCAGCTGCCAAGACGGTCCGCACCCGGGCACAGGCTGGACAAAATAAGCGCCGTCTCGCCCGGCGTTTTGGGAATCAATCCCCCGGCATTCGCCTTCAATATCTGTTCGACATAGGCGCGCGGGGCGATGCAGTTGGACGGAACCTGTAGCCAGGGCCGCAAGACCACCCAATCGGGATCCCCCTGCGTCCGGTCCATCACGTCGATCGATTGCGCGCCCTTGCCCAATCGCGTCCGCAGATAGCCCAGATTGCCATCGACCCGAAACGCGCGCGACGGGCGCCATGCCGCTTCCAGTTCCAGTCCCCAACTCGTCGCATTGAAATTTTCATTATAGGCAATGCGATCAACGATCTGGGAAACCTGGAAATCCTTGTAATCATAGAAAAACCCGGTTGTGTTCAAGGTGAAGCGTCCACCGTCAAAGCTATGCTTCATGCCGATTTCCAAGGCATTGACATATTCCGGACGGAATGTTTGCGGCAGGAATTGAAACTGCACCACATTGGGGTTGAAATCGATTCTGGGCGGATTGACGCCGCCGCCCTTGTAGCCACGCGATATGGACGCATAGATCAGGCTGTCGTCGGTGAAGCTGATATCCGGCTTCCAATCGAGCACCGCGCGCCCGGTGAATTTCCCCCAGGACAGATTGATATCATCCTGAGCCGGATAGCCGCTGTTCACGCGCCCACCGGTGATATCGCCTATGTATTGCTTACCCAGTGCTGAATCGGGGCCGCCAGAAGCGATGACGCTAGGACTATTACGCCCCCCACCCAATAACAGTTGACTAGGAATTTGATCTGCTCGTTTCTTGTCCTTTGTATAACGAGCGCCAATCGTCAATTTCAGATCTTCGCTGATGTTCCAATATAGTTCGCCAAACATCGCTTTCGATTTTATGCGAACACCGTTCTGGCTGAGAAAATAATTGTGCCCCTGATTGTTCAGGCTGTCGATCGGATTGGTATCGACATAGGGGCACTCCCTATCTTCATTGCCCAATTCACAGGGTCGCAATATCCATCCATCCCCGGCATAACTAGGTGCCGCAGGTATAATGGGAGCTCTGCTAAATTCCCATTGAGCGACATAGGTGAACATATTGTTGAAAACATAATAATCATCTTGCGATTTGAAATCGAGATAATTGGCGCCGACCAGAAAATTCAATGGCCCATCGAAACTGGATTGCAGGCGGAATTCCTGAGACCATTGCCGATTCCTCGATCGGCTTAAATCCGCCGATACCATGCGATCGGAACAACCGAGTTGGTAATCGCAAAAAACACCACCCGGCGTCGGTCCCGGAAATTTTTCCAGATCAAGTGGCCTCGTACCTGAGTAAAGAGGGCCTGCAGATGAATCTGAAAACATCGGTTCGGTAACGAATCGGTTGTAGTCCTGTGACGAATAGAATCGATCGCGGGAATAAGCCGTTTGCGAGATAAATTGCAGGGTATCGGATGGCTTATATTCCCAGTTAAACTGGACGACATCATTTTTGGCGCGAAATATCGGGTCCCAATTGGATTCAATTTCACGCAAATTTCGCGATTGCGTACCGCCGCCCATCGGATCAGCGATGACCGCGGGTACAGGAATCTGCGTGAAGCGGCCCTCCAGCCGATTTCCAACCCGCATCGATGTGCTCGGGAAATAAAGATACACGAGCGCCGCGCTGTTGGGCTTTCCATAGGCCGCATCGTCATAAAGCGATCCCGGCAGGCACCCCTGGCTGATACGGCCGCGAAGCCCCGGGTCGGTAATTTCGACACTGCCAATTTTTGAAGCCCCCGGGTCGGGCGTGCACAATTGCTTGGCGGAGCGCGACCGATTGTCGTCTTCTTCGAAATGCTGCCAGATGACATTGGCCTTGAAGCGATCGCTCGGTTCCCACGCCAGAGTGGCACGGGTCGACCACAGGTCACGTCCGTTGATCCGCGTTCCGAAAAAGCTGTTATAATCAAAGCCATCGCGCTTGGTCATCATCCCCGCGACGCGGACCCCCAATGTATCGGAGATCGGCACGTTGAGCATCCCGCTCAGGCGCCTTGTTTCGAAACTGCCGGTCTCGCCCTTCAACTCGCCGCCAAAGGTCGGGCCGGGCAGGGCCGGAATCATGTTGACGACGCCGGCGGTCGCGTTGCGGCCGTACAGCGTGCCCTGCGGCCCGCGCAGCACCTCGACGCGATTGAGATCGAAAAACTCCGCTTCGAATAATCGGTTACGGACAAGCGGCGTCGAGTTGAAACTCACCGCCACCGCCGGATCGCTCGTTGCCGAGATCGACTGCGTCCCGATGCCGCGGATCGAGAAATTATACATCGAGAAATTGGTCTTGGTGAAGCTGACGTTCGGAACGGCGCGCAGCAGTTCAGGGCCGCCCTCGATCTTGCGATCGTCGAGCGCATCGCCCGACAAGGCCGTCATCGCGATCGGCACGTCGGTGATCTTCTCTTCCTTCCGCTGCGCCGTGACGATGATTTCGCTGTCACTTTCAATTGCAGGGCTGGCTGCGGCGGGCGGGGGTGCGTTTCCCTCGCGTGGCGGGGCGGCGGGCGCTGCGGGAACGACCGAATAGGTCTGTGCGCCGGTGCGCCGCGCGACCAGCCCGGTGCCGTCGAGCAAAACGGCCAGCGCACGCTCCACCGTCATCGCGCCGCGGACCGCATTGGCCCGCTTGTTCTGCGTATAACGCCGAGCGGCGACGATCTGGATATCGGCCTGCCGGCCGAGTTCGGCGATGCCGCTGGCGGCCGCCTGCGCTGGCACCTCGAACGCCTTGCTCTGCGCCGAAGCCGGGCTTGCCGCCGCGACCCAGACGATTGCCACCGATGCCAGAAGCGCGCCGCGCCCGATTCCATTCCCCATTCCGTCTCTCCCCTGACGGGCGCTTTTTTCGCCCCCGACCAGCAAGAGCCTCAAGTGCGCGATTTCCTTTTTCAGGCCGGGCAGATCGCCTCAACGATCGGGCGTGCCGATACGGATCTGCGTTGGCTCGGACAGGTCCACGGGCACGCCGAGGCTGACCTCGACGGCCTTGGCGAAACCCTCCGGATCGTCGGTTCGGAACACCCCGTCGAACCGCTCGCCAGCGATCGCCGGATCGCCGACGACGATCCGGCGCCGGTTGTAGCGGTTGAACTCGGCGGCGGCGGCGTCGAGCCGATCGCCGGCGAGGTCGATCTTGCCGTTGCGCCACGCGAGCGCGCGGTCGATCGCCGATGGCGCGGCGGGCGTTTCCGCGATCGCGGCATCGTCGGCAACGAAGGCGCGCGATCCCGCCGCCAGCCGCACGCGATGTCCCTCGGCCCCGTCGGCCCACACCTCGACCACACCTTCGGTGACCAGCACATGCGCGCCGCGGTCGCCGCGCCGTACCGAAAAGGCCGTGCCGACCGCGCGGATGCGCGCGCGCCCCGCCGCGACGACGAACGGCCGGTTGCTGTCGCTGGCGACCTGGAACCATGCCTCGCCCCGGTCGAGCCGCACGTCGCGCCCCGTCTCCGCCAGCCGCACCTCGATGGCGCTCGCGGTGTTGATCGCGGCGATCGAACCGTCACCCAGCGGCACCCGCCGGATTTCACCCACCGCCGTCGCGTAGCTGGTGCCGCCCGACAGCAGCGCGACCCCGGCGATCGACGCCGCGATCGCCGCGCCGCCGCCGGCGAGCAGCCCCCGGCGACTGAATCGCGGGGCAGGCGCGGCCCTGTCGCGCGACGCGGCATGCGCCGCAAACGGACGGTCGAGGGTCATCCATGCGGCCTGCGCGCGCAGCAAGGCGCCCGGATGCCGCGGGTCGCGGGCCAGCCAGGCGTCAAGCTCGTCCTCATTCGCATCGGACCAGTCGTCGCCATCCATCCGCGCGACATAGCGCGCAGCTTCGGCATCGATGTCCCCGGCGCGCCGATCCGTCATGCGCCGCCTCCTCCGCCCTCAAAGGCGGCAAGGCGCGCCGCACTCACCGCCTCGCCGTCGCGCCAGGCGCGCTGGACCGCCTGCACGCCCTGATGGATTTCATTTTCGACGATGCTCTCGCTGACCCCGAGCGCCGCCGCGATCTCGCGCTGCGAATAGCCTTCGAGCTTGCGCATCCGGACGATCCGGCCACGGCGCTCGGGCAAGGCGTCGATCAGCGCGAGCAGGCGCCGATAGTCGAGTCGGCTGCTCGCCTCGCGCTCGGGCGAAGGGCGGATATCGTCGCGATAGGCGTCGATCTCGGCGATCGCCTCGATCGGAACTACCCGCGCCCGGCGCAAGCGGCGGATGAGGAGATTGCGGGCGATCGAGAAAAAATAGGCATCGGGGCGGTCGATGTGATCGACGCTGTCGAGCGCCGCCAGCCGCGAATAGGATTCCTGGATCAACTCGTCGACATCCTCTTGCGACGCGCGGGCGCGGGCCAGCCAGGCACGCACGGCGGGTTCGTGGGGAATGACATGCTCGGTCACCCACGCGGCCATGCGGCGTCGCCGCTCGAACTTGGCGCCCTTCGTCGTGGGCTTCCCTCCCTCTCCCGAGATATTATCGTCTTGCGGTTTCAAGAGCCACCGGCGAGATTTTTCCTTTTTCGACCGCCAAAAATTATCGGACAGCGGGCAATCGCGCGTGGCAGGCTAAATGTTCAAATCCTGCGTGAGGCGGCGTGATACTGACGCGAGCGACCAGTTGTTCGAGCAACGCCCGCGACCGCGGCGTCTTCCGATATTCGATGACATGCGGTGCGATCCCGGCGTTGCGGATCATCGCGGAGCCTGTTGCGCGATGCGCCGCGCCTTTCACAAGGCGGCGGCAACATGAGGGGAGCGATGCGTCCGTTTTGCTCATTGCCAAGATGTGACGCGTTCGTGCGCTATGGCGTTCATCAAAAGCAGGGAATGAAAAACGCCATTGCTCTTGGAAGCAGGTTTGCAATGCAGCGTGATACATGGGTTCGAATTTTCCTGGCGTTCCACAGGGCGCCATTTCGCGTGCTCGCTTCCGGAAGGAAGTCAGCCGCACAGGTAATGCTACATCGTTGAATTATATGGTGAGCCCTGCTGGGTTCGAACCAGCGACCTACTGATTAAAAGTCAGTTGCTCTACCGACTGAGCTAAGGGCCCATCGCGGCGCCGGGGTGGCCGACGCGGGACAGGTCGCCGCCCTAGTGCGCCGATCCGCTGCGGTCAACCGGCTTTGCTTGCACCAGCCGCGCGGCGAGCTGGCGGATGCTGTGGCGGAGCAACGGATGACGCCAGCGCGGAACGATCGTGCGCAGCGGGCCGAGCACGAAGTCGCGTTCGGCCATCGCGGGATGCGGGATGGTCAGCGCGGGGTCGCTCCACGCGCCGCCCGACCACAGCAAGATGTCGAGGTCGAGCGTCCGTGCGCACCAGCGCTGCCCGGTGCGGCGGCCGAAGCTGGCCTCGATCGTCTGCAGCCGTTCGAGCAGGTCGGGCGGGGGCAGGGGCGAGGCAACGAGCGCGACCGCATTGGCGTAGCGGCGGCGCGAGGGACCGAGCGGCGCGCTCGCAATGATCGGGCTCGCGTCGACGGGTTCGATGTCGTCGCTTTCGAGCGCGGCGAGTGCGGCGAGCAGCACGCGGCGGGGGTCGCCGTGCCGGACATGGCGGCGGTTCGAGCCGAGACCGATGGCATAGAGAGCCAGCGGCGCGCGCGGGGGCGTTGCATCGTGCATGGTCCAGCGCCTATCGCAGGATGGTGGCGATTGACAGCCCCTTGCCCGGCACCGAGCCGCCGCGCGATTGCCCGCGCTGCCCGCGGCTCGTCGCGCTGCGCGGCGCGTGTCGGGCCGAGCATCCCGACTGGTGGAACGCGCCCGTCTACGCCTTCGGTGACCGCGATGCTTGGCTCGCCCTTGCCGGACTCGCGCCGGGCAAACATGGCGCGAACCGGACCGGTCGCCCCTTTACCGGCGATTATGCGGGCGACCTGCTGTTCGAAACGCTCGCCAATTTCGGGCTAAGCAGGGGGCATTATGATGCGCGCATCGACGACGGGCTGGCGCTCGACGGCGCGATCATCGTCAACAGCGTCAAATGCCTGCCGCCCCAGAACAAGCCGACGCCCGCGGAAATCGCCAATTGCCGACCCTTTTTCGAGGCGCAGATGGCGAGATTGCCCGGGTTGCGCGTCGTGATCGCGCTCGGGCGGATCGCGCACGACGCGGTGCTGCGCGCGGCGGGGCTCCGCCTTGCGGCGCACCCCTTTGCGCATGGCGCGGTGCACGAGCTGCCGGGCGGGCGCCGCCTCGTCGACAGCTATCATTGCTCGCGCTACAATACGAACACCGGGCGGCTGACTGCAGCGATGTTTGCCGAGGTGTTCCGCAAGGCTCTGGAACTGCGCGAAGTCTGAATAGCGTGCGCCCGTCATTGCGAGAAGCGTATGACGGGCTGGGCTATACCAGCGGTCCGAATTCCTCGACCAGTCCGCGATAAAGCACGCGCTTGAACGGAACGATCAGCTTTTCGATCTCGCCGAGTTCGGCCCAGCGCCAGGCGCGAAACTCCTGGTGTCTGGTGTGGATGTCGACGTCGCTGTCCTGCCCCATGAAACGCATCAGGAACCAGTGCTGGCGCTGGCCGCGATATTGGCCGCCCCACATCTTGCCGACCAGATGGTCGGGCAGGTCGTAGAAATATTCCTCGCGGCTGCGCGCGATGATCTCGACGAGCCCGCTGTGGATGCCCGTTTCCTCGCCGAGCTCGCGGATCGCCGCGGTTTCGGCATCCTCGCCCTCGTCGATCCCGCCCTGCGGCATCTGCCAGGCTTCGCTCGACGTATCGAGCCGCTGGCCGACGAAGACGCGGCCGTCGCGATTGGCGAGCATGACGCCCGCGCAGGGGCGATAGGGGAGTTTGCTGTGATCGATCATGCCGTGCGGGTAGCTTCGGCGACGATCGCTTTCAAGACGGCGAGCGCCCCGCGGATATCGTCCTTCGCGCTCGGGATGGCCTGCGACAGGTTGATATAGCCGTGGATCGTGCCGGCCCCTTCGCGATAGGTCGTCGCGACGCCTGCCTCGACCAGCTTGGCGGCATAGGCGCGTCCCTGGTCGCGCAGCGGATCGAGTCCGGCGGTCACCAGCAGCGTCGGCGGCAGCCCTTCGGCGGGGAAATCGAGCGGCGACGCGCGATAGTCGGCGGGGTCGGCGGCATATTGATTGCCGAACCACGTCATGCTGCCCTCGGTCAGCAGATGGCCTTCGCCGAAATCGCGGTAGCTCTGCCAGTCATTGTGCGTCGTGACCGCCGGATAGATCGGATGGATCGCGATCACCGGCTTCGATGCCGGATTGTCGCGCAGCGTCAGTGCGGTGACGATCGTCAGATTGCCGCCCGCGCTCTCGCCCGCGAGCACAAGGCCCGTGCACGGGATATTGTCGGCGACCCAGCGCGTCGCTGCCTCGCAATCCTCCGGTGCGGCGGGGAAGGGGTGTTCGGGGGCGAGGCGGTAATCGACCGCGATGACCGGCATGTCGAGCTGGCGCGCGGCTTCGGCGCACCAGCCGTCGTGCGTGTTCAGGTCGCCGATCACCCAGCCGCCGCCATGATAGAAGACCAGCACCGGACCGGTTTCGCGGTCGGGGCGATTGTCATAGAGTCGGATGGCGATGTCGCCCGCGGGGCCGGGGATGGTCCGGTCCTCGACCTTGGCGACCTCGCCGCGCGGGCTGTCGGCCATCTGCGCCATCGCGCGGAACATTTCGCGCGCGCCGTCGGCGGGGAGGTCTTCCGTCTTCGGGCCGTCCTGCGCGTTCAGGAAGGCCAGAAATGCCGCCACGTCGGGGCGCGTATAATGGGTGGTGCCGTCGCTCATCCTGCTCATCCCTCATTATGTTGTCGTGTCCGCTATTCGGCATCGACGATGCAAATTCAATCGCGAATCGAAACCGATCGTGCTTTCCTGCTTTGCGGCGCACAATTTTTTCTGAATTGCGGCAATGCGCGCACAGGCCTAGGCCAGCATCACAGGTTCGCAAGATTCAAAGGCAGACAGATAAAATGGCGACAGCGGTAGAGGACCGGGCCGACGATCGGCAGTCCCCCCTTTCGGATGCAGTGGTAGTCAGATTTGCAGGCGACAGTGGCGACGGGATGCAGCTGACCGGCGGTCAGTTCACCCTTTCGTCGGCGCTCGCGGGTAACGACTTCGCGACCTTCCCCGACTTTCCCGCCGAAATCCGCGCGCCGCAGGGCACGTTGTTCGGCGTCTCGGCGTTCCAGATCAATTTCGGTTCCTCGGCGATCGACACCGCGGGCGATGCGCCCGACGTGCTCGTCGCGATGAACCCAGCGGCGCTCAAGACCAATGTGCCGCAGCTGAAGCAGGGCGGGCTGATCATCGCCGACGAGGGCGAGTTCAACGACCGCAACCTCGCCAAGGCGAAATATGACGCCAACCCGCTCGAGGACGGCAGCCTCGCCAAATGGCAGCTCCTGAAGCTCAACATCAGCCAGCTCACCATGGACGCGGTCAAGCCCTTCGGGCTCGGCAACAAGGAGGCGCTGCGCTGCAAGAATATGTGGACGCTGGGGCTCGCGCTCTGGATGTTCGACCGCGACCGCCAGCCGCTGATCGACTGGCTGAATGGCAAGTTCGCCAAGGATCCGAACCTCGCCGCCGCCAACGTCGCCGCGCTCAACGCAGGTCACGCCTACGGCGAGACCGCCGAACTCGCGGGCCCGCTCAAGCAGCATCATGTCGATCCCGCGCCGGTCGCACCCGGCCTCTATCGCACGCTGACCGGCGCCGAGGGCATCGCGCTGGGCCTCGTCGCGGGCGCGCAGCTCGCGAAGCTGCCGATGTTCTTCGGCGGCTATCCGATCACCCCGGCGTCGGCGATCCTGCATCATTTGTCGCGGCTCAAGGAATATGACGTCACGACCTTCCAGGCCGAGGACGAGATCGCGGCGATCTGTTCGGCGATCGGCGCGAGCTATGCGGGCTCGCTCGGCGTCACCAGCTCGTCGGGGCCGGGTATCGCGCTCAAGGGCGAGGCGATGGGGCTTGCGATCATGACCGAGTTGCCGCTCGTCATCGTCAATTCGCAGCGCGGCGGCCCCTCGACGGGGCTCCCGACCAAGACCGAGCAGTCGGACCTCTATCAGGCGGTCTATGGCCGCAACGGCGACGCGCCGATGCCGGTGATCGCCGCGCGCTCGCCGGGCGACGCGTTCGAATGCGCGATCGAGGCGTGCCGTATCGCGGTCCAGTACATGACCCCGGTGATGCTGCTCACCGACGGCTATATCGCCAATGCCGCCGAACCATGGGCGGTCCCCGACCTGACGACCTACGACGCCTTCCCGGTGCAATTCCTCACCGAGGTGCCCGAGGGCGGCTTCAAGCCCTACGGCCGCGACGAAAAGCTCGCGCGCCCGTGGGTCAGGCCCGGCACCCCCGGCCTGCTCCACCGCATCGGCGGGATCGAGAAGGAAGTCGACACCGGCCACATCAACTATGCGCCCGCCAATCACCAGGCGATGACCGACATCCGCAAGGACAAGATCGACGGCATCAAGGTCCCCGACCAGATCGTCGAACTCGGCGCCGAAGGCGGCAAGCTCGCGGTGGTCGGCTGGGGTTCGACCTTCGGCCCGATCCATCAGGCGGTGCGGAGGAAGCGCGCCGAGGGCAAGGATGTCAGCCACGTCCACATCCGCCACATCTGGCCGCTCCCTGCCAACCTCGGCGAGCTGCTCAAGAGCTATGACAAGGTGATCGTGCCCGAAATGAACACCGGACAGCTCAAGACCGTGCTGCGCGACCAGTATCTGGTCGACGCCAAGCCCGTGAACAAGGTGTCGGGCCAGCCCTTCACCATCGCCGAGATCGAAGCCGCCATCGAAGAGGCGCTGGGCTGACGCGGCAGCGTTGTTGCCCCGAGAGGATATGCAATGAACGAAATGACCACCATCGCGCGCACGACGACGCTCAAGGATTGGGAAACCGATCAGGAAGTCCGCTGGTGTCCCGGCTGCGGCGACTATGCGATCCTGAAGGCGGTGCAGCGGACGATGCCGGAGATCGGCACCGCGCCCGAGAATACCGTGTTCATCAGCGGCATCGGCTGCTCGTCGCGCTTCCCCTATTATATGGAAACCTATGGCTTCCACACGATTCACGGCCGCGCCCCGGCGTTCGCGACGGGGCTGAAGCTCGCCAATCCGGACCTCGACGTGTGGATCGTCACCGGTGACGGCGACGGGCTGTCGATCGGCGGCAACCACACGATGCACCTGATCCGCCGCAATCTCGATTGCCAGATCATGCTGTTCAACAACGAGATATACGGCCTGACCAAGGGGCAATATTCGCCGACCAGTCGCGTCGGCACCAACAGCCCCTCGACCCCCTACGGCTCGGTCGACCGCCCGGCGCAGCCCGCCGCCTTCGCGCTCGGCGCGGGGGCGCGCTTCGTCGCGCGCGGTTTCGACGTGTCGAAAAAACTGCCCGACGTGCTCAAGGCGGCGCATGCCCACAAGGGCGCGGCCTTCATCGAGATTTTCCAGAACTGCATCGTCTACAACAAGGATGTGTTCGAGGATTTCGCCGCGCCCAAGGGCGCCGAGGATCGCCAGCTCTGGCTGGAAAATGGCGAGCCCATGCTGTTCGCCAAGGGCACCAAGGGCATCGCGCTCGACAAGGACGAACTGCATTTGAAGGTCGTCGACGTGGAGGGCGGCGACTGGCAGTCGGCGGGCGTGATCGTCCATGACGTCACCAACCGCAGCGTCGCGCACATGCTCGTCGAAATGCGCTTCGGCGAGTTTCCGATGGCGCTCGGCGTGCTCTACGACGACCCGCGCCCGACCTTCGAGGCCGATGTGTGGCGCCAGAACAAGGCGGCCGCCGAGGGCAAGACCGCCGACCTCCAGGGGCTGCTCAAGAAGGGGCAGACGTGGACGGTGACCGAGGGCGGTCCCGAACTGTAGCGTCGCGCGCGAAAAGTTTCGCGCAAAGACGCAAAGACGCAAAGACACGAAGAAGGGGGTGGGGGTTGCCGGCCGACATCGAGTCCTTGGCGAATGTCGCGGTCGATTGCGGTTTTCATATCCAACGCGACATCGGGCCGGGGTTGCTCGAATCGGCTTACGAATTGCTACTGGCTGAAAGCCTTGCCTCGCGAGGATTGTCGGTCGAGCGTCAGGTTTCGGTTCCGCTCAGCGCCAATGGCATTGTCATCGACAATGCCTTTCGAGCCGATTTGATCATCGAGCGAACGCTGCTCATCGAAATCAAATCGACCGAGCAGCACGCCCCTGTTCATGCGAAGCAGCTACTCACCTATCTGCGACTGATGCGCTTGCCGCTTGGATTGCTCATGAATTTCGGTACGGCCACCTTCAAGGAAGGCGTTCGCCGCGTCGTGAACAACTATGCCCCAGGTACCTGATTTTCCTTTCTTCTTTGTGTCTTTGCGTCTTTGCGCGAAACAGTTTCTTCTTCTTCTTTTTATTCTCCAGCGGCAGAAATTATGGACAATCTGACCCACAGCCTCGTCGGCGGCGTCCTCGGCCAGATGGGGCTCAAGAAGAAGACCGGTCTCGCGGTCCCGACGCTGATCCTTGCGGCAAACCTGCCCGATATCGACGCGACCTGCGCCATCTACGGTATCGAGTCGCTGTCGATGCGGCGCGGGATCACCCATGGGCCGCTCGCGCTGCTGATCCTGCCGCTGCTCCTGTGGGCGCTGATGCTCGCCTTCGACCGCTGGCAAGCGCGACGCGGCAAGCGGCCGGCGGATCGCCTGCCGGTGCACAAGGGCTGGCTGCTCGCGCTTGCCTATATCGGCTGTCTCAGCCATCCGGCGCTCGACTGGCTCAACAATTACGGCATCCGCCTGCTTGAACCGTTCAGTCCCCGCTGGTTCTATGGCGACAGCATCTTCATCATCGACCTGTGGATCTGGATCGCGCTCGGCCTGTCGATCTGGCTTTCGCTGCGGCGTGAGCGGGCGCGGGTCGCGGCGTGGACGCGGCCCGCGTGGGTCGGTTTCACCGCCGTGTGCGGCTATATCCTGTTCAACGGCGCGATCACCGGGACTGCCGAACGCGAGATCGCCGCGGTGCTGCGCGGAGCGGGGCATGCCGACGCGCTCGTCGTCGCCAGCCCGCCACCGCTGACCTTCTGGAAACGCGACGCCTTCTGGCGCACCGCCGACCGGTACGGCAGCGCGAGCTTCGATCTCGGCGCGGGGGGCGACGTCGATATCAGCGGGCATCCGACAGGAATGGACGACCCGCGGCTCGCCACCTGGGTCAAGGCCGACCCGGCGGCGCGCGCCTTTCTCTTCTGGGCGCGGATGCCGGTCGCCGAGGCCGATGGCGACGCGATCCGCCTGCGCGACCAGCGTTTCATGCACCCGCTCGCGCGCGACCGCTTCATGGTGCGCGTCACCGCTCCCGACACCGCGACCCATCCGCCCGAATGAGCGCCCCCGTCATCGTCTGGCTGCGCCGCGACCTGCGGCTTTCGGATCAGGCGGCGTTTGCGGCCGCGGCGGCGGCGGGACCGGTGATTCCGGTCTATGTCCTCGACGACGACACGCCACAGCATCGTGCGATGGGCGCCGCCTCGCGCTGGTGGCTGCATCACAGCCTCGCGGCGCTCGATGCCGACCTGCGTGCGGCGGGATCGCGCCTCATCCTGCGCCGCGGCCGGTGCGACGCGCAACTCGCGCGGATTGCGGAGGAATGCGGCGCCGGGCAGGTGCATTGCCTGCGCCATTACGAACCCTGGTGGCGGAACGCCGAGCGTGCGGTCGCGAAACGGCTCGACCTCCTGCGTCACGACGGCAATTACCTCGCCCCGCCCGGATCGGTCACGACGGGCAGCGGCCTGCCGTACAAGATTTTCACGCCCTTCTGGCGTGCGCTGCACGAGCGCATGCCGCCGCTGCCCGCGTGTGGTGATCTGCCTGCAATGGCTGCGCCGGACGCGTGGCCGGCGTCGGATGCGCTCGCCGACTGGGACCTGCTGCCGGTGAAGCCCGACTGGGCCGGCGGCCTCGCTGCCGAATGGGCGCCGGGCGAGGCGGGCGCGCGCGGGCGCCTCGCCGATTTCGCGCACGTCGCCGCCGATTATGGCGACCGCCGGAACCTCCCGTCGGAGGAGGGATGCTCGCGGCTTTCGGCGCATCTCCATTTCGGCGAGATTTCGCCCGCGGCGGTCTGGCACGGCGTTGCCGATGCCGGGGGCTCGGTCGATGTCTTTCTGTCGGAGGTCGGCTGGCGCGACTATGCCCAGAATGTGATCCTGCAATTCCCCGATTATGGCGGACGCAACGCGCGCGAGGCGTTCGATGCCTTTCCATGGCGCAATGGCGATGCCGCCGACGCCGATCTTGCGGCCTGGCAGCGGGGCCGCACCGGCTATCCGGTCGTCGATGCCGGGATGCGCCAGCTCTGGGCCACCGGATGGATGCACAATCGCGTGCGGATGATCGCGGCGAGTTTCCTGATCAAGCATCTGCTGATCGACTGGCGCCGCGGCGAACAATGGTTCTGGGACACGCTGGTCGACGCCGATTATGCCAATAATGCGGTCAACTGGCAGTGGGTCGCGGGCACGGGGATCGATTCGAACATGTTCCCGCGCATCATGGCGCCGCTCGTCCAGTCGGAGAAATTCGACGCGGCCGCCTATGTCCGCACATGGGTGCCGGAACTCGCGCATCTGGATGATGCCGTCATACACGATCCCGACGCCCACGGCGTGCGCCCGCCCGCCTATCCCGCAAAACGCATCGGCCACCGTGAGGCGCGCGAGCGCGCGCTGGCGGCCTATGCCGCGATCAGAGGGTGAAGCGCGGCCGCGCGAGGGGGATGGCGATGGCCGCGGCAACGACCGGCAGCACGACAGCGGCGATCACCATCCACGCCGGATGCGGGAACATCATGGTGGTCACGACGCTCAACGCGACCATGATCGCGCCGATGATCCAGGCGTAGAGCGGTTTCCGGCCGATTTTGGCGGCGACCACGCTTCCCGCCAGCGCGCCGCAGAACCACGCCGCAACGACCGCGACCTTGGCGCCTGTCGGGATCAGCTCCATCAGCCGGGCCTGGTTGTCGGGATCGGTGGGGTCGATGCCGGGCGGCGGCGGAAACAGCATATGGCCGAGCATCTCGAACAGGATGACGATGGCGCCGGCGGCAAAAACGCCCGCTCCAACCGCGACGACCGCGCGAACGATCGGATTTTTCATATGCGACCCTCCCGCGGGCAGGGTAATCATGTCGGCGGGTGACGGCAACGGCATATGGCGGATTGCGCTTTAACCTTCCTTGCGCGACAAGATGATTATGAACACGCATGTCAGTCGGAAGCGCGGCGGCGAATTGCTTCAGGCGGACCGGGCCTTTCGCTCGGGCGGGTTCGTTGCGCGCCTGATGGCGCATGCGCCCGCTGCCTTTTTTCACCGGCGGCTCGACCGCATCGACGCGGGGCTCGATTTCGGGACGCTCGAAGGGCATCTGCCCGACGGCAGCGTCCGTATCCTCGGCGGGCGGGGCAAGGGCCCCGTCGCGGTCGTCCATGTGCACAGCTGGGCCGCGCTCGTCCGTCTCGCGCTGTCGGGATCGGTCGGCTGGTACCGCGCGTGGGACCGCGGCGAATGGTCGTCGTCCGACCCGGTGCCGCTGTTCGACCTGTTCATGCGCAACGGCGAGACGCTGGGCAATGCCGGCCGTTCGCGCGGGCCGTGGCGCTGGGCAAACCGCGCGGCGCATTTCCTCAATCGCAACAGCCGCAACGGCGCGAAGCGGAACATCCACGCCCATTATGATTTGGGCAATGATTTCTATCGCTTGTGGCTCGATGCCGGCATGAATTATTCGAGCGCATTGTTCGCCGATCCGGGGCAGTCGCTCGAAGAAGCGCAGGCGACGAAACTCGACGCGATCCTCGACCGGCTCGATTTGCGCTCGGGAAGCCGGCTGCTCGAAATCGGATGCGGCTGGGGGGCGCTGGCCGAGCGCGCGGTCGAGCGTCACGACGTGCTCTATACCGGCATCACTTTGTCCCCGGCGCAGGCCGAGGTGGCCGACGCGCGGCTCGCGGCGGTCGACCTGTCGGGACGCGGCGCGATCGAATTGTGCGACTATCGCGACGCGCGGGGCCCTTATGACGCGATCGCCAGCGTCGAGATGGTCGAGGCGGTGGGGCAGGCCTATTGGCCCGCCTATCTCGACGCGATCGCGCGGCTCCTGCGCCCCGGCGGTCGTGCCGCGATCCAGTATATCTCGATCAACGACGCGCTGTTCGAGCGTTATGCCGCGAGCAGCGACTTCATCCAGGCCTATGTCTTCCCGGGTGGTTGCCTGATCTCCGAAAGCCGCTTTCGCGCCCTCGCCGAGGCGCGCGGGCTCGCGTGGCGCGACCAGCGGCGTTTTGGCCGCGATTATGCCGAAACGCTGCGGCTCTGGCGCGAACGCTTCGACGCGGCGGTCGCCGCGGATCAGCTGCCCCCGGGCTTCGACGAGCGCTTTGTCCGGCTCTGGCGCTACTATCTGCAATATTGCGAGGGTGGTTTTCGCGGCGGCGGCATCGACGTCGCGCAGGTTACGCTCGAAAAAACAATCTGAAAACAAAGAGGGAGAGGGTGAAGATGCGAAGACTTCTGGCGGCCGCGCTATTGTGCGCCACGGCGGGATGCACGTCCCCCGCGCAACCGACGAACGACACGCTGCCAAAGGATCTCAATGTGCTCTTCTGGACCCAGGACCAACGCGACGCAGCCTTCCGCACGATGGAAACGGTTCCCAAGGTCGTCGTCAACACCGTCGCGGCGGGGGGCACCGTCTATCCCCTGCCGCAGGGCAAGCCGC
Source organism: Sphingopyxis sp. YF1 (assembly GCF_022701295.1). NCBI lineage: Bacteria > Pseudomonadati > Pseudomonadota > Alphaproteobacteria > Sphingomonadales > Sphingopyxidaceae > Sphingopyxis > Sphingopyxis sp. YF1. Next base: position 1,484,652 of record NZ_CP033204.1, read on the forward strand.
TCGACGTGGGCAGCGACGTCGACGCCTATATGGCGAAGCAGCGCAATGCCGGGCTGATCATCCTCCAGGACGGCAAGATCCGGCTCGAGAAATATGCGCTGGGTTACGGCGCGGCGGGGCGCTGGACGAGCTTTTCGGTCGCGAAGAGCTTTACCTCGACGCTCGTCGGCGCTGCGGTGAAGGACGGCTATATCAAGAGCCTCGACGACAAGGTCACCGCCTATATCCCCGGGCTCAAGGGCTCGGCCTATGACGATGTGTCGGTGAAGCAGCTGCTGACGATGACCTCGGGCGTCAAATGGAACGAGGATTATACCGATCCCAAATCCGACGTTGCGCAGTTCAACCTGCAGAAGCCCGTCGCGGGCGAGGATATCACCGTCAGCTATATGAAGACCTTGCCGCGCGAAGCGCCCGCCGGGTCGAAGTGGGTGTACAAGACGGGCGAGACCAATCTGATCGGCGTGCTGGTGTCGAGCGCGACCGGCAAGACGCTGTCAGCCTATCTGTCCGAAAAGGTCTGGAAACCCTTCGGCATGGAGCAGGATGCGGTGTGGATGCTCGGGCCGACGGGGCACGAGATCAGCGGTTGCTGCATGTCGGCGAGCCTCAAGGATTATGCGCGTTTCGGCCAGTTCATCCTCAATGGCGGGGTCGCCGGCGGGGTCAAGGTGCTGCCCGACGACTGGCTCGCGTCGGCGACGACCAAGCAGGCGGGCATCGACATTCCCGGCCGCGGCTACGGCTATCAATGGTGGACCAACGACGATGGCAGCTTCGCCGCGCAGGGCATTTTCGGGCAGGGCATCTTCATCGATTCCAAGCGCAAGCTGGTGATCGCGTCGAACGGCAACTGGCCGACCGCGACCGATCCCGAAGGCGTCGGCGCTGCGCGCGAGGCCTTTTACAAGTCGGTGCAGGCGGCGGTCGACAGGGAAACCAGATAGCGTCCCGCCCGGGTAGCGGAGCCGGCGGCGGTCAGGCCGTCGCTGGCACCGCGGTTCCCGTCGCGCGCTGGGCGAGCGCCGCGGCGGCGACCGGCACGACGAGCGCGAGTGCCATGATCCACCAGGCGTCGGCGAGCGTCGCGGCGCGGTAGAAGGCGGCGCCGATCACCGCGCCGGCGACGACCCAGCCCGGGCCGCTGCCCCCCGATACGCGCATCGCCAGCCAGCCGCCCGCAAAGGTGCCGACGAACCAGCCGACGATCAGCGCGATCGTCGAGCCGATCGGGATCAGCACCTCGCCGGTCGCGGGGTCATATTCGTCGGGGGTCAGGTTGCTGCCGGCATATTGGAACAGCCAGACGAGCCCGAAGGCCACGACGATGCCGACCACGGCGGCAATCGCGGATCGCAGGATAGTGGTTTTCATTCCGATGCCTTTGCGAAAACGGGATTATGCCTGCAATTGGCACAGTTTTGCAAAGATCGCGTTAAGCGTCCGCCATCACCTTGGGCAGTTCGTGGAACGCCGTGCTGTCGAACCCGTCGACCATCAGCTGCGCGACGAAAGCGCCGACCGCGGCGGGATCCTTGATGCTCTGCGGATCCTCGCCCGGATAGGCGCGCGCGCGCATCGCGGTGCGCGTCGCACCCGGGTTGAGGATCGCGGTGCGCAGCGTCGAAATATTGCGCATTTCGGCGCCATAGCTCGTCACCAGCGTCTCGAACGCCGCCTTCGAAGCCGCATAGGCCCCCCAATAGGCGCGCGGCTCGCGCGCGACGCTGCTCGACAGCGCGAGCAGGCGCCCCTTCGCGGCGCGGCGCAGCAGCGGGTCGAAATTGGCGATCAGCGCCTGCTGCGCGATCAGGTTCAGCGTCAGCAGGCGGTTGAATTCCTTGCCGTCGATCGCGGCGACCGGGGTCAGCGTGCCGAGCATCGCGGCGTTGAGCACGAGCATGTCGAGATGCTGCCAGCGCTCGGCCATCGCGCTCGCGAGCCGCGCGATGCTGTCGCCGTCGGTCAGGTCGAGCGGCGCGATCGTCGCGCTGCCCCCGGCGGCGTGGATGCGATCCTCGAGTTCCTCGAGCCCGCCCGGGGTGCGCGCGGTGATCACGACATGCGCGCCGCGTGCCGCCAGCGCTTCGGCGATTGCTTCGCCGATGCCGCGGCTCGCCCCGGTGACGAGCGCGACCTGCCCCGCCAGTTCTTCCGATTTTATGTACATGATGTCAGACAACCCGTTCGGCGAGCAGGGAAAATTGATCGTCGACGCTGTTCTCGTCGAAATCGGTCAGCGTCGTCGGATAATCGCCGGTGAAGCAGGCGTCGCAATATTGCGGCCCGGCGTCGATGCGTTCGGCTTCGCCCAGCGCGCGATAGAGGCCATCGATCGTTAGGAAGGCGAGGCTGTCGGCGTTGATGAAGTTCGCCATCTGGCCGACGGTCATCTGCGCGGCGAGCAGTTTCGCGCGCTCGGGCGTGTCGACGCCATAGAAGCAGCTGTGCTGGGTCGGCGGGCTGGCGATCCGCATATGCACCTCGGCCGCGCCGGCATCGCGCATCATCTGCACGATCTTGAGGCTCGTCGTGCCGCGCACGATCGAATCGTCGATCAGGACGACCCGCTTGCCCGCGATCAGCGCCTTGTTCGCATTATGCTTCAGCTTGACGCCCAGGTGGCGGACCTTGTCGCCCGGCTGGATGAAGGTGCGCCCGACATAGTGCGAGCGGATGATCCCGAGTTCGAAGGGGATTCCCGATTCCTGCGCATAGCCGATCGCGGCGGGCGTGCCCGAATCGGGGACGGGGATGACGAGGTCGGCCTCGACGCCGTTTTCGCGCGCGAGTTCGGCGCCGATCGCCTTGCGCACCGAATAGACGCTGGTGCCGTCGACGATCGTGTCGGGGCGCGAGAAATAGACATATTCGAAGATGCACGGGCGCGCCGCGCGTTCGGCAAAGGGGCGGTGCGACGTGAGCTGGCCGTCGCGGATGATCACCAGCTCGCCCGGATCGACCGAGCGCACGAACTGCGCGCCGACGACATCGAGCGCCACCGATTCGGACGCGAAGATGAAGGCATCGTTGAGCTTGCCGATCACCAGCGGGCGGATGCCGAGCGGATCGCGGCAGCCGATCATGCCTTCGGCGGTCAGGCAGATCAGCGAATAGGCGCCCTCGACCTGCTTCAACGCGTCGATGAAGCGGTCGAGCAGGGTGCGATAGTTCGACGTCGCGACGAGGTGGATGATCACTTCGGTGTCGCTGGTCGACTGGAAGATCGACCCGCGGCGGACGAGAATCTTCTTCAGCGCCGTCGCGTTCGAGATATTGCCGTTGTGCGCGATCGCGAACCCGCCGGTCGACAGGTCGGCGAACAGCGGCTGGACGTTGCGCAGCGCGGTCTCGCCCGTCGTCGAATAGCGGACATGGCCGACCGCCGAGGGCCCGGCGAGCTGGCGCATGATGTCGTCGCGGTCGAAATTACCCGCGACATGGCCCATCGCGCGGTGCGTATGGAAATCCCTGCCGTCGAAGGCAGTGATTCCCGCGGCCTCCTGGCCGCGGTGCTGGAGCGCATGGAGCCCCAGTGCCACGACGGCTGCGGCGCTGTCCGCGCCATGAATACCAAAGACGCCGCACTCCTCGCGGAGCTTGTCGTCGTCGAACGGGTGTGTGGTGAGCATCGGGGTCCAGCTTCGGGGGCAGTGACTGCGGCGCATATAGGGAGGGGAAATGCAATTGTCGCCCCCCAAATGGGACTCTTGCGTGACAGCGGCGTCGCGGCTGGTTTAAGGCGTCGGGCATGACCGATCCGCGCGACAGTTCCGACCGTTTCGACCCGCGTTTCGACGCCGCGGGTCTCGTCACCGCCATCGTCGTCGATGCGGAGACGTCGATCCTGCTGATGGTCGCGCATATGAACGACGCGGCGATCCGGCTGACGCAGGAAACGGGGCAGGCGCATTTCTGGTCGCGGTCGCGCCAGTCGCTGTGGCGCAAGGGCGAGACATCGGGGAACGGGCTGAGCGTGACCGAGATGCGTGTGGATTGCGACCAGGACGCGCTGCTGCTGCGCGTGCGGCCCGCGGGCCCCGCGTGCCATACCGGGCGCCGGTCGTGCTTCTATCGCCGTATCGAGGCCGACGGGACGCTGACCTTTCTGGCCGACGATGCGCAGGGCTAGCGCGGCGCTGCTCATCCTGCTGCTCGCCGGTTGCGGACGCCCCGCGCCCGAGGCGAAGGCGGTCGACGAGGACAATCCGCTCGAACTGGCGGCGCGCGAGCGCGGTATCGTCCGCTCCGAATCCGCCGATCTCACCGGGGTGTTCGAGCGGCGGCACGACATCGGCCGCGATGCGATGTGCGTCGTGCCCGACGGGGCGGGGCGCTGGCGCTTTGCGCTGACCGCATCCTACGGCCCCGGCCTGTCGTGCGAGGCGCGCGGCAGCGCGGTGCGCGAGGGGCAGGGGTGGCGGCTCGATTTCGCCGGTGCCGAAGGGTGCAGCGCCGTGGTGCACGAAGACGAGGACGAATTGCGCCTGCCCGGGCGCCTGCCGCCGCAGTGCGAGAAGCTGTGTCCGAACCGGGCGTCGTTGTCGGGACTGCGCCTGCCGCGCGCGAGCTGGGCTGCGGCCGATGCAAGACACTTGCAGATGAAGGACAAGGACGGCAATATGGCGACGCCCTGCGGAAGCTGATCGGGGCGGATTCCGCAAAACCGGCGGCCTTGACGTTCACGTCAACGGAAACTAATCCTGTCCGCCATGACCGACGATTACGGCCACGCCCATATCGACACGCCCGATCATCTGGGGCGCGAGCAGTATAGCATCACCGACCTGTCCACCGAGTTCGGCGTCACCGCGCGCGCGCTCCGTTTCTACGAGGACGAGGGGCTGATCAGCCCTTCGCGCAAGGGCCTGTCGCGCATCTATTCGAAGCGCGATCGCGCGCGGCTGGCCTGGATATTGCGCGCCAAGCGCACGGGATTCAGCCTCGCCGACATTCGCGAGATGATCGACCTGTACGACGTCGGCGACAACCGCAAGCTTCAACGGCAGGTGACGATCGAAAAGTGCCAGCAACGCATTGCCTTGCTGCGCCGTCAGCGCGACGATATTGACAGCGCTGTAGATGAGCTGTCACGCTTCATCGATATGGTGAAGGAAGTCGATGCCGGCCACGAAGCCGGCTGAGCCTCTCCCCAGGCAAAGATCGATTGCTGGACCCCGCTTCTCAAAAGGATACCCCATGCCCGTCTATCGCGCTCCCGTGCAGGACACGCTCTTTCTCCTCAACGACGTGCTCGGCATCGAGCGCTACGCCAATCTGCCCGGTTTCGCCAACGCGACCCCCGACATGGTCGAGGCGGTGCTGAGCGAGGCGGGAAAATTCTGCGAGGAAGTGCTCTTCCCGATCAACTATTCGGGCGATCAGGAAGGCTGCACCCGCCACGAGGATGGGTCGGTGACGACCCCGGCGGGCTTCAAGGAAGCCTATAAGGCCTATTGCGACGCCGGTTGGGGGCTGCTGACCGCGCCCGAGGAATTCGGCGGTCAGGGACTGCCGCACGTGATCGGCTTTCCGGTCGAGGAATATCGCAACGCCGCCAACCAGGCCTTTGCGATGTATCCCGGCCTGTCGAGCGGCGCGACCGCCGCGATCCTCGTCAAGGGATCGGACGAGCAGAAGGCGGCCTATGTGCCCAGGATGGTGTCGGGCGAATGGACCGGCACGATGAACCTGACCGAGCCGCATTGCGGCACCGACCTCGGCCTCATCCGCACCCGCGCGGTTCCGAACGGCGACGGCAGCTATGCGGTGACGGGCACCAAGATCTTCATCTCGTCGGGCGAGCACGACCTGGCCGAGAACATCATTCATCTCGTTCTCGCCAAGACCCCCGACGCACCCGACAGCGTCAAGGGCATCTCGCTGTTCATCGTGCCCAAGTTCATCCTCAACGACGACGGTACGCCCGGCGAACGCAACACGCTGTCGTGCGGATCGATCGAGCACAAGATGGGCATCCACGCCAACGCGACCTGCGTGATGAACTACGACGGCGCGAAGGGCTGGATGGTCGGCGAGGAGAACAAGGGGCTCGCCGCGATGTTCATCATGATGAACGCCGCGCGCCTCGGCGTCGGCATCCAGGGGCTGGGGCAGGCCGACATCGCTTTCCAGAACGCCGTTCAATATGCCCAGGACCGCCGGCAGGGCCGCGCGCTGACCGGGCCGCAGGATCCGCAGGAAAAGGCCGATCCGCTGTTCGTCCACCCCGATGTGCGCCGCATGCTGATGGATGCCAAGGCGACCGTCGAAGGGCTGCGTGCGCTCTGCGTCTGGGGCGCGCTTCAGGTCGATCTCGCGCACGTCGCCGAGACCGAGGAAGCGCGGCAACAGGCCGACGACCTTGTCAGCCTGCTCACGCCCGTCATCAAGGGCTATGGCACCGACAAGGGCTACGACGTCGCGACCAACGCGCAGCAGGTCTTCGGGGGCCACGGCTACATCGAGGAACAGGGCATGAGCCAATATGTCCGCGATGCCCGCATCACGATGATCTACGAAGGCGCGAACGGCGTCCAGGCGATGGATCTTGTCGGTCGCAAGCTGGCCCAGAATGGCGGCCGCGCGATCCAGGCCTTTTTTGCGGTCGTCGACGGCGAAGCCGCGGCGGCCAGGGACAAGCCCGCCTTCGCCGACCTCGCGGGACGCCTCGAAAAGGCGAACGGCGAACTCAAGGCGGCGACGATGTGGTTCATGGCAAACGGCATGACCAATCCCAACAATGTCGGCGCGGGCGCGCATCACTATATGCACCTCACCGGCATCGTCGCGCTGGGCCTGATGTGGCTGCGCATGGCCGAGGCGGCGCAAAAGGCACTCGACGAGGGGCGCGGCAACAAGGCTTTCCTCGAAGCGAAGCTGGTCACGGCGCGCCATTTCGGCGAACGCTTCATGCCCGATGCCGGTGCGCTGCGCCGCAAGATCGAGGCCGGAAGCGACGCGATGATGGCGCTCAGCCCGGAACAATTCCACGCGGCCTGACGGCGGCGCCCGACCGGAAATATCCTCCCTGTCGCGTAGCGACGGGGAGGGGGAGCGTTCGCGCAGCGAATGAGGGTGGAGGGGCTGCGACGTCGCGTCCTTGCCCCTCCGCTACCCCCCCATGGCTTCGCCACAAGGAGGATTGTGCCTGCGTTCGCCCGAAACCCGCGGTTCAACCGGCCTGGCAAATAGTCCTTTCCTAATAAATCCCGGCATGATCTACCCTGCGCGATGACAAGGTCGCCAACACCGCAGAATCGCCGTTCAACGCGACCTCGTTGCTCCCCGCCTGAAGCGACAAAGGAGACATTCCGGATGCGTGCGTCCGTATCTTTTTTCTCCTTAAGGGCATTTTGGGATCCGGCACGGGCGACCCGCAACCAAATCTGCCGCGGCGCGTCTCAGCGGGCATGAGCGAGGGCGAACTCACCCCGATCGTTGTCGAGGGCCGCAACTGCTGGCGGATCGAACGCGCCGACAAGGCACGGATGATCGTCGATGCGTGCGACTATTTTGCGCTGCTCAAGGATCTGATGGAGGGCGCGAGGGAGCGCATCCTGCTGATCGGATGGGATTTCGACCCGCGCATCGCACTTTGTCCCGACGCGGAGGGGAAGGGCGAGGCGCTGGGCCATTTTCTGCTCCGGCTCGCGCACGAGCGCCCGAAACGCGATATCGACATCCTCCGCTGGAATTTCGGCGGGCTGAAACAATATCTTTCGCCCGCCATCGTCGCGATGATCCTGCGCTGGAAGGTGACGCGCGCGATCAGCTTTCGGATGGACAGCGCGCATCCCTTCGGATGCAGCCACCATCAGAAGGTGGCGGTGTTCGACGATCATCTCGCCGTGTGCGGCGGCATCGACGTTGCGGCCCAGCGCTGGGATACGCGCGATCATCTGGACGGCGATGCGCGCCGCACCGGCCCCGACGGCAAAGCCTATATGCCGTGGCATGACTCGACGATGATTCTGGCGGGCGCGGTGGGCGGCGCGCTGGCCGAACTCGGAAACGAGCGCTGGCAGCGCGCGACGAAGAAGCCGTTGCGTGAGGTGAAGGGCGACGGCGAGAATTGGCCCGAGGGACTGGAGCCCGATTTCTTCGGCGTCGATGTCGCCATCTCGCGGACCCGTGCGGAATATGGCGGCTATGCGGAAGTCCGCGAGATCGAACAGCTCTATCTCGACATGATCGCCGCGGCGGATCGCTTCATCTATTTCGAAAACCAGTATTTCACCTCGGCCAAGATCGCGGCGGCGATCGCCGAGCGGCTGGACGAGGATGATCCGCCCGAATTCGTCATGGTGATGCCCAGGCAAGCCGACGGCTGGCTCGAACAGATGGCGATGGATGCCGCGCGGGTGCAACTGGTGCGTGCGGTCGCGAAGGCCAGACACGGCAATCGCCTGTGCGTCTATGTCCCGCATACAGCGGAGGGCGAGGCCATCTATGTCCACGCCAAGACCGCGATCGTCGACGATCGCCTGATCCGCGTCGGATCGGCGAACCTCAACAATCGCTCGATGGGGCTCGACAGCGAATGCGATGTCACGATCGACGCCGCCCTGCCGGCCAACACCGGGGTCGAGCCGACGATCAGGCGGCTACGCGAATCGCTGATCGCCGAACATCTGGGCGTCGAGCCGGTGGCGGTGGGCCGGCAATATGAAGCGACCGGCTCGCTGATCGACGCGATCGAGGCGCTGCGCGGCGACGGCCGCTCGCTCGAACGCCTCGATCTGATCGAACCGGGGCCGTTCGATCAATATATCGCCGAGCATGAGCTGCTCGATCCCGAAAGCCCCGATGCGATGTTCGAGAATATCCCCGAACGCGGGCTGAGGAAGAACTGGCATCGCGGCAAGGCGTGGATGCGCCGGCACCGGCCTTTCAGGCGGAATGCGGGCTAAACCCCCGACACAAGCGGAGCCCGGAGCTGGACGTTCAATCCGCCAGCGACAGGATATGCCGTGCCTGCTTCAGGTGCGGCGCGTCGATCATCTTCCCGTCGATCTGGAGCACACCCGCCCCCGGGTTGGCGGCGAAGGCATCGACGATCGCCTGCGCCTGCGCGACTTCGTCCGCGGCCGGGGTGAAGGCCGCGTTGATCGGTGCGACCTGCGACGGATGGATCGCCATCATGCCCGTAAAGCCGTCGCGGCGAGCCCGCGCGGCATAGGCGGCGAGCCCGGCCTCGTCCTTGATCGCGGGAAACACGGTGTCGATCGCGGCGACGCCCGCGCCGTGCGCGGCGAAAAGCGTCAGCGCGCGCGCGACCTGATAGGGTTCGGTATAGCGGCCGTCGGCCTCGCGGCTCGTCGTCGCCCCGATCGCCGCAGGCAGGTCTTCGGCGCCCCAGGTGAGGCCGATCAGCCGGTCCTTCACGTCGCGGTAGCTGCCGAGCGTGAAGATCGCCGCGGGGGTCTCGGTCGCGATCGGCAGGATCGCCGGGAGCGATGCATCGGCCGCCGATTCGCTGCGCAGGATCGTGTCGAGTTGCTGGATGCTCGGTGCGCCCTCGGCCTTGGGCAGCATGATCGCGTCGGGCCGCGCACCGACGATCGCCGCGACGTCGGCGGCGGTCAGATGCCCGTCGAGCGGGTTGACGCGCACCAGCGTGATCACCTCGCGCTCGCCGCCCAGATAGTCGGCCACCGCATGGCGCGCGGCTTCCTTGTTGGCGGGCGACACCGAATCCTCGAGGTCGAGGATGATTGCATCGGCGCCCGACGCCGCGGCCTTGGCGAAGCGTTCGGGGCGGTCGCCGGGGACGAAAAGGAGCGAGCGAAGGCGCATCAGGCGACTTTCTTCTTGAGCAGCGCGGAGCGTTCGCACTGGCAGACGATTTCATCGCGCTGGTTGATCGCGCGGTGGAGGAAGGTCACGATACCCGCATTCGGCCGCGATTTGGACTCCTTGAGACCGATGACCTCGGATTCGGCGCGAAGCGTGTCGCCGATGAATACCGGTTTCGGCATCACGAGCTTGTCGTACCCCAGGTTCGCGACCAGCGTGCCGAGCGTGGTGTCGCCCACCGACAGTCCGACCATCAGGCTGAAGGTGAAGGTGCCGTTGACGAGGATCTGCCCGAACTCGGACGCCTTCGCCGCCTCGATGTCGAGGTGCAGGGGCTGCGGATTGTGCGTCATCGTCGTGAACAGCAGATTGTCGGTCTCGGTGACGGTACGGCGGATGTCGTGCGTCAGCGTGTCGCCGATGGTCCATTCGTCGAAATATTTGCCGGCCATATGGACTCCGTTCGCCCTGAGCTTGTCGAAGGGCTGTTCTGTCTTGCAAGATTAGAAGAAAGGACGGTGCTTCGACAAGCTCAGCACGACCGGGGAAAGGAAATCACTCTTCCTTCTCGATCCGCACCAGCAAGGCCTCGACCTGCACCTGTCCGCCGGCGACCGCGTTGAGTTCGGCCACGACGCCGTCGAACGGCGCGGTCAGGCTGTGTTCCATCTTCATCGCTTCGAGCGTGAGCAATTTCTGCCCCTTGGTTACCCGGTCGCCCGCCGCGACCTCGACCGCGATGACCTTGCCCGGCATCGGCGAGAGGATCGCCCCGTCGCCGCCCGCACCGCCAGCGCCGCCTTCGGCGCGCCAAGGCATGAGCTGCCATACCGAGCCGCTTTCCGCGACGAGCATCGCGGGGGCCGGTTGTTCGGCGCCGGGGCCGTGGAGCGTCACCTCGACACGCTTGCCGTCGAGCAGGAAGGGCGCAACGCGTACGTCGGGCGCGTTGAGGCGGAAGCCCGCTTGCAATGAACGCGGCGTCATCGCCATTGCTGCGTTGGTCAGCGCCTGCACCGACGGTTCGGGCTCGGCGGTCATGCTGTCGCCGTCGCGGCCGATGAGGCCGGTGTCGACGCTGCCCGCGACGAAATCGGGATGATCGAGCGCGTTGATCAGGAACGCCGAATTGCTCTTCACCGGCCAGATCGCGCTGTCGGCGAGCATCTCCGACAACAGCTCACGCGCCTCCTCGCGGTCTTCGCCCCAGGCGATGACCTTGGCGATCATCGGGTCATAGAAGGGCGACACCTCGGCGCCTTCATAGACGCCGGTGTCGACCCGGCCGCTGTGCTCGGGAAGCTGGAACAGCTCGAGCGTGCCGATCGACGGCAGGAAACCCTTGGCGGGATCCTCGGCATAGAGCCGCGCTTCCATCGCCCAGCCGTTGATCGCGAGCTGCTCCTGCGTCAACGGGATCGGCTCGCCCGACGCAACGCGCAGCTGCCATTCGACGAGATCGACGCCGGTGATCTCTTCGGTCACCGGATGCTCGACCTGCAGCCGCGTGTTCATTTCCATGAACCAGATGCGGTCGGCGCGCAGGCCCTCCGACGCGTCGGCGATGAACTCGATCGTGCCTGCGCCGACATAATCGACCGCCTTCGCGGCGCGGACCGCGGCGGCGCAGAGCTTGGCGCGCGTCTTTTCGTCCATGCCGGGGGCAGGGGCTTCCTCGATCACCTTCTGGTGGCGGCGCTGGAGCGAGCAGTCGCGCTCGAACAGGTGGACGACGTTGCCGTGCGTGTCGCCGAACACCTGCACCTCGATATGGCGCGGGGTCAGGATATATTTCTCGATCAGCACATGATCGTTGCCGAACGACGCAGCCGCCTCGCGCTGGCACGAGGCGAGCGCGTCAGCGAAGTCGGCCGCGGCATCGACCTTGCGCATCCCCTTGCCGCCACCCCCCGCGACGGCCTTGATCAGCACCGGGTAGCCGATCCCGGCCGCCTGTTCGGCAAGGAAGGCGGGGTCCTGATTCTCGCCCATATAGCCCGGCGTCACGGGCACGCCGGCTTCGGCCATCAGCTTCTTGGCGGCGTCCTTGAGACCCATCGCCGTGATCGACGAAGGTTTCGGCCCGACCCAGATGAGCCCGGCGTCCGCCACCGCCTGTGCAAATTCGGCATTTTCCGACAGGAAGCCATAGCCCGGATGGATCGCCTCGGCGCCGGTCGCCTTGGCGGCGGCGATGATCTTCTCGCCGATCAGATAGGATTCGCGCGCCGGCGACGGCCCGATATGCACCGCCTCGTCGGCCTCGCGCACATGCAATGCCCTGGCATCGGCGTCCGAATAGACCGCAACGGTGCGAATGCCCATCTCGCGTGCGGTGCGGATGATACGGCAGGCGATCTCGCCACGATTGGCGATGAGGAGGGAGGTGATCATGTTGTCCAATGCGCCTTTCAAATCTGTCCGGTGTCGCGCCAGGCCAGCGGAATGCTTTTCTTGTCGGTCAGATAGTCGACGAAAATGGTCGTCAGGTCCTTCAGGCTGAACGTTGCGGTGTTCTGCCGTCCGGGCCTGTCGTCGATGATGTCATAGAGCGGTCCGGGCGGTCCCGATCGTGACTGCACGAGATAGCCGCCAAGCACGGCTTCGGCGGTGATGAAGCATCGATCGCATGTCTCGACGCTGATTTCCTCGCACTGAACCTTGCCGAAACAGGGCTGGATCGCTTTTTTGAGCTGCTGCGCGCTGCGAACGCTGATTTCACGACTGGTCCCGTCGGTGGTGATGATGGTTAGCGTTGCGGGCGTGAAGGCGGAGGCATGAGCGGCGGGCGACATCGCGCCCAGCGACCCGAGCAGCAGGGCGTAAAGAACCGGCTTTGAAGGTCGGGACATCGCCATCACATCCGGAACACGCCGAAGCTGCGGTCCTCGACCGGCGCGTTCAGCGTTGCCGCGAAAGCCAGCCCCAGCACGTCGCGTGTCTGCGCGGGGTCGATGATGCCATCGTCCCACAGGCGCGCAGTGGCGTGGTACGGATTGCCCTCATCCTCATATTTCTGGCGGATCGGCGCCTTGAAGGCTTCGGCCTCTTCGGGCGTCCATTTGTCGGCGTCGCGGTGAACGGTTGCCAGCACCGACGCCGCCTGTTCGCCGCCCATCACGCTGATCCGCGCATTGGGCCAGGTGAACAGGAAGCGTGGGCTGTAGGCGCGCCCGCACATGCCGTAATTGCCCGCACCGAAGCTGCCGCCGATCAGCACGGTGATCTTCGGCACGGTCGCGGTGGCGACCGCGGTGACGAGTTTTGCGCCATGCTTCGCAATGCCCTCGGCCTCATATTTGCCGCCGACCATGAAGCCCGAGATATTCTGGAGGAAGAGCAGGGGAATGCGCCGCTGCTGCGCCAGCTCGATGAAATGCGCGCCCTTGACCGCAGACTCGCTGAACAGCACACCATTGTTGGCGAGGATCGCGACGGGGATGCCCCAGATGTGCGCGAAGCCGCACACCAGCGATGCGCCGTAATTTGCCTTGAACTCGTGGAACTCGCTGCCGTCGATGATCCGTGCGATTACTTCGTGCACGTCATAGGGCGCGCGGACATCGTCGGGGATGATGCCGTAGAGTTCTGCCGGATCATATCTGGGCGGACGCGGTTCCTTCACCGCGACCGCGAAGCCGTCGTCGGCGCCGAGGTGCGACACGATGTCGCGCACGATCGTCAGCGCATGCTCGTCATTCTCGGCGAGGTGGTCGACCACGCCCGATTTCTTCGCGTGCAGGTCGCCGCCGCCCAGATCCTCGGCGCTGATCTCCTCGCCCGTCGCGGCCTTGACCAGCGGCGGGCCGGCAAGGAAGATCGTGCCCTGGTTGCGGACGATCACCGTCTCGTCGCTCATCGCGGGAACATAAGCGCCGCCCGCGGTACAGCTTCCCATCACGCACGCAATCTGCGGGATACGCTTCGCCGACATATTCGCCTGGTTGAAGAAGATGCGCCCGAAATGGTCGCGGTCGGGAAAGACCTGGTCCTGATGCGGCAGGTTCGCGCCGCCGCTGTCGACGAGGTAGATGCACGGCAGGCGGTTCGCCTCGGCGATCTCCTGCGCCCGCAGGTGCTTCTTCACCGTCATCGGGTAATAGGTGCCGCCCTTCACCGTCGCGTCGTTGCACACGATCATCGCCTGCCGCCCCGACACGCGCCCAATGCCCGCGATCATGCCCGCGCCTGGAACCTCACCCTCGTACATGTCGCACGCGGCGAGCTGGCCGATCTCGAGAAAGGGCGAGCCCGGATCGAGCAGCCGTTCGACGCGCTCGCGCGGCAGCAGCTTGCCGCGGCTGGTGTGGCGTTCGCGCGACTTGGCGTTGCCGCCGAGCCCGGCTTCGGCGACGCGCGCGTAGAGCGCGTCGCGCAGCGCGCGATTGTGCGCCGCGCGGGCCTGCACCTGCGGGTCGTCGGGGTTATACTGGGTCGAAAGGACCGGAGCGGACATCAATTGCTCTCCACGGGAATGGTGTAATGGACCTGCGCGCCGGGGCCGAGCGGCAGGTCGAGCATGACCCAACCGACCGTCATCGATATGCCGGCGACCATGAAAATCAGTGCATAGGGCAGCATCAGCGCGAGCAGCGAGCCGACCCCCATCGACTTGTCCCACCGCTGGCTGAACGCGAGGATCAGCGGGAAATAGCTCATCAGCGGGGTCATGATATTGGTGTAGCTGTCGCCCATGCGATAGGCCGCGGTGGTCATCTCGGGGCTGATGCCGAGCAGCATGAACATCGGCACCACGACCGGGGACAGCGCGCTCCACTTCGCCGAGGCCGAACCGATGAACAGGTCGAGGAAGGAGGAGAGGAGCAGCACGCTGACCAGCAGCAGCGCGGCGGGCAGCGCCAGCTCGGCGAGGGTCTCGGCGCCGTTGATCGCGATGATCGGGCCGATCCGCGACCAGTTGAACATCGCGACGAAATGCGCGGCGAAGAAGACGAAGACCAGATAGGGTGCCATGGTGCGGACGCCGTGCTGCATCATGTCCATCACGTCGGCGGCCGATTTCACCGTCCCCGCGGCGCGGCCAAAGGCGGTGCCGGTGAGCAGGAAGAGGAGGAAGAAGCCCGCGATCAGCGAGGCATAGAGCGGCTGGAGCCGGGCGGTGCCCTCGGCCTCCTCGTTGATGAAGGGGGTATAGCCCGGCCACAGCGCCAGCGCGGCGAAACCGGCGATCAGCAGCAGCGCGGCAAGCCCGGCACGGCGCAGGCCCTGGCG
The DNA here is from genome assembly GCF_022701295.1 of Sphingopyxis sp. YF1. Taxonomy (NCBI): domain Bacteria; kingdom Pseudomonadati; phylum Pseudomonadota; class Alphaproteobacteria; order Sphingomonadales; family Sphingopyxidaceae; genus Sphingopyxis; species Sphingopyxis sp. YF1. The sequence continues at coordinate 1,499,682 of NZ_CP033204.1, forward strand.
TTCGTCCGGCGTCACCTCGGTCTTGTCGAGGTCGGCGCGCAGGTCGGCATCGACGACGCCGTTCCAGGCGCCGAGCCGCGGCTCGACGATGCGGTCGGTTACGCACCAGATGATCGGGGTGAACAGGACCACGATCCCCAGGATGAAATACCAGTTGCCGAGCGGGTTCATCGTCCAGCCGGGTTCGACGATACGCGCGGCTTCCTGGGTGAAGCCGAGCAGCAGCACGTCGATCTGCCCGGGCATCAGATTGCCGGCATAGCCGCCCGACACCGCGGCGAAAGCGGCGGCGAGCCCGGCGAGCGGGTGGCGCCCGGCGACCGCGAAGATGATCGCCGCGAGCGGGATGAACACGACATAGGCGGCGTCGGAGGCGTGGTGCGATACCATGCCGATCACCGCGGCGATCGGGGTCAGCAAGGCCTTGTGCGCGTTGCGCAGCGACAGGCGGATCAGCGCCGAGAACAGCCCCGACCGCTCGGCGACCGCGGCGCTCATCATGATCGTCAGCACCAGCCCGAGCGGCGCGAAGCCGGCAAAGGTGCGCGGCATTTCGGTGAACAGCCGCGCGATATTCGCCTCGGAAAAGAGGCTCGACGCGCGATAGGTCAGCACGCCGTTCGCCAGCTCGGCATGCTCGGGCGCCTTTTCGCCCGGATAGGGCAGCGACGCCGACCAGCCCATCGCCGCGCCGAGCGCCGAGACGAGCATCAGGATGAAGATCAGATAGATGAAGATGATCGTCGGGTCGGGCAGCAGATTGCCCGCGCGCTCGACAAAACCCAGAAAGCCGCGCTGGCGGTCGGGGCGGGCGCTCGCGCTGTTCATTCGGCGGCCCCTTGCGTGCGGCCACAGCGCGTGGCGCGGCCGTTCGCGGTTGCCGGAAATCTTGCGATAACGTCCATGTTTCTCCCTTTGTCCGGCCGGGGGTAGCCGGTCGCTCGTCGATTGGAAAGCGCCGCAGGCCGAAAATGGTTGGCGTTGAAACCATCGGCACACAGGCCTATCGCTTCGGCATATTTTCTGAGCAAGTTAGGTTCGATCGATGAAACATCCCGTCCTCGCCATCCTCCTGTCGACCGCCGCGATCCTCGGCGGTCCGGTCGCCTGCACCAGCGCCGACAAGGAGGCGAGCTACACCGTCGGCACCGAAATCGGGATCAGCAAGGCGGCGATGGATGCGACCGCCAAGCCGGGCGACGATTTCTATGCCTATGCCAACGGCAATTGGGACAAGGCGACGCCGATTCCGGCCGATCGCTCGTCGATCGGCGCCTTTTACGTCGCGCAGCTCGAGACCGAAAAGCGCAACCGGGAACTGATCGATGCGATCGTCAAGGGCGATGCTGCGGCCGATACCAACGAAGGCCGTATCGCTGCCTTCTACAAGGCTTTCATGGACGTGAAGGCGATCGATACCGCGGGCATGAAGCCCGTGGCGGCCGATCTCGCGCGCTTCGCGGCGATCGGCGACAAGGCGGCGCTGTCGAAGGTGCTCGGCGAGCAGCTTCGCGCCGACGTCGATCCGCTGAATGCAACCGACTATAACACCGAAAATCTCTTCGGTGTCTTCGTAACGCAGGGGCTCGCGACCCCCGGCGAGGTAATCCCCTATATGCTGCAGGGCGGACTCGGTCTGCCCGAGCGCGAATATTATCTTTCGGCCGATCCCAAGATGGCGGACCTGCGCACCGCCTATCAGGCCTATATCGCCAAGCTGCTGACCGCGGCCGGACAGCCCGACGCCGCGACCAGGGCGAAGCGCATCTATGACCTCGAGGTCAAGATCGCCCGCGCGCATGCGACGCGCGAACAGAGCGAGGACTTCACCAAATCGGCCGATGTCTGGACGCAGGCCGATTTCGCGAAAAAGGCGCCGGGGATCGACTGGCCGGCTTTCTTCGGCGCGGCGAAGCTCGACGGCGCACCCAAGTTCGGCGCCTATCATGCCCGTGCGATTGCCGGCCTGTCGGCGCTGGTCGCGTCGGAACCGCTCGATGCGTGGAAAGACTGGCTCGCCTTTCACCAGATCAACACCCACACCGAGGTGCTCCCGGGGGCGCTCGACAGCGCGCATTTCGCTTTTTACGGCACCACCCTGTCGGGTACGCCGCAGCAGCGCAGCCGCGAGAAGCGCGCGCTTGACGCGATCGATCTCTATCTCGGCGACGCGGTGGGGAAGGCTTATGCTGACAAATATTTCCCTGCCTCGGCAAAGGCCGAAGTCGGCGACATGGTGACGAACATCAAGGCCGCCTTCGCCAAGCGGGTCGAGGGTATCGACTGGATGGCGCCGGAGACCAAGAAGGAAGCGATCCGCAAGGTCGAGACGATCGCCGTCGGCGTCGGCTATCCTGACACCTGGCGCGACTATGGCGCCTATACGCTCAGCGCGACCGATCCCTATGCCAATGTCGTCGCGGGCGAAAAGGCCGAGACCGCGCACCAACTCGCCAAGATTGGCAAGCCGATGGACAAGGGCGAATGGTGGATGGTGCCGCAGACGGTGAATGCGGTGAACCTGCCGGTGCAGAATGCGCTCAACTTTCCCGCCGCGATCCTCCAGCCGCCCTTCTTCGACGCCAAGGCCGATCCTGCCTATAATTACGGCGCGATCGGCGCGGTGATCGGGCACGAGATCAGCCACAGCTTCGACAATAATGGCGCCGCGTTCGATTCGACCGGCGCCCTGCGCAACTGGTGGACGCCCGCCGATCTCAAGAAGTTCGAGGAAGCCGGCGCGGCGCTGGCGGCCCAGTACGATAGGTACAAGCCGTTCCCCGACCTCGCGCTCAATGGCAAGCTGACGCTGGGCGAGAATATCGCCGACGTCGCGGGGCTGCAGGCGGCCTATGACGCCTATCGCGCGTCGCTGGGCGGCAAGGAAGCGCCGGTGATCGACGGCTTCACGGGCGACCAGCGTTTCTTCATCGCCTATGCGCAGACCTGGGCGACCAAGATGCGCGCCGAGGCGCTGCGCCAGCGTGTCGCGACCGACGGCCACGCGCCGGGCATGTACCGCGCGCTGACCGTCCGCAATCTCGACGCCTGGTACAAGGCGTTCGACGTCAAGGAAGGCGACAAGCTCTACCTCGCGCCCGACAAACGCGTTCGTGTGTGGGGTTAAGGAAGGGCGGGGCGGTCAGGCCGCCCCGTTTTCCTTTGCCGGGCCCGCCGGTTTTTCTTTCAGGATCAGATAGCGATAGACGCCGATCGCGTTGATGATCAGCAGCGCGATATTCTGCCACCCGATGCCCTCGCTGTCGGGCTGGAGGAAACCCCAGGCGATCAGTGCGAGGCTGCTGGTGACGAAGACGACGAAGGCCCACCCGGTCCAGCGCCGCCCGAGATTCAGCGACACGATCAGCGCCGCGAGCGTGGCGGCGCCGGCGCCATAATATTGCAATGTGGTGAGCAGCGCGTCGCTCAAGCCCATCCTCCGATCAGGGCCAGCACGCCGGATCCGGCAAGGAAGGGCCAGATGATGTGCCGGCCCTTGGTACACGCCGCATTGACCAGTCCGGTTCCCAGCCAGCCGATCCCGATGACGACGATCAGGCCGCGCGGGGTATCGGGCCAGGCCACGGTGATGGCGGACAGCAGCATCAGCACCGCCATCGCATGCCAGGCGAAACGGAACACCCGGCGCGGCAGGTCGGTGCCGAGGATGCCGCGCTTGATGCGGAGAAGCGGCTGGATCAGCCGTTTCTCACCTAGGAACGAATGGGTGAGGGCGGATGCCGTCATCGCGGCGGCGGCGAGCCACAACCAGTTCATGTCCGGCCCGGCCCGGCGTCTTTAGCCCCCATAATCCCCCCTACGGTTCGCGCGTCAGCCCGCGCTTATCAGATCACGTCCCCTCGACATGCCGCAATCTCGTTCCTCCTCGCGCCGATATCGAGCAATGTCGCGTCAGATTTGGCCCACGGCGACGTTATCGGCGGCGCTGCGCAAATCGTCGGGCACGAGCGTTCCTTCCAGCCAGCGGCCCTTCATCCACGCCCGCGCGGCTGCGCGGGTGCGCGCGGCATAGTCGGGGGTGTCGAGTCCCACCAGTGGCAGGTCGAATTGAGCGGCCGTCGCGGCAAGCCCGGCGTCGTCCAGCGGTCGGTTCAGCCGCACCGCATGGCGCGCCAGTTCCAGTTCCTGGCCCCAGAAATAGATCATGTCGGCGCCGACATTCGCCTGCATGTCGTGCACTTCCTCGGCCCGCTCCCAGCTGACCATATCGATCCATATGTCGGGCATCAGCAAATCGACATGGCTGTCCGGTTTCCATTCCAGCGCATCGGCATGGACGATCCGCACTTTTGAGCCCACCCCGTCGGGTAGCCGATCGAACAATTTGAGATTTGCGTGCAGGTCCAGCACTTGGGCGTCCATTTCGACGACGGTAACCTGCTCGACCTCGGGCTTGAGCGCGCTCATCGCCGTAGTCCAGCCCATGCCGAGACCATATATTACGACATGTCCGCGCGCGAAATCGACGCCGATCCGCTGGCTCTCGATTTCCATCGGCGCGGTCGACATCCATGTTTTTTGACCACGCATCAGCACGATAATGGCTTGAGCGATCTGCAATTGGCCCCAATATCCCATGCAGATGATCGTCGGCAGGCTTCGCAGCGACCAGGCCCCCGACGCCATTGGCTGGTAATATTCGCGGAGCGGATCCGGAGGCGTCAGGGGAAGGCGGTCAAGATCGATCCCGGCCAGCTCATGTTGCGCGATGCCCGGGGCCGGGAAAGGGAAAATCTGATCTGCCATCGCTGAATTTCCTGCAACAAGCCGCAGTTCAACCCGCCGCGCCTATCAGTTCGCGGCCGATCAGCATGCGCCGGATTTCGTTCGTTCCGGCGCCGATGTCGAGCAGCTTCGCATCGCGCCAGTAGCGTTCGACCGGCCAGTCCTTGGTATAGCCCGCGCCGCCCAGGGCCTGGATCGCCTCGCCTGCGACCTTCACTGCGCTTTCGCTGGCGAGGAGGATGCAGCCCGCGGCGTCGAAGCGCGTCGTCTGGCCGGCGTCGCAGGCCTTGGCGACGTTGTAGACATAGGATCGCGCCGACTGGAGCGCGACATACATGTCGGCGACCTTGGCTTGCATCAGCTGGAAGCCGCCGATCGCCTTGCCGAACTGCTTGCGGTCGCGCACGTAAGGAATGACGGTGTCGAGGCAGGCCTGCATGATCCCGAGCTGGAGCCCCGCAAGCACGACGCGTTCATAGTCGAGCCCCGACATCAGCACGCCGACGCCGCCGTTCTCGGGCCCCATGACCTGGCTTTCGGGAACCTCGCAGTCGGTGAAGACGAGTTCGGCGGTCGGCGAGCCGCGCATGCCGACCTTGTCGATCTTCTGCCCGATCGCAAAACCCGGCATGTCCTTTTCGATCAGGAAGGCGGTGATGCCGCGCGAACCCGCGTCGGGCGACGTTTTGGCATAGACGACCAGCGTATCGGCGCAGGTCGCGTTGGTGATCCAGAATTTGGTGCCGTTGAGGACATAGCCGCCCTGAACCTTCTCGGCCTTGAGCTTCATCGACACGACGTCGCTGCCCGCGCCGGCCTCGGACATGGCGAGGCTGCCGACATGTTCGCCCGAGATGAGCCTGGGAAGATATTTGGCCTTCTGCTCGGCATTGCCCCAGCGGCGGATCTGGTTGACGCACAGGTTCGAATGTGCGCCATAGCTGAGCCCGATCGCGCCCGATGCCCGCGACACCTCCTCGACCGCGATGACATGCTCGAGATAGCCGAGCCCGAGCCCGCCCCATTCCTCTTCGACCGTGATGCCGTGCAGCCCGAGTTCGCCCATCGCCGTCCACAGCTCGTCGCGCGGAAACCAGTCCTCGGCATCGGCTCTGGCGGCCAGCGGGGCGATCTTCTCGTCGGCGAAGCGGGCGGTGGTCTCGCGGATCATCTCGGCATTGTCGCCGAGTGCGAAATCGAAATCGGGGGTGGCGCGCATGGGGTCCTCTTTACTCGTTGATTTGCGACTAGCAGGAAGGTGCCGCAAGTTGAAGGGGATGCACAAGCCAGACTATTTTGCAGCAAAGCCCATACTGCTTGCCTGTCGGCAGGCCGAGTGGCTAGGGCCGGTCGGCGCGGATGGTCTTCCGCCTGACTCCCATTTGGGAATGTTTTACGCAGGATGGGCGTCTATGCCGCCTTTTCCTGCCATGGAATTAAAAGGAATCGGAGCTTGTCGTCTCCCACGCCGCAGAATTCGCCCGACCTGACGCATCTCGACCGGCTGGAGGCCGAGAGCATCCACATCATGCGCGAAGTGATGGCCGATGCCGCCAAGCCCGTGATGCTGTACAGCGTCGGCAAGGATAGCGCGGTGATGCTGCATCTGGCGCGCAAGGCCTTTTACCCGTCGCCTCCGCCATTCCCGCTGCTCCACGTCGACACGACGTGGAAGTTCCGCGACATGTATGCGCTGCGCGACCGCATGGCGGCCGAGAGCGGGATGGAGCTGATCGTCTATCAGAATCCCGAGGCCAAGGAACGCGGGATCAACCCGTTCGACCACGGTCCGCTGCACACCGACATGTGGAAGACCGAGGGGCTGAAGCAGGCGCTCGACCTCCACGGCTTCGACGTCGCGTTCGGCGGCGCGCGGCGCGACGAGGAAAAGAGCCGCGCCAAGGAGCGCATCTTCTCCTTCCGCACCGCGAGCCATGGCTGGGACCCGAAGAAGCAGCGTCCCGAGCTGTGGAATCTCTACAATGCCAGGAAAGCGAAGGGCGAGAGCATCCGCGTCTTTCCGATCTCGAACTGGACCGAGCTCGACATCTGGCAATATATCGCGCGCGAGAATATCCCGATCGTTCCGCTCTATTTCTCGGCGCCGCGTCCGACGGTGGTGCGCGACGGCCTGCTCCTGATGGTCGACGACGAGCGGTTCCCGCTCGCGCCCGGCGAGGTGCCGGTCGAGCGCTCGATCCGCTTCCGCACCCTCGGCTGCTATCCGCTCACCGGGGCGGTCGAGAGCGAGGCGGCCACCTTGTCCGAGGTGATCCAGGAAATGCTGCTGACGACGACCAGCGAGCGGCAGGGCCGCGCGATCGACAAGGATGGCGGCGACGCGTCGATGGAAAAGAAGAAGCAGGAGGGGTATTTCTGATGACCGACCCCGTTTACGTCACCGACGTGCTCATCGCCGAGGATATCGACGCCTATCTGGCGCAGCATCAGCAGAAATCGCTCTTGCGCTTCATCACCTGCGGATCGGTCGACGACGGCAAGTCGACGCTGATCGGGCGGCTGCTCTACGACAGCAAGATGATCTTCGAGGACCAGCTCGCCGCGCTCGAGGCCGACAGCAAGCGGGTCGGCACGCAGGGGCAGGAGATCGACTTCGCGCTGCTCGTCGACGGCCTTGCCGCCGAGCGCGAGCAGGGGATCACGATCGACGTCGCCTACCGTTTCTTCACCACCGAAAAGCGCAAGTTCATCGTCGCCGACACACCGGGGCACGAACAATATACGCGCAACATGGTCACAGGCGCCTCGACCGCCGACCTCGCGGTGATCCTTGTCGATGCGCGCAAGGGCGTGCTGACGCAGACGCGGCGGCACAGCTATCTGGCGCACCTGATCGGCATCAGGCATATCGTGCTGGCGGTGAACAAGATGGACCTTGTCGATTATGACAAGGCGGTGTTCGAGCGCATCCTGCTGAGCTATCGCGCCTTCGCGACCGAGATCGGCATCACCCACTTCACCGCGATCCCGATTTCGGGGTTCAAGGGCGACAATATCACCGCGCTGTCGGCGAACACGCCCTGGTACACGGGGCCGGCGCTGGTCGAGCATCTGGAAGCTGTCGAAGTTGCCGCGGAGCGTGACGGCGAAGCGGCGTTTCGCATGCCGGTTCAATGGGTTAATCGCCCGAACCTTGACTTCAGGGGATTTTCCGGGCTGATCGCGGGCGGATCGGTCAGGCCGGGTGACGCGGTGCGGGTGCTGCCGAGCGGCAAGACCTCGACCGTCAGCCGGATTGTCACGCTCGATCAAGACCTTGACGAAGCGGTTGCCGGGCAGTCGGTGACGATCTGCCTCGCCGACGAGATCGACTGTTCGCGCGGCGATGTGATCGCGGTGGCCGACGCGCCGCCCGAAGTGGCCGACCGCTTCGAATCGACGCTGGTCTGGATGGCCGACGAACCGATGATTCCGGGGCGCGCATATTGGCTGAAGCTGGCGACGCAGACGGTGTCGGCGACGGTGCAGGCGCCCAAATATCAGGTCAATGTCAACACGATGGAGCATCTGGCGGCGAAGACGCTGGAGCTCAACGCGATCGGCGTCGCCGAACTGTCGACCGACAAGCCGGTGGTGTTCGAAGCCTATGACACCAACCGCACGCTGGGCGGATTTATCCTGATCGACAAGCTGACCAACGCGACGGTCGCGGCGGGCATGCTGCATTTCAGCCTGCGCCGCGCGCAGAACGTCCACTGGCAGGCGCTCGACATCAGCCGCGAGGCGCACGCGAACCTCAAGAACCAGAAGCCTGCGGTGCTGTGGTTCACCGGCCTGTCGGGGTCGGGCAAGTCGACGATCGCCAATCTGGTCGAAAAGAAGCTGCACCGGATGAACCGGCACACCTTCCTGCTCGACGGCGACAATGTCCGCCACGGGCTGAACAAGGATCTGGGCTTCACCGAGGCCGACCGGATCGAGAATATCCGCCGCGTCGGCGAGGTCGCGCGGCTGATGACCGACGCGGGGCTGATCGTGATCACCGCGTTCATCAGCCCGTTCAAGGCCGAACGCGAAATGGTGCGCGCGATGCTGCCCGCGGGCGAGTTCGTCGAGATCTTCGTCGATACCCCGCTTGCCGAGGCCGAGAAGCGCGACGTCAAGGGCCTCTACAAAAAGGCGCGCGCCGGGCAACTCAAGAATTTCACCGGGATCGACAGCCCCTATGAGGCGCCCGAGAATCCGCAGATCCGGATCGACACCACCGCGATGACGCCCGAAGCGGCGGCGGACCTGATCGTGGAACATTTGCTGGGATGAGTATGACCGAGAGCGACGAACAACTGGCCGAGCGACTGGCGACAGAAGCGGGGCGTATCCTGCTCGACCTGCGCACGGCGGGCGAATTTGAGGGCAAGGCGCTGGGCAAGGCGGGCGACGAGCGCGCCAATGCGATGCTGATGCGCGAATTGCGCGCCGCGCGTCCCGGCGACGCGATCCTGTCCGAAGAGGAAAAGGACAGCGCGACGCGCTGCTCGTTCAGCCGCGTGTGGGTCGTCGATCCGCTCGACGGCACGCGCGAATATGGCGAGGGGCGTAGCGACTGGGCGGTGCATGTCGCGCTGGCGATCGACGGCGTCCCGGTCGTCGGCGCGGTCGCGCTGCCGGGGCTGGGGATCACGCTGACCTCGGGCGCGCCGAGGCCGCTCGAAGCCGCGAACCAGCCGCCGAAGATGCTGGTCAGCCGCACGCGCCCCGCCGCGGAGGCGGTGTTCGTCGCGGAGAGGATGGGCGCCGAACTGCTCGGCATGGGATCGGCCGGCGCCAAGGCGATGGCGGTGGTGCGCGGCGAGGCCGACATCTACCTCCACACCGGCGGCCAGTATGAATGGGACAATTGCGCCCCCGCGGCGGTCGCGGCGGCGGCGGGGCTGCACGTCAGCCGCGCCGACGGATCGCCGCTCGTCTACAATTGCGAAAATCCCTATCTGCCCGACCTGCTGATCTGCCGGAAGGAGTTCGCCGACGAGGCGCTGCGGCTGGCCGGCGAATTCGTCCCTGCGGCATAAGGCGACACGGCTTTCATCGTCACCCCGGCCGCGATCCGGGGGTGATGGCCGCGTCGTTGCAGCAATGGCCCCCGGATCGGGTCCGGGGTGACGAAGGTTAGGAAACGGTCGGTTGCGGGCGTTGGAGATGTGCACCCCGGCGAAAGCCGGGGCCCAGAAGGCCGACGCGAACCCGGCGTGTTTCTGCAATGGACCCCGGCTTTCGCCGGGGTGCACGGAGGGCTGGATTCGGTCATTTCCGGTCATTCGATCTGGATTGGCACGAATGACCGCTTTCGACCGGTTGCGGCCGCTCGCTCCTCCCTGTGGCGAAGCCATGGGGAGGTGGCAGCGCGCAGCGCTGACGGAGGGGCGAAGGACGCGATCTCGCGGCCCCTCCACCACCGCCTGCGGCGGCGGTCCCCCTCCCCATGGCTTCGCCACAGGGAGGATTTAGATATCCGCTCACGACCGATAGCAGAAGTTCAGCCAGCGAGAATCTTGCGCCGTTCAAACAAGGTCAGGGTGAGCACGCATACGCTGGACGTGATACAGGACAAAGCAACGGCATCGAGCAAGCTAGTGCCAACAATCGCCAACCAACTGCCGCAGACAATTATCGGTCCGATGATGCAAAATGGAATGATATGTCGGTCCAGAGCATCTGCTTTAAACCAAACGATTGCGAGGATCGCCGCGATCCAAGGAAGCGATATTATCGCGCCGAGAAAGCTTCCGACGAATGCTCCCGCTCCGAAGCCGCCCGACGTTCCGATCGTGCCGTAAAAGCCGACAACTAACAACCCAACAAAATGCGCAACGCCGATACGCAGAGCCAGAACTTGCCGACGACTGATTTTTGTCATTTACCTATTCTAGCTTTTTCGGTTTGGTGGAACAACGTCCGCCTTCCACCCCAAAGCGGCTCTCGTATCGAAGCCCGCCAGATCCGCGCTACTGGCTCATCCGGGTCCACGTCACCGTCTTGCAGAAGACGCTGACACAGCCTTTCATGGTCATCTTGTTGCCCGCGGCGCGCAGGTTCGCCTTGTAATAGCGGCCGTCCTCGGGGCTGTAGCCTTCGCCCTTCCACGCAGCGCCGTCGGCGGCGAGGTCCCAATAGATTTGCAGGCCCGACACATGGCGTGCGCGCTTGGCCTTGTCGGGGTTGCGTTCGTCGCGCTGGCCGCCGGCTGGCTGGGTGAAGAGCAGCTTGTGGACCTTGCCGCACAGCCGTGCGCCGCACGCATAGATATCGACGATCGCCTTGCCGTCGTCGGTGGCCCAGCGGCCCGTGATCGATTGCGGCGCGGCGGCGGTAGCCGGCACGGTGACGAGCGCGGCCAATGCCGCGACGATAAAACGACGCATGATAGTCTCCCCCGGTTCAGGCGGAGCTGCGACCCCGGCCCTTTAGCTACAGCCATGTCAGCAACATGGCTTGGCATCGGCGCAGTCTTGCAGCATGCTCGCAAAAAACAAGGGAGAGTCTGATGCCAATCCATCGTTTCGCCGCGCCGCTGGCCGCCGCGCTGCTGCTTGCCGTCCCGGCGACCGCCAAGACGATCCGGGTCGAGGCGGGCGGCGTCGACGCCAACGAGAAATTGCAGGAAGCGCTGATCGTGGCCGAACCGGGTGATATCGTCGAGCTGGGTGCGGGGACGTGGGCGCTGGCTGACGGGCTGTCGCTCGACGTCGCCGGGGTCACCATCCGCGGTGCGGGGGTCGAGGACGGCAGCGGCTCGATCCTCGATTTTGCGGGGCAGCAGGGGGCGGGCGAGGGGCTGCTCGTCACTAGCGATGACGTGTTCCTGACCAATTTCGCGGTGCTCAACACCAAGGGCGACGGGATCAAGTCGAAGGGCGCCGACCGCATCGTCTATCACAAGCTGCGCGTCGAATGGACCGCGGGCCCGAAGGAGACCAACGGCGCCTACGGCATCTATCCGGTCGAGAGCAGCGACGTGCTGATCGACAGCGTGTTTGTGCGCGGCGCGTCGGACGCGGGCATCTATGTGGGCCAGTCGAAGAATATCGTCGTGCGCGATTCGATCGCGAAGGAAAATGTCGCGGGCATCGAGATCGAGAACAGCTATGATGCCGACGTCCACGACAATCTGGCGACGAAGAATACCGGCGGCATCCTGGTGTTCGACCTGCCCAGCCTGCCGATGCAGGGCGGGCACAATGTCCGCGTCTTCGACAATATCATCGTCGAGAACGACACGCCGAATTTCGCGCCGAAGGGCAATATCGTCGCGAGCGTGCCGACCGGGACCGGGGTGCTGGTGATGGCGAACCGCAACGTCGAGATTTTCGACAATGTGATGGAGAAGAACGGCACCGCCAATGTGATGATCGTCGGCTATCGCTACGAACACAAGGATCCCAAATACCAGCCGCTGCCGCGAGCGATCGTGGTGCGCGACAATGAGCATGGTCGCGCGGGTTTCGCGCCTGCCTTTCCGGGCGGAGCCGAGATCGCGGCGGCGATGGGGGGATCGATCCCGCCGGTGCTGTGGGACGGCGCGGGCGATGCGATCGTGCTCGACAAGGTCGGGGTGCTGTCGCTGAACCTGCCCGACGTCGCGACGCCGCAGAGCGCCGCGAAACCGTCGCCCGCCGACCTGTCGAAGGGCACCCCGCCCGCGGCGCTGCCCGGCATCACGCTGCCCGCGGCGATGGAGGCGAAGGTCCAGTGAGGCGCGTCTTCGCCGCGCTGGCGGCGGCCTTGCTGTGCGCAAGCGGCGCGAGCGGCGTGCCGCTGCCCGGCGTCCATCAGGAAGTGATCGACAGCGACGCGATCCCGCAGAAGCTGTCGGCGTTCGGCCTGTTCCATTTTGGCAACCCCAAGGTGCCGCTCGGCAGCTTTCCCTACACGCTGCGCACGCCGTTGTTCAGCGACTATGCCGACAAGCATCGTTTCGTTTCGATCCCCGCCGGAAAGAAGGCGCGCGTGTTGGCCGACGGGACGATCGATTTCCCGGTCGGTACGGTGCTGGTCAAGAGCTTCGGCTGGAGCGACGTCGCGGACGGGCGCCCGGTCGAGACGCGCCTGCTGATCCGTCGCGCCGCGGGCTGGATCGCGCTGCCCTATATCTGGGATGCCGACGGCAGGGACGCGACGCTCGCGCTCGGCGGGCGGCGTGTTCCCGTGACGTTCAGGAGCCCCGACGGCGAGACGCACAGCATCCGCTATGCCGTGCCCAACAAGAACCAGTGCAAGGAATGCCACAGCCTGAACGGCGAGATCGTGCCGATCGGGCCCAAGGCGCGCAATTTCGTGCTCCCGTCGGACTGGCTGCCCGAACAGCGCAGCTGGTATTTCGAGAATCCCGACGCGCTGAAAACGGCGATGCCGATATGGGACGACGCGAAGTCGGGCAGCGTCGAAACCCGCGCGCGCGCCTATCTGGATGCCAATTGCGCGCATTGCCACAATCCCGCGGGCAGCGCGTCGAACAGCGGACTGTTCCTGCGCTGGACCGACGATCCCGCGGGCGTCAATTACGGCATCGGCAAGCGCCCGACCGCGGCGGGGCGCGGCAGCGGCGGCATGGATTTCGCGGTGGCGCCGGGCGATCCCGAACGCAGCTTCCTGATCTATCGCCTCGAGAGCACCGACCCGGGCATAGCGATGCCCGAGGTCGGGCGCTCGACGGTGCACCGGGAGGGCGCGGCGCTGCTCCGGCAATGGATTGCCGAGATGCCGAAAGCATCGCATTAGATGGCGCCATGACCCAGCCAGTGCCCCAACTCGTCCTCCACGATTATTTCCGCTCCTCGGCCAGCTATCGCGTGCGCATCGCGCTCAACCTCAAGTCACTCGCCTACGAGCGCGTCGAGATCAGCCTGATCGCGGGCGAACAGCGCAGCGATGCCTATCTTGAACAGAATGCGCAGGGGTTCGTCCCGATGCTCGTCGTCGACGGCGAGCCGATCATCCAGAGCCTCGCGATCATCGACTGGCTCGACCGCGCCTATCCCGAACCGCGCCTGATCCCCGACGCGCCGATGCCGCGCGCGGTCGCGCTGGCGCAGGCGCAGGTGATCGCGAGCGATATCCACCCGCTCAACAATCTGCGCATACTCAAATATCTGACCCGCGATCTGGGGCTCAACGAGCAGACCAAGGACCGCTGGATCGCGACATGGATCGCGCAGGGGTTTGACGCTCTTGAAGCCATGGCGGGCGACGGGCGTTATCTGGGCGGCGAGACGCCGGGGATCGCCGACTGCTGCCTCGTCCCGCAGATGTATAATGCGCGGCGCTTCGAGGTGCCGCTCGATGCCTATCCGCGGCTCGTGGAAATCGACGCGGCGTGCATGGAGTTGGATGCCTTCCAGAAGGCGCATCCCGACGCGGTCAAGCCCGCGTGATGCGGTGGCTCGCGGGAGCCGCGCTGCTGGCGATGCCGGCGGCGGCGATGGCGCAGCCGATCGAGGGCGACGACCCCGATTATTGCCTGTGCAATGTCGGCAAGCTGCCGCCCGAGATCATCGTCGTGACCGGGGCCGGGTCGCTGCGCCCGTCGGACGGCGACGCGGTGCAGGGTTCCGCTGTCCTGCGCGACCTTGACCCCGGTCTCGGCGCGCGGATCGAGAACCGGCTGCGCGACGAAGCCGGCATCGTCCAGTTCCGCCGCAGCGACGGGCGCAGCGCGCATCCGACGAGCCAGGGCGTGACGCTGCGCGGGCTCGGAGGCAATGCGTCGAGCCGCGCGCTGGTGACGCTCGACGGGGTGCCGCAGGCCGACCCCTTCGGCGGCTGGGTCGCGTGGAGCGCCTATGACGCGATCGCGCTCGGCGGCGCGGTGATCGCGCGCGGCGGCGGCAGCGGCGCCGACGGCCCCGGAGCGCTCGCGGGAACGATCGGGCTCCATTCCGAAATGACCAGCGGCGTGACGGCGAGCGCGGCCCATGGCAGCCGCGACGCCTGGGACGCCACGCTGAGCGCGGGGACGCGGCTCGGCGGCGGGCAGGTCGCGATCGACGGCCGCTACAGCCGCGGCGACGGTTTCGTTCCGACCGTCGCAGGCCAGCGCGGGTCGGTCGACCGCGCCGCGCCTTACGAGATGGGCGGTCTCGGCGTGCGGATGCGCTTCGATGCGGGCGACAGCAGCCGGGTCGAGGCGAGCCTGCGCGGTTTCACCGACCGCCGCGACCGCGGGGTCGATTTCACCGACAGCCGCGTCGACGGGGTCGATGCCAGCCTGCGTTTCGTCCACGATCCCGCCGCCGCGACCCAATGGCTCGCGCTCGCCTATGTCCAGCTCCGCGACTTCGAGAGCGGTTTTGCGAGCGTTGCGGCGAACCGCAACAGCGTTGCGCCGGCGCTGTTCCAGCGCGTCCCGGCGACCGGGCTCGGCGCGCGCTTCGAAATCCGCCCCGAGATAGACGGTGAAAACCCGCTGCGCGTCGGTGCCGACTGGCGCCGCACGACGGGACGCACCCAGGAGGATTATTTCTTCGCCGGACTGGTTCCGGGCCGCCACCGCATCGCAGGGGGCAGCAGCGACACGGTGGGCGCCTTCGCCGAATGGGCGTCGGGCGATCGCGATCAGGGGCTGTTGTGGACCGCGAGCGGCCGCGTCGACCGCTGGTGGATCGGCGCGGGCTACCGGCGCGAGGTCAATATCGGCGGCAGCACGATCGCCGACGCGCGTTTCGCGGCGCGCGGCGGCTGGGAGGGTAGCGGGCGCGTCGGCGTGCGCTGGAAGTCGGACGACTTCGCGATCCGCGCTGCGGGCTATCGCGGCTGGCGCCTGCCGACGCTCAACGAACTCTATCGCCCGTTCCGCGTCGGCGCCGACGCGACCGCGGCGAACGAGGCGCTCGCGCCCGAACGCCTGTGGGGCGGCGAGGTCGGGGCCGACTGGGAAGGCGGCGGCACCCGATTGTCGGCGACGCTGTTCGTCAACCGCCTGTCGAACGCGATCGCCAACGTCACGCTGGGGCAGGGGCCGGGCAATTTCCCCGGCGTCGGCTTCGTCGCGGCGGGGGCGAGCTACAGCCGGCGGGAGAATCTCGACGCGATCGACGCCAGGGGGATCGAACTCGCCGCCGAGCAGGTGGCGGGACCGGTGACCCTGCGCGCGACCTGGGCCTTTACCGATGCGACGGTCGACGCGTCGGGAAGCGCCGCCGCGCTCGACGGGCGCCGCCCGGCGCAGATCGCGAAGCACGGCGGCAGCCTGTCGCTGCGCAGCAATCGCGCGGGGCCGCTCGGCGGCTTTGCGACGCTGCGCTATGTCGGCAGGCAGAATGAGGATGATCTGGGCCAGCAGGTGCTCGGCGACGCGCTGACGCTCGACGCCGGGATCGCGTGGCGTGTCGCGAGGACGGTCAGCATCGAGGCACGCGGTGAGAATCTGTTCGACGAACTGGTCCCCGCGGCGATTTCGTCGGCGGGCATCGTCGAGCGCGCCACGCCGCGGACCCTTTGGGCCGGGGTGCGCGTCGCCTTCTGAAAAATCCGCATCGCGCCC
The DNA here is from genome assembly GCF_022701295.1 of Sphingopyxis sp. YF1. Classification (NCBI taxonomy): domain Bacteria; kingdom Pseudomonadati; phylum Pseudomonadota; class Alphaproteobacteria; order Sphingomonadales; family Sphingopyxidaceae; genus Sphingopyxis; species Sphingopyxis sp. YF1. The sequence continues at coordinate 1,515,925 of NZ_CP033204.1, forward strand.
TTCACAGGCGGCGAACAGGCGATATGAACAACGCATGGCCGCCAAGACGCTCAACCTCGACAATTTCCTGCCCTATCGCCTGTCGATCGCCTCGAACGCGCTGTCGAGCCGGATCGCCGCCGAATATCAGAACCGGTTCGGGCTCAAGATCCCCGAATGGCGGCTGATGGCGGTGCTGGGCGAGGGCACGCCGCTGACCCAGCGCGATCTGGTCGATGCGACGCGGATGGACAAGGTGACGGTGAACCGCGCCGCAAAGGCGCTCGCCGACCGCAACCTGATCGCGCGACAGGCGCACGAGGCCGACGGGCGCTCGCATCATCTGGAACTTACCGAGACCGGCCGCGAATTGTACAACGCCATCGTGCCCGCCGCGCTGGCGAGCGAGGCGCGGCTCGAATCGAACATCAGCGCCGGGGAGCGCGCGACGCTGCTCGCGATCCTCGCCAAACTGACCGCCGCCGCCGAAGATTATGGCTGATCGTCGTTACCGCGCGGCCGCCGCGGGGGCGCTGCGCATCGAGCCGCTGGGCGCGCTGACCGCGCTTTTCGATCGCCGCTCGATGCAGACGCACCTCGTCGCGGCGCCGATGCCCGAAATTCTCGCTGCACTCGACGCCGGACCGTGCGACGCCGCGGCGCTCGCCGCGCGCCTTGCCGACGTCTTCGACCTCGAAGGCGATGGCGATCCGGCGCCGATCCTCGCTGCGCGGCTGCGCGAGCTCGCGGCAATGGGGCTGGTGGAACCCGCGTGAGGCACAGCACCCGCATCGCCGTCGGTCCCGTCCAGTTTCGCATCGGCAGCGACTGGCCCGGCCCGGTCGCGGCGCTCGACCGGCTCTATGCCGGCTATCCCAAGGATATGCAGCGCCCCGCCGACGCGACGGTGCGGCTGTTCGCGGCGCGTCCCTGGCGCCGCCGGCTGCGCCCGTCGGTGCATATCGGCGGCGATTTCATCATCCCCGACGCGCTGCCGCTGCCGCTGTCGATGGGGCTGCTCGCCGCCGAAATGGGGATGAACTTGCAGGTCGCGCTCGGCTGGCGGCGGCACCTGCTGCTCCACGCCAGCGCGGTGGCGAAGGACGGGCGCGCGATCATCCTGTCGGGCGCGTCGGGATCGGGCAAGTCGACGCTCGCGGCGCTGCTCGGCGAGGGCGAGTGGCGGCTGATGGGCGACGAGTTCACGCTGATCGAACCCGGCGGCGGCGACGCGCTGGCCTTTCCCCGCGCGGTGAGCCTGAAGAACGACGCGATCGCCGAACTCGCAGCACGCGTCGCGCCCGAACGGCTCGGACCGCTGCTCGCTGGAACACCGAAGGGCGACATCCGCCATCTGATCCCGCGGCCGGAAGCGGTCGCGGCGATGCACGAACCGGTGTGCCCGGCGCTGCTGCTCTTTCCGCGCTTCGGCGGCGAGGCCGCAGTCGAGCGGATGGGCGAGGCCGAGGCATTCGTCCGGCTGACCGAGGCGTCGACCAACTATATCGCGCTCGGCGAGACGGGGTTTGCGGCGCTGGTCCGGCTGGTGCGCGAGACCCCCGCCTTCGCCATCTCCTATCCCGATAGTGCGACCGGCATCGCGCTGGCGGAGCAATTATGGGCCGAGGCGGTGCGATGAGCGCGGTGCAGACGGTCGTCGACCTGCTGGCGGGGCGCCGCGATCCGCAGTCGCTCGCCCCGCGCGACTGGGACGGGGTGATCAGCGTCGCGCGCGCCGAAACGCTGCTGGCGACGCTGGCGCATCATCTTGCGCTGGCGGTGCTGCCGCCGGCGGTCGCCGCGCTGTTCGCCGACCAGCGCGCCGCGGCGGCGGTGGGAACCGCGCAGGCGCTGTGGGAGGCCGAAATGGCGCGCCGCTCGCTCGATCCCGCGGGGGTCGAATTCGTGCTGCTCAAGGGCACCGCCTATGCCGCGGCGGGGCTGTCGTGCGCCGCGGGGCGCCAGATCGGCGACCTCGACATATTGGTGCCCTGGCACGACATCGGCCGCGCCGAAAACCTGGCGCTGATCGACGGGTGGGAATGGCTGAAGCAGGACGCCTATGACGACGCCTATTACCGCGACCATATGCACGAGCTGCCGCCGCTGATCCACAAGGAGCGCGACCGGATGATCGACGTGCACCACACGATCCTGCCGCGCACCCACCGCATCACGCCTGACGCGCTGGCGCTGGTCGGCGACGCGGTTCGCACGCCCGGCGGTTTTCGCGTGTTCAACCCCGAGGATATGGTGTGCCATTGCGCCGCGCATCTGATCGCCGATGGCGATCTGCAGGGCGGGCTGCGCAACCTGTGGGACTTCCATTGCCTGACGCGCGATTTTGCCGCCGCCGATCCGGGGTTCTGGGGGCGGCTCGACGGCCGCGCCGATACGCACGGGCTGCGCGCCGCGGTGCACCGCGCCGCGCGGCTGGCGCGCGACCTGTACGGGAGTGTCCTGCCCGAAGGCTGGGACGGGCACGAGGCGAGCGACATCTGGTTCCGCCGCCGCCTGCTGGCGCGCGACGATTGGGGGCATCCGACCCGCTTCCTGCTCCAGCAGGCCTTCTATGTCCGCTCGCACTGGCTGCGCATGCCGCCGCTGATGCTCGCGAAGCATCTGTGGACCAAGTGGCGCAAGCGCTGACCGTCGCGCGGAGCGGGCGGCGGGCGGTCCAGAGTTGCGGCTAGAGCCGTTCGAGCAGCGGCACCAGCTCGTCATAATGGTCGATGACATGGTCGGCGCCGAGTTCGCCGACCGGCTGGTTGGGGAAGCCGAAGCTGACCGCGATGCTGGGCACGTCCGCGTTTTTCGCCGCCATGATGTCGAAGCTGCTGTCGCCGACGAAAGCGGCGGGGCCGCCGCCGCAGCGTTCGATCATCGCATGGATCGGCACCGGCGACGGCTTGGCGTTGCCCGGCCCCATCGTGTCGCCGCCGATGATCGTCGCCATGCGGTCGGCGAGGCCCAGTTCGCCGAGCAGGAGGCGCGCAAGCCGCTCGTTCTTGTTGGTGACCACGGCGGTCCGGACGCCGAGCGCGTCGAGCCGGTCGAGCGCGGCGGTCAGGCCGGGGTAAGGGGTGCTGTGCACCGCGATATGCGCTTCATAATAAGCGATCAGCTCGTCGTAGAGCCGCTGAAATTCGTCGTCCGCGACTCCGCCGCCCGTCGCCAGCGCCCGGTCGAGCATGTGCCGCGCACCGCGTCCGATCATAGAACGGACCTCGGGTGCGCGCACCGGTGCGCGGCCGGCAAGCTCCAGCGCATGGTTGAGCGCGGCGGTGAGGTCGTCGAGGCTGTCGACGAGCGTGCCGTCGAGATCGAAGCCGACGATGGCGAAGGGGAAAGACATGCGGCGAACCTCTCTTTCCGTTCGTGTCGAGCGAAGTCGAGACACACGAAGCCGTGCGCGATCGCTGGGCATCTCGACTTCGCTCGATGCGAACGGGTGTGAAGGGCTCGCATGGCGCGATGTGCTGGAAACCGCAATGATTTGCTGGCATGGCGCTGGCCATGAGTAATCCGATCGCCGCCGTCATCCTCGCCGCGGGCAAGGGCACCCGCATGAAGTCCGATCTGCACAAGGTGCTGCACCCGATCGCGGGGCGCCCGATGCTGATGCACCTGATGGCGAGCGTCGACGAGCTGGAACCCGCGAAGAAGGTCGTGATCGTCGGCGACAAGGCCAATCAGCTCGAAAAGGCGCTGGCGGGCAGCGCCGACCTCGCGGTGCAGGAGCCGCAGCTCGGGACCGGCCACGCCGTGCAGCAGGCCGAGGGGGCGCTGACCGGCTTCGATGGCGACGTGCTGATCCTCTATGGCGACGTGCCCTTCGTTCCCGCTGCGACGATGCGCGCGATGATCGACCGGCTGAACGCCCCCGACGCCCCCGCGGTCGTCGTGCTCGCCTTCGAACCCGACGACGCGCAGCAATATGGCCGCGTCATCACCGACGGCGACTATGTGACCAGGATGGTCGAGCACAAGGATGCGACGCCCGAGGAACGCGCGGTGCGGCTGTGCAATTCGGGGCTGATGGCGGCAAAGTCGGCCGACCTGTTCGCGCTGCTCGCGCGCGTCACCGATGCCAATGCGGCGAAGGAGTTCTACCTCGTCGACATCGTCAACATCGCCAATGCCGACGGGCGGCACTGCGCGGTGGTCGTCACCGATCCCTACGACGTGGCCGGGATCAACAGCCGCGGCGAGCTCGCGGCGATGGAGGGCGAGTGGCAGGCGCGGCGGCGCGTGGCCGCGATGGCCGAGGGTGCCAGCCTGATCGCCCCCGAAACCGTCTGGTTCGCGTGGGATACGGTGCTCGGCCGCGACGTGCTCGTCGAGCCCAATGTCTTTTTCGGCCCCGGCGTGACCGTCGCCGACCATGTCAAGATCCGCGCCAACAGCCATATCGAGGGCGCGGTCATCGGTGCGGGCTGCGAGGTCGGTCCCTTCGCGCGCCTCCGCCCCGGAACGGTGCTCGGCGAGAAAGCCAAGATCGGCAATTTCGTCGAAACCAAGAAGGCGGTGCTCGGCAAGGGCGCCAAGGCGAACCATCTCACCTATCTGGGCGATGCGATCGTCGGCGCGGGCGCCAATATTGGCGCGGGCACGATTACCTGCAATTATGACGGCTATTTCAAATATCAGACGGTGATCGGCGAAAACGCCTTCATCGGATCGAACAGCGCGCTGATCGCCCCCGTCACCATCGGCCGCGACGCGATCGTCGCCGCGGGCAGCGCGGTGTCGCGCGACGTCGGCGACGGCGACCTGCGCATGGTCCGCGCCGAGCAGCTGATCAAGCCGGGCTGGGCCGACCGCTTCCACGACACGATGCGCAAGAAGAAGGCGGGGAAATAGCCTTGACCGCACCGACGCTGACCACCGGGCGGCTGGTATTGCGCCAGATCCGCGCCGACGATGCCGCGGCGCTGTTTCCCGTGCTGTCCGACGCCGAACTGATGACCTGGTGGTCGAGCGGGCCGCACGTGTCGCTCGCCGAGACCGAAGCCTATGTCGCGAGCAACGCCGCCGAAGGGCAGGGTTTTCTGTGCTGGGCGATCACGATGGAAAACGACGCCGCGCTCGGCTGGGTGATCCTGGTCGACGGCAAACCCGCCGTGAAGGAGATCGGCTATATCTTGCACCGCGATCGCTGGGGCAGCGGTATCGCGCGCGAGGCAGTGGCGCGCGTGATCGACTATGGTTTTGCCGAACAGGGCCTGCGCCGCATCTTCGCCGACACCGATCCCGAGAACAGCGGTTCGATTGGCCTGCTCGAACGGCTGGGATTCCGGCGCGAAGGGCATCTGCGCGGCGAGTGGGAAACGCATATCGGCGTTCGCGATTCGCTGATCTTCGGACTGCTGCGCGACGAATGGACGATGGAGAAACCCGCGTGACCGACCGTTATACCGACAAGCCCTTCCTGCGCTTCGTCGACGCCTGGGTGCTTCAGGCGATCGGCCATCTCGACGCGGCCACCGCGACCTATTGCAAGGCGATGGAGCCGCAACTCCACAAGAGCTTCGGCACGACCGGCAGCTGGCCGGCGATCGTCGCGCGCCAGATGAAATTCGGCCCCGACCTGCCCGCGCAGGTCCGCAAGATCTGGGAAGACGGCAAGGCACGCTTCGAGCAGGCGAACGGAAGGCCTGCCGATCCGGTGCAGTTCGCGATGATCTACGTCGACCGGAATTTCGGCAACGCTTGATTTGATATCATGGCATGATATCAACGCTGCGTGCGCTTCCTTGCCGACATCCCCGACTCCGACGTCGAATGGCTTGACGCGCTCGCGGCCGAGCAGGGCGTTTCGCGCGCCGAACTCGTGCGCCGCGCGGTCGCATCCTATCGCGCCGAAGCCTCGGGCGGTGCGATCGACAATGCCTTCGGCATCTGGCGTGACCGCGCCGACATCGGCGATGGCCTCAGATATCAGCGCCGCCTGCGGGGCAAGCGCGAATGATCGACGCGCAGTTCGACAGCGACATCCTCATCGACGCCTTGAACGGCGTCGAGGCGGCGCGCAGCGAAATCCGACGCGCGGGGCGCAAGAGCGTCAGCCGGATCAGCTGGACCGAGGTGATGACCGCCGCCGACCCCGCGTCGGTGAAGGCGGTCGAGGCCTTCCTCGGCTGCTTTGCGGTCGAGGAGGTCGGCGATGCCGTCGCGCGCCGCGCCGCCGCGCTGCGTGCCGAGCGCAAGGGGCTGACGCTCTGCGACGCGCTGGTGCTCGCGACGGCGCAGATTTCGGGGCGCATTCTCGTTACACGCAATATCAAGGTGTTTCCGGCAGCGATGCCGGGTATTCGCGTTCCCTACACGCTCTAAAGAAAGCAGAATCCATGTGCGGAATTATCGGAATCGTCGGCAAGGACCAGGTCGCGGATCGCCTCGTCGATGGCCTCAGGCGCATGGAATATCGCGGCTATGATTCGGCGGGCGTCTGCACGGTGCAGGACGGCCAGCTCGTTCGCCGCCGCGCCGAGGGCAAGCTGAACAATCTGGTGAAGGAACTTGCGGGCAACCCCGCGCCGGGCCTTGTCGGCATCGCGCACACGCGCTGGGCGACGCACGGCGCCCCGACGACGAGCAATGCGCACCCGCACGCGACGGGCGAGGTCGCACTGGTCCACAACGGGATCATCGAGAATTTCAAGCCGCTGCGCGAGGCGCTGCAGGCGCGCGGGCGCAGGTTCGAGAGCGAGACCGACACCGAAGTCGTCGCGCACCTCGTCAGCGAACAGGTCGAGGCCGGCAAATCGCCGACCGAGGCGGTGCAGGCGGTGCTGCCGCAGCTCCGCGGTGCCTTTGCGCTCGCCATCGCCTTTCGCAGCCATCCCGAGCTGCTGATCGGCGCGCGCCTCGGGTCGCCGCTCGTCGTCGGTTATGGCGAGGGCGAGACCTATCTCGGCTCGGACGCGCTCGCGCTCGCGCCGCTGACGCAGAAGATCGCCTATCTCGACGAGGGCGACTGGGTGATCATCACGCGCGACGGCGCGCAGATTTTCGACGCCGCGAACAATCCGGTGACGCGCGAGATCACCACCAGCGGCGTCACCGCCGCGACGATCGAGAAGGGCAATTACCGCCACTTCATGCAGAAGGAGATTTTCGAGCAGCCGACCGTCGTCGCGCAGACGCTCTCCTCCTACATCCGCCCGCTCGAACAGACCGTCGCGCTGCCGCAGATGGATTTCGACCTGTCGGCGATCGACCGCATCACCATCGTCGCCTGCGGCACCAGCTTCTACGCCGGCATGGTCGCCAAATATTGGTTCGAAACCTTCGCGCGCGTCCCCGTCGACATCGATGTCGCGTCCGAATTCCGCTACCGCGATCCGGTGCTGCAACCCGGCGGGCTCGCGCTCTTCATCTCGCAGTCGGGCGAGACCGCCGACACGCTCGCGGCGCTGCGCCATTGCAAGGCGAACGGCCAGACGATCGCGGTCGTCGTCAACGTCCCCACCAGCAGCATGGCGCGTGAAGCCGACCTGCTGCTTCCGACCCACGCCGGCCCCGAAATCGGCGTGGCCTCGACCAAGGCCTTCACCTGTCAGCTCGCGGTCCTCGCCGCGCTCGCCGCGCATCTCGCGCTCAAGAAGGGCAAGCTCAGCGCCGCCGAGGAACGTGAAATCGTCAAGCATCTGATCGAGGCGCCCGCCGCGCTCAACGCCGCGCTGAGCCATGACGAGGAAATCGCGGCGATGGCGCATCTCGTCGCCCCGGCGCGCGACGTGCTTTATCTCGGCCGCGGTCCAGATTATCCGCTCGCGCTCGAAGGCGCGTTGAAACTCAAGGAAATCAGTTACATCCACGCCGAAGGCTATGCCTCGGGTGAAATGAAGCACGGCCCGATCGCGCTGATCGACGAGGCGGTCCCGGTGATCGTTCTCGCGCCCAGCGGCCCCTTGTTCGAAAAGACCGTGAGCAATATGCAGGAGGTGATGGCGCGCGGCGGCAAGATCGTCCTGATCAGCGATGCCGAGGGCCTCGCCGAAGCCGGCGACGGCTGCATGGCGACGATCGAAATGCCCAAGGTCCACCCGCTGATCGCGCCTTTGGTGTACGCGGTGCCGGTGCAGTTGCTCGCCTATCATGTGGCGGTGGCCAAGGGGACCGACGTCGACCAGCCGCGCAATCTGGCGAAGTCGGTGACGGTGGAGTAGTCTGCCCCTCCATGCCGAAGATATTCAACGACTTTGATCTTTCTACCTTTTGGGAAGACTCCGACTGGGCAGGCCGTGAATATGTCGAGCCCTTTCCGACCCCGGACGTCATCCGATCGGTGGAAAAGGAACTAGGGTATAAATTGCCGGCGGCGTACATTGAGTTGATGCAGTCGCAAAACGGCGGTTGCCCGGCGAGCACCTGTCACCGAACTGCCACTCCGACTTCCTAGGCCGAAGACCATGTCGCGATAACCGGCATTAAGGGGATTGGCCGGAAGCAGATATGGTCATTGTGCGGCGAGCTTGGAAGTCGCCAGTCCAATGATGAGTGGGGCTATCCCGACATCGGGATATACTTCGGTGACTGCCCCTCTGCCGGCCATGACATGCTATGCCTCGATTATCGGGAATGTGGGCCATCGGGTGAGCCGAAGGTCGTCCATATCGATCAGGAGTGCGATTATCGGATCACCCAAGTGGCCCACAATTTTGAGGCTTTCGTTCGAGGGCTGGAGCATGAAGATGCCTTTGATCTTGAACCCGACAGCGCATTGCAGGAGCCGCCAAAGATAATCTCGGCTTGGATTGACCCCGATTGTGCGAGAGAGCAGGGCCTTGGAATCCGCGAGGCGCCTGCTTTGAAACAATCGTGGTGGGCGTTCTGGCGCCGCGACAAATGAGATCGGCCGCCACATCGCTGGCCCTCCATTGCCCCACTCCCCCGCGTTCGCTGCTCCAAAATCACGCCGCGATCATCTGCGCGACGACCTTTCATAAATATAACATAAACTGTGCAATTTATGTTATGGACGTAGAGGCAGTCATGAGGAGCAAGGCCATGAACGTATCCGTCGGTCCCCGCTGGGACGCCTATATCGAAGAACTGCTGAAAGCTGGCCGCTATGGCTCAGCCAGTGAAATCGTTCGCGAAGGTCTGAGGTTGGTCGAGGAGCGCGAGCAAAAGCTGGCCGCGCTGCGCGAAACGATCAATGCGTCGATCGAGCAGGGCGGCTCCTATACGGGTGAAGAGGTAATGGCCCATGTTCGCGAGAGCCTTGACGGGCGGCGGGCCGGCAAAGCTGCCGCATGACGCGTGAACTGCGGTTCACCGCACAAGCGCGAGAAAATTTGCGTGATATTTCGGATTTCATATCCGAGGAAAGCGGCAGCGAGGATGTCGCCGAGTCCTTCCTTTTTCAATTGATTGGGCGTTGCCGTCATATCACATCACTGCCCGGAACGCTGGGAACCCCGCGAAACGAATTGCGCGAAGACGTTCGTTCGACGCCGCACAAGGGCTACATCATCTTTTTTCGCTATCAGGAAGATTTGCTGGAGGTCGTTAACATCTTGCACGGCAGCCGCGACGTTATTTCCCACTTCGGCGTGGATGACTGACGGCGCTTCCGGCACGGTGTTACTCCGCCGAATTCGCCTGTTCCAATATCGACGCCGCAATCTCCTCCAGCTTGCCGACGATCAGCAGCGGCGCGCCGCCGACCATGCCGACCTGCACCTGGCCATTCTCATAGTCGCGGAGCCACGCGACATTGTCGGCGACGACCAGATAATTGCCGCCGCGCGACTTGAGCTCGATAAACTTCATGATTGCGTCTCCTGTCGGCTTGGCGTTTAGGCGCGACAGGTTGCATTCGCATAAACAGGACGCGCGTTCATGACCCCCGCCGCCATCATCTTCGACTTCGACGGCGTCGTCGCCGACAGCGAGGTGCGCGCGAACAAGACGCTCGCCGAGAGCCTGACCGCGATCGGGCTGCCCACCAGCTACGAAGACTGCCTGCGCGATTATTGCGGGCATAATTGGCAGGAGACCGAGCGGCGCATCACCCTGCGTCTCGGCGGTCCGCTGCCGTCCGATTTTCGCGAACGGCACCGCGAGCGCGCGATCCGCATGTTCGCCGAGGGCTTCGCGCCGGTGCCCGGCGCGCCCGCATTCCTCGACGCGCTGGGGACGACGCCCCGCGCGATCGCCTCGTCGAGCAGCCCCGCCTATATTGCCTCGTCGCTCGACCGCTTCGGGCTGGCGCATCATTTCGGCGGACATGTCTACAGCGCCGACGGCTGGGGGCGCGGCAAGCCCTTTCCCGACATCTATCTGGCGGCCGCGAAGGGGCTTGGGGTCGACCCGGCGGCGTGCCTCGCGATCGAGGATTCGCCGATCGGCGCGCGCGCCGCGCTGGCCGCGGGGATGACGGTGATCGGCTTTTGCGGCGCGGGACATATCGTCGACCGCGCTGCGCACGGCGACAAGCTGCGCGATGTCGGGGTGCACCGGCTTGCCTTTGCCTTTGAAGAGATTAGCATCGCTGCCTGACCAACCGGGGAGGGGGTGAGCGTGATCTGGAATATTCTGTGGCCGTTGATGCTGTTCGCGGCGATCGTGGTGTGGCCGGTGTGGCTGTGGCGGCGAATGAAAAAGGTGCAGCGCGCGGCGCGCGATCTGCTCGACGACGAGCCGGTGCGGGACAATGCACGCTGGGAGGAGATGCAGACCGGGGGCGACGGGCTGAACTATGGCAAGGCACATGGTTTCGATCCGGTGCTGGACAAGGCGTCGCGCGATCTGGCGGCGCCCGACATCATCAAGGACCTTGAAGGGCGCCGATGACGATGGCGTTCGCGGCGCAAAAAGCGCTGTCCTAAAAAACATCGCCAGACTAGCCTGCGGACGATGCCGATATGCTCGTCCATCGAAACGCCAATCGCGAATGAAGTTACGCAGTTTTCTGCCGCTTTTCGTGCGAAGGGCGTTTGCCGCTCCCGGGTGAAAACCGGGACGCGGATGGATTGCCAGGCCCTTTGCGGCATGGGCCCCGGCTCGCGCCGGGCAACGGCGGTGGCCGATATGATTTCCGTGTAAAGTTCGGCAGTTTTCTGCCGGTTTTTTTGAGTCCCCAAGGAGAGACGCGATGTGCACCAACGAAACCGAAGCCGATCTCGACCGCGCCGGGCTGCCCGTCGGGCGACGCAGCTTTACCGCGCTGGCGGGGGCAGGGGCGCTGGTCGCGGCGCTGCCCGCGCGCGCGATCGAGGGCAAGGCGCTGGTGCGGCGCGACGTCGCGATCACGACCGCCGACGGGACGTGCGACGCCTATTTCGTCGCGCCCGCCGAGGGCAGGCACCCCGGCGTTCTGGTGTGGCCGGATATTCGCGGGCTGCGCCCCGCCTTTCGCCAGATGGCCGACCGGCTGGCGGGTGAGGGCTATGCGGTGCTGACGATCAACCCCTTCTACCGCTGGCAGAAATCGCCGGTGGTCGACGCGGCCAACGACTTCAACGTGCCCGCGGTGCGCGAGAAATTGTTCGGATATCTCAAGCGGCTCACCCGGCCGATCGTCGAGACCGATGCCGCGGCGCACCTAGCCTTCCTCGACGCGCAGAAGGAAGTCGACACGAAACGCCGGATCGGCACCACCGGCTATTGCATGGGCGGCGCGATGACGATCTACACCGCCGCGCTCAGCCCGAACCGCGTCGGCGCTGCGGCGAGCTTCCACGGCGGCGGCGTCGCCACCGACAAGCCCGACAGCCCGCATCTGCTGATCGACGACACCAACGCCGGTTATCTCTTCGCGATCGCCGACAATGACGACAAGGAAAGCCCGAACGAGAAAGTGCTGCTCAAAGAGGCGCTGGCGCCGCGTCCGCAGTGGCACGAGGTCGAGGTCTATGCCGGGGCGATGCACGGCTGGTGCCCGCCCGACGGCCGCGCCTATGACGAAGCGGCAGCCGAGAAGGCGTGGGGCCGGATGCTCGAGCTGTTCAGGGCCGAGCTGGCCTGACGCTCATTTCGCCCGCAATAACGGAGGTGACCGGAATGCTCGCCAACGGGATGAACGTAGGCGGGGCGGCTCAGCCGCCGCTTGCGGCATAGCTCGCATAGACGCGCTGGCCGCCGGGGCCGAAGGTCATGACCTGATAGGCGTCGCGGATGTTGCGATATTCCATGCCGGGCGATCCGGTGGGCATGCCCGCGACCGCGAGGCCTTTGACGCCCTTGGGTTTTTCCCTGAGCAAGCGGGCGATCTCCTTCGCCGGCACATGGCCCTCGATCACATAGCCGCCGACGAGCACGGTGTGGCAGCTGCGCAGCGCCTGCGGTACGCCCTGCTTGTCCTTGACCGCGTTCATGTCGGGCGCATTGACCACCGCTACCCTGGTGCCGAACGACGCCTTCACGATCTCCAGCCATTTGAGGCAACAGCCGCATCCGGCGTCGCGGAACATCGTCGGGCTGGCGGCGTGCGCGGTGCCGATGATCCCGGCAAAGGCGGAGAGGGCGACGAGCGTGCGGCGGGCGAGCGTCATGGGGGTTCCTTTCGGGCGCCGAGGCTATAGGCTGGCGGGATGAAAGTCCATTTCATCCGGTCGGGCGAACGCCGCTATGCGATGCGCATCGAGCGCGCGGGACTGCCGGTGCTGGTGATGGACCCCGCGCCGGGGTTCGACGCCGACGTGCCGCACGACATGGTGCATTTTGTCGTCGAAGCGGTGCTGGGGCTGAAAGGCGGCGTGTTCGGCCAGATCGCCGCGGGCGGCACCGCGGGATCGTTCCATGTCGCGGCGACGGAGGGCAAGGTCGATGCCCGCGAACAACGGCGGACAGTGCGCAAGCAGCTCGCCAGGGGCCGGAAGCTGGTCGAGACGCAGGGGCGCGAGGGCGAATTGTCCGAGCTCGCCGCCTTCCTGTTCGACATCGGCTGGCGCAGCGGCCGGCGGCCTGACAGTGCCGAACAGCGCGCCGTGCTGGCCGAGGCTGCGCGGGTGCGGCAGGCGCTGAGCGGCGAGGAGCGGGCTGCGATCGATGCCGCGGAGACGCGGGTGTTCGAAGCGTTCGACCGGCTCGCGGCCGAATGGCGCGCGCTGCGCGCCGGCGAGGCGCTGGTGCTGGAGTGGCCGACGCTGCGGCGGGTCGATCACCCCATCGGGTAGAGGATGTCCTTGCTCACCTGGTGTAGCGCCGCCATCACATCGTCGCTCAGCACCAGCTCCATCGCCGCGAGGATCGGGTCGAGCTGGTCGTCGGCGCTCACCCCGACGATCGTCGAGGCGACGAAGTCGTGCTGTTTCGACCAGGCGGTCGCCATGGTGACGGGGTGCAGGCCCGCGTCGGCTGCAATCTTCAGATAGGCCTCGGTCGCGGCGAGGCTCTTGTCGTTGACGAAGCGGCGCCCCATGGCGGCCTGCCGTCCGGGCATTTGCAGATAGCGCGAGAAGCGCGCACCCTCGGGGGTCGCGCCGCCCTGATATTTGCCCGACAGCACCCCGCCGGCGAGCGGCGAATAGGGAATCAGGCTGACGCCTTCCTGCCGGCAGACCTGTGCCAGTTCATCCTCGAAGCGGCGGTTGTTGAGGCTGAAATTATTCTGGATCGTATGGTAGCGCGCGGCGCCGAGCCGTTCGGAGGCGGCGAGCGATTTCATCAGCCCCCAGCTCGTCTCGTTCGAGCAGCCGAGGATCCGCACCTTGCCGACGCGGACGAGTTCGTCGAGCGCATCCATCATCTCGTCGTAGGGCGCGTCATGATCGGGCCAGTGGGTCTGGTAGAGGTCGACATAGTCGGTCTGGAGCCGCGTCAGGCTGTCGTCGATCGCCTTCATGATATTGTGCCGGTCGAGCGCGGTCATGCCGCCGCGGCACGGCGATTTGAACCAGACGTGGCTCGGCCCCGACACCTTGGTCGCGAGAATGATCGCGTCGCGCGGCTTGGTCTTGAGCCAGCGCCCGACGATCTCTTCGGTGCGGCCGACCCATTTCGTGTCGGGCGGCACCGGATAACCCTCGGCGGTGTCGTAGAAATTGATTCCGGCCTCGAAACAGCGGTCGAGCACGCGGAAGGCGGTGGCTTCGTCGGCCTGGCTGCCGAAGGTCATCGTCCCCATGCAGATGTCGGACACATGGATGGCGCTCTGGCCGAGGCGGCGGCTTTGCATGATGATACCCCTCACAGTCGTTCGTTGCGCCGTGCCTTAAGCGGTCAGAGCAGAAGCGCAAGCGATCCGACGAGCAGGGCCGCCATCGTCCAGTTGAACGCCTTGAGCCGTGCCGGGCTCGACAGCCAGCCGCGCAACGACACGCCCATCACCGCCCACAGGCTGGTCGAGGGCAGGTTGATGACGCCGAAGACGAGTGCGACGAGCAGCACCGCGAAGAGATTGCGATCGGGGGCGTAGAGCGCGATCGCGGTCAGCGCCATCGACCAGGCCTTGGGGTTGACCCACTGGAACAGCACTGCCTGCACGAAGGTCATCGGCTTGCCGCCCGCGTTGCCCGCGGTGTCGGGCGCGGCGGCGTTGGCGATCTTCCACGCAAGCCACAGCAGATAGGTGACGCTCACCACCTTGAGGACCAGATTGAGTACGGGGAACAGGTCGAACAGTCCCATCAGCCCGACCCCGACGAGGATGATCATCAGCGTGAAGCCGATCCCGACCCCGAGCGCATGCGGGACGGTGCGGCGAAGGCCGAAATTGGCCCCCGATGCCATCAGCATCATGTTGTTCGGTCCCGGCGTGATCGACGAGACGAGCGCGAAGGCGGAGAGTGCGAGCAGGGCGGTCTGATTCATGCGCGCAACATAGTTCGGATTTTGTGATACGGATTGCAAAGAAAGCCCGATCTGCGGTAAAATGCACAATCGATGATCAAAATCGATACCATAGACCGCAAGATATTGCGCGAGCTGTCCGCGAACGGGCGAATCCCCAATATCGAGCTCGCCGAGCGCGTCGGGTTATCGCCGTCGGCGTGCCTGCGCCGCGTGCAGGAACTCGAGCGCAGCGGCGTGATCACCGGCTATCGCGCGCGTATCGATCCCGCAAAGGTTGGCAACGGCTTCCTCGCCTATGTCACCGTCGGCCTGTCGACGCACACCAAGAAGGCGCAGGCGGGGTTCGAGGCGGCGATGGCCGAGGCGCCCGAGGTGCGCGAGTGTCACAATATCACCGGGGCGATCGAATATCTGCTGCGTGTCGAGGCGGCCGACCTTGCGGCGTACAAGCATTTCCACACCGAGGTGCTCGGCGTGCTGCCGCAAGTGCATTCGATCACCACCTATGTGCTGATGGACTCGCCCAAGGACGAGCGGGCATAGTTTTTCTTCGCCCCGCCCGCGACGCGAGGCGCTTGAACCCGGCACGGCGCGACCGCATATCGGTTTCATGCTGAAACTATCCTTCCTCGACCTCGTCCCCGTCACCGACACGGGAACGATCGCCCAGTCGCTCGCCAACGCCGCCGATCTCGCGCGTCACGCCGAGGTGCTTGGCTACGAACGCTATTGGGTTGCCGAGCACCACGGGATGGCGGGGATCGCCAGCGCCGCGACCGCGGTCGTGCTCGCGCATATCGGGCAGGCGACCTCGACGATCCGCATCGGCGCGGGCGGGATCATGCTGCCGAACCATGCGCCGATGGTGATCGCCGAGCAGTTCGGCACGCTCGAGGCTTTGTTCCCCGGCCGCGTCGACCTCGGGCTCGGCCGCGCACCGGGCTCGGACGGCGTCGTCGCGCGCGCGCTGCGCCGCAATCTTGCGAGCGACGAGCGCCAGTTCCCGCAGGATGTCGTCGAATTGCAGGCCTTTCTGGCCGGCGACGACCGCCTCGGAATCCGGGCGGTGCCGGGCGAGGGCACCAACGTGCCGCTGTGGATCCTGGGATCGAGCCTATTCGGCGCGCAGCTCGCCGCTGCGCTCGGGCTGCCCTATGCCTTTGCGAGCCACTTCGCGCCCGACGCGCTCGACGAGGCGCTCGACATCTACCGCCGTCAGTTCAAGCCGTCGGCGCAGCTTGCCGAGCCCTACGCCGCCGCGGCGTTCAACGTTTTTGCCGCCGACACGCGCGAGGAGGCCGAGCTGCTCGCTTCGTCGCAGCAGCAGGCCTTCGTTGCGCTGCGCACCGGCAATCCGGGCAAAATGAAAGCGCCGCTCGCGGGGTACAGGGACGGTCTGCCGCCCAATGCGCGCGCGATCCTCGATCATGTCCTGCAATGTTCGGCGGTCGGTACGGTCGATGACGTCGCGGCAGGCCTCAAGGCCTTTGCCGCGCGCACCGGCGTCGACGAGGTGATCGTCGCTTCTTCGATGTACGATCATGACGCGCGCAAGCATTCGGTGGCGCTGGCGATGGAGGCGGCGCGCAGCCTGTAAGCGGTCCGGCGAACAGGCGGTTCGGGCGGCCTATTTCGCGACCGAATCGCGGTCGCTCTGCCGGCTGTCCGGGGTGTCGTCGCGCCGGATGAAGCTGATCTTGCCCTGGGGTTCGAGGATGGCCCATGCCACCTGCCTGATGTGGGCAATCCCGGCGAGGCGCATTTCGGATTCGATTTCGGTGCGGGTCAGGCGATCGCGACGCAAATTTTCCTCGCACAGCCTGCCGTCGCAGATCACGATCTTGGGCCGGCCTTCGAGCGGGTCCTTGAGGCGCGGAAACAAATAGCTGAGCCAGCTGAGTACAACGCCCCAGAAAGCGAAGGTGCAAATGGCAAGCGTTGCACCCGTCACGCTGAAATCATTGTGTGTCACCCCCTGCTGGATGAGGTCGCCCATCACGACCAGCACGACGAGTTCGAATGGCGTCATCTGCCCGAGCTCGCGCTTGCCGAGCAGCCGCAGCAGGGCGTAGAGCACGGCGAACATCACGGTGGCGCGGAGCACGATATCCATCAGGGAAAGACCCTGATCGAAAGCGGCACACGCCCGATCCGCCGATCGCCGTCATAGAGCAGCATGCTGCCGGCCGTCCCGGCGAACAGCGGCGGATTGATCTGTCCGTCGATCTTTACGCGCAGGCGTTCGCCGGCCTTCATCGGCCCGTAGGACCAGCGCAGCAGCCCGTCGCGATAGGTTTCCCCGGCGGGCGATGGCAAGGTGGTGTTGATCGTCATGTCGCGCCAGAGTTCGGGCGTCACCGCGATCACGGCGTCGCCGAGATCGGTATGGGCTTCAATCTCGACCTGCGTTTCGAAAAACTCCCCGTTGCGGAGCGTTCGCGGCGTATCGACGACCAGCGAGGCGGCGTCGAAATCACCCTTGACCGGCGCCGTGCGGCCGCCGCCAGTCAGGTCGAGCAGGGCGAGCAGCAGGAATGAACCGAGCAGGATGGCCGACAGCGGGCTGGCGTGGCGTGCGAACAGGCGGCCGCCGTGAAGGTGGCTTTCGTCGAGGCCGTCGGGAAATCTGCGGGCTTTGGACATGCCTCTCCTTTCTCGATCCCTTGAGCAACGGAATCGGCAAGAAAAAGTTGCCTCGCGTCCCCTGGCGCGCCGCGCGCCGCGGCGGGTGATCGCTGCCATTGATTTGTCCCATTGCGAGCCCTATTGCGCGCCATTCCGTTCCGCCCCGTTTTGAAAGGTGCAAACTCATGTCGATCACGCCGCTGATGCCCGTCTACCCCCGGTGCGCCGTGCGTCCGGTGCGAGGCGAAGGCGCCTATCTGATCGGCGAGCGAGGCGAGCGTTATCTGGACTTCGCGAGCGGCATCGCGGTCAATCTGCTCGGCCACGGCCATCCGCACCTGACCCAGGCGATCCAGGATCAGGCCGCGACGCTGATGCACGTGTCGAACCTGTACGGCAGCCCGCAGGGCGAGGCCTTTGCGCAGCGGCTGGTCGACAACACCTTTGCCGACACCGTTTTCTTCACCAACTCGGGCGCCGAAGCGGTCGAGTGCGCGATCAAGACCGCGCGTGCCTATCACTCGAGCGCGGGCAATGCCGAAAAGCATAATCTGATCAACTTCAACAACGCTTTCCACGGCCGCACGCTGGGGACGATCTCCGCGACCAACCAGGAAAAGCTGCGCAAGGGTTTCGATCCGCTGCTGCCGGGCTTCGCTTACGCGCCGTTCGACGATGTCAACGCGGCGCTCGATCTTGTCGACGACAACACCGCGGGTTTCCTGATCGAGCCGGTGCAGGGCGAGGGCGGCATCCGCCCGGCTTCGCAGCCCTTTCTCCAGGCGCTGCGCGATATCTGCGACAAGCGCGACCTGATGCTCATTTTCGACGAGGTTCAGTGCGGCGTCGCACGCACCGGCACGCTCTATGCCTATGAACAATATGGCATCGCGCCCGATATCATGGCGACCGCGAAGGGCATCGGCGGCGGCTTCCCGCTGGGAGCGTGCCTTGCGACCGAAAAGGCCGCGCGCGGCATGGTGATCGGCACCCACGGCTCGACCTATGGCGGCAACCCGCTGGCGATGGCGGCCGGGCAGGCGGTGTTCGACGTGATCCTCGAGGATGGCTTCCTCGACGGCGTCAAGGCGACCGGCGAACGGCTGCGCGGCGCGCTCGAACAGCTGATTCCGAACCACGACAACCTGTTCGAAAGCGTGCGCGGCATGGGGCTTATGCTCGGCATCAAGCTCAAGAGCGACAGCCGCGCCTTTGTCGCGCATCTGCGCGACAACCACGGGCTGCTCACCGTCGCGGCGGGCGACAATGTCGTGCGTATCCTGCCTCCGCTCAACATCGAGCAGGGTCATATCGACGAATGCATCGCCAAATTGTCGGCGGGGGCGGCGAGCTATACGCCGCCGGCGTCCTGATGTTCGCCGTTCCTGTCGAACGGAGGGCATGATGCGGCACTTCCTGAACCTGTCCGACGCGGGCGGGGATGCGATCGCGGCGATGCTGTCCGACGCGATCGCCCGCAAGGGCGCGCGCGCGGGCTGGCCCAAGGCGCGTCCTGACGCGGACAAGCCGCTCGCCGACCATGTGCTGGCGATGGTGTTCGAGAAGAATTCGACGCGCACGCGCTGTTCGTTCGACATCGCGATCCGCCAGCTCGGCGGGGTACCGATGATCCTCGACGCAGGGACGAGCCAGCTCGGCCGCGGCGAGACGATCGCCGACACCGCGCGCGTGCTGTCGCGTTACGCCGATGCGATCATGATCCGTACCGATCATCACGACAAGATCGAGGAACTGGCGCATCACGCCACGGTTCCCGTCATCAACGGACTGACCGACCTGTCGCACCCGTGCCAGATCGTCGCCGATCTGCTGACGCTGGTCGAGGGCGGCAAGGCGCTGCCGGGTCTCGAGCTTGCGTGGCTGGGCGACGGCAACAATGTGCTGGCGTCGCTGATCGAGGCGGCGGGGCTGTTCGGCTTCAACGTCCGCGCGGGCGTGCCGCAGGGCTATGAACCCGACGCGAGCTTCGTCGAGGCGGCGCGCGCGAAGGGCGCGCGTATCGACATCGTCCGCGACGCGCGCGAGGCGGTGGCGGGCGCCGATGTCGTCGTCACCGACACCTGGGTGTCGATGGGCCAGGATCACGCGCACAACAAGCTGGCGGCGATGGCGCCCTATCAGGTCGATGAACGGCTGATGGGCGGCGCGAAGGGCGACGCGCTCTTCCTCCACTGCCTGCCCGCGCACCGCGGCGAAGAAGTCGTCGACGCGGTAATCGACGGCCCCCGGTCGCGCGTGTGGGACGAGGCGGAAAACCGCGTCCATGCGCAGAAGTCGGTGCTGCTCTGGGCGCTCGAAAAGCTGTGAGCGATATCGTCGAGACCTGGTTCGACCAGCCGCTGGTCTTCACCATCGCCGCGCGCCATGTGCGCGGGCGACTGGTGCGGCTTGGACCGGTGCTCAACACGATCATGGCGGCGCACAGCTACCCGCCGGTCGCTGAAAAGCTGCTGGCCGAGGCGCTGGTGCTCACGGTTCTGCTCGGCTCGACGCTCAAGGCCGAGGGCGGTCAGATGACGCTGCAGGCGCAGACCGGCGGCGGGCCGGTCGAACTGCTCGTTTGCGACTATCGCGGCGGCGAACTGCGCGGCTATCTGAAGTTCGATGCCGAGCGCCTGGCCGAGGTCGGACCCGATCCGACGCTGTTCGCGTTGTTCGGCGAGGGGTTCCTCGCGATCACCTTTGACCAGGAAGCGAGCGGCGAGCGTTACCAGGGCATCGTTCCGCTCGAAGGATCGTCGATCGGCGATGCCGCCGAACATTATTTCGTGCAGTCCGAGCAGATCCCGAGCCTGATCAGCCTCGCTGCACGCCACGATGCCGAGGCGGGGTGCGTTGCCGGTGGTCTGCTGCTCCAGCATCTCCCGGAGGGTGAGGTCGGGCGCGACCGGCTGCACGTGCGTCACGCGCACGGCGAATGGGAACATGCGCGCACGATTGCCGCGACGCTCAAGGATGAGGAACTCACCGACCCCGCGACGTCGCTCGAGACGCTCGCGTGGCGCCTGTTCCACGAGGATGAGGTGCGCATCGAGCCGGGTGTCACGGTGACGCGCGGGTGCCGTTGCAGCCCCGAATATTTTGCGGGGGTGCTGCGCCAGTTCCCCGAAGTCGAGCGCATCGACATGGCCGATACGACAGGAAATATCGTCGTCGATTGCGCGTTCTGCTCGCGGAATTTCCCGATCCCGCTCGAAGAAATCGCCGCGTCGCACTGAGCGTTGCAGCGACGAGGCGAGGGTTTCTGGCGCCAAGCGGTTGAAATCGCGGCGCCCCATTGCTACATCCATGCCCACGGGGTCGCATCTCTCGCCCGATCGTGGTAGCCAGTGGATAGGTTCGAATGGCGATCTTCTCTCCCGCATTGAAATATGGTCTTGGCGCCTGTGCGCTCGCCTGCGCGACCGCGGTGCCCGCTCAGGCGCCGTCGCTGGCGATGCTCGACCAGCTCGAAAAGGGGCAGTGGCAGCTCAAGGAGCGCGACAGTTCGGTCATCGTGCAGACGCTGTGCGTCGGCGATGCCCGCCGGATGATCCAGATCTATCATCCGCGGAACAATTGCTCGCGCTACGTGATCGAGGACGGCGCGAAGTCGGTGACGGTGCATTACACCTGTCCCGGCGCGGGCCATGGCCGCACGTCGATCCGCTCCGAGACCAATCGCCTCGTCCAGATCGACACGCAGGGCATCGCCGACGGCAAGCCCTTCTCGCAGGCGATCGAGGCGCGCAGGATCGGCGCCTGCGCAGGCGGCGGGCGCAAGTGATCGCGGGATGGACTGTAACCCGCCTTTAACCATCGCCGGTTAGGATGGCGGCACGACGCACCGATGTGTGTCCTTCTCCCTAACGGCTTTCAGGCCGAACTGGGCCGCGTGGCGATGCCGGGCGGCCCAATTCTTTGGTGCGATGCAGCATGGCGCACCTTGCGTCGCGCCGCGCGGCGGCGTATCGGGCGCGGATGCAGGATCTGGCCGGAAAAACGCTGATCGTCCTCCTTTCGGGCGGGCTCGACTCGATGGTGTGCGCGGGGCTCGCGCGCGAGGCGGGGGCGCGCATCGTCGCGCTGACCGTCGATTACAACCAGCGCCACCGCGTCGAGCTGGAATCGGCGGCGCGTATCGCGCGCACCGTCGGCGCCGCCGAACATATCGTGCTGCCGCTCGATCTTCGCCGCTTCGGCGGTTCGGCGCTGACCGCCGACCTCGACGTGCCCAAGGACGGGGTAGACGAGCACGAGGTCCCGATCACCTATGTGCCCGCGCGCAACCTGATCTTCCTGTCGCTGACGCTGGGGCTCGCCGAGGCGCGCCGTGCGCAGGACATCGTGATCGGGGTCAATGCGCTCGACTATTCGGGCTATCCCGACTGCCGGCCCGATTTCATCGCAGGGTTCGAGGCGCTGGCGCGGCTTGCGACGCGCGACGGCGACAAGGGCGTCGATTTCCGGATTCACGCGCCGCTCCAGCACATGACCAAGGCCGACATCGCCGCCGAAGCGGCGCGGCTCGGCATGGATGCGGGCGAGAGCTGGTCGTGCTACGATCCGACCCCCGAGGGACTGCACTGCGGACTTTGCGACAGCTGCCGCCTGCGCAGCAAGGGGTTCGCCGAGGCGGGGCTTCCCGACCCGACGCGCTACGCCTGACATGGCCTATGCCGTCAAAGAGATATTTCTGACGCTGCAGGGCGAGGGCGCGCAGGCCGGGCGCCGCGCGGTGTTCTGCCGCTTCGCCGGCTGCAACCTGTGGACGGGACGCGAACAGGACCGCCCCAAGGCGGTCTGCCGCTTCTGCGACACCGATTTCGTCGGCACCGACGGCACGCTCGGGGGCAAATATGCCGACGCCCCCGCGCTTGCTACGATGATCGCATCGGCGTGGGGCGAGGGGGAGGCCGACCGCTATGTCGTGCTCACCGGCGGCGAACCGATGTTGCAGGTCGACGACGCGCTGATCGACGCGCTCCACGCCAGGGGCTTCACGATCGCGATCGAAAGCAACGGCACGTTCGCGATTCCGCGCAGCATCGACTGGATCTGCGTCAGCCCCAAGGCGGGGAGCGATCTGGTGCAGACAAGCGGCGACGAACTCAAGCTCGTCTGGCCGCAGCCGGGGAGCGACGTCGGGCACCTTGCAACGCTCGATTTCACGCACCGGCTTGTCCAGCCGCTCGACGATCCGAAAGCGGGGGACAATGTGCGGGCTTGCGTCGAACTGGTGATGGCCGACCCGCGCTGGCGCCTGTCGTTGCAGACGCACAAGAGCCTCGGCCTTCGCTAGGCCGTCACTCGCCGGCCTTTTTGGCGGGGGCGGCGGTTTCGGACTTGGCGACCGGGGTGGAGATCGCCACCGCTTCGCTGTCGCCCGCTTCTTCGGAGGCGTCTTCCGCATCCTCCTCGCCGGTCTTGGCCGCCGCTTTCGCGCTGCCGTCGTCGGGCACGCTGTTGTCGACCGCCGTTCCATCGCCGTCGGCATCGTCGAGGATGATCATCGAATCGCTGATCGTGCCCGGCTGTACCTCGATCGCGTCGAGCTTGGTCGTGGTCTTCCCACCGGGTTCGCTGCCACAGGCGGCCAGCGCGAGAACCAGGAGCGATGCAAAGGCGATGCGGGTCATGATCCTGTCCTAGTCGCTGCCTGAAATTTTGTCGAGAAAGGCTGGAAAGCCGGCGGCGAGCGCGGCATCGACCGCGGCGAAACCGGCCGCCTTGCCGAGCGCGGCGAGGCTGGTCACCGGAAATTCGGCAATCCCGCACGGAACGATGCCGCCGAAATGCGCCAGATCGGGCGTCACGTTGAGCGAAAAGCCGTGCATCGTCACCCAGCGTTTCACGCGCACCCCGATCGCGCCGATCTTGGCCTCGCGTCCCGTTTCGTCGTCGGTCCAGATGCCGATGCGCCCCTCGGCGCGGCGGGCATCGACGCCGAGCGTCGCGAGCGCGTCGATCACCCAGCCTTCGAGCGCATGGACATAGGCGCGCACGTCGCGGCCGCGCTGCGCGAGATCGAGCTGGACATAGCCGACGCGCTGGCCGGGGCCGTGATAGGTGTAGCGCCCGCCGCGCCCCGCGTCATAGACCGGAAAGCGCGGGTCGAGCAGTTCGGCCGGGTCGGCGCTGGTCCCTGCGGTGTAGAGCGGGGGGTGTTCGAGCAGCCAGACACGCTCGCGTCCGTCGCCCGCATGAATCGCCGCGGCGCGTGCTTCCATATCGGCGAGCGCGCCGATGTAGTCGGTCAGGCCGGGAGATAAGGTCCATTCGGGAAGCGGCAGGGCATGCATGCCGCCGCTCCTGCCTCCCCGCGCGAGCTTGTGCAAGGGGCGGCGGCTAAATCACTAACAAGGCTGGACATCGCGGTCCAAGAGGGCCAGTCTGCGTCGCCACGAAGCCAGACAAGCAACGGGGTATCGATGCCGAAATTCGACATGGGCGCGGCGTGGGACGACAGCATGAACCTGCTGCGGTCGCACAGCGCCCTCACCGGCACGATTGCTGCCGTTTTCCTTTTCCTTCCGACACTTGCCGTCAGCTGGTTCGGCCCGCAGCCGATCACGCCCGCGGATGGTGCGACCTTCGAACAGATATTGGCGAGCTTTCAGGAAAGCGCGCGCCAGGCGATCCCCTACCAGATACTTGTTGCGGTGATCGCGGCGATCGGGGGTGTCGGCATCCTGCGCCTGTGGCTGTCGCGGACGGGAATCACCGTGGGCGAGGCGTTGGTCTTCGCGATCCGGATGATTCCGACGATGATCGCGATCCAGCTGTTGCTCGGTCTCGCGCTCGGCCTTGCCGCACTGCTGCTCATCTTGCCGGGCGCGGCGTCGGCGGGGAGCGTGGTTGGTGGGCTGCTGCTGTTCGTCGGGCTGTGCCTCCTCGCCGGCCTGTGCCTCTATTTCTGGGGCCGGTTGGCGGTGGTTTCGCCGATCGTAGCCGACCGGACGCTCTACAATCCCGTTACGGCGATCCGCGAGGGGCTGGCGCTGACCCGGGGCAACGGGTGGCGCATCGCCTTTTTTCTGCTGCTCGTCATGATTGTGATCGTCGTCGTCGCTGCGATTCTCGGCGGCGTCATCGCGGCGGTAGCGGGCACCGGCGAGGGTTTCGGCCGCCTGCTCGGCGGGCTGGTCGAGGGCGGGGTCGCCGCGATCGGCGGCATCGTGACGGCGGCGATCACCGCGGCAACCTATCGCCAGCTTGCGGTCCGCGGGCCGGACGACATTTTCAAATAACCCAACAAGCCAGACAAAAGGGTCGGAGGTCGCAGCCACAATCAGCAAGGGGGAACAGACGATGAATCGGATTAGCATCAGTCAGGCCTGGTCCTATGCGACCAGTTTCTTTGCCGGCCAGGGCGCCAATCACGCGATCATATTGATCGGTGTCGGGATCGTTGCGCCGCTTATCCTGCAATTCGCGCTCGGTGGCGGCGCCGCGATGAGCGATCCGATGGCCTTTGCGGCAGGCGGCGGCTTTGCCGCGCTCGGCGCGCTCGCCATCCTGATCAGCCTCGTCAATTATGTACTCCAGACCGGCAGCTATTTCGCGTCGTGGCGTGTTGGCCTGACCAACGGTGCCGAGCCGCTTGGCAGCGCGATCGGCTACGGGCTGATCGCCTCGTTACCCGTGCTGCTGCTGGTGATCGCGCTGGTGATCGTGCTGGGTCTCTTGGCCTTTCTCATATTCGGCAGCGCCTTTGCCCCGATGCTGATGGGCGGTCAGCCGAGCGAGGCTGCGGCAGCGCGCAGCGGTTTGCTGGTGCTGTTGCTTTTGCCGCTGTTCATGCTGTTCGTCATCTGGCTCGCCGCGCGCTTTTCGTGCATGGGGCCGGTGATGGCCGACCGGCGGACCTTCAACGTGCTGACCGGGCTGGGCGAATCGTGGCGGATGACCGCGGCGTCGCAATGGAAGATTTTCGCCTATTTCATCTTGCTCGCCATCGCGCTGTTCGTGATCTTCTTGATCATCGGCGCGATTGTCGGCGTATCGATGTTCGCGGGCGGCGGCATGCCGAGCACGGGGTCCTTTGTCGGCATCATCGTCGGCGCGCTGCTACTCAGCATTCCGATGGCCTATCTGCAGGTTGGCATCCCGGCGGGCATCTATCGCGCGCTCGGCGGGCAGGTCAGTCAGGGCGATATCTTCGCCTGACCGGTACCCGATCGAAAAGGAAAGGGCGCGCCGGGGACGGGGCGCCCTTTTTCTATCAGCTCCACTTCGCCAGCGGCGGCAGGCTCATCAGGATCGCGTCGATGTTGCCGCCGGTCTTGAGCCCGAACAATGTGCCGCGATCGTAGACTAGGTTGAATTCGGCGTAGCGGCCGCGCCAGACCAGTTGCTGTTCGCGCTCGGCGTCGGTGAAGGGCAGGCCCATCCGGCGCCGCACAATCTGCGGAAAGATGTCGAGAAAAGCTTCGCCGACCGCGCGGGTGAATTCGAAATTGCGGTCATATTCGGCGTCGTCGCCGCATTCGAGATGGTCGTAGAAGATGCCGCCGACGCCGCGATGGACACCGCGGTGAGGGATATAGAAATAGTCGTCGGCCCATTTGGCGTAGCGTTCATACACTTCGGGGCCGAAGGGGGTGCAGGCGGCGCGCAGCCGTGCGTGAAAGGCGTCGGTGTCTTGGCTGTAGGGAATCGGCGGATTGAGATCGGCGCCGCCACCGAACCAGCGCTTGGTGGTGACGAGGAAGCGTGTGTTCATATGCACGGCCGGAACGTGGGGATTCGCCATGTGCGCGACGAGGCTGATGCCGGTGGCGAAAAAGCTCGGGTCCTCGCTCGCGCCATGGATCGAGGCGGCGAAGTCGGGCGCAAAGGCGCCGCCGACGGTCGAGACGTTGACCCCGACCTTTTCGAACACCTGTCCGGTCATCACACCGCGCACGCCGCCGCCGCCCGCGCCGGGGGCGAGCCCGTCGGCCTCGCGGTCCCACGGCGTATACTGAAAGCGCGCGTCGCTGCCGGCTTCGGCCTCGATCGCCTCGAATTCGGCGCAGATCCGGTCGCGGAGCGATTCGAACCAGGTGCGGGCGGCCTGCTGTTGCGGGTCGAGCGGGGTCATGCGGGAAAGCCTTTCGTCTGCCGGAGCGCTTCGCCGAGGGCGATGCCAGCCGCGACCGCGACATTCAAGGAGCGAAAGCCGCTTCGCATCGGAATCGCGACGCGCGCCGCCGCGGTTTCGTGGACGTGGGGCGGGACGCCGGAGGATTCGCTGCCGAGCAGTAGTATGTCGCCTTGCACGAAATCGAAGTCGGGGAGGGGAGTCGCTCCTGCAGTCGTCATCAGGACGAGCCGTCGCTGCTGATCCTGCTGCCATGTCTGGAAGGCGCCCCAGTCGGGATGGCGCCGGACATTGGCGCGTTCGGCATAATCCATGCCTGCGCGGCGGAGCGCGCCGTCCGAAAAGGGAAAGCCGCACGGTTCGATGATATGCGCGGGCACGCCAAGGCAGGCCGCGGTGCGCAGGATGGTGCCGACGTTGCCGGCGATGTCGGGTTGATAGAGCGCGATGTCCATGGCTTTCCCTAGGGCGCGGGCCGCCGCAAATCGAGCGTTTCGGCGCACGATGGCGGTCCGGTCAAAGAAGCGGAAATTGCCTGTTGGCAAGCCCGGACTGTGCGGCTATCAGGCCCGCAATTCCCGGAGGGGCCGCCGGGCTGCGCCATTTCGCATGCGTGCAAACAGGGCGGCCTTCCCCTTCCGGAAATTTTGTCAGTTCACCCATGCAAGGGCAGTCGAATGGCCAGTGATACCGAACAAACCGCCGGAATCGAGGAAGGAGTCCGGCGCCGCGACTTCATCAACATCGCGGCGGTCAGTTTCGCCGGTGTCGGTGCGGTGGCGGTGGTCCTTCCGCTGGTCAACCAGATGAATCCGTCGGCTGACGTGCTCGCGCTGTCGTCGACCGAGATCGACATTTCGGCGATCGGCACCGGTCAGGCGATCAAGACCAGCTGGCGCAAGCAGCCGGTGTTCGTCCGCAACCTGACCGCCGACGAAATCACCGCGGCGAATGCGGTCAAGCCGGCCGACCTGCGCGATCCGCAGACGCTCGCCGAGCGCACCAAGCCCGGCAAGGAAAACTGGCTGATCACGCTGGGCGTCTGCACCCATCTGGGTTGCGTGCCGCTCGGCGCTGCCGAAGGCGAGAACCGCGGCGATTTCGGCGGTTATTTCTGCCCGTGCCACGGGTCGCACTACGACACCGCGGCCCGCATCCGTAAGGGCCCCGCGCCAACCAACCTGGTTGTGCCGCCCTATGAATTCACCAGCGACACCGTCGTGACGATCGGCTGAGGAGCGAGATAAGATGAGCTTTCCCTGGGCCAAGCAATATCAGCCCCAGCATCCGCTGATGCAGTGGCTGGACGAGAAGCTGCCGATGCCGCGCCTCGTCTATAACGCGATCGGCGGCGGCTATCCGGTGCCGCGCAACCTCAACTATTTCTGGAACTTCGGCGTTCTTGCCGGAGCCGCGCTCGCGATCCAGATCATCACCGGCATCGTGCTGGCGATGCATTATGCCGCGAACGCCGGCGTCGCCTTCAATTCGGTCGAGCACATCATGCGCGACGTGAATGCGGGCTGGTTCATCCGCTACGCGCACATGAACGGCGCGAGCATGTTCTTCATTGTCGTCTATCTCCACATCTTCCGCGGCCTTTATTACGGTTCGTACAAGGCGCCGCGCGAGATGGTATGGCTGCTCGGCGTCGTGATCTTCCTCCTCATGATGGCGACCGCTTTCATGGGCTACGTCCTTCCCTGGGGTCAGATGAGCTTCTGGGGCGCGCAGGTGATCACCGGCTTCTTCTCGGCCATACCGATGGTCGGCGAGCCGATCCGCCAGTGGCTGCTCGGTGGCTTCGCGCCCGACAACGCCGCGCTCAACCGTTTCTTCTCGCTGCACTATCTGCTGCCCTTCGTGATCGCGGGTGTCATCATCCTGCACATCTGGGCGCTGCACATCCCGGGTTCGTCGAACCCCACGGGCATCGAGGTGAAGGACGAGCAGGACACCGTCCCGTTCCACCCCTATTACACCGCGAAGGACGGCTTCGGGCTCGGCGTCTTCCTGTTCGTGTTCGCCGCGCTGACCTTCTTCACGCCGAACCTTCTGGGCCACGCCGACAACTATATCGCGGCCAACCCGCTTTCGACGCCGGCGCACATCGTTCCCGAATGGTATTTCTGGCCCTTCTACGCGATCCTGCGCGCCTTCACCTTCAACTTCCTGTGGATTGATGCGAAGCTGTGGGGCGTCATCGCGATGTTCGCCGCGATCGCGCTGCTCTTCTTCCTGCCGTGGCTCGACAGCTCGCCGGTGAAGTCGTCGACCTACCGTCCGCTCAACCGCATCTTCTTCTGGATCCTCGTCGTCGACGTCCTGATCCTGGGCTATTGCGGCAAGAGCCCGGCTGAGCAGCCCTATGTGATCCTCAGCCAGATCGGTTCGATCTACTATTTCGCGCACTTCCTGATCATCCTGCCGATCATCTCGCGGATCGAACGTCCGCTGCCGATGCCGAACTCGATCACGGAAGCGGTTCTCGCCAAGCATGCCGACGCAGAGTCGGCCCCGGCAACGGCCTGAGCGCCGGACTTTAACAGGAGCTGATACAGCCATGGTTCGCCCGCTCGGTTTTCTCGTCGGCCTCGGCTTCATTGCCGCGCTGGTGTTCGCGATCTTCACGACACCGCTCAGCAATGAACCCAATGTCGCCAATTCCTTCCACAAGCACCCGCGCCACCTCGCGCTCAAGAGCGACGGCCTTTTCCCGCACTGGGACAAGGCGCAGCTCCAGCGCGGGATGCAGGTGTACAAGGAAGTCTGCTCGGCCTGCCACAGCCTGAACCTCGTCGCTTTCCGCAACATTGCGGATCTCGGCTATACCGAGGGCCAGGTGAAGAGCTTTGCCAAGAGCTACGACAACATCCCGTCGATCAATCCCGACACGGGTGAGCCGGCGACGCGGACCGGCCTGTCGTCGGACCACTTCCCGTCGCCCTATCCGAACGAAGTCGCCGCGCGCGCCGCAAACAACAATGCGCTGCCGCCCGACCTTTCGCTGATCACCAAGGCGCGTGAAGGCGGCAAGAACTACGTCTATTCGCTGCTGACCGGTTACACCAACCCGCCGAAGAACCTGCCCAAGGAACTTCAGCCGGGCACCGGCCTGCACTACAACGCCTATTTCGCGAACCTGAACCTCGCGATGGCCAAGCCGCTGAACGATGGTCAGGTGACCTTCGCCGACGGCAGCAAGAACGATGTCGAGCATATGGCGCGCGACGTCACTGCCTTCCTCGTGTGGACCGCCGAACCCAATCTGGTGAAGCGCGTGTGGACCGGTTGGGCCGTGCTCGGCTTCATCACGATCTTCACCGTGCTGACCTTCCTGTCGTACCGCAACATCTGGGCCGACAAGAAGCATTGATCGATGGCTAGAGGGGAGGGCGGTCCGTCGTGATCGCCCTTCCTTTATTCTGCCTGGCACCCTGATCGGGCGACGCCGCCGGCTTTTCAAAGCCGCGCGGCGTTTTTCTGTCTGGATCGTCGTCTCGAAGTGCGGCGCTTCCGCCCGGCGGCCCGATGGCGGAACTTATGCCGCCAAGGACGGTCGACGTCCCGACCGCTGCGGATCGCAGCGGCTGGAAGCCGGGCGAGACGCTGATCGCCTTTGATGTCGAGCAATAGAAGTCCTCTGCTCCGCCCGGGATGCGAGCGGGATGACAGGGCTTCGTATGTCAGCATTGGGGTGCGAAGCGGACCGTGTCCCATTTCCGGTTGTCATCCCGGCGAAGGCCGGGATCTCGCCGGTGCATCACGGCTTGTAGGGTAGGGTCCCGGCCTTCGCCGGGATGACGGAAAATGACCGAATCCAGCCCTTCGTGCTCCCCGGCGGAAGCCGGGGCCCATTGCAGGAACACGCCGGGTTCGTGTTGGCATTCCGAGCCCTGGCTTCCGCTAGGGATCACATCTTCAGCAGCTGCTTCCCGCCGCCGCTAGCGGCCTGCTTCTGCTCCCCGGCACTTGTCGCGGGGTGGCTCGTTGCAGTCGCGCAAAGAAAAAGCCCGCGCCGAACCGCGGGCCTTGTCGTCCCCCTGCCAAGGGGATTGTGCTCAGAAGGGCACCCAGCTCTGCTTCTTGCGGAACTTCATATAGCCGACGTTCGCGCCGAGACGCGCGCCGACGCCGACGCGGATGGGGATCAGCACGACATCGCCGCGGCGGAGATACGAGGCGTTGAAGCCACCGATCAGGTAAGCGGCGCCTTCGCCGGCGGGGTAACGCTTGTAGAGATCGTTGCTGTCGAACAGGTTGTAGACGAGCACGAAGGTGTTGCCGGCGTTGGCGCCAGCGTCGAACCCGACCGAAGGCCCGGTCCAGTAGGCGGGCATTTCACCCTCGATCTTGTGATAGAGCGTGCCCGACCCGTAGCGCACGCCGAGCACGAGCGCGCCGCTAGCCTCGCGGCCGACGATATAGGCGTTGGGCTCGCCCTGCTTCTTGAGGATGTCCTCGATCATACTCGCGAGGCCCTGCGCGCCCTTGCCGAACACGCCTTCGGCGGCGCCGATCAGGTCATCCTTCTTGTAGGTCGACCCGGGGGGCGCCGTGGTCGCGGCGACCGCCGGATCGCCCGTCGTTGCGGCAACGCCGCTGTCACTAGTGATCTGCTGGTCGCCGGTGGCGAGATCGCTGTCGAGCGACGAATCGCTGTAGGTCTCGGCGGGCGGCGGCGGGGGCGGGGTGTCGAGATCGGCATCGATCGCGCTGTTCGGGTCGATCTGGGTCATCTGTGCCGCGGCGGGCAGCGATGACAGGCCGAGGCCGATCGAGGCGACCGCCATGGCGGCGAATCTGGTGAACGAAAGACGCATATAATCCCCCAAAAATCCGGGCCGTGGACGCAAAGCCGCATCGCGGCGCGCATTTACCATGACTCGGTTTGGGCGGCGGGCAATGAACCGGCGATGACTTGAGTCGATTTTGCGCCAGACCGAATCGGAACGCACGACAAATTGATGGTGCGGCGTCAAAAAAGGGCAATGTTAGGCGTTGCGGGGCGCGAGGCGCATGGCTATAGCGACCCGCCTAGGCCAGCCTGTCGTTAGCGCGACAGACCATGCGGAGACGTGGGTGAGTGGCTGAAACCAACGGTTTGCTAAACCGTCGTACTGGTAAATCCGGTACCGAGGGTTCGAATCCCTCCGTCTCCGCCACCTACCTATCCGCAAGCGCCTGCAAAGCCGAATTTTCCAGGCCCGGTCGTCGGGGAACTCGGCGAAAGGCGATCTGCGTCGCAAGGAAGAGATCGACGCAGATTGTCCCGCGCCTTCCGCGACGCGGGCGGTCGCGGCGCCGACCGTGCTTCGACTGGAGGCTATTCGCGATGGCGTCTTCGCCATCCCCTTCCGGCGGAGTTCCGGCTTCCGGTCGGGGAGTGGCGCGCGGCGGATCGGTCAGTGTTCGCGGACGACGAGTTCCTTGCCGGCGTAGCGCGCGGGTGCCACCCGCTCGATCCGCTGCGTCTTGCGGCCCTGCTTGCCCATGAACGTCACTTCGACAGTCACCGGCGCCATCGTCGCGAGGCCGAAATGGACGGGCTGTGTCCCCTGCGAATTATAGCCTTCGCCGGTCGACACCTGACGCGTGGCGAGGACCGCTCCGGCGGCGTCGGTGAGACGCACTTCGGCGCCCATGCGCGTGAACCGTCCCGCCTTGTCGAGGACGCGCACGGCAAGGCTGCGCCGCGCGGCCGCCTGGTCGAGGTCGTTGTGGAAGAGGAAATGGCCGCCGGTGTCGGTGTAGCCGCGCGTCACCGAGAGATCGAGCGCACCGTCGCGGTCATAATCGATCCACTGGACGCCGTGATCGGCGACGTCGAGCGTGGAACCGGGCGGCAGGACATTGGCGAACCCCTTGCCGCCGAGATTGCGGAAGAGGCGGTTCGCGGGCTGCTGCGCGCCCGATCTGCCGGTGTAGGCGGCGACGAAGAGGTCGAGCCATCCGTCATTGTCGAAATCGGCCCATGCCGCGCCAACGGCATGATTGGCTTCGGCGAGGCCCAAGAGCGGCGCGACATCCTCGAAACTGCCGGCGCCCTTGTTGCGGTAGAGGGTGTTGGCGCCGTAGCTCGCGACGAACAGGTCGAGTTCGCCGTCATTGTTATAGTCGCCGACCGCGCAGCCGACGCTCCCTTCGGTACGCGGGCGGCCCGGACGATCGATGCCGAGCGCCGGCGCGACGTCGGTGAAGCGGTCGCCGTCGTTGCGCCAGAGCGCGTCGGTTGCGCCCGACTGGTTGGCGAGAAAGAGGTCGAGGTCGCCATCGCGGTCGTAGTCGAACCAGCAGGCGCCGACGGTCGGCCGCGGATCGTCGCCGGCCCGTTCGGCGCCGACGCGCACGAGGCTGTTCGCGTCCTGACGAGACAGCGCATTGGGACCGCTCCGGTTGGCCGCGAAGAGATCGAGGTCGCCGTCATTGTCGAAATCGACCCAGCTCGACTGACGCGCGGATCGCCCGGCCGCGACCGGTGCGGCGGCTTGCGGAATGAAGCGGCGACCGCGGTCGTTGCGGAGGAGCAGGTTGGCAGCATTCTCTTTCGTGGCGCCGGCGTAGAGGTCGGGCCAGCCGTCGCCGTCATAATCGCCCCAGGCAAGGCCGCGCATTTCGGCGCCCGAGACGGGGAGGCCCGTCGCGGCGCCGATGCTGCTGAAGGTGCCGCGATCGTTGCGGTAGAGACGAATCTCGCCGCTTGCGAGCGAGACGGCAAGGTCGAGGTCACCGTCGCGGTCGAAATCGGCCCAGCTGTTCGAGAGCGATCCGGGGTGTGTGAAATCCCCCGGCTGGACTGGCGAAAAGGCGGGGGAGGGGGGCTGGGTCGCCCCGACGCCGGCAACGCCGAGCGAGAGGGCGACCCAGGCCAGGGGGCGCATCAGTTCATCGTGCATGACGCGGACTCCCTTGGCTGGCCGGGATCAGAATTCGACCGCGATCCGGCCATAATAATAGCCGCCATACTGGCCGAACGGCCCGGCGCCATAGGGCGCGAGCCCGATGGTGTTGGTCACGGTCGTGCGGTCGGGATAGACGTCGAAGATGTTATAGGCGCCCGCCGCGACCCGCAATTTCTCTGTAATCCCGTAGGATAGCTCAAGATCGGTGATCCACTTTGCGCCGAAACTCTGGTCGTTCTTGGCCGCATTGTCGAGCGAACGGAAACTGTCGTACCGGGTTTCCTTGAGGCTGAGGGCGAATGGTCCAGATTCGAAGCTGGCGCCGAGGATCAGCTTGGTTTTCGGCCCCTCGGTGAACCAGCCCTGCGTGCGGCGGTCGAACAGCGTCAGGCTGAGTCCGGCGAGTTCGGGCGGGTTGGCGGCGATCTCGCGAATGTCGGTGTCGTTGTAGTTGAAACCGACGCTCGTGCGCAGGCGCCCGACGCTGCCGACATCGAACGCATAGGTTCCGACGACGTCGATGCCGCGGGTGCGGGTGTCGACGGCGTTGGTGAAGAAGCGGACCGACTGGTCGCCCGAGAAGCCGTTCGTGAGCAGGATATTGCGGATGCCGGGCCCCGAGAGAAGGCCGGTGAGGGTGATCCGGTTGTCGAGGTCGATCTGGTAGGCATCGACCGAAAGCGATAGGCCCGCCGTCGGTGTCAGCGTGAAACCGAGGCTGTAGTTCTTCGACTTCTCGGGCTTGAGCGGCTGCGCACCCAGTGCCTGCGCGACCGCCGAGTTCGTTTTCACGATCTTGGTGAGCACGGGGATATAGGCGTTGTCGACGAGGTTGATCGAGGTCGAGGTCTGCGCAAAATCCTGCTGCGCCAGCGACGGCGCGCGGAAGCCGTTGCTGAACGCACCGCGGAAGGCGAGCCAGTCGGTCAGTTCATAGCGCGCGCTGACCTTGCCGCTGAAGACGCTGCCCGAGCTGTCGTCGAAATGCTCGAAGCGGCCTGCGGCGGTGACGAGGAAGCGCGGGCTGACATCGAGCGCGAGGTCGACATAGCCCGCCCAGACGTTGCGGTTCACGTCCGCGGCGTCTTCCGGGGTGACGACGATTGCGCCTTGCGCGCCGACCTGCGCGGGCTTCCCGGCGAATTCACCGCTCGGATAGAAATAGCCGCCGCTCCGGTAACTGTCGACATCGAGCGGCTTGGTCACATAGGATTCATACCGATATTCGGCACCCATCGAGACCTGGAGCGCCATATCGCCCCCGAGGTCGACGCGGCGCGTGAGGTCGAGATTGTTCGTCCACTGATCGAAGGCCGAGCTGAAGGTCTTGAACTCGGTCGGGCTCGAGGGGCCGAGCGAGGCGTTGAGCGTATTTTCGGCCCCGTTCTTGGCATGGTTGCGGCCATAGGTGCTGCTGAGGTCGATGTTCCAGCCGCCCGCGTCGCCGCGCAGGCCGCCGGTCAGCTGGAAGTCGGTCTCCTGCAGCGTGTAGAAGGGCGAGAAGCCGTCGGGATAGATTTCGAGAATATTCTGGTTGCTGCTCGGACGGCGACCGGCCTGACCGACGCGCGCGTCGCGATAGCCGAAGGTGCCGTCCGAATAGAAGGTGACGTTGCCGAGCGGCAGGACGAGCGTCTGTGCGACCTTCACGTCTGTGACCTCGGGTAGCCCGCCAAGATAGGTGCGGCGATTGGCGGTCAATTCGCGCGGATCCTGCGCGCCGCCCGGGAGGAGCGCATAGAGGCGGCCCGTCACATCGCTGTTACGGACCGCGGCATTGGCCTTCTTGCCCTCGACCGAGAGGGTGAACGAGCCGCCGTCGCCGAGCGCGAAGCCGTGGGACACGCTGCCCGAAATGGTCTCGCCATCGCTGCCGCTGCCGTCGCGGCCATAGCGCTGGCCAGCCTCGATCGTTGCGCGGCCGCCGCTGTCGTTGGTCTTGAGGATGACGTTGATGACGCCGGCGATCGCGTCGGAGCCATATTGCGCCGAGGCGCCGTCGCGCAGCACTTCGATGCGTTCGATCGCACTCGACGGAATCAGGTCGAGATCGACCGGATTGCCGCCCTGCGAGGTGGCGCCCGAGTTGAAGTCGATGATCGAGCTGTTGTGGCGGCGCTTGCCGTTGACGAGCACGAGGACATGGACGCCCGACAGGCCGCGCAGGCCCGCGGGGCGCGTCAGGCTGTTGAACGACGAGCTGCCGACCGTCGTCGACTGGAAGGACGGCACGAGTTGGGTGAGCGCGTCGCGCAACTGCATGCCGCCACCCAGCTTCTCGATATCCTCGCCGCCGATCACGTCGATCGGGGTCGGACTCGAAATGACGGTACGCGCCTGGCCGCGCGTGCCGGTGACGATGATGTCGGATTGCGCCGCCGAATCGCCTGCATCGGCGGTGGCGGCGTCCTGCGCGAATGCGGGCACCGACACGGCGCCGGCGATGCATGATGCCCCGATCAGCAGTCTGCTATATGTTTTCATGGTCTTGCTCCTGAACACGGAAATTCGTTCCCCCTGGTGAATTTGCCGTATTTTGGTTTTCGCCGTTCCCGGCGCTTATCCCGCGGCGCGCAATCTGGGCTGCGATGCCGCTGTGTCCTGCGAAAGGGTGTCGAGCCCTTGCCGCAAATCGGCGATGAGGTCATCCACCCTTTCGAGCCCGACGTGCAATCTTAGCAAGGGGCCGGGATAGCTTTGCTTGTGGGTGCGCGCCTTGAGCTGCGGATCGACCGGGATCGCGAGACTTTCATAGCCACCCCAGCTGAAACCGAGACCGAAGAGTTCAAGCCGTTCGACCATGGCCGCGACGGCGGCATCGGAGGCAGGTTCGAGCACCGCCCCGATCAGACCGCAGATGCCCGTGAAGTCGCGCTTCCAGATCGCATGGCCGGGATCGGACGGCAGCGCCGGACACATGACCGAGTGCACCTCCGGCTGAACCGCGAGCCATTCGGCGACCTCGAGCGCGGCCGCGCCATGCTGTGCGAGCCGTGTGCGGAGCGTCCTGAGGCCGCGGATCGCCATATAGGCGTCGTCGGGTGAAACCGCCCAGCCGACCTCATAGTTCGAACTCGCCAGCATCTCGGCTGCGACACCCTTTGCGGCGGCGAGCCCCATGAAGACATCCGAATGGCCGCAGACATATTTCGTGAGCGACTGGATGCTGACGTCGACACCATGGTCGAGCGGCTTGAAGAGGACGCCCGCCGCCCAGGTATTGTCGATGACGGTCATGACGCCGGCTTCCCTCGCCATCGCGGCGATCGCAGGAATATCCTGCATCTCGAACGAGAGTGAGCCCGGCGATTCGAGGAAGATCACGCGTGTTGCCGGGGTGATCATCGAACGGATCGTTTCGGCGCTGTCGGCGGGATCGAAATAGCGCGCGGTCACGCCGTAGCGGGCGAGGGTGCCGACAAGAAAGCGGCGCGTCGGGTTGTAGACAGTATCGCACGCGAGAACCTCGTCGCCTGCCGAAAGGAGGGCAAGCAACGTGCCGGTGATCGCGGTGAGGCCCGACGGGTAGATGAAGGCCTCGTCGGCATGTTCAAGATCGCGCAGCGCGTCGCGCAGGATGCGCTGGGTCGAGAGGCCGACGCGGCCGTAGGTCACCTTGCCGCCGTCGTAGAGCGCCTCGCAGGTCGGAAGCAGCACCGTCGAGCCGCGCTGTATGGGCGGACCCGGCGTCCGCTGGAGCGCGTCGCACGGCGTGTCGCCGTGGATGAGCCGCGTCTGCTCGTGAACCGTGCTGCAAGGCGTCATTATGGTCTCTTTCTTATATGGAACCGGAGAGGAGTTTCTGCCGCTGCGGAGATGCGGCGTTGCGCCTCGCGGCGACGAGATTGCTGCGGCGGACGGCCGACAGCGCCTTGGCTGCCTTCGTCACATGCTTTTCGATCGCGCTCGTCGAGACGTTGTAGTGGTTTGCGAGGCTTTTGAGGCTCGATCCCTCGACGCGCATCGCGACAAGGATTTCCTGTGTGCGCTCGGGAAGCCGTCCGAGCGTCGCTTCGACCGCGCGCACCTCGTCCTTTGCGAGCAGGATGCGCAGCGGTGAAAGCTCGTCGACCGGATGGTCGGGCTCGTCGAGCTGGCAATGGCTGTCGGCGCGGCGTGTCGTCTGCCGACGATGGCGGTCGACGAGTGCCGCCTGCGCCGCCTGGAAGAGATAGCATTTGGGATGGGTAACCGCAGCGGCATCGGCGCGGCGGACGATGCTGAGGAGGACATCCTGCAGGATGTCGTCGAGGTCCGCGACCGGTACGCGGCGACGGAGATATTTTCTGAGGAGAGGGAGGTGGGGCCAGAAGGTTTTCACGAGATCGGGGGCGGGCTCGCCCGACGTCGCGATGGGCGCAATCGATTGCTTGTCCCTCGGCGGCGCGGACATTTCGAGCGTCGGCCAGGCATCGTCGGCCACGACGTTTTCATTCCCATAATCTGCCCCATAGGCGCTGAATGTCATCGTGTGTCCCCTTGTGGCGACATTTTATGACATGAGTCCCCGGGTGATTTCATCACCGACTTTGAAGCTTTTTCATCAAAAATTGGGATGTTTGAACTTAAAATATGCTATTTAGCCGATCAAATGATCTAAATATGGAACAAGGGTCGTCAGTTCGGTCGAATCATTTGTCCCAAATCGCCTTGGAAGGCGGCAATCGGCTCCAGGGCGGAAAACTTCCTCGCGAAATCGCGCTTTGGGCGATGGGGTATTCGGCGTGCGACGCGTCAAAGCCCAGGGGCCTCCTGTGTCGGGGAGGCAGGAGGAGTGGTCGCATGGCGAGAACCTGGTTCATATTGTCGGCGCTGATCGCCGGGCTGGCGCTGGGCGTGGGATCGAGTTTGCTGAGGCTCGGAGGTCTGGACCAGGCCGTCGCCATATCCGACAGCATCGGCGGCGTCTGGCTCGATGGCCTCAGGATGACGATCATTCCGCTTGTCGTCTCGCTTCTGATCACCGGGATCGCGAAGACCGTCGACAGTGCGCGCGGCGATCGGGTCGCGATGCGTTCGGTGATCACCTTCATCGCGCTGCTCTGGATTTCTACGGCGATGGCCGCGGTCCTCGTTCCCGCGCTGCTGGCCCTCTTTCCCATGCCTGCCGATGCCGCGCGCGCGCTTGCGGCGAGCCTCTCTACCGGACATCATGACCCCGCACCGGCGGTGGGGATCGGCGCCTTCCTGCGCTCGATCGTACCCACCAACCCGATTGCCGCCGCAGCGAACGATGCGTTGCTGCCACTCATTCTCTTCACGGCGGTTTTCGCGGTCGCGCTCGCGCGGCTTCCCGCCGCGCAGCGCGAGCCGGTGACTGCCTTCTTCGACACGATCGCGAGCGCTGTCCTGCTCATCGTCGGCTGGGTGCTCGCGCTCGCGCCGATCGGCGTGCTTGCACTGGCCTTCGGTGTCGGCGCGCGGGCAGGGACGTCGGCGATCGGTGCGCTCGCTCATTATGTCGTGATCGTTTCGAGCGCCGGCCTTGCCGCATGGGCGCTCGCCTATCCGGTTGCGGTCTTCGGTGGCCGCGTGCGGCTTCTGGCCTTTGCGAAGGCGGTGGCGCCCGCGCAGGCGGTCGCGCTGAGCACCCAGTCGTCGCTCGCGTCGCTGCCGCCGATGCTGAAGGCTTCGGCCGATCTCGGGGTCGCCCCCTCGGTCGCGCGCGTGTCCCTGCCGGTCGCGGTCGCGATCTTTCGGGTAACGAGCCCGGCTATGAACCTCGCGGTCGCCATCTATGTCGCGCACTGGCTCGGCCTGCCGCTCGCCCCCTCGGCGATCGCGGCCGGTGCGGCGGTTGCGGCGATCACGACGATCGGGTCGGTGAGCCTTCCCGGGCAGGTGAGCTTCCTGACATCGATCGCGCCGATCTGCGTCGCGATGGGTATTCCGATCGAGCCTCTCGCGCTGCTCATCGCGGTCGAGATGATTCCCGATCTCGTGCGGACCGTCGGCAATGTGACGATGGACGTCGCTGCGACGACCGCGATCGCACGGATGGGGCCGGCGCGTCGTGAAGCCGATGCGCTCGGTGGCGAGGAAATGACAGACGAAAGAACGATGGCGGCTCAGCCGGCTCTTGCAGCGGACGCAGCCGGTGTCCGGGACAATGGAGGAGGATAGACATGACCCGCGTTTCACTCGACGACGCTGATGTCCGGATATTGGGGTTTCTTCAGGAGGATGCCACGCTGTCGGTCGCGGCCGTCGCGGCCAAGGCCAATATGTCGCAGAATGCGTGCTGGCGGCGGATCAAGCGGCTCGAGGAGAGCGGCGTGATCTCGCGCCGGGTTACGATCCTCGACGCGAGCGCGCTGGGGCTCGATCTGACGGTTTTCGTGAGCCTGCGCGCGTCCGAGCATAGCGAGGCCTGGCTCGAAATGCTGAACTCGGCGATCCGTGACATTCCCGAGGTCGTCGAATTCTATCGCATGACCGGCGACGTCGACTATCTGCTCAAGCTGAGGGTCGAGAATATGGCCGCCTATGACGCGGTCTATCGGCGCATCATCCGTTCGATCCGCCTGACCGACGTAAGTTCGGCCTTTTCGATGGAAGAAATCAAGTTCACCACGGCGCTGCCGCTCACGGCGCGGCCGTCCTGATCCTTCGCAAGGACGGCCGCGGCGCGGGAGGTCAGCGTGCGTATCGCTTGCCGAGCTCGGTGGCGCGCGAGGTCAGCGGTTGTTCCTGGCCCGCGATGAAGATGGCGGTCGGCTGGGTGAGCGGCTCGAGCGGATCGCCGTCCCAGATCACGATGTCGGCCGCCTTGCCCGGTGCAATCGAACCCATCTGGTCGGCAACGCCGAAGATGCGCGCAGGGGCGAGCGTGAGCGCCTCGATGCCCGCGGCGTAGGGAAGGCCGCGCGATACCGCGAGCCCCGCATTGTAGCGCATCTCGCGTACGCGGTGCCCGGCGTCATTGCCGCCGATCGCGATCTCGACGCCCGCTGCCTTCAGGATCGCGGCATTCCGCAGCGACGCTCCGAGCATGTCGAAGTTCGACGGGATGTTCGAGGTAGGGTTGATGAGGACGGGAACCTTCGCCGCGGCGATCTCGTCCGCGACGCGCCAGGCTTCCTCGGCGCCGCTGAGGATGATTCTCAGCCGGTACTCGCGCGCCAGGGTCAGCACCTGCCGGATGTCGGCGGCGCGGTGGACGACGACGATGAGCGGCATCGTACCCGCGAGCACGGGTTTCAGCGCTGCGATGTCGGCCTGCGAGAGCTCGAAGGGATATTCGTCGCGCGGTGGCTGGCGCACGAGATCGAAGATCTGGCGCAGCTGGACGAATTCGGTGGCGCGCGAGCCGCCGATGCGCGCGGCGCCGTCCTCGCCGAGTTCGAGCATCATGCCGACGCCGGGACGCTGGAGGATGTTCGCGCCCTCGCCGAGCGAGATCATCGCAGCCTTGCCTGCGAACGGCAGTTCGCGTTCCTGGTCGCTGTCATCATAGTCGGGCATCACGACGGCATGGGTGACGCCGCCGAGGCGCGCGATCGGGATGAGCGTCGAGGCGGGGTTGAGGCCGTACTGGACGTCGAAGGACGCACTGATCCCCGAATTCTTCGTTCTGTTGTCGACCGAACCGCCGACCGAATTGACCTCGACGAGCCCGAGCGCGGTGTTCACCGCGATGAGGCCCGGCGTGACGGTGGCGCCCTTGGCGTCGATCGTGCGGAGCCCTGCAGGGACCGCGACGCTGCTGCCGGCCGCGACGATGCGGCCGTCGCGCACGACGACGGTCCCATTCTCGACCTCGCCGACCGGGCCGGGGGTGACGAGATGGGCGTTGGTGATCGCAAAGGATTGCGCAGCGGCGGGCGAGGCGGCGGTGGTCGCGGCGAGGATCAGGGCGAGGGCGGCGCTCGCCGGAAAGCGGTGTGTCATCTCATTCCTCCCCGACCGGCTGGCCGATTTCGAAGTCGCTC
The DNA here is from genome assembly GCF_022701295.1 of Sphingopyxis sp. YF1. Taxonomy (NCBI): domain Bacteria; kingdom Pseudomonadati; phylum Pseudomonadota; class Alphaproteobacteria; order Sphingomonadales; family Sphingopyxidaceae; genus Sphingopyxis; species Sphingopyxis sp. YF1. Next base: position 1,557,195 of record NZ_CP033204.1, read on the forward strand.
CTGTAGCGGGTGGCGGGATCGCTCGTGTCGAGGACGAGCGCGCCGTCGATGAAAACCTTTTCGGCGATCGCATAGACGCTGAACGGATTTTTGCTCCACAGCACGACGTCGGCCATCTTGCCGGGCTCGAGCGAGCCGGTCCTGTCGGCGATTCCCATGATCTTCGCGGGATTGATGGTGATCCACTTGATCGCCTCTTCCTGCGGGATGTCGATGCCCGCGCGGCGTCCGGCGGCGATCGCGACCGCGCTCTCGACGTTGAGGCGCTGGATCAGACGCTGTTCGTCCGAATGGATCGCGACGCAGACCCCCGCCTTGCTCAGGATCGCGGCGTTTTCCTCGATCGCGTCATAGGCCTCCATCTTGAAGCCCCAGCGCGTCGCCCAGGTCGCAACGCAGACATCGTCGGCGACGAGCAGGTCGGCGATCTTGTACGCCTCGACAGCATGGTGGAAGGCGCGCGTCTTGTAACCGAACTCGTGGCCGACATCGAGCATCACCGCCATCTCGTCGGCGCGGTAACAATGGTTCTGGACGAGGATGTCGCCCTTCAGCACGCCCGCGAGCGTTTCGAGCCCAAGGTCGCGCTTGGGTGCCTCGGCCGCCTCGCCCCGCGCGCGCTTTTTCTCATAGGCATCGATCTTGCGGCCATATTCGGCGGCGTCGATCCATGCGCGGCGAAAGCCCGCGACTTCGCCCATCCGCGTCGCCGGCGCGCGGCCGCGGCTGCCGTAGCGACCCTTCGGATTTTCACCGCAAGCCATCTTGAGGGTGTAGGGCGCGCCGGGAAACTTCATCTGCTGGACGGTGACCGCGGGGACATTCTTCACGCTCACCCCGCGCCCGCCGAAAAGATTGGCCGAACCGGGGAGGATAAGCAGGCTGGTCACGCCGCCGGCGCGCGCCTTGGTGAAGACGGGATCCTGCGGCCATACCGAATGCTCGGCCCAGACATGCGCGGTGTAGGGATCGATATTCTCGTTGCCGTCGGCATGCCCCTGAACGCCGGGCGCCGCGAAGACGCCGAGATGCGAATGCGCGTCGATAATCCCGGGCGTGACCCATTTGCCGCGGCCGTCGATGATGCGCGCGCCATCGGGGGCCGCGATGTCGGGGCCGACTGCGACGATCTTGCCGGCCGCCATCAGCACGGTCCCGTTGTCGATCCGCGTTCCCGTCCCGGTGAGGATCGAGGCGCCGACGATCGCGGTGTCGGCCGCGGGGCGCGGCTGGTACGTGCTCGCGAAAGACACGGGCGCGGGGGCTGCGGTCGGCTGCGGAGCGGGCGGCGTGTCGGATGGCCGCGCCGATGAGGCGGCCGCCGAACAGCCGGCGAGCAGCGCCAGCGACGCGCCGAGAAGCAGGGGCCGCGCCGTGTGGCGGCGGAGCGGGCGGAAGGATGTCTCAGGATGCTGTCGTGTCACGCCGGAATCACCTTGTGCGGGAACGATGGGAAGGGCGGCAATCCGGCCGCCGCGCGGGATTGCGCGGCGGCCGGACGGGAGAGCGGTCAGAAATTCTTCTTCACGCTCGCGTACCAGTAGCGGGGGTTCGGCGAATAGAGCGAGCCCATATAGCCGAAGGCGCTCGAATCGAGCGGCGGCCGCGCGTTGGTGATGTTGCGCACCCCGACCCGAAGCTGGGTTCCGTCGGTGAACCCGCCCTTCAGATCATACTGCAGGTAGAGATTGCCCGTGGTGTACGCCTTGAGCAGGAGGTTTTCGCCGTTCACCGAGATGTCGTTGTCGAGAACGCTGCCCGTGTAGCTCACGAAACCACCCGCGGTGAACTGGTCGAGCTTCCAGGTGAGCGAGGCCGAACCGCGCCATTTCGGAAGTCCGTCCTGGCGGATCAGGCTGCCGCCTTCGGGAATGATCGTGTCGATGTTGATCGTTCCCGCCGCGCGTGCATCGAGCAGGGTCTGGATGTCGGGCGAGGCGTCGCGGAAATATTTGAGCAGATAGGCGGCGTTGGCGCTGAAGTCGAAGGTGCCGATGCCGGTATCGCGCACCGAGAGATTGAAGCCGAAGTCGATGCCGCGCACCGTCTGGGGTTCGAGGTTGCGATAGATGTCGTCGACATACTGGACCTGACCCACCGGATCGATCCCGGTGCCCGCGAAGAGGTCGATATCGTCCGCGGTCGGCGCGAGGCGAACGACATTGGGATCGGTCGAACCCTGGAGGCGTTGGAGATAGTCGTTGATGAGAGCATTGCCCTCGCCATAGATTCCGACGATGCCCTTCTGCTTCACCTGCCAGTAATCGACCGTGAAGGTCGTGCGGACGGTACCGCTGTTGAAGACCGGCGGCTGGAGCACGGTGCCGACGGTGAAGGTCGTCGAGGTTTCGGGCTTGAGGTCGGGGTTGCCGGCGCGTCGGCCCGTGGTCACGAAACTGCGCGAACAGTCGCCGAAGCGCGCGATCCGGCCCGCACGCAGGTCGGCCTCGCAGCGGATATAGTCGGTGCGCGTGTTGCCTCGCGTAATGACCGTAGCATTGGTCTGCTCGAGGTTGGGAGCGCGAAAGCCCTGCGCCCACGAACCGCGGATGCGCCAGCCTTCGAACAGGTCCCACGCGGCGGCGATCTTGGGCTTCGCGATGCTGCCGAAGTCCGAATAATGTTCGTAACGCCCGGCGAGCTGGAGTTCGAGGCTGCGGATCAGCGGGATTTCCATCTCGGGGGCGATCAGCGGCACGGCGAACTCGGCATAGGCCGCGAAGACGGTGCGCGAGCCCTTGGTGTCGGGGGTCGGGCTGACGCCGAAGAGGTCGCTGTCCTGAACGATCCCGGCCACCGTGTCGGTCCACTTGATCGTCCCGTCGACGCGCTCGTCGCGGTCGTCGAGCTGCGTGTCGCGGCGCACTTCGCCGCCGATCGCCATGCCGACATTGCCGGCCGGAAGCGCGAAGAGGTCGGCTTTCGACGCCTTGAAATCCCACATCGCGAGCGTCGCCTTGCCCCGGCGCACGCTCTTGATGCGGATCGCGTCGAGTGCGGCCTGGTTGCTCGGGTTGGTGTCGATGCCGGTGGGGTCGGCGGGGTTGCCGCCGTTGAACGGATTATAGGCATCGGGGGTCGAAAGCGCGAGATTCTGCTGGAGCAGTGTGGCGCTGATCCCGTCCTGGACGTCGCGCACGCTCGCCTCCGAATAGACGGCGGCGGTTTCCCAGTCGAAGCCGAGCGCCTCGCCGCGCAGACCGAGCACCGCGCGGAACTGGCGATTGGTCACGTCGACGATCGTCGGCCCCATGTCGGTGAAGCGGTAATTGGTCATCGTCACGGGAAGGCCCGCGGCGGGGGCATCGATTCCGGCGAGCCGGTTCGGGTTGACGCTGCCGTTCGCGAAGGTGACCGGGCCGAAGGGGTTCCAGTAATTGGATGCCGGGATCGACATGCGGATCGAACCGATGGTGAAGACGCTGTCCTGCACGCTGCGCGTCTTGCCGTAATAATAGCCGGCCTCGCCGAACAGGGTCAGGCCGTCGCTGAGGTCGTAATGCCCGCTGGCGAACAGGTTGACGCGGTCGAGCTTGGGCGAGATCGAGATCGGATAATTGGCCTGCGCGTCCCAGCGCGTGTTGCGGTCGGCACCGGTGGTCGCGCGCGTACCGTCGTCGATGCAGATGTCGGCGGTGAGTGCCGCCGAGCAGCCGCCGTTCGCCGTCGGCTGGATCGAGAAAACGCCGGCGTTGGTCGTGATATTGGCGGTGCCGCGACGGACGCGCACGCCGGTCGTGAAATCGCCCCAGGGCGAGAGCGTATTGCGGTCGTCGAGCGCGTTGTTGCCCGCGAAGACGGTGCCCGCGAAATCGGGGAAGTTGCGGTGGTCGCCGGTCGCGGTGAAATCCTGATCCTGCGAGGTCAGTGCGGTACGGCGCGTGTAGTTGAAGAGGAGCGAAATATTGCCGCGATTCTCGGCGAGGTCCTTGCCGAGGTAGCCGGAGGCGTTGAATTCGCGCAGACCCGTGCCCTCACCGCCGCCATATTGCAGCGACAGGCTGCCGCCGTCGATATTGTCGCGCAGCACGGTGTTGACGACGCCCGCGACCGCATCGGTTCCATAGAGCGCCGCCGCACCATCGCGCAGCACTTCGACGCGTTGGACGCCGTAAACGGGAATCGCGTTGGTGTTATAGGTGATGACGGGGGCGAGCGAGGCGCTCGCCTGGCTGCCGGGATGCTGGACGACGCGGCGGCCGTTGAGCAGCACCAGCGTATTGCCGACGCCGAGCCCGCGCAGGTCGACCGAGCCGATGTCGCCGCGCGCGAAGTTGCTGCTCGTCTGGCCGTTGCTGCTGTTGAACGAGACATCACCCATCTGGGGGATCGAGCGGAAGAGGTCGTCGCCCGAAACCGCGGCGGTCGCCGCGATCTCGCTTTCGCCGACCACGGTGACGGGGAGCGCTTCGGTGATTTTCGAACCGGCGATGCGGCTTCCGGTCACGACGATTTCGGACTCGGCCGGATCGCCCGCGGCGGCTCCACTCGCAGACGCGCCGTCCTGCGCGAAAGCGGGACCGGCGCCGGCGAGGCAGAGCGACGAGGATGCGAGCAGCAAGGCCCGGTGAAGCGGCAATTTCTCAATAAGCATGCGTGTGTCCCCTAGTTGTCGACCCTGTGTCGTCCTCCATGCGAGCGGATGGATCGTTGACGCCCATCTCGATTCGCTCTGACGCAACGGCGGTTGAAATCCCCATCAGGAATCGGCAGAAAATTTCAACTGTCTGCGCAGCAAGGCAATTTTATGTGGGGGAGCCCATAGCAGCCTTACCGAGATTGTCTATCGATTTAATCGACAATTTCAATCGTCGCATCGACTTCCACCGCGAAGTTGAAGGGCAGGCGGTAGACGCCGATTGCCGAACGGGCATGCCGTCCGGCGTCGCCGAACACGTCGACGATGAGGTCCGAACAGCCGTTCATTACCGTCGGGATGTCGAAGAACTGCGGTCCCGCCTGAACATAGCCGCCAAGCCGCAGGACGCGGACCCGGTCGAGTTCACCGCCAGTGGCGGCCCTGAACTGGGCGACGAGATTGATCGCGCAGAGCCGGGCGGCGACAATCGCGTCGGCGATGCTGCAATCGACCCCGACCGTGCCTTTGATCCCGCCGCCCGCATGGGTCGACAATTGTCCCGAAACCTGGATGATGTTGCCTGCTCGCGTGGCCGAAACATAGTTGGCGACCGGCGGACAGAGCTGGGGGAGCTCGATACCGAGACTGGCGAGACGGCTTTCGATACGCGACATGATCACTCCTTTGTTGCGTATGAGGGGAGCTGGTCGGCGGGTGTTGGGGCGTCGGCGGCATCGCCATCCGCCATGCGCCGGCCTTCCCAGCGGTCGATGACCGCGGCGGCGACCGAATTGCCGACGACGTTGGTTGCCGAGCGACCCATGTCGAGCAAGTGATCGACCGCGAGGATCAGGAGCAGCCCGGCTTCGGGGAGCTTGAAATAGGCGAGCGTCGCCGAAATCACGACCAGCGAGGCGCGTGGCACCCCCGCCATGCCCTTGGACGTAACCATGAGCAGGAGGAGCATCGTGACCTGCTGGCCGATGCTCATGTCGATGCCATAGGCCTGCGCGATGAACAGCACGGCAAAGGTGCAATACATCATCGAGCCGTCGAGGTTGAAGCTGTAGCCGAGCGGCAGAACGAAGGAGACGATGCGGCGGTTGACGCCCTGCTTTTCGAGCTCTTCCATCGTTCTGGGATAGGCGGCTTCCGAACTCGCTGTCGAAAAGGCGAGAAGCACGGGGGTGCGAATGCCGCGGAACAGGCCAAAGGCGCGCGCGCCGATGATTGCCAGTGCGGCAAGAAACAGCACGAGCCAGAGGACGCCGAGCGAGAGATAGAAACCGCTCACGAAACCGGCGTAGGTGACGAGAACGCCGGGCCCCTGCGTCGCGACGGTCGAGGCGAGCGCGGCGAAGATCGCGAGCGGCGCGGTCTTCATCACATAGCCGGTGACCTTGAGCATGATCGCGGCGACCTGCTCGACCAAGGCGAGAACCGCCGGTGCCTTGTCGTCGATCGCGGCGACCGCCGAGCCGACGAGCACGGAGAAGACGACGATCTGCAAGATCTCGTTCTCGGCCATGGCCTGGACGATCGATTGCGGAATGAGGTGGGTGACAAACTGTTTGAGCGAAAAGTCGCCGGTCGCCACCACGCCCTCGGCGCCGGTCGTCGGCAGGTCGAGCGCAAGGCCCGCGCCGGGCTGGAGCAGATGAACCATGACGAGGCCAATAGAAAGCGAGACGATCGACGCGCCGATGAACCAGCCCATCGTCTTCGCGCCGACGCGGCCGATTGCGGCGGCGTCCTCCATATGCGCGATGCCCGCAACGAGCGTCGCAAAGACGAGCGGCGCGATGATCATCTTGATGAGGCGGAGGAAGAGGTCGGTGAGGATCGAGAGATTGTCGGCAATGTCGGCCGCCTTGGCTGCGGGGAAATGCGCGTTGACGAACCAGCCTGCGGCGATGCCTGCGACCATGGCGAAGATGAGGATGAAGGCGAAGGCTCTGTTCATGTCTGTCCCGTTCCCGCTTCGCCCCGGCGGGGGGCGTACAGGATGCAGAGACGTAAGGGCTGCGAGGTTCCGCAGCAGCAATGCGGTCGACAAGCCCATTTTGTTGCGACATGGCGGGCGCAGTCCGACAATGGTGGGGTAAGCCGCCGCGGCTGCGTCACAGCGATGCAGGGACAATCAGCTGAGGAGAAGAGCGACGTGGCCAGGTTTCGGAAGATGCTCGTGGCGGGAACCGCAATCGTCGCCGGACTGGGCTGGGCAGGCCCGTCGGTGCTCGCGAAGTCAGGCCACGACGTCGTTGCAATCACCGGGGCGACGATCTTCGACGCGACCGGCAGGGCGCCATTCCGCGGGACCGTGATCGTGCGCGGCGGACGGATCGAGGCGGTCGGCGCCGATGTGAAGGTCCCGTCGGGCGCGACGGTCGTTCGCGCCGACGGCAAGGCATTGCTGCCGGGCTTCATCGACGTCCACACCCACTGGTCGCCCGCGGGTTCGCCGGGCACGTTGCCCCAGATCGCCAACGCCTATCTCGACAGCGGGGTCACCACGGTCAATGATTTCCATCAGCAGCCCGAGGCTTTCGCGCCGCGCCGCGCCTGGCTCGCCGACCTTTATGCGCCGCACGTCAATTTCGTCGCGCGGATGAGTACGCCCGGGGGGCATGGCGCCGACTGGGGCGACACCAACACCACCAAATGGGTTGCGACCGCCGAGAGCGCGCGGCGCGAGGTGCTGGCGCTACAGCCCTACAAGCCCGATTATATCAAGGCCTTTGCCGACGGCTGGCGCTACGGCCAATTGCCCGAAGAAACCTCGATGAATGTCGAGACGCTCGCCGCGCTCGCCGACGAAGCGCACAAGCATGGCCAGCGCGTCCTCACTCACACGGTGACGGTCGAGCGTGGCAAGCTTGCGGCGCAGGCGGGTGTCGACGTGATCGCGCACAGCATCCAGGACGGGGTGCTCGGCGACGAGGCGGTAGCCGAGATCAGGAAGGCCGGCACTTTCTACGCGCCAACGCTCGCGATTTACCAGCTGAAGCCCGACGAGATGGGGCCGGGGCGCAAGGATGACGCGGCGACACGGTTGCGTATCCGCAAATATGGCTACGCCGAGGAGAATGTCCGTAAGCTGGCCGCTGCCGGCGTCCCGATCGCGGTCGGTACCGATGCCGGGATCGGCGGTGCCAAGCATGGGATATCGACCCTGCAGGAAATGGAACTGCTCGTCGCGGCCGGGCTGACGCCCAAAGCGGCGCTGCTCGCGGGCACCTCGAACAGCGCGCTCGCGCTAGGACTGCTCGGCGATCGCGGCACGATCGAGACGGGCAAGCGCGCCGACCTTATCCTCATCGATGGCACGCCATGGGAGGCGATCGGCGATGTTCGCAAGATCGACCGGGTGTTCGTCGACGGCAAGCTCGTGCGCGGCGGCGGCGTCAAGCTGCCGGCGGGTAATCTCGCGACGGCGCTGCCCGCGACACCTGCGGCGCCGCTGATCGACGATTTCGAACGCGCCGATGGCCGCAGCAGCCTCGACACGCTGCGGCTTGTCGACATGGATGGCGGGGTCGAGCGGTCGCAGGTGGTGACCAACCGCGTTGCCCATGCGGACGGCGGAGGCAGCGCGCTCGCCTTCGCTGCGCAGATGTCGCTGAAGGACCTGCCCGAGGGCGGCGTTATCGTGCCGCTCAGCCGCGGTTCGGTGCGCGCCGTCGACGCGCGCCGCTTCGCCGGCGTTCGCCTCGATATGCGCGGTGCGGGCCGCTACCTCGTCGTCGTCAACACGCTCGCGGGCGAATGGACCGCTCCTGTCGAGGCGAAGGAGGGCTGGTCCGAACTGCGCGTGCCCTTCACGGCGCTGGTGCCGACACGGTCGGGGCGTGCGGGCGCCCCCGTTCCCGCATGGCGCGGCGACGATCTCGTACAGGTCGGTGTCGTCGTCCAGCGCGTGGCGGGCGCAAGTGCCTGGGGCGAAATCGACAATCTCGGCTTCTACTGAGGCGGAGTTCCCTCGCACCACCCGCGCCGAGCCTTCGTCCCGCAGCGTGCCCGGTTTGAAACCGGCGCGGGCGCCTTCGCCACGGCATCTCCAGGAGCCGGCCGGAGCGCCGGCGGTCACGCGCGGGCTCGGGACAGGCGCGCAGTCGCCGGCGGCGGGAGGGAAAATGGCCGAACGAATGAAAAAGCTGGTGGGGGTCGCTCGTCATGCTGCGTCTTAGCCGATGAGGGTAAACCTTCCGGGCCGAAACACGGGCCGGCCCTTGCCCCAAAGGAGCCGCTGCCTGCCATGGCCGAAATATTATCTTCCCCGTCGGCGCAACCGGCCGCGCAGGCGATGGACCTGCGGACCGAGGACGCGGGCCGCGCAGGCGGCGATGCTGCGCTAGCGGCGGCGACCGCGCAGCTCGCCGCGGTGCAGCGCGGGGCCACGGCGATTCGCGCCTTTTTCGATCCCGCCACCTCGACGATCAGCTATGTCGTCCATGATCGTTCGACGATGCGCGGTGCGGTGATCGACAGCGTGCTCGACTATGACGCGGCGGCGGGGCGGACTTCGACGCGCTCCGCCGGCGCGATCGCCGACTATGTGCGCGGCGAGGGCATCGCGATCGACTGGCTGCTCGAAACCCACGCGCACGCCGATCATCTCTCGGCGGCGCCATGGCTCCGGGAGGCCGTCGGCGGTCGGGTGGCGATCGGCGAACATATCCGCGACGTGCAGGCGGTGTTCGGCGGGATATTCAACGCCGAGACCGACTTCCGCCGCGACGGTTCCGACTTCGACCGGCTCTGGTCCGACGGCGACTGCTTCGCGATCGGCGATCTCCCCGTCACGGTGCTCCATGTCCCGGGCCACACGCCGGCCTGCGTCGCCTATGTCATCGGCGACGTGGTCTTCGTCGGCGATACGATGTTCATGCCCGACTATGGCTCGGCGCGCGCCGATTTCCCCGGCGGCGACGCCCGCACGCTCTTTCGCTCGCTGCGCCGCATTCTCGAACTGCCCGGCGAAACCCCGCTCTTCATGTGCCACGACTATCTGACGGCGGAACGCAATGAGCACGCCTGGGAGACGACGGTGGCCGCGCAGCGTACCGCGAACGTCCACGCCCGCGACGGCATTACGGAGGAAGACTTCGTCGCCCGCCGCCGCGCCCGCGATGCCGGGCTCGCCATGCCGCAGCTGCTCCTGCCGTCGGTCCAGGTCAACATGCGTGCGGGACGCTTTCCGCCCGCCGAGTGCAACGGCGTCGTCTATCTCAAAATCCCCGTCGACCGGCTTTGAAGGCCGGGTGCCACTTGCGAACGGAGAAGCCATGACCATGAAGACCCTGACCGCGACGCTTCGCGTATCGCCGCAGATCGCGCCATCCGACATCGCCGCTATTGCGGCCTCGGGCGTCCGATCGATTGTCTGCAACCGTCCCGACGGCGAGGAGGCGGGCCAGCCCGCGGCGTCCTCGATCGCGGCGGCGGCCGCGGCGCACGGCCTCCGCTTCGTCCATATCCCGGTGGTCCCGGGAACGATCGGCGAGCGCGACGCCGCCGCGATGGCGCGCGCGCTCGCCGAGCTTCCGGCGCCCGTTCTTGCCTATTGCCGTTCGGGCGCGCGGTCCGAACGGCTCGCCGCCATGGCGGCGGCGCTCGGCAAGGACGGCGATGCATCCGCGTGGGATATCGTCGTGGTCGGCGGCGGCAGCGCGGGGATCGCCGCCGCGGCCAGCATTCTCCGGCGGCGCCCGGGCGTCCGTCTCGCGATCGTCGAACCCAGCGAGGATCATTATTACCAGCCGGGCTGGACGATGGTCGGCGGCGGCATCTTCACGCCCGGGGCCACGCGGCGGGCCGAGGCAGGGCTGATTCCCGCGGGGGCCGAATGGATACGCGCCGCGGCGGCGGCTTTCGACCCCGTGAACGACCGCGTCATTCTCGCCGATGGCCGGGCTGTGTCCTACCGCGTCCTTGTCGTCTGCCCGGGTCTCAAGATCGACTGGGAGGCGATTCCGGGGCTTTCCGGCGCGCTCGGCACCGGCGGTGTGACCTCGAACTACCGCTACGACCTCGCGCCTTATACCGACCGGCTGGTGCGCCGTTTCCGTGGCGGCCGTGCCCTGTTCACCCAGCCGCCGATGCCGATCAAATGCGCCGGGGCGCCGCAAAAGGCGATGTATCTCGCGTGCCACCGCTGGGAGCGCGAAGGACGGCTCGGCAAGGCCGAGGTCCAGTTCCATGCGGCGACCCCGGCGCTGTTCGGGGTCGCCGCCTATGTTCCGGCGCTCGAGGCCTATATCGCGCGCTACGGCATCGACTTGCAGCTCCAGTCGCGGCTCGTGTCGATCGACGGCGCCGCGAAGGTTGCGATCTTCGAGCAGAGCCGCGGCGACGAGATGCGCCGTGTCGAGGAGCGGTTCGACATGATCCACGTCGTGCCGCCGCAGGTCGCGCCCGATTTTGTCGCCGCGAGCCCGCTCGCCGCGCCCTCGGGCTTCGTCGCGGTCGACGAGACGACGCTCCGCCATCCGGTGCACGACAATGTGTTCGCGCTCGGCGATGTGGCGGCGACCACCAATGCCAAGACGGCGGCGGCGGCGCGCAAGCAGGCACCCGTGGTGGCGCTCAACGCGCTTGCCGCGCTCGACGGCGCGCCGCCGGTCGCGGCCTATGACGGCTATGGCAGCTGTCCGCTGACGGTCGAAGCCGGCAGGATCGTGCTCGCCGAGTTCGGCTATGGCGGAAAATTGCTTCCGACCTTCCCCAAATGGCTGATCGAAGGGACGCGCCCGTCGCGCCTGTCCTGGCTGCTCAAGGAGAAGATCCTGCCGCCCGTTTACTGGCATGGCATGCTGCGCGGGCGTGAATGGCTTGCGACGCCGCGGATGGCAGGCGAGGGCGGGTGACGCTCGATACCGTCCAATATCTGCTCGGCGCGCTGTCGGGCGGGGTCGTTGGCTTCACATTGGGGCTCGTCGGCGGCGGAGGATCGATCCTTGCCGTTCCGTTGATGGTCTATCTCGTGGGGGTGGCGAGCCCGCACGTCGCGATCGGGACAAGCGCGCTCGCGGTCGCCGCGAACGCCGCATCGGGGCTTGCGCAGCATGCGCGCGCGGGAACGGTAAAGTGGCGCTGCGGCTTCCTCTATGCGAGCAGCGGTGTCGTCGGCGCGCTCGCGGGATCGACACTCGGCAAGGCGATCGACGGCCAGAAACTGCTTTTCCTGTTCGCGCTGCTGATGCTCGTCGTCGGCGCGCTGATGCTGCGCGGGCGACATAATTCGGGGGTCGAGGGCGCCGCCTGCAATCGCCAAAATGCGCCGACGGTGCTGGGCTACGGGCTCGGCACCGGTGGCTTTTCGGGCTTTTTCGGCATCGGCGGGGGCTTCCTGATCGTGCCCGGATTGATCGCATCGACGCGGATGCCGATCCTCAACGCGGTGGGTACGAGTCTCGTCGCGGTCACGGCCTTCGGGCTGACGACGGCATTGAGCTACGCGGCCTCGGGCCTCGTCGACTGGAGGCTCGCCGCGATTTTCATTGTCGGAGGCGTTTTCGGCGGAATGGTGGGCACGCGCGCCGCGCGCCGGCTCTCGTCACGCGGCGGGCTGACGATGATATTCGCGATCCTGATTTTCACGGTGGCGGCCTACATGCTCGTGCGCAGCGCTGGTGCCCTGTTGCCGGGTGTTGCACATTGGACCGGCTCGTAAGCGCGTAGTGATTGTCACGCGCGCCGGGACGGTGTCGTTCGAAGTTCGACCACGGCGTTGCCTGGGCCCGCGTTGCGCAGGACGATGGCGCGGTTCGTGGAGGGCGATCCGGATTAAATCGGGCAGATTTCTGAAGGCCCCCGAACCGTTGCCGTTCGAACGATGGCGGAAACCGGTGTCTTCCGGTCTCCGCCATATTCCCGTCAGCGCGCGGCGATGACGATGATTTCGACCTTGTAGTCGGGCGTTGCCAGTCTGGCTTCACCGGTCGCGCGCGCCGGGGCGTCGCGACCGTCGATCCATTGGTCCCACACCGCGTTCATTTCGGCGAAGTCCGCCATGTCCGCGAGCCAGATCGTCGCCGACAGGATCTTGGCTTTTTCCGAACCGGTTTCGGCCAGCAGCGCTTCGATCTGGCCGAGGATGACCTGCGTCTGCCTGGTGACGCTTTCGCCCGGCGCGCCGACCTGCCCCGCGAGATAGACGGTGTCGCCATGCACGACGGCCTGGCTCATGCGCGGACCGGCCTGGATACGGGTGATGCTCATCGGATTATCCTTTCGTCTGGGTGAAGTGGTCAGCGCGCGCCATAGCGCGCGATCGACAGATCGGCAGCCTCGATATCGGTTGGCCTGCCGCTGACGAGATCGGCGATCAGCCGGCCCGACCCGCACGCCATCGTCCAGCCCAGCGTTCCGTGTCCGGTGTTGAGATAGAGATTCTCGTACGGCGTCGCGCCGATCACCGGCGTCCCGTCGGGGGTCATCGGGCGCAGGCCCGACCAATAGCTGGCGGCGCCGACATCGCCCGCGCCGGGGAACAGGTCGGTCAGCGAATGGACAAGCGTCGCGCGGCGGCGTTCGGGCAGCGCATTGTTGTAACCCGAAATCTCGGCCATCCCGCCGACGCGAATCCGGTCGCCAAGGCGCGTGATCGCGATCTTGTAGCTTTCGTCCATCAGGGTCGATTCGGGCGCCCGCGCGGCGTCGACGATCGGGGCGGTGATCGAATAGCCCTTGACCGGATAGACCGGCAGCCGAAGCCCCAGAGGCCGCACCATGGCCGCCGAATGGCTGCCGAGCGCGAGAATGTAGCGGTCGGCGGTGATCCGCCCGCGATCGGTTTCGATCCCGGCAATACGGCCGCCTTCGACCGCCAGCGAACGGATATTCTCGCCATAGCGGAAGACGGCGCCGCGCCCGGTGGCCATCGTGGCGAGCGCCGCGGTGAATTTGAAGCAATCGCCGGTCTCGTCGCCGGGCAGGCGGAGGCCGCCGACGATTTTGTCCTGCGCCGCCGCGAGGCCGGGTTCGACCGCAACGCATCCGGCGCGGTCGAGCACTTCGAACGGAACGCCGCCGGCGCGGAGCACGTCGATATCCTTGGCGATGCCGTCGAGCTGTTTCTGCGTCCGGAACAATTGCAGCGTGCCCTGCATCCGCTCGTCATAGGCGATACCGGTTTCGGCGCGCAGCGCCATGAGCCGGTCGCGGCTATATTCGGCGAGGCGTACCATCCGCGCCTTGTTGATCGCATAACGCGTCCCGGTGCAGTTGCGCAGCATCGCGAACAGCCAGCCGAGCATTTCGCCATCGACCTTCGGCTGGAGAATCAGCGGCGCGTGCCGCATCATCAGCCAGCGGATCGCCTTTTGCGGGATGCCCGGCGCGGCCCATGGCGAGGCATAGCCGGGCGATATCTCGCCGGCGTTGGCGAAGCTGGTTTCGAGCGCCGGGCCGGGCTGGCGGTCGATCACGGTCACCTCGTGCCCCTCCTCGGCGAGATACCAGGCCGAGGCGACGCCGATGACGCCGCTGCCGAGAACCGCGACCTTCATGCCGCCACCGCCCGGTCGCGCGTCGATGCCGGGAGGTAGGTGCGATCGTAGCGCGCGCCGAGCCCGGTCAGCATCTCGTAGGAGATCGTGCCCGCGTCGTCGGCGAGCGCGTCGACCGGCTGGTGCGGACCGATGAGCTCCACCCAGTCGCCCGGCCCGATGGCGCCCGCGGGCAGCGCGGTGACGTCGATCGTAATGCTGTCCATCGAAACGCGACCGACGATCGGCAGCCGTACGCCGCCGAACCAGGCCGCACCGCGATTGCCGAGCGACCGCGGAAGCCCGTCTGCATAGCCCGCACCGATCGTCGCGATGCGGCTGTCGCGTTCGCAACGATGGCTGAGACCATAGCCGACGCCGCCGCCGGCGGCGATCGTCCGGATCTGGATGACGCGGGCGTCGAGCGCGACCACCGGCCACATCGGATTGGGGGCGCTCCGGTTCGGGGCGCCGCCGTAGAGCGCGATACCGGCCCGGACGATGTCGGTGTGAAATCCGGCGGGCAGGAAGGCGCCGCCCGAATTGGCGAGCGCGCGCGGAACGCCGGGGAACAGCGCGGCCGCCGTTTCGAAACAGGCCAGCTGCGCGGCATTGGCGGGGTGATCGGGCGTGTCGGCGCAGGCGAGATGGCTCATCACCATGACAAGCTCGATCATCGAACGAAACTTCGTGTCCGCGGCCAGCGGCGCAAGGTCCGCGGCCGCGACCCCGAGCCGCCCCATCCCGCTGTCGACCTGGAGGATCGCGGGCAGCCGCCGGCCGGCGGCTTGCGCGGCGTCGGCCCACCGCTGTGCCTGTTCGGGAGAATTGAGGACCGGCGTGACGTCCGCGCCGGCGCACAGGGCTTCGGCACCGGGGGGCAGGCCGTTGAGCACGACGAGCCGCGCATCGACAGGCAGCACCCCGCGCAGGTCCAGCGCCTCGCCGAGATGCGCGACGAAGAAGAGGCGGCACCCGGCGTCGCGCAGCGCCTCGACCACCGCGATCGCGCCGAGACCATAGGCATCGGCCTTGACCACCGCGCCGACCGCGGCAGGCGCAACCCGCTCTGCGACCAGCCGGTGGTTCCGGATGATCGCGTCCAGGTCGATACGAAGCCGTCCGCCGCTGATGCCCCGAATATCCATATCCTCGATCCCCGCAAACATGCTGTTCTCTGGATCGAACTTAGCAGAATATCGTTCGCATTTTTTGATCGAACGATGATGTTATCGCGCGATTGTTGATGATACGTGCAATCATCATCACAGAAAACAGAATGATATTGCGCCATGGATTCGATCGACCGGAACATCGTCAGGCTCCTGCGCCTCAACGCCCGGATGCCGAACAGCCAACTTGCGGCCGAGGTCGGGCTTTCGCCTTCGGCCTGCCTGCGGCGGGTCGGCAACCTCGAGGCGCGCGGCGTGATCCGCGGCTATACCGCCATCGTCGCTGCGCCTGAGGAAGGCAGCGTAATCGCGATCGTGCGGATCAGTCTCGAACGCCAGACCGAGGCCTATCTCAACCGGTTCGAGGCCGCGGTGCGACAATATCCCGAGATCGAGGAATGCTATCTGATGACCGGCGACGCCGATTATCTGCTCCGGGCCTCGGCGACGAGCGCCGCGGCCTATGAGGCGATTCACAAGAATATCCTGTCGCGGCTGCCCGGCGTGGCCCGCATCCATTCGAGCCTCGCGATGCGGAGCGTGCTCAGCCACATCCCCGGGCGCGGGCGGCGCGGTGGCACCTAGCACGCCGGCACCATCCGTCGCTGACGGGCGGCGCCTTGCCGGTCCGGTGCGTTCAGCCGGCGGCCGTGATCGCGGTCACGCCGCGATACCGACGCGGCGCATCGCGGTCGGCGCCATGCCGAAACGGCGCGAGAAGGCGCGCGTGAAGCTGGCGTTGTTGAGGTAGCCGCAGCGATAGCCAATGCTGGCGACGGGAAGATCGCTCGCGGCAAGCAGTTCGCGCGCCTGCCGCAGCCGCCGCTCGCTCAGCGCCTCGGCGACGGTGCAGCTGTACAGCTCGCGAAAACCGCGCGTCAGCTTGTCGCGATTGAGGCCGCAACTGCGCGCGATGTCGTCGATCGTCAGTTTTTCGTGCCAGCGTTCGTCGACGATGCGGCGCGCCGCGGCGACGCGCGCGACGTCGCTTTCGCTCAGGCTGGGCTGCGCATCGACGGGGACCATGCGCCCCGCGCGCAGCGCCGCGAAAAATTGGCAGAGCAGTTCGATCGAGCGCGCGAGGCGCAGCATGTCGGCGGCGGCGGGTTCGCTGTCGGGTGCGACGATCGACTGGCCGAGCGCGCGCAGGTCGGACGGAAGATACCAGCGCGCCGCGGGGTCGGGCAGCTCGCCGAACAGGCGGACGCATGCCGCGCGCGTCACCGCGAACACCAGCAGATGCTCTTCGGCGCCGGCGCCGAATTCATGCGGCGTCAGCGTGCTCACGACCGGTTCCTGGACCCCGCCGAAACCGAGCAGAAGCGCGTCGGGCGGCACGCGCGTCGCGTCGCAGCGTCCGCCGCCGACGAAGCTCGTCATCTCGCGCGAGACGATCACCACATGCTTGGACGCCATGAACATTCCTCTCGCTCGCCGCCGCACGACCGTGTCACGATCCGGCAACCTGTGTCCGACATGGTCCGGTACACGAGTTGCGCCGGAATGACGAGGACGCGTCCCCCGCATCTGATGCGCGGGTCGGGCACGGCCGGTCACGGGCGGCGACGCTAGCAGCCGGCGCGCGCGCGGACAGCCCGGCGATTGTGCCCGGCGGCGAAAACGATGTGCCTGCGCCGTACCGCGGCGCGGATATTCAGCCGAGGCTGGGTTCGAAATGCGCGACCATGTCGAACATGTCGCCGCGGAAGACCTGGCGCACGGTGGTCACCGGCTCGTCGGCGCGCCAGGTGCTGCGTTCGAGGATCAGGCACGCGGTGCCCGGTGGAACGCCGAGCGCGCGCGCCTCGGCGGGGCTGGCGCCCGCCGCCGATATGCGGTGCCGCGCCGAGGTCCACGGGATATGCGCGAGCAGCCAGGTGCCGGGCGCGACGTCGAGAAAGGGTTCGGCGGCGGCGTCGGGCACGGTCGCGGTCGCGATGCTGCGTATTTCGAGCGCCAGCGCGGTGCCGCCTTCATAGTGGAGCCCCTCGATGTGCAGGTCGGCACCCGCCTGTCGCCGCTCGCGCCGTTTCCAGCGATACTCCTGTCCGCGCGCCGCGATCAGCCGCGCGAGATCGGGGACCTCGAGCACCGCCGAATGGACGTGCTGGTCGGCGACGAAGCTTCCCGCCTTGCGCCGCCGTTCGATCAGCCCGGCGCGGTGCAGCGCGCCCATCGCCTTGCTGACCGTCGCGCGCGAACAGCCATGGAGCGCCGCCAGCTCGTGCTCCGACGGCAGCTTGTCGCCCGGGCGCAGCGTGCCAGCGCGGATATCGCTTTCGATCGCGACCCGGATATCCGCCTCGAAACTCATGCGAGCAGGCCGCGCAGCACCGCCTTGTAGCGTTCGGCGACGTCGTCGCGCGCGACGTGGCGGCCGCCTTCGACCCATTTGCGGCCGCCGCGCCAGACGCAGTCCACCACCGGTGTCCGCGCGCCGAAGATCCAGCGATCGAATAGCGTCGCGCTGTCGGTCCCCGCGAACATGGGGTCTTCGGCATCGAGGCTGAACAGGTCGGCGGGCTCGCCGGCCGCGATGCCTGTGCCCGCGCGCGTCGCGCGCGCGCCGCCGGCGAGCGCTTCGCGGAACAGCCGCTCGCCGATCGACGGGATCGCGTCGCTGCCGAGCATCGCGCGGCGGCGCTCGCGCAGCCGCTGGCTATATTCGAGCGCGCGCAGTTCGCCCGCGGGGTCGATGAGGATATTCGAATCGGTGCCGATGCCGAGCATGCCGCCCTTTGCCAGATAGCGGTCGGCGGGAAAGATGCCGTCGCCCAGATTGGCTTCGGTCACCGGACAGAGTCCTGCGACCGCGCCGCTCGCCGCGAGGCGGTCGCATTCGCTTTCGGTGAGGTGCGTCGCGTGGACGAGGCACCAGCGCGCGTCGATATCGGCGTGGTTGAGCAGCCATTCGACCGGACACTGGCCGCTCCACGCCAGCGACGCTTCGACTTCGCGCCGCTGTTCGGCGGCGTGGATGTGGATGGGGCCATCGCCCGCGAGCGGGACGATCGCCGCCAGTTCCTCCGCGGTCACCGCGCGCAGCGAGTGCGGCGCGATGCCGAAGGTGGCGTCGGCGGGCAGCTTGGCGCGGCTCGCCTCGACGAGCGCCGCGAAGCTGTCGACATCGGACAGGAAACGTCGCTGCCCCGGTGCGGGGGGCGTGCCGCCGAAATCGCCGTGGGCGTAGAAGACGGGGAGGAGGGTGAGGCCGATGCCGCTCTCGGCCGACGCCGCGACCACCGCGCCCGCGGTCTCGGCGGGGTCGGCGTAGCGGCGCCCGTCGGCATCGTTGTGGAGATAATGGAATTCGGCGACGCGGGTGAACCCGCTTTCCATCATTTCGACAAAGGCGAGCGCATTGATCGCGGCGATGTCGTCGGGCGTGAGCCGGTCGAGAAAGCGGTACATGATCTCGCGCCAGCTCCAGAAATCATCGTCGGGGCGTCCGCGCGTTTCGGAGAGGCCCGCCATGCCGCGCTGGAAACCGTGGCAATGGAGGTTGGCGAGGCCGGGCAGGCCGATCGCGTGGCGTTCGTCGCCGGGCTGCGGCGGGACGTCGGCTTCCACGGCCGAAATGC
This sequence comes from Sphingopyxis sp. YF1, assembly GCF_022701295.1. Lineage (NCBI taxonomy): Bacteria > Pseudomonadati > Pseudomonadota > Alphaproteobacteria > Sphingomonadales > Sphingopyxidaceae > Sphingopyxis > Sphingopyxis sp. YF1. Next base: position 1,576,015 of record NZ_CP033204.1, read on the forward strand.
GGCCCGCGTCGATCGCCACGCGCACGTCGCGCGCCCATCCTTCCGCCAGCAATGCCCGTTCGAACCAGAGTGCCGTCATGCCTCGCTCCCTTCATCTTGTCCGATTATGTCTAGACATAATAATCGAAGCAGGCAAGTTAGGAGCATGGATCGAATCTGGACCAATGCCCGAATCGCGACGCTGACCGGCGACGGCCTGGGACTGATCGAGTGCGGCGCGATCGGTGCGCGCGCGGGGCGGATCGCGTGGGTGGGCGATGCCGGCGCGGCGCCGGGTGCCGCCGAGGTCATCGACTGCGCGGGGCGGCTGATTACCCCCGGTCTGATCGACTGCCACACGCACCTCGTCCACGGCGGCAGTCGCGCCAACGAATGGGCGATGCGGCTCGAAGGTGCGACCTATGAGGAGATCGCTCGCGCGGGCGGCGGCATCGTCTCGACGATGCGCGCGACGCGCGCGATGTCCGAGGGCGAACTGGTCGAAAGCGCGCTGCCGCGGCTCGACGCGCTGCTCGCCGAGGGGGTGACGACGATCGAGATCAAGTCGGGTTACGGACTGACGGTCGACGACGAGCTCAAGATGCTGCGCGCCGCCCGCGCGCTCGGCGAAGCGCGCGATGTGCGTGTCGCGACGACCTTGCTCGCCGCGCATGCGGTGCCCCCCGAATATCGCGACGATCCCGACGCCTATGTCGACCTGGTCTGCGACGCGATCATTCCCGCAGCAGCGGGGCTCGCCGATGCGGTCGACGGTTTCTGCGAGGGCATCGGCTTCACGCCGCAGCAGATTGCGCGCGTTTTTGACGCCGCGCGCGCGGCGGGCCTGCCGGTCAAGCTCCACGCCGAACAGCTCTCGCACCTCGCGGGCGCCAGCCTCGCCGCCTCCTACGGGGCGCTGTCGGCCGATCATCTCGAACATATCGACGCGGCCGATATCGCGGCGATGGCCGGTGCGGGCACCGTCGCGGTGCTGCTTCCGGGCGCCTATTATTTCATGCGCGAGACGCACAAGCCGCCGGTGCAGGCCCTGCGCGAGGCCGGGGTGCCGATCGCGCTCGCGAGCGATTGCAATCCCGGCACCTCGCCGACGACCTCGCTGCTGCTGATGCTCAACATGGGTGCGACGCTGTTCGGCCTGTCGGTCACCGAATGCCTGCGCGCGGTCACGGTCAACGCGGCGCGCGCGCTCGGTTTGCAGGCCGACATCGGCACGCTCGAAGTCGGCAAGGCCGCCGACCTCGCCATCTGGAACACCAGCGAACCCGCCGAGCTTGTCTACCGCATCGGCTTCAACCCGCTTCACGCGCGCATCAAGGACGGACTATGCAATTGAATCCCGGATCGGTGAGCCTCGCCGAATGGCGCGACATCTATCGCGGCGGCGCGGTTCGCCTTGCGCCCGAGTGCCGCGCCGCCATCGCTGCGAGCGCGGCGGCGGTGGAGCGCATCCTCGCGCGCGACGAGGCGGTCTATGGCATCAACACCGGCTTCGGAAAGCTGGCGGCGGTGCGCATCGAGGCGGACGATCTGGAAACGCTCCAGCGCAATATCGTGCTCAGCCACGCCGCGGGGGTGGGTGAGCCGATGCCGGTGCCCGTCGCGCGGTTGATGATGGCGCTCAAGCTCGCGAGCCTCGCGCGCGGTGGGTCGGGGGTGCGTCCGGCGACGATCGCGATGCTCGAGGCGATGCTCGACAAGGGACTGACCCCGGTCGTTCCCGCGCAGGGTTCGGTCGGCGCTTCGGGTGACCTCGCGCCGCTGTCGCACATGGCGGCGGCGATGATCGGCGTCGGCGAGATCTGGGTCGCGGGTGAGCGCGTGGCCGCGGCACGGGCGCTGGCCGATGCGGGGCTCGCGCCACTGACCCTCGGGCCGAAGGAAGGTCTGGCGCTGCTCAACGGCACGCAATTCTCGACCGCCTATGCGCTCGCCGGACTTTTCGAAGCCGAACGCCTCCACCGCAGCGCGCTCGTCACCGGCATCCTCTCGACCGAGGCGGCCAAGGGGTCCGATACGCCCTTCGATCCGCGCATCCACGCGCTGCGCGGGCACAAGGGGCAGATCGAGACCGCCGCCGCGCTCGCAAAGCTGATGACGGGGTCCGAAATCCGCGCGAGCCACATCCTCGGCGACGTGCGCGTGCAGGACCCCTATTGCCTGCGCTGCCAGCCGCAGGTGATGGGCGCCGCGCTCGACCTGTTGCGGCAGGCGGCGGCGACGCTGCTGGTCGAGGCCAATGGCGTCTCGGACAATCCGCTGATCTTCCCTGACACCGACGAAGCGCTGTCGGGCGGCAATTTCCACGCCGAACCCGTAGCTTTCGCCGCCGACATGATCGCCATGGCGCTGTGCGAGATCGGCAGCCTGTCCGAACGCCGCACCGCGATGCTCGTCGATCCGGCGCTGTCGGGTTTGCCCGCCTTCCTCGTTGCGAAGCCGGGGCTCAACTCGGGCTTCATGATCCCGCAGGTCACCGCCGCGGCCTTGGTGTCGGAGAACAAGCAGCGCGCCTATCCCGCCAGCGTCGATTCGATCCCGACCTCGGCGAACCAGGAGGACCATGTGTCGATGGCGGCGCATGGCGCACGGCGTCTGGCCGAGATGGCGGCGAACGTCGACGCGGTGTTGGCGATCGAATTGCTCGCGGCGGGGCAGGGGTGTGACTTCCACGCCGGGCTCAAGTCGAGCGAAGCGGTCGAACGCGTCCGCGCGATGTTGCGCGCCGAGGTGCCGACGCTCGACGAGGATCGCCACATGGCGCCCGATATCGCGGCGGCGCAGGCGATGGTCCGCACCGGAAAACTGGTCGATCTCGTCGGGGACCTGCCCGGCCTTGCGGCATGAGCTGGCTGCGCGTCGAGCGCGGCGATGCGCCGCTCGTCATCGCCTTTCCGCACGGGGGAACCGATCTGGCGGGGTTTGGCGACCAGTTCGTCTCGCCCTGGCACGCGCAGATCGATACCGACTGGTGGATCGCCGATCTCTACGCCTTCGCGGCCGGTCTTGGCGCGACGTTGGTCGCGACCGACATTTCGCGCAGCGTCATCGACATGAACCGCGATCCCTCCGGCGCGTCGCTCTATCCGGGGCAGGCGACGACCGAACTCTGCCCGACGACCACCTTCGATGGTGAGCCGCTCTATCGCTTTGGCGAGCCCGACGAGGCATCGATCACACAGCGGCTCAACCTCTATCACCGTCCCTATCACGAGGCGCTGGCGGCCGAACTCGACCGGCTGAAAGCCATGCATGGCCGGGTGGTGCTCTACGACGCGCACTCGATCCGCAGCCACGTGCCGCGGCTGTTCGACGGTGAACTGCCGCAGTTCAATATCGGCACCAACGGCGGCACGACCTCGGCCCCGGAACTCGAAACCGTGATCGCGAACATCTGCGCCGCGAGCGGCCACAGCCATGCCGTCAACGGTCGCTTCAAGGGCGGCTGGACCACGCGCCATTATGGCCGTCCCGACGATGGCTTTCACGCGATCCAGATGGAACTGGCACAGCGCGGCTATATGGCCGAGCCGGGCGCGATCACCCCCGCCAGCTGGCCATCCCCCCTCGACCCCGACCCCGCGATCCGGCCTGTCCTCGAACAGCTGATCGCCGCGACGCTCGATTTTGCGAAAGGACACTCATGACCACCCGCCTCGACAACAGCCGCGTGATCCGCCCGGCGACCGGCCCCGAGATCAGCGCGAAAAGCTGGCTGACCGAAGCGCCGATGCGGATGCTGATGAACAACCTCCATCCCGATGTCGCCGAGGCGCCGCACGAGCTGGTCGTCTATGGCGGCATCGGCCGCGCCGCACGCGACTGGGAAAGCTATGACCGGATCGTCGAGACGCTGAAACGGCTCGAGGGCGACGAAACCCTGCTCATCCAGTCGGGCAAGCCCGTCGGCGTCTTCCGCACCCACGAAAATGCTCCGCGCGTGTTGCTCGCCAATTCGAACCTCGTTCCCGAATGGGCGAATTGGGAGCATTTCCACGAGCTCGATAAAAAGGGCCTGATGATGTACGGTCAGATGACCGCGGGCAGCTGGATCTACATCGGCAGCCAGGGCATCGTTCAGGGCACCTACGAAACCTTCGTTGAGATGGGGCGCCAGCATTATGGCGGCGACCTGTCGGGCCGCTGGCTGCTCACCGCCGGCCTCGGCGGCATGGGCGGCGCGCAGCCGCTCGCCGCGGTGATGGCGGGCGCGAGCTGCCTTGCGATCGAGTGCCAGCCGAGCCGCATCGAAATGCGCCTGCGCACCGGCTATCTCGACAAGCAGGCGGGAAGCATCGACGAGGCGATCGCGATGATCGAGGCCAGCCATGCCGATGGCAGGGCGATTTCGGTCGGTCTGCTCGGCAATGCCGCCGAAATCCTGCCCGAGATGGTGCGTCGCGGCATCCGCCCCGATCTGCTCACCGACCAGACCTCGGCGCATGACCCGGTCAATGGCTATCTCCCCGCCGGCTGGACCCTCGACGAATGGTTCGCGAAGCGCGAGAGCGATCCTGCGGCGGTTGCCAAGGCGGCCAAGGCGTCGATGGCGGTGCATGTTCAGGCGATGCTCGACCTGCAGGCGGCGGGCGTGCCGACGACCGACTATGGCAACAACATCCGCCAGATGGCGAAGGACGAGGGGGTCGAGAATGCTTTCGACTTCCCCGGTTTCGTCCCCGCCTATGTCCGCCCGCTCTTCTGCCGCGGCATCGGGCCGTTCCGCTGGGCGGCACTGTCGGGCGATCCCGAGGACATCTACAAGACCGATGCCAAGGTGAAGGAGTTGCTCCCCGACAATGCGCATCTTCACAACTGGCTCGACATGGCGCGCGAGAAGATCAAGTTTCAGGGCCTGCCCGCGCGCATCTGCTGGGTCGGGCTCGGCGATCGCCACCGGCTGGGCCTCGCGTTCAATGAAATGGTCGCCTCGGGCGAGCTCAAGGCGCCCGTCGTGATCGGCCGCGACCATCTCGATTCGGGTTCGGTCGCGAGTCCGAACCGCGAGACCGAAGCGATGCGCGACGGCTCCGACGCGGTGTCCGACTGGCCGCTGCTCAACGCCCTGCTCAACACCGCGAGCGGCGCGACGTGGGTGTCGCTCCATCACGGCGGCGGCGTCGGCATGGGCTATTCGCAGCACAGCGGCATGGTGATCGTCGCCGACGGCACGCCCGAAGCGGCGAAGCGGCTCGAACGTGTGCTGTGGAACGACCCCGGCACCGGCGTCATGCGCCACGCCGACGCGGGCTACGACATCGCGATCGACTGCGCGCGCGAAAAGGGGCTCGACCTGCCGAGCCTGTGAGGCGCGATTGTAACAAAGCGTGAGCGGGCGAACGGAAATGCGGGATTAATTGTTGTAATTGAGAATCGTTCTCGATAGTGGCGGCGTCAGTCCTCCAGTCAGAACGTCTCGATGCACGCACCCACGTCTCCCCGCCCGGTCGCCAGCAAGAAGAAGAGCCGCAAGGCCTTTTGGCTCAAGCAGTTGCACATGTGGCACTGGATGAGCTCGGCGATCAGCCTGATCGGGCTCGTGCTCTTCGCGATCACCGGCTTCACGCTCAACCACGCCGCGGATATCGAGGGCTCGCCCGTCGTCAGCGAGAAAACGGCGCAGATGTCGCCCGCGCTGCTCGGTCAGCTCGCCGGGGCCGAGCCCGCCAACGGCAAGGCGGTGCTGCCGCCCCCGGTCGCCGAATGGGTCGAGGCGAATTTCCCCGTGCGCGCCCGCGCCGAGGCCGAATGGTCGGCCGATGAAGTCTATCTGCCCGCGGCGCGCCCCGGCGGCGATGCGTGGGTCGCGATCGATCGCGCGACCGGCGCGGCGAGCGCCGAAATCACCGACCGCGGCTGGATATCCTACCTCAACGATCTCCACAAGGGCCGCAACTCGGGCGGCGAGTGGAGCCTGTTCATCGACGTCTTTTCCTTCGCCTGCCTGATCTTCGCGGTCACCGGGCTGTTCCTGCTGTGGCTGCACGCGGCCAAGCGCAAGAGCACCTGGCCGCTCGTCGGTGCGGGGCTCGCGATCCCGGCGGCCATCGCCATCGTCTTCATCCACTAGGAGGTTTTCATGCAGGCTCCCATTCGCACGCTCGCGATCGGCACTTCGATCGGCGCGGCGCTTGCCGTTCCGGTGCTCGCTGCCGCGCCCGCGACGATGGACGTCACGGTCAATATTCCGCGCCTCAAGGTCGCCGAATATCACAAGCCCTACGTCGCCTTCTGGGTCGAAAAGGCGGGGGCGAAGCCGAAAACCGTCGCGGTCTGGTACGACCATGACATGAAGGCGAACGAGGGCACCAAATGGCTGCGCGACGTGCGCCAGTGGTGGCGCGTTTCGGGGCGGACGCTGACCTTTCCCGCGAACGGCATCACCGGCGCGACGCGCGCGCCGGGCACGCACAGGATCAGCTTCTCGCGCGCGCAGCTCGGCGCGACGGCGCCCGGCGAATATGTGCTGGTGATCGAGGCGTCGCGCGAAGTCGGCGGACGCGAACTGCTCCGCATTCCCTTCAGCTGGCCCGCGAGGGCCGGCGCCGGCGGCAAGGCCGCGGGCAAGACCGAACTCGGGGCCGTCTCGGTCTCGTTCCGCTGACGCACAGAAAGGGCAGGGCGATGAAGAAGCAATTTTGGGGTCTCGCGGCAACGGCCGTCCTCGCGGCGATGGTCGCGGTTCCGGCCAGCGCGCACCGGCAGTGGATGCTGCCGTCGTCGACCGTGCTGTCGGGCGACGACGTCTGGGTGACGGTCGATGCCGCGGTGTCGAACGATCTCTTCTATTTCGAACACCAGCCGCTGCGCCTCGACGCGGTGAAGGCGTGGGCGCCCGACGGCAGCGAAGCGCCGATCGAGAACAAGGCGACCGGGCGCTATCGCAGCACCTTCGACGTCCACCTGACGCAGAAGGGCACGTGGAAGATCGCCTCGGCGGTCGACGGCGTGATGGGCAGCTATGATCTGGGTGGCAAGACCGAGCGCCTGCCGCGCGGGACGACGACCGCCAACCTCGCCGAGCGCATTCCGGCGGGCGCGACCAATGTGCGGACCGCCGAATCGAACAATCGCAACGAGATTTTCGTGACCGTGGGCGAGCCGACCGACACGCTGTTCAAGCCGACCGGCAAGGGCATCGAGCTGGTCCCGGTGACGCATCCGAACGACCTGTTCGCGGGCGAGACGATCACCTTCCAGTTCCTGCTCGACGGCAAGCCGACCGCCGACCTGCCGATCACCGTCATTCCCGGCGGCATCCGCTATCGCGACCAGCTCGGCCAGATCGACACCCGGACCGGTGTCGACGGCAAGGTCGAGCTGACCTTGCCCGAAGCCGGCATGTACTGGCTGAACGTCACGACGCCGCAGGTCGAGGGCGAGGGCGAAGGTCCGCCGCCCGCCGACGCCCCGCCGCGCCGCCGCGCGAGCTATGTCACGACGCTGGAAGTGCTGGCGCCCTGACCGACCGTATCCTGATCCCCCGCGCGCTTACGCCCGCCGCATTTGCGGGGCGCGACGCCGGGGCGATCGTCGAGAGCTTTACCGGGGAAACGATGGGGACCAGTTGGTCCCTGCACGCGGTGGCGCCGCCGCCGGGGACCGCCGCGCGCGTCCAGGCAGCGCTCGACCGCGTCGTGGCTCAGATGAGCCAGTGGGAGGCCGCGTCCGACCTGTCGCGCTTTAACCGTGCGCCGGTGGGCGCATGGCACGCCATCCCGCCCGAATTCGCCGCCGTCGTCGCGGCCGCGCTCGACATCGCGGCTGCCAGCGGAGGGGCCTTCGACCCCTGTCTCGGTGCCGCGACCGAGGCGTGGGGCTTCGGCAGCGCCGGTCCGGTCCCGATGCTTCCCGCGGCGCCCGCGAAGGGAGCGGGAAACCGGGCCATCGAATATGATCCCACCGCCGCGCGCATCCGCCGCACTTCGGACGCGCTGCTCGACCTCTCGGGCATCGCCAAGGGCTATGGCGTCGATCTGGCGGCCGAACGGCTGCTCGCGAGCGGCGTGCGCCACTTCCTGATCGAAGTCGGCGGCGAACTCCGCGGCGAAGGCATCCGCCCCGACGGCCAGCCCTGGTGGGTCGATGTCGAAGTGCCGCCGTCGTGGCCCGGCGCGCCGTGGCGCGTTGCGCTCCACGATCTGTCGGTCGCGACTTCGGGTGATTATCGCCGCGGTATGACCGTCGGCGACCGGCATTATTCGCACAGTTTCGACCCGCGCACGGGGCACCCGATCGCCAATGGCGTGCGCTCGGTGACCGTGCTGCATCGCCAGTGCATGCTGGCCGACGGCTGGGCGACCGCGCTGACGGTGCTGGGAGCGGAAGCGGGGATCGCGCTGGCCGACGAACGCGACCTTGCGGCGTGCGTGCTGGCGAATGGCCGCGAACATGTGTCGCGCGCGTGGTCGGCGATGCTCGATTGATCTCAGGGCTACGGTTTTCAGGGTGCAGGCTTAGGCGTCGGCCCAGCGTCGCAGCAGATTGTGATAGACCCCGGTCAGGCGCACGACCGCCGGGTCGCCCTGTCCGAGCCGCGCCGCGGTGCCCTGAACCCCCATGTCGAGGTCGAACAGCAGGTCGCGCTGCCCCTGATCGCGCACCATCGACTGGATCCACATGAAGCTGGCAACGCGGACGCCCGCAGTGACCGGCTCGACGCGATGGACGGTGGTCGAGGGATAGAGGATCAGGTGCCCGGCGGGCAGCTTGATGCCGGGGGCTTCGGACATGCCCTCGATGACCAGCCCGCCGCCTTCGTAGCTGCCCGGATCGGACAGGAAGAGCGTCGCCGACAGGTCGCTGCGCATGCGAAAGTCGCCGCCGCGGCGCATGCGGATCGCATTGTCGATATGATCGCCGAAATGGCTGCCCCCGGCGTAGCGGTTGAAATAGGGCGGATAGATTTTGAGCGGCAGCGCGGCGGCCATGAACAGCGGGATACGGCCCAGCGCGTCGAGCACCATCCGCCCCGCCTCGGCGGCGGCATCGCCGAATTCGGGAAGCTGTTCGTTGCGCTTGGCGAGCGCGGCCTGCGGGCCCGACGTCTCGTTGCCGTCGACCCACGACGCGGCGTCGAGGACGGCACGCAGTTTCGCGACGCCGTCGGCGTCGAGCACGTCGGGGATGATGCGGATCATGCGGTGCTTCTAGGACGAATAGGGCGGGAACGGCAATGCGCCGCGCCCGCCCTTTGCCGATCAGAAGTTGTAGAAGAGGCTGAACACCGCCGAGCGCGCGTCGCCCGGGGTGGCCCAGCCGCCGGTGACGGCGCCGCCCGAGACGGTGCCGTTCGCTGCCGTGGTTGCGGCGCCCACGTTGTTGCGCACGCCGGTGTAATAATCCTCGTTCGTCAGGTTGCTGACGTTGAGCTGGGCCACCAGGCCGTTTTTGAAGTCGTACGACACGAAGGCGCGGTGGATCAGATAATCGTCGACCATGAACTGCGTGCGCTGCAGCAGGTTGCGCTGGTTGGTTGCGAACTTGCCCTGATAGGTCAGGCCGTAGCCGATCTGCAGCCCGAACGGGAAGACATAGGTGGTGAACAGGCTACCCGAATGCTTCGGGGTCTGGATCAACCGGTCGCCGCGTTGCGGATCGGGGATCGCGACGCTGTTCGCGCAGGGATTGGTGATCGCGGTCGCCGGTGGCGTCGGCAGGATCGGCCCGGGGTTCGCGAGACAGAAGTCGGAAACGCTCTGGCGCACCTCGCTGTCGAGATAGGTGTAGTTGGCGAAGATAGCCCATTCGGGGGTCACATTGCCGGTGATGCCGAGCGCGAGTCCATCGACGCGCGACTTGCCGTCGAGGACCTGCAGCGAGTTGGGTGCCGCCGGATCGTTCGACGGGGTACGGAAATTGGTTCGCTCGTTGCGGAACAGCGCGGCGGTCAGCAGCAGCTTCTTGTTCATCAACTCCGCCTTGGCACCGACTTCGAAGGTGCGGGCCTTTTCGGGCGCGACCGCACACGGGTCGGCCGCACCCGGCGCTGCAGCGGGAAGACCGCAACCCGCGCGGACCGTGGCCGAAGTCGGCGTCTTTGCATTGCCATAGGCGGCATAGAGGCTGACATTCTCCACGGGGTGGAACACCGCGCCAAAGCGATAGGAAAAGAGATTCTCGTCGCTGATCTGCTCGGCGCCGCGGGCGTAAGTCGCGCCTGCCGCAGGTGTCGTCACCGTGTCGGCGCGGAAGACGGTGCGCACATTTTCATAACGGACCCCGGCGTTCACTTCGAACATCGGCGAGATTTCGAGCGTGTCGAACGCATAGATGGCGAGGTTGCGGGTGTCGCCATAGCTGTTCCCGGTGCGCACATAATTGACCGGGCCGGTCCAGACGGTGTCCGGGTTCGATAGGCTGATCGGCGGCTGCGCCGGGTTCGGCAATGCGCCGCCGGGGTTGCGCAGCAACTGGGCATTCTCGATCGAATAATCTTCCTGCGTCGCCGAAGCGCCGATGACCAGCGTGTTGAAAAGGCCGCCCTTGCTGCCGCTCAGGATCGTCAGGTCGGTCTGGTTGTGGAGCAGGTCGTTGACTTGATCGCGGACGAGCCCGCGCGGACCGGAAGGATAATAGAAGCCCGGGGTGTTCATGCCCGGTTCGCAGGGCTTGCCGGTGGTCGAATCCGGGAGTGCGCCGACCGGCTGCAGTCCGTTGGCGAGGCAGAAGGCGCCCTGCGGCGCGCTCGTCTGGCTGTACTGGCCGACGCGCTGCCAGCGGGTCAGGTTGCGGATCGACACATTGTCGCTGAAGGCGTGACGGAAGGTCGCGGTCAGGCGGTCGACCCTGGTCTTCTGCTTGTCGAGGTTGACGATGCCGAAATAGTCGCTGTCGTCGACGCCGGGCAACGGACCGTCGTTCGCGCCGCTGAGGAAGAAGGGCACGCCATAGATCGGGGTGTTGTCGTCGCTCTGGTGGATATAGGCGAGCGTCAGGCTGGTGTCGCTGTCGACGCCGATCGTGATCGACGGCGCGACGCCCCAGCGCTGGTAGGATTCGACGTCGCGGCCGGGGACGTCGTTTTCATGGTACATCGCGTTGAGGCGCACCGCGATCAGGTCGCTGACGCGCCAGTTGCTGTCGATCGAGCCGCGGTAATAATTGTCGGTGCCGATCGCTGCCTGCACCGTCGTCGCGTTGCGCGCGAAGGGGATCTTGCTGACGAGGTTGATCGTGCCGCCGACGCTGCCCGATCCGTTGAAGACCGAATTTGCGCCGTTGTAGACTTCGATCTGCTGCAGGTTGAAGGGGTCGGTGCGGCTGTACTGCGCGCTGTCGCGCACCCCGTCGACGGTCAGGTCGTTGTTGGCGGAATAGCCGCGCAGGTTGATCGAATCGCCATAGCCGCCGCCGCCTTCGCCGGCGCCAAAGGTGATGCCCGGGATCGTCGAGAGCGCGTCGCGCAGCGTGAGCAGGTTCTGCTGGCGGATTCGTTCCTGCGACACCACGGTGACGGTCTGCGGCGTATCGACGATCGGGGCGGTCGATTTGGGCGATTCGACCTCGGTCGCGAGGGTGCCCGACACGACGATGTCGGCGCGACCGCCGGGGGCGTCCTGTGCGGCATCGGCTTCGGCGGCGAGCGCCGGGGCGCTGATCAGGCTACCGACGCAGGAGAGTGCGAGGAACGAAGCGGACGTCGATGGTTTCACGATAACCCCCTATCTGGTTTGGTTGATCGCGCCGCTATTGAGAGTCGTTCGCACTGTCAATGCATATTGATAATCATTCGCATATTGTCACCGCCCGCTGTTACAATTCGCCATCGCGGTACGGCGGTCAGCGGCGTTCGAGCCACCAGCTCTGGCGCCAGCCATAGTCGCTGGCGATCGCCTCGCCTCCGGCGTTGGTCGCGGGCTTGAAGCGGAAGCGCTCCTCGATCAGGCGGCAAGTCGTCGCATCGAGCGCGGTGTCGCCGCTCGACCGGGTCACGCGGCAACGGGTGACGCGTCCCGTCGCTTCGATCCGGAAACGTACCTCGACGTCGCCCCCGATCTTCGCGCGGCTGGCGGCCTTCGGATAATCGCGATCGGCGATTGCGCCGCTGCGCCAGACGGGGCGGGTGCCGCCGCCGGTTCCGCTTCCCGTGCCGCCCGCACCGAAACCGTCGCCGCGCCCGCCCGCGCCGGTCCCCGGTCCCGCGACCGGCGCGGCGCCCGCCGACGCGTCGCTGCCGCTTCCGGCCTTGGGCGCGGCTGCAACCGGCGGCGGTTTCACGGGAGGGACGAGGGGTTTGGGGGCTTCGACGGGGGCGGGGCTGGCGCGCCGGTTGGCGGCCGATGCGCGGCCGGTGGCTGCTTGCGAAGGCTTGTTTTCCGCGACGACCTGCGGTTCGGGCGGCGGGGCGGGCAGGGCAAAGGCGCTGATCGCTTCGCCGGCCTTGCGCACCACCGCGAGGTCGAGTCCGTTGACCAGCCCGATGCCGACCGCCAGCGCCACGACCAGCGCGGCGGTGCCCGCCATCGCGCGTTGCCCTGCTGGTAGTCGCCCTGAATATCCCATGCCGCCGCCTCACCGCGCGCCGCAGCGCGCCACCGGCGACCGGTCTAGAGGAAATTCTCTAGCGTGGACATGAACCGCTCGAACTGGTCGTGGTGCAGCCAGTGACCGGCATTTTCAAACTCGATCACCTGCGCATTGCTGAAATGGCGGATGCGTCCGTCCTTTTCGGGGTTCGAGGCCCAGCTGTCGGCGCCGTAGAGCAAGAGCGTCGGGCAGGTGATGCTCGACCATAATTTGTGCAGCTCGTCCTGCGGCATGTCGAAGATGGTCCAGATGTTCAGATAATTGTCGAACTTCCAGCTCCAGCTGCCATCCTCGTTGCGGTTGATGCCGTGGGTCGTCAGGTGGCGGGCCTGCTCGGGGGTCAGATAGCTGTTTTCCGCGACCATACGCGCGAGCGCATCATCGAGCGTCGCATAGCGCTTTGGCTGGCGCCCCGCAGCCTGGCGCTTGTCGGCGATCCACTGGCGCATGCGTTCGTCGAACGGGGTCGCGCTGCGTTCTTCCTGCACCGCGGGCGAGGGGCCCAGCCCCTCGATCGACACCAGCTTCTTCACCTTGTCGGGGAACAGGCCGGTGTAGCGCGTCGAGATATTGCCGCCCATCGAATGCGAAACGATCGTGACCGGCGCGAGGTCGAGCTGGTGGACGAGCTGCGCGAGATCGTAGACGAAGGCACCCATCTCGTAATTGCCGTCGGGCGACCAGGCGCTGTCGCCGTGGCCGCGCAGGTCGGGGGCGATGATATGGTAGCGGTCGGCCAGCCGTTCGGCGACCCAGTCCCAGCTGCGGCAGTGATCGCGCCCGCCGTGGACCAGCAAAAGCGGCGGGGCATCGGCGTTGCCCCAATCGGCATAGTGGAGCTTCAGGCGCTGCGAGATGAAGCTGTTCGAGGTGGGGCCGCTTGCCATGTCCTGATCCTTGCTGTCTTGTCGCGTTTCAAAAGGCCACCGATTCCATTCCGTCAACCCCGTGCGCGGAGGCGGAACCAAGAAAGCCCGGAGGGAGAAGACTATGACGAGTGCGTTTCGCGACAATTTGCTGGCGGGCAAGACCGCTTTCGTTGCCGGGGGGACCAGCGGCATCAACCTCGGGATCGCCAGGCGTTTTGCCGAACTGGGTGCGAAGGTCGCCGTCGCCGGGCGCGACCCCGACAAGGCGCAGCGCGCCGCCGCCGAGATCGGCCACGACGCGATCGGCCTGTCGGGCGACGTGCGCGACTATGCCGCGATTCGCGGGGTGATGGAGACGGTCGCCGACCGGTTCGGCCCGATGGACATCGTCGTCTCGGGCGCCGCGGGTAATTTCCTCGCGCCGGTGCTCGGCATGTCGGCGAACGCGTTCCGCACCGTTGTCGACATCGACCTCAACGGCACCTTCAACGTCTTTCGCGGCTGCCACAACCTGCTCAACCGCCCCGGCGCGTCGCTGATCGCGATCACCGCGGGGCAGGCGATCAACGCCTCGGCGCTGCAGGCGCACGCCTGCGCGGCGAAGGCCGGGATCAACCAGCTGGTCCGCGTGCTCGCGCTCGAATGGGGCCCCGAGGTGCGCGTCAACGGCATCTCGCCCGGCCCGATCGCGGGCACCGAGGGCATGGCGCGCCTCGCACCCGACGCCGCGACGCGCCAGGCGCATTTCGACCGCATCGCGATGAAGCGCTGGGGCGAGATCGGCGAGGTCGCCGAATCGGCGGTGTTCCTGTGCTCGCCCGCGGCGGGCTATATCACCGGCACGATCCTCGACTGCGACGGCGGCAGCCAGATCGGCGACGCCTCGCGCGGCGATCTGGCGCGCGGGATGGCCTGACACCGACGGAATTGAGGCGCGGGAGGGAATAGACAGGCGTCGTGCCGCGTATGCGGGGCATGACGACCTTTCTCTCCCCCTCCAATCTCGCGCCCTTTCCCGCCGCCCGCCGGCCCGGCCGGGCGCGCCCGCTGCGCGTCGCGCTCTTTTCGGGCAATTACGACTGCGTGCGCGACGGCGCCAATCGCGCGCTGAACCGGCTTGTCGGCCACCTGCTCGAGCGGGTGGGCGCCGAGGTGCGCATCTATTCGCCGACGGCGCCGCAAAAGGCCTTCGCATCGGTGGGCGACGTGCATTCGGTGCGCTCGGCCGCCATTCCCGGCCGCCCCGAATACCGGCTGGCGCTCGGCTTCACCCGTACCGCGCAGCGCGACATGGCGGCCTTCGCGCCCGACATCGTCCACCTCTCGGCGCCCGACATTCTGGGGCGACAGGCGCAGAAGGCCGCGCGGCAGGCGGGCATCCCCGTGGTCGCCAGCCTGCACACCCGCTTCGAAACCTACCTCGACTATTACCGGCTGGGTTTTCTCCGCGCGCCGGTGGAGGCCTATCTCGACCGCTTCTATGGCGACAGCGACCATATCCTCGCCCCGACGCCGCCGATCGTGGCGGAGATGGCGGGGCGTCATGGCGACGGCAGGGTGTCGCTCTGGTCGCGGGGGGTGGACCATCGCGCCTTCGATCCCGCGCGCCGCGACGACGCCTTCCGCGCGAGCCTCGGTTATGCCCCCGACGATATCGTGCCGCTGTTTTTCGGGCGGCTGGTGCTCGAAAAGGGGCTCGCGGTCTTTGCCGACACGATCGCGGCGCTGCGCGATAGCGGCCACGCCGTGCGGCCGATGGTCGTCGGCGACGGCCCCGCGCGCGACTGGCTGGCGCGGCGGCTGCCCAATGTGACCTTCCTCGGGCTGCTCGAGGGCGCCGAACTCGGCCGCGCCGTCGCGAGCGCCGACCTCCTGATCAACCCCAGCGTCACCGAGGCGTTCGGCAACGTCAATCTGGAGGCGATGGCCGCCGGGCTCGCCGTCCTGTCGGCCGATGTCCCCAGCGCCGCGTCGCTGATCGCGGACGGAAAAACCGGCATGCTCGTGCCCCCGGGCGATATTCGCGCCTTTGCCGCCGCCGCGCGGGCGCTGAGCGATCGCCCCGCGGCACGGGTGCGGCTCGGCCACGCCGCGCGTGCCGCGGCGCTTCGTTACGACTGGGGCGCGGTGCTGGATGCGGTGGCGACGGTCTACGATCGCCTGCACACGGGCGACAGGCCGGCAGAACTCGCTAAAGTCGCCTGATGGACGGTGACCGCGACACGGATTCCCGGCGCCCCGACGACCGGGACATGGCGGACGATCTCGCCGCGATGCGCCGCTATGCGCGCGCACTGGCGCGCGATGTGCAGGACGCCGACGATGTCGTGCAGGACGCGCTGCTCCGGGCCATCGAGCGGCAGGAGACTTTTCGGCCCGAACGCAGCCGGCGGCACTGGCTGCTCGCGATCGTCCACAATGTCTTCATATCGGGAACGCGGCGCAAGGCAGCCGAAATGCGCCGCAACGACCGCTTCGCCGAAACGCTGGTCGAGCAGGCCGACGCGCCGCAGGAGCATCATGTGCGGCTGGGCGAGATTGTGCGCGGCTTTGCCGCCTTGCCCGACCATCATCGCACGGCGCTTCATCTGACCGCCGTCGAGGGCTTCAGCTATCAGGAATGCGCGACCTTGCTCGACGTGCCCGTCGGAACGGTGATGTCGCGGGTGGCGCGCGCGCGTGCGGCGCTGCGGCGGGCGAGAGATGAAGGCGCGGCCGCACCGCCGCTGCGCCTGGTGGGAGGATATGATGACGAGAGTGCCTAGCGAGATGGAAATCGACGCCTATGTCGACGGACAGCTCGATCTCGAGGGGCGATTCGCCGTCGAGGATTATCTTCGCGGCCATCCCGAACTTGCCGCGCGGGTGATGGGCGACCTCGGCGTGCGGAATGCGCTGCGCCTGCTCGCCCGCGACAAGCGAGCGGTGCCCGGGGAGCAGGCGAGGCTGATGCAGCGGTTGCAGCCGCGCAAGCCGCGCTGGCGGCGCTGGATGCCCGCCGGTGGAATGGCGGCGGCGGCGATGCTGGCGGGCGTGCTGGTCGTCGATATGCGCGAGCCGCCGGGCTATGTCGATTATGCGCTGACCTCGCATCGCGTTGCGCAGATGCGTGCGACCATGGCGTCACAGGTCGAAATGCCGCAATTCGACGCGCGCGAGATCGAGGCGAGCACGGCGATCGCGCTGCCCAGCGTGCCCAGCGGCTGGCGAATCACCGACGTCCAGCTTTTTCCGACGGGGAAGGGACCCGCACTGCTGGTCGCGGTCCGGACGCGCGGCGGCGATTCGCTGTCGCTCTTCGCGCTGCGTGACCGGACCGGCGCTCCCGAGCGCCCCGACGCGATCCGCGAGGGGGCGCAGTCGGTTGCCTACTGGCGGCGCGGCGACATGTCCTACGCGCTGGTCGGCGATGCCGAGCCGGGGGCGATCGACGCGACGGCCGAGGCGCTGGTGCGCAGCTGGTCCTGACGGGGGCGGGCCACCGGGCGCCGCGATGCAAAAAGCCCCGGGGACCTGTCGGTTCCCGGGGCTTTTGAATGGTGGGCGTGGCAAGGATTGAACTTGCGACCCCTGCGATGTCAACACAGTGCTCTACCACTGAGCTACACGCCCATCCCTTGGGGTGACGCGGCCCCTAATCACCTCCGCGCGGCTTGGCAAGCCCTTCGCGTCGATCGGGGGCTTTATTGTTGGTTCGACCGGTCGGCGCGGCCGAACAGGCTGTCGACCTCGCGCACCAGATCCTTGAGGTGAAAGGGCTTCGACAGCAGCTTGGCCTGCGGTACATTTTCCTCGGCGCGCAGCGATACCGCGGCGAAGCCGGTGATGAACATCACCTGCGTCTGCGGCGCGACCCGCGCGGTGTGCTGGGCGAGTTCGATCCCGTCCATCTCGGGCATGACGATGTCCGACAATAGCAGGTCGAAGGTTCCCGAATCGATCAGCGGCACCGCCGCGGTGCCGCGATCGACCGACGTGACGTGATAGCCCGCGCTGGTGAGCGCGCGCGCAAGATACTCGCGCATCACATCATCGTCTTCGGCCAGCAATATGCGAATCATGCCTGGTACAGCCCCCTGGTCCCGCGGCAGCCTTGGCTCTCGGCCCCGCGCATCGTATCGAAACCGTCTCATAGCGCGACAAACTTAACAAATTCAGGCCGCGCTGGATTCTCTGCCCGAATTTTGCCACCCCTTGCCGATGCCGCGCAACAGTAACTTTTCCGCCGCTATTGCCGTCGACCGGCCCGCCGTCGCGGCGTCGCCGCTGGTGGTTTCGCTCGCGCATGCCGGACGTATCTATCCACCCGAAATCCTGGCGGCCGCCCGCGCGGCTCCAGCGGATCTCGAACGCCTCGAAGACAGCTGGTCCGACCTGATCGCCGCGCGCGCGGGCGAAGCGGGCGCAACGCGGGTGCAGGCGCTGTGGGCGCGCGCCGTCGCCGACTGCAACCGCGGCGAGGGGCAGATGGCACCCGGCGAGGTCGCCCCCGCGCTGCGGGCGCAATTTTCGGCGCCGGGGCGCAAGGAACGCGCCGGTCTGGGGGTCGTGCCGACGCGGCTCGCCGACGTCGGCCCCTTGTGGAAAAAACCGGTCGATCGCGCTGCGCTCGCCTGGCGCCTCGATTCGCTGCACCGGCCTTTTCACGAGGCGCTGGCGCAGGCGCTCGAATCGGCGCGGAGACGCTTCGGGCACGCGATCCTGATCGATCTGCACAGCATGCCGTCGATTCCCGTCGGGCAGGCGGGGCATGGCGCGCGCGTCGTCATCGGCGACCGATTCGGCGACACCGCCGACGCCTGGCTGGTCGACCGCGTCGTTGCCGCGGCCGAAGCGCTGGGCGTTCCCGTGTCGCTTAACCAGCCCTATGCCGGCGGCCATATCGTGCGGACGCACGGTCGCCCCGAACAAGGGGTGCATGCGGTTCAGATCGAGATCGATCGCAGTCTGTATCTGCGGCGTGACCGGTCGCCCGACCTCCCGCGAATCGCGCCGCTCGCCGAATGGTTCCGCGCCCTGCTGGCCGATCTCGCGACGGCGTGGCCCGGTGCGGCGCAGGCCGAAGCCGCCGAATAAAAAAACCACCCCGTACCGAAGTACGAGGTGGCCAGGGTCCAGGGAGGACGCGCCCACGCCTCTCGGCAGGGCACTCGCCGCAATGGAAAGGGGGAAAACCACAGCGGCGTGACACCAATCTAGGTGTTCCGCGCGCGGCTTACAAGGGGTGTTGATTGCAAAAGAAACTGGTCGGGGAGAGAGGATTCGAACCTCCGGCCCCTGCCTCCCGAAGACAGTGCTCTACCAGGCTGAGCTACTCCCCGACCGATCTTTGCGAGCGACCCGAGGGGCGCCGCGAAGGCAGGGCGGTCCTCTAGACGCGCATTCGGCGAACATCAAGCGCCAATCGGCACAGCCCGCAACATTGCCGATTCCGGAGCAATCCGGCACTCGGGACAGCGAAATGTTCTGCCGTGTGCGTCGCAGCCGGATCGTGGTTCGCGAGCGCTCGACGCCCGGCAGGGCGCGACTCACCTTGCCGCGCCGTTGTGCGCGGCCTAGCAATATGAACCGAGCGACGGGAGCGAATCTTGCCTGAGTCCATCCACTATGAACTCCAGTATCTCGACCTGATGCGCCGCATCTGGGTCGAGGGCGACGAGCGCATCGACCGCACCGGAGTCGGCACCCGTTCGCTGTTCGGCGAGACGATGCGATTCTCGCTCGGGGACGATGCGATCCCGTTGCTGACCACCAAGCGCGTCTACTGGAAAACCGCGCTGCGCGAGATGCTGTGGTTTCTAACCGGCGACACCAACATCCGCTCGCTGGTGTCGCAGGGGGTGCGAATCTGGACCGACTGGCCGCTCGAAAAATATCGCAAGGCGACGGGCGACGATATCAGCGCCGAGGATTTCGAGGCACGAATCATCGCCGACGATGATTTCGCGGCGAAATGGGGCGATCTGGGTCCCGTCTACGGCCATCAGTGGGTCAACTGGCCGCGCTACGAGCCGGCGGGCGAGGGGTTGTTTCGCCGTGCCGCGCAGGGGCACAACCAGATTGCCGCGCTGGTCGACTCGCTGAAGAACAACCCCGGATCGCGGCGCCATATCTTCACCGGCTGGAACGTCGCCGATCTCGACCGCATGGCGCTGCCGCCGTGCCACATGACCTACCAGTTCCACGTCCGCAGCGACGGCGGCCTGTCGTGCCTTTTGTTCCAGCGGTCGTGCGACCTCGGGCTCGGCTTTGCCTTCAACATCTTCGAGGCGGCGCTGCTGACGCGCATGCTCGCCGAGCAGACGGGGCTGCACGCGCACGAGGTCGTGTGGACCGGCGGCGATGTCCATCTCTACCTGAACCACGCCGACCTGGTCGAACAGCAGCTGGCGCGCATTCCGGCGGGTGCGCCGAAGCTGCGCATCCTGCGCCGTCCCGCGAGCATTTTCGACTATCGGTTCGAGGATTTCGCGGTCGAGGCCTACGCGCCGCAGACGCATATCGCGGCGCCCGTAGCGGTCTGAAGCCCGGCGTTGCATTGCCTTGGCGACTGTAATAATATGTCGCCACGTTGAAATATAACTAAACGGCGCGACGATTCGCGCCCGAAGGGATGAAGATATGCCCGAGACGCCCCCCAAGGCGAATCCGGGGCGCCCGGCGAGCAATCTGCCGCCGTTGTCGCTCCATATTCCCGAACCGCGCTACCGCCCCGGGGACACCCCCGATTTCGGAGACATCGATGTCCCCGCGGTCGACGCGACGCCGCGTCCGAGCGAGGATACCCGGCCCGATGCGATGCGCGACATGTGCTACGGTCTCGTCCGCGTGCTCGATTTCGACGGGGTGGCGAAGGGGCCGTGGGACCCGAAGCTGAGCGCCGAGCGGTTGCGGACGATGTTGCGCACGATGATGCTGGTACGCGCGTTCGACGATCGCATGTTCCGGGCCCAGCGGCAGGGCAAGACCAGCTTCTACATGAAATGCACCGGCGAGGAGGCGACCTCGGTCGCTTCGACGATGGCGATCGACCGGTCGGACATGTGCTTCCCCAGCTATCGTCAGCAGGGCATCCTGATCGCGCGCGACTATCCGCTGATCCAGATGATGAACCAGATCTATTCGAACCGCGGCGACCATCTGCTCGGGCGTCAGCTGCCGATCATGTATTCGGCGCCCGAACATGGCTTCTTCAGCGTGTCGGGCAACCTCGCGACGCAATATCCGCAGGCGGTGGGCTGGGCGATGGCCTCGGCATCGAAGGGCGACAGCCGCATCGCGACCGTCTGGTGCGGCGAGGGGTCGTCAGCCGAAGGCGACTTCCACTCGGCGCTGACCTTTG
The DNA here is from genome assembly GCF_022701295.1 of Sphingopyxis sp. YF1. Classification (NCBI taxonomy): domain Bacteria; kingdom Pseudomonadati; phylum Pseudomonadota; class Alphaproteobacteria; order Sphingomonadales; family Sphingopyxidaceae; genus Sphingopyxis; species Sphingopyxis sp. YF1. The sequence goes on from NZ_CP033204.1 coordinate 1,596,751, forward strand.
CCACCGTCTACAACGCGCCGGTGATCTTCAACGTCGTCAACAACCAGTGGGCGATCTCCAGCTTCTCGGGCTTTGCCGGCGGCGAGCGTACGACCTTTGCGGCGCGCGCCGTGGGCTATGGCATCGCCGGGCTGCGCGTCGACGGCAATGATCCGCTCGCGGTCTATGCCGCGACTGCGTGGGCGGCCGATCGCGCGCGCACGAACAACGGCCCGACCTTGATCGAGCATTTCACCTATCGCAGCGAAGGGCACAGCACGTCGGACGACCCGAGCGCCTATCGCGCCGCGGACGAGGCGACCGCATGGCCGTTCGGCGATCCGATCGCACGGTTGAAGCAGCATCTGGTCGCGCTCGGCGAGTGGGACGAAGAACGCCACGCCGCGCAGGCCAGGGAGCTCGACGATCTGGTCAAGGCGACCCAGAAGCAATCGGAAAAGCTCGGTATTCTCGGGCACGGCATGCACCAGCCGTTCGAGACGATGTTCCAGGACGTGTTCGAGGAGATGCCCTGGCACCTCAAGGAACAGTGCGCACAGATGCTCGCCGAGCAAGAGGCCAAGTTCGGCCCCAACTGGAAGCCCGAATGATGAGCGTTGAGACCCAAACCGCCACGAAAACCATGAACATGATCGAGGCGATCAACAGCGCCATGGACGTCATGCTCGAACGCGACCTCAACACGGTGGTGATGGGCGAGGACGTCGGCTTTTTCGGCGGCGTGTTCCGCGCGACCGCGGGCCTCCAGAAAAAGCATGGCAAGACCCGGGTGTTCGACACCCCGATCAACGAATGCGGCATCATCGGCGTCGCGGTCGGCATGGGCGCCTATGGCCTGCGCCCGGTCCCAGAAATCCAGTTCGCCGACTATATCTATCCGGGGCTCGACCAACTCGTCAGCGAAGCCGCGCGGCTGCGTTACCGTTCGGCAAACGACTATATCTGCCCGATGACGGTGCGCACGCCCTTCGGCGGCGGCATCTTCGGCGGCCAGACGCACAGCCAGTCACCCGAAAGCATCATGACGCACATCTGCGGCGTGAAGACGGTGATCCCGTCGAACCCCTATGACGCCAAGGGGCTGCTGATCGCGGCGATCGAGGACAATGACCCCGTCGTCTTCCTCGAACCCAAGCGCATCTACAACGGCCCCTTCAGCGGCTATTACGACCGCCCGGTCGAGCCCTGGTCGAAGCATGACGCGAGTGCGGTGCCCGAGGGCTATTACCGCATCGACCTCGGCAAGGCCGCGACCGTGCGCGAGGGCGAGGCGCTGACGATCCTCGCCTATGGCACGATGGTCCACGTCACGCGGACGATCGTCGAGGAAATGGGCATCGACGCCGAGATCATCGACCTGCGCACCCTGCTGCCGCTCGACATGGACGCGATCGAGGCGTCGGTGAAAAAGACCGGCCGCTGCCTGATCATCCACGAAGCGACGCGCACCTCGGGCTTCGGCGCCGAACTCGCGGCGCTCGTGCAGGAGCGCTGCTTCTACCATCTCGAGGCGCCCGTCGAACGCGTCACCGGCTTCGACACTCCGTACCCGCACAGCCTCGAATGGGCCTATTTCCCCGGCCCGGTGCGCATCGCGACCGCGCTCACCAAAATCTTGAAGGACTGACGCAAATGGCCCGCTATTCATTCCGTCTGCCCGACATCGGCGAAGGCATCGCTGAGGCCGAAATCGTCGCCTGGCATGTCAAGATCGGCGAGCGCGTCGAGGAAGATGCGCAGCTTGCCGACATGATGACCGACAAGGCGACCGTCGAAATGGAATCGCCCGTGTCGGGGATCGTCGTCGAACTCGCGGGCGAGGTCGGCGACCTGATCCCGATCGGCTCGACGCTCGCGGTGATCGAGACCGACGGCGACGGCGAGGTCGAAGCGCCGCCGGCCGATACGCCGGTCGAAGAAGACATCGTCGCGGAAACCCCGGGCGCCGAGGAAGTTTCGGTGGCCGACGCCGCCGCGCCGACACCCCAACCCGTTCGCCCTGAGCCTGTCGAAGGGCCGTCCTTGTCTTCGACCGTTGAACAGAAGGACGGGGCTTCGACAAGCTCAGCCCGAGCGGAGCATGGGAAGACTGTCCTCGCATCCCCCGCCGTCCGCGCCCGCGCCAGGGATCTCGGCGTCGACCTCGGTCAGGTCCACGCCGAAGGCGACCGCATCCGCCACGCCGACCTCGACGCCTTCCTGCGCTACAGCGGCGGGCAGGGCTATCACGCCCCCGGCGCCAGCCGCGCGCGCGCCGACGAACCGATCAAGGTCATCGGCATGCGCCGCAAGATCGCCGAGAATATGGCGGCGTCGAAGCGCGCGATTCCGCACTTCACCTATGTCGAGGAAATGGACGTCACCGCGCTCGAGGATATGCGCGCCGACCTCAACGCCAACCGCGGCGGACGGCCCAAGCTGACCATGCTGCCCTTCCTGATCGTTGCGATCTGCCGCACCATCCCGCAGTTCCCGATGATCAACGCGCGCTACGACGACGAGGGCGGCGTGGTCACGCGCTACGGCGCGGTGCATCTGGGCATGGCGACGCAGACCGACGCGGGGTTGATGGTCCCGGTGATCCGCGACGCGCAGGACAAGAATGTCTGGCAGCTCGCGAGCGAAATCAGCCGCCTCGCCGAAGCCGCGCGCACCGGCAAGGCGAAGGTCGAGGAGCTGACCGGCGGCACGCTCACCGTCACCTCGCTCGGCCCGCTCGGCGGCATCGCGACGACCCCGGTGATCAACCGGCCCGAGGTCGCGATCATCGGCCCGAACAAGATCGTCGAGCGTCCGGTCTTCGACGGCGACGAGATCCGCCGCGCCAAGCTGATGAACCTGTCGATCAGCTGCGACCACCGCGTCGTCGATGGCTGGGATGCCGCGAGCTATGTGCAGGCGCTCAAGAAGCTGATCGAGACCCCGGTCCTGCTGTTCGCGGATTGAAACCAAATCCTCCCTGCCGCGAAGCGGTGGGGAGGGGGACCGCTCGCGAAGCGAGTGGTGGAGGGGCTGGGAACGTCGCGTTACGGCCCCTCCGTCAGCGCTTCGCGCTGCCACCTCCCCATGGCTTCGCCACAGGGAGGATCGACTTATAACCCCAGTCCCTGAAAGCTCGTCTGGTCGAACTTCAGCTTGAAGGTCACATAGGCCCCTGAACGCGCAAAACGGCTGTCCTCGAAATCGCGGTCGTGAAACCCTGCGAAATTATAGCCGAGCGTCACATTGGCATTTTTCATCGGCGCCAGCGTGATCGTCGGCCCGCCCGCCCAGCTCAGCGTGTCGCCGCCGGTCCCGACGCGCACCGTGCCCGACGCCCCGACGTCGACATGCTCGCCGAGACTGAAGCGGAAATCGGCGCCGAGCAGGTTCGACCAGCCCTTCACATCGTCGGCGCCGAACCGGTCGAAATTATAGCGCGTGCCCCAGAAGAGGCCGATTTCGGCGCGTTCGTACCACATGCCGTTTTCGCCGCGGTCGCCCATCGGCGTCCAGTTGAGCGACAGGCTGTTGAGCGCGCGGCGGCTCGTCGCGTCGCCGTCGATCGTCAGCGCGCCGCCGCCGATCGGCCCCGGCTGGCCGGCGATCGCGCCCCGCACCTTGTCCGAGCGGAACTCACTCTTGTTGAGCCATTGCACGCGCGATTCGGCGGGGCGGTGCGCCCAGCTCATCTCGAAGCTCATCACTTCGGTCGTCGGCACCGTGCCGCTGCCGCTCGCCCTGGCGTAGGTGAAGAGCGCACCGAGCGCGCGGCCTTCGCCGAGCTGGCGCAGCGTGCCGAGCGTCAGCCCGTAACGGTTGGCAAGCTCCCCGTCGCGATATTCGGCACGCCCGGCCAGCGTCCAGCGCTCGGTGCGGTACGTCGCGCCGGTGCTGATCGCGAGGAAATCCTCGGTCAGCGTGCCGTTCCCACCCAGGAAACCGCCCGATGCCACCGGCTGCTCGATATTGAGTACGTCGCCCGCGCGGATGCCGCCGAGCGTGCGGTTGCCGTCGACCGACAGGTCGACCGTCAGCTTCTTGCCGAGCCGCAGCGTCTGCGACAGGCCGTAGGCGGCAAAGCTGCGCGGACCATATTCGCCGATATCCTGCTGGTTCGCGGTCGCGAGCAGCCGCGCGCCGGCCCAGGGCGCAAGGTCGAAGCCCAGCCGCGCGGTGCGTGCCTTGATGCTGTCGCCATCGGCGATCTCGTAGCTGCCGACCAGGTTGACGTCGCGCGTGATCGCGAAGTGCGCGCCGAGGCGGCGGCGCGTCGGGAAATCGACGCTCGCATCCTTGCCGCCCAGCGCGAATTCGGTCTGCGCGTCGAGTTCGAGGCGCTTTTCGAACAGGCGCTGCGTCGCGCCGAACTGGACGATGTTCGACACATTGCGCGTGCCGTCCGCCAGCCGGTCGTCGGCGTGGGTGATGCCGGCGCGCGCGACGGTGGTGCCATTGTCATATTCGGCCAGCGCGCGCGCGGCGCGGCGGCGCGATCCGACATCGAGATAATCCTCCTGCCACGCGCTGCCGGTCAGCGACAGCGTGCGCGTCGCGCGCAGCCGCGCATCGAGACCGAATTTGCGCGTGCCGTCCTCGCCGCGGTTGAGCTGGCCCGCGCCGAAGCCGGTCTGGCGCTCGCGGACATAGGCGAGCACGTCGACCGTCCGGCTGTGGTGCTCGGCTTCGACCAGCCACGCGGTCGCACGGCCCGGGGCGGCGACACTGCTGCCCGGCTTTGACGAGGCATCGCTGACCGCGATTTCGGCGCGGATTTCGGTGTCGACATTCGGGCGATAGCGCGCATCGACGCCGCCGAGATTGGTTTTGGCGTCGCTGCTCTCGTCGTGGATCATCGTCGCGCCGACGCGGAGCTGCTCGTCGTCCGACTGGTAACTGACGCGGCCACCGGCGTTGAGCACGCGCTCGCCGATGCCGTCGACCTCATATTCGGCGACGATGAACTGCGGATCGAGTCCCGACGAGCGGCTGAGCACCGGTTCGCGGAAGCGCAGCGTGCCCGCGAAATAGTCGATGTCGTAATCGATATGGCGCGTCAGGCTGCGCGTCTCGATGATGCGCTCGCTGTGCAGCCGGTCGCGCGTCTCGATGACGATCCGCTCGCTGTTCGGCAAAATGTCCTTCGCGCCGAGCTGGTACGGCCCCGTCAGGCCATTGCCCTGGATCTCGTCGCGGCGGAAGCGGTACGGCGTGTCGGCGGCGAAGGCGGTCGCGGCGATAGTCTTGCCGCGATACTCGGCCTTTCCGCCGTTGAGTGCGCGCTGGTAGCGGGCGAGCTGGGGTTCCGAAATGCCGGTCTCGACATCGCCGAACATCGCATAGAATTGCGGGCGTTCGAGCCGCAGATAGAGCTTGCGCACCGACGCGGCGTCGTAGCGCGTTTCGTTGTGGTCGGCGTAGATGGTGTAATAGGCGCGCGGATCGATCACGCCGCCGAAGCGCGCGTCATCCTTGTCCTTGTCGCTGTCGTAAGCCAGCGTCATCAGCCATTTGCCGCGCACCCGGCCCTTCGCATAGAGCGCGAGGCGCGCGTCGCCGTTGAGATCGTCGATCGTCTCGGCCACCGGTTCCATGCGGTCGTCGAGCGTGTTGTAGCCGATCGTGCCCGCGGCGAAGCCGACGACGGTCCACGGCCGATCGCCCGGATCGAGCCAGGTTTCGATCGTCTGGCCCCGCGTCACCTTGTCGTCGCGGAAGGCGAAGTCGATCGTCAGCGTGCCCGACGCCGTCGTGGGCTCGAGCTCGATATAGGCGATGCCGTCGTCGCCCGCGATCTTCCACACCGGCCGCGCGCGCTCGAGCCCCGACAGCTGGCGCGCCTGCTGCGCATCGGCTTCGACCGCGGGATGATAGGGAGCGGGGACGCTGAAATCGCCGGTCAGGCCGCTGCGGATGGGCTTGCCGTCGCGGTCGGTCAGCCGCACCGCCAGCACCGGCCGCGTCACGCCGTCGGCGACCAGCACCGACTTTTCACGGATCAGCGCGGCGTGCATCGGGGTGATCGAATAGTGGACGTTGCGTTCGAGCGTTTCGACCGTGACGCCGTTCGCGTCCTTCACGGTGGCGACGAGGCGGTTCTCGCCCTCGCGGATCTCGATCCCGCGCCACACGCTGACCGCGACCCGGCCGTCGGCGGACTTGCGCGCGCCTTCATAGGCGAGCGGATCGACGGGCTTGCCGTTGATCGTCAGCGTCACCGTCTGGCCCGGTGCATGCTTGATCGCGGCACGAACCGCCTTTGATCGCGGATTATGGTCGGGGGCGGGGAAGAGCCAGCCGATGCCCGGTGCTTCGCCGGCCAGCCAGTCGCGCCCCGCGCCCGCGGCTTCGGGATCGCCGGGCACCACCGGCGCTTCGACCCTGGCGATGGCATGCGCCGTGCGCAGGGCACCTGCGACGGCGCGGAAATCGGCGCGCTTGAGTGCGCCGCCGCGCCCCTCGACGAAACGCGAGATTGCGCTGCCCGCGCTCTGCGCCGATCGCGCGCAGTCGACGGGTTCGCGGTCGAGCGGCAGCGTCGACGGATCGATCTGCACGACATGCAGCCCGGGACGAACGCCTTCGAAATGATAGCGGCCGTCCTGGTCGGTGACGGCGTAGCTGCCGTCCCGCAGCATGACGCGCACGCCGCCGATCCCCGCGGCCTTGCCCGGATCGACGGCGCAGCCGCCGTCGGTGATGCGACCGATGATCGTCATCCGGTCGCCGAGCCGGTCGCGCTTGATCGATACCGTCGCCTCGGACACGTTGCTCGTCGCGCCGCGATTGTCGGTCGCCGTGGCGCGATTGAGCGCGTTGCCGGGTTGGGCCGATACAGCGACTTCGGCGAGATAGGTGAGCAGCACGCGCTGTCCGGGCGCGAGGGCGGGCAAGGCGACGCTGAAATCGCGGCCGTTCGCTTCGACGACCGGATCGATCCGCACGCCGTCGGCACGTACCGTGTCGAGGCGCAGCCGCATGCCGGCGGGCAGGGCATCGCGCAGCGTCACCACGCCGCTGCCGCGGCGCGCGTCGCGATTCGACACCTCGATCCGGTACTGGATCACGTCGCCGGGCACCGCGACCTGCGTCGAAGTCGTCTTGTGCAGGGCCAGCTCGCCGCCCGGTCGGTCGACCGGGATGTCGATCCGCACCGGTGCCGGGTCGTTCAGCGTGAAGACGGCGCCATAGCTTGCCGCGTTGATCGTATATGGCAGGCCGTCGTCGGGACGGCGGAAACCCGCGAGCGCGCCGGGATCTGCGGTCGAAGGGGCGGTGAAGGGCGCGGGCGGCTCGACCAGCAGGCGATAGGTGCCGGGCGCCACGAAGGGGAAACGATAGTCCCCGGGCGGGAAGGTGTAGACGGTCCCGCCGCTGTCGGTGACGCTTTGGCCGGTGACGACGCTCGACGGGTATGTCGAGACGCCGTCGTCGCCGAAGACCGGGGCCGGTCGGCCCGTCGCGGTATCGATGATGGTGACGCGGCTGCCCGCGACCGGCGCGCCGTCGCCGCTGTCGAAGACGATGCCGAACGGATCGACGAGGAAGCTGATTTCCGCGGTGGCGACGAGTTCGGCATGCGCGTCATCGCTGACCCGCATCGTCACCGTCGATCCGGGCGAGACCGACAGGCGGCAGTCGCCCGCGACCAGCGGCGGCGGCATGCCGATGCTGTTGATGATGCCGACGAACTCGCCGCTGTTTGCCGCGGTTTCCGACAGGGTGATGCGTTCGCGATCGCCGTTTTCGAGCTCGAGCGCCACGTCGAGCGTGTCGCGCGCCGCGGGATCGCTGTTGGCGCCGGCGAGCGTCACGCCGACCACCAGCACTTCGCCGGCATGAAAGCGTCCGGTGGGCTGCAGCGAGGCGGGGTCGGTCGGCAGCGAGGCGAAAACGCCGCCGGGTTCGATCAGGCTGGTCCCGCCGCTGCCCTGACAGCGGGTCGGGACGACCGGCGCCGACTTGGAGCCGAGGTTGCTGGTCAGCCGATAGGTGCTGATCGTCGGACGCTCGGGCGGCCGCGGCGTCGCTATGACGTCGACGCGGTTCGAGAACGTCTGCGCCGGACGTCCGCTCGCGGTCCATTCGGCCGACGCGGTATTGGAAATGACCTGCGCATCGGCGCGCGCTGCGGGCAGCGTGGCTGCCGCAACCAGCGCGGTGGCAAGGGCCAGGCATTTCGGGAGGAAGCTCATGAGCGTTCGGGCAAGGGGGGAGCGCCGCCGGAATTGACCGGCGTCGCTGCCCTTTCCTTTTTCCGCGATCAGTTGACGGTGGCGCGGAAGACCAGCGTGCGCGTCGCGCCCGCGGCCACCGTGGGAAGCGTCCCCGACACGACGGGGGCGGCGTAGCTGCCGCCCGCCGCGCCATCGGCGTTGCAGACGCCGGCGGTGACGGACCCGCCCAGCGCGATCGGTCCATTGGGCAGGCTGTTCGGGTTGCCCGAACCCAAATAGGTCAGCTGGCCCGGAACAGAGTCGGTAATGGCCACCGTCGTGGCATCGGCGCCGCCCGAATTGGCGATCGCGATGCAATATTCGACCACCGCGCCGGGAATCAGCTTGGGGTTCGTCGTCGTGTTGAACGGATCCCAGATCACGCGGCTGGTTTTCGTGACCGTCAGCGTCGCCGTCTTGACGGTATAATCGTCGGCGGCGCTGTGCGCGCCATCGCGGCTGCCGTCGTTGACGCCGATGCCGTCGGCAAAGACCGTGTCCTTGCCCGCGGTGTTGGCGCCGGCGGTCTGGGTGATGACTGCGCCCTGCGAACCCGCCGTGCCGCCTTCGCGCGCGGTCGCGCGCAGCTGGACGCCGGCGACCGAGCCGTTGGCGAGCCCTCCCGGAATGTCGGCGAGGACAAAGATGCGCGCCGTGGTGTCGGCGGCGAGTTCGTCGATATAGGTCACCAGCGCATCGCCGGCGTCCCAGCTTCCCACCGTGCCGGTCGTGGGATTGTCGCGATAGATGCGGATATTGGCCGCATTGAAGCTGTCGGTGCCGCCGTGCGCCGCCGTGCCGCCGCTGATCTGCGTCGCGGCGAGCAGGAAGTCGAGCCCCTCGTTCGAGCTGTTGGTAAGCTGGAACGTCGTGACGGCATTGGCCTGGCCGGGGACGACTTCGGTTGTCACTGTACCCACTTCTTCGACGAGCAGGTTGATCTTGCGATCGACGACAAAGATGTCCGACGCGCTCTGCTGCGTCTGGCTGACACCGCCGACCTGAAAATCGACGGTTGCGGTATTGGTAATCGAGGTACCCGCGGTCGTGCCGGCGGCGAACGCCGGCGCGGAGGCGAAACAGGCAATTGCCGCCACACCCAAGGTACCCATGTTGATCAGCCTGGTCATAGCTGAGCTCCCGGGTTCTGGTTGGTCGCCTTTCCCCACCGCCGGCGACCGTCAGGCGGTTTAAGCTATTCGTCTACTTTACGATTCCCCGGAACATCAGCTTGCCCGAAGCGCCGGCTGGAATCGGTTTCTGGAACGCCCAGCGGATGTGCGTGACGTCGCTCGGCTGTGCCGAGCGCAACGTTCCGTCGGACTGGCGGACGGTCAGGTCGGACAGCAGGCCCCACGCCTTGCCACCGTCGACCGACACCAGCGGACGCGTATCGCCGGCGTCGGCGAAGCGCACCGCGGCGGGCAGCGGGTTGGTGATCACGAATTTGTCCGCCGGCTGCGCGCTGGCGTTGCGATAGGCCAGCACAAAGACGAGACGGTCGCCGGGAACGACGACCTTCGGTTCCTCAAGCAGTACGCGCTGCTTGCCCGCCGCGTCGGTCGAAAGCCGTTCGACGAAGACACTGTTGTCGAGGGCGACCTGATTGGCCGCCAGAGCCTGGCCGGGCAGGAGTGCCGCGGCGAAGAGAAGGGGCAGGATTCGCATGCGATACTCCATCAGTCGATCGTGGTCTTGAAGGTGACGGTGCGGGTCTGGCCGCCGGCGACGGTGCCGAGCGCGACGTTGATCCGCGTGCCGTTATAATCGCCGACATCGCCATCGACGGTGTCGGTCAGGCTCGATCCGCCGAGCGTGATCGATCCAGCGACATAGGCGGTATCGGCGGGAATATTATCGACGATGGCGAGCCCGTTCACCGATCCGCTGCCTGCGACAGTGGCCACGATCGTATAGGTGATCGTCGCGCCCGGAACGGGTTCGCTGCCGCCGAAGGGGTCGAGAACGACCGCCGACTTGACGAGTGACACGGTCGCCGCCGACACGGCATAGGCGCCGCTATCCTGCCCGTCGGCACCGGTCGAGCCGACGACGGCATCGCCGCCGCCTTCGCCCTGGCCGGCGAAGCTTGTCCCGGGGGTGCCCGTCCCGGTCTTTGCCGTGGCAACGAGGCTCACGATGCCGCGGTCGCCGTCAGCGACGCCGCCGGGGGTCGTCGAAAGCACGAAAACGGCGACGCTTTGGTCGGGGGCGAGCACTGGGTCGTTGGCGCCCGGTGTGTAGAGGGTGTCTGTTCCGGCGTCGAAGATGCCGTCGCCGTTGTCGACGTAGATCTGCGTGACCGCGGGATCATAATCGTCGCCGCCGCCGTTCGCGACGGTCGAGAGCGCAAAGGCTTCTTCGCCATTGCCGTTGTTGGTGACCGCGAAGGTGAGCCGTTGCTGCGTAGAGCCCGGCGTCGTCGGAACATCGGCGGGATCGCTCGAATCGACCGTGACGTCGAGCAGTTCGTCGACGCGCAGGTCGACCTTGTTCGAATCGATCGTCTGCGTACCGCCGCCAGCATCATAGCTGGCGCTCGCGGTGTTGCTGATCGTCGAGCCCGCACGGGTGCCCGCGGCCTGGGCCTGCATCGGCAGGGCGAGCGCGGTTGCAAGGGCGAATATGGAAATGGCAGGGATGCGATACCGATGCGGCGCGCCCCCCACAGGCGCTTTCATCATCGTTAGTAACTCCAATGGCTGGTCCGTGGAGCCGTTCATCGGCCCGAAACGGAAATTTCTGGTTAAGAGCCGGGTCACCAAGAGAGATATTGTCCCGAAACTGGACAGGGGTGTGCTGTCTGGCGCGGCGCAGCAAGGTCGCATAAGGTATGGCGATCAGCGAGGGAGATGCGCCGCGTGGCCGAGGATCGGGGGGACAGAAACAGGCGACCGGCGGCCGACAATCCCCTGCGCCAGATCGAGATCGACGATTTTCGCCGTGACCGGTTGCTCGCGGCGCTGACGCTGATCCTCGGTGCGGCTTTCTGTCTCGGACTGCCCTTTGCGCTGCAGGCGGGCGCCGAGTTTTTCCTGCCGCTGACCGCGGCGATCGTCATCGCGATCGCCCTGGTCCCGCTTCTCGAATGGCTCGAACGGCGCGGCGTGCCCTCGGCGCTGGCCGCCTTTCTTGCGCTCGCGGCCTTTCTTGCGCTGGTCAATGCCGCGCTTGCGATCATCGTCGTGCCGGCGACCGGCTGGTTCGCGCGGCTTCCCGAATCGATCCCGCGCATCCAGAGCAACCTCGCGCCGCTGATCGACTTTTATTCGACCCTCCAGAAATTCGTCGACCGTACCCTGACCTCGGTCGCGACCGGGACCGAGGCCACGGCGCAGGCGGTCGCGGCGCAGGCGCCGTCGTCGGTGATCGACTATTTCATCTCGTCCGCGCCTGCCGCGGCGATCCAGCTCTTCTTTGCCGTGCTGGTGATCTTCTTCTTCCTCGCCGGCTGGACGCGGCTGCGCCGGGGAACGATTCGGCGCCGCGGCAGCTTCGATGGCGCGATGCAGACCGCGCGTGTGATCCAGAATGTCGTCGATGCGACCGCCGACTATCTGGCGACGATCACGATGATCAACGCAATCCTCGGCCTGCTCGTGGCGGTGTTGCTGTGGGCGCTGGGCATGCCGTCGCCTTTCATGTGGGGCGGGATCGTGTCGCTTTGCAATTTCGTCCCCTATCTCGGGCCGATCGTGGCTGCGACGCTGCTCGGGCTCGGCGGGCTGATGACTTTCGACGCGGTGGGAATCGCCTTGCTGCCGGCGCTGATCTTCATCGGCGTACACACGGTCGAGGCGAATCTGGTCACGCCGCTCGTGCTCGGCAAGCGGCTGACGATCAATCCGCTGCTGATTCTCGTGTCGTTGAGCTTCTGGGGGTGGATCTGGGGGGCGCCCGGAGCGTTGCTCGCCGTTCCGCTGCTACTTATTCTGCAAACTGTGCTGCAATCGACAGGGACGCCCGATCTCGGCGGTTTTCTGTTCGAACGGGGCACGCTGACGACGACCGACGAGGTTCGCGATCGATTAAATCGTGCGCCAACCGAAGGTGGCGGTTGACAGGCACCGGTGGGGCGCATATTGGCGCGGCACCCAAGCACACGCGGGTGTAGCTCAGTTGGTTAGAGTGCCGGCCTGTCACGCCGGAGGTCGCGGGTTCGAGCCCCGTCACTCGCGCCATTCCTTGTCTCTCGGGACGGAATGGCCACCGCAGCTTGGGATGCTTTCAGAAGCGGGATTGTACGGATTGGCGCGGCTTTTTAGCCGCGCCACCGCCCTCCGGCGCGCCGCGCCTCAGTCGCGCCAGTGCCCCAGTTCCATCCAGCGCAGCAGCGGCTTGAGCGGCAGGATCCAGACGATTCCTGCGGCGAGGTAGAAGATCGCCTGGAGTAGCACTGGCCAGTCGCCGACCCAGGTCGACAGGCTGACGATGATCGCCGCCCACAGGATGATCAGCATCAGGATAAGGAAGATGCCGGCGGGTTTGCGCCAGCTGGGTTGAGGATTCACATTCGGTCTCCGCAAAGGATGAATTCCTGTTCGGTCAGGATCGCGTCGAGCGCGATGTCGGTCGGTTCGGTGGGGACGGTGTCGACTTCCTGCACCGACCAGCCGATTCCCACGCGCAAGGTGTCGGGATGCGCCGCGAACCAGCGATCATAATGCCCGCCGCCCTGACCGATTCGGCCGCCGCGACGGTCGAACCCGACGAGCGGGCAGAGAATCAGGCCGGGAACGACGGGTTCGGCATCCGGGGCGGGTTGCATGGCGCCCCATGGTCCTTTTGTCAGTGCATCGCCGGAATGCCAGCGACAGAAATCCATCGCGGCGACGCGCGCGGCATGACGGGGCAGGGTGATCGTCCCGAGCGGTTCGAGCATCGCCAGGATATCGGGCTCGTCGCCCCATGGCGCATAGCCGGCGACGGGCGCATGCGCCGCGGCAGCCTCGGCCAGCGGGGAGGGGAGGGTTCGGAATGCCGCGAGCCGCGCCATGCCGTCAAGGCTGGCGACGAAGTGGCGGCGACGAAAGCGAAGTCTTTCGCGCAGATGCGCCTTACTGCGGGCCGGATCGGTCATTGCCTCTTCAGCCCGCTCAAAGGGTGGGTGGCGGGACCACCATGGGGTCGTTTGCCGGAAAATCCTCTGACGCCAGTAACGTCAGGTGGGGGCCATGTACGTCGGACCAGGGTCCGGGCAGGGACAGCTCCCTTGGATGATGTATCGCCTCAGGGATATTCGCAGCGGCTCGTGCCGGGCAGTGCCCGCCATCGCCTATGTAGGGATGCCAGGCGCCCGGCTCAAGGCATTTGCTCGACCTTCGACGCGAGCGCCTCGATCCGGTCGGCGATCTGCTCGAGCGCGCGGCCGTAGGCCGGTGCGGCGACCGCGGCCGGCGGACGCTGGCGGAACTGCTCCAGTTCCGCGAGTGCCGCCTGCGCGCGCTCGGTCGCCGTTCTGACCTCGGCGCGTGCGCTTCGTAATTCCTCCCGTGTCGACGCTTCGCGGCTCTCGGCGAGTGCGACCGCGGCGCGCAGCGAATCGAGCTGGGGTTCGGCATGGCCGGCCTTGCTCGCCGCCTCTTGACCCTCGTCGGCGAGCATCAGCGCCGCAAAGAGCAGCTGGCGTACCTCGGTGCCACCCTGGATCGTACGCGCCTTGGCATCGACGATCGCGGCCAGCTGCATCAACTGTGCTTCCTGCCCGTCGGCGCAATGCACGTCATAGGGCCGTCCGGCTATGGTGAGCTTGACGTCAGCCATGTTTCGCCTCCGCGATCAACCGGTCCAATTCGCCAATTACCGCAGCCACTTCGGCTTTCAGCGCCGATTGTTCGGCAGGGGGTAGCGCGGTGGCGGACTGGACGGGGCGGGTGGCGCGCTCGGTCAGCGCCTTTTCCATCCGGCTGATCGCCCGTTCGATGCGGCCGATGGCGAGGCTGGCGTCGTCGAGTTCCATGCGTCTAGGCGTAGCAGCGGTGAATTGCGCCCTCAAGCGCGCATTTCTTGCCGCCAGCGGTTGACTTCGCGGCCTCCCCCCGCAAAGGGCTGTCCCCACCGAATCCCGCCACCTGCCCAACCTTTTCCGGGGGAATTATGACACTGCCCGAACGTCAGCTCGCCAACGCGGTCCGCGCGCTTGCGATGGACGCCGTACAGACCGCGAACAGCGGCCACCCGGGAATGCCGATGGGCATGGCCGACGTCGCCACCGTCCTTTATGCGAACTATCTGAAATTTGACCCGGCCGATCCGAAGTGGCCTGACCGTGATCGATTCGTCCTGTCGGCGGGGCATGGATCGATGCTCGCCTATGCGACGCTGCACCTTGCCGGTTATGCGCGTCCGACGATCGACGACATCCGCAATTTCCGTCAGCTGCACAGCCCGTGCGCGGGGCATCCCGAGAATTTCGAGCTTGAGGGTATCGAGACGACGACGGGACCGCTGGGGCAGGGCTTGGCGACCGCGGTCGGCATGGCGATCGCCGAGCGTCATCTCAACGCGCTCTACGGTGACGATCTGGTCGACCATCGCACCTATGTCATCGCCGGGGACGGCTGCCTGATGGAGGGCATCAACCACGAGGCCATCGGTCTGGCGGGTCACTTGCAACTTGGCCGGCTCATCGTGCTGTGGGACGACAACAAGATCACGATCGACGGGTCGACCGATCTGTCGACGAGCGAGGATGTCAAGGCGCGTTACGCCGCTACCGGCTGGCACGTCGACAGCTGCGACGGGCACGATCCCGCCGACATTCGTCGCGCGCTCGATGGCGCGATTGCCGACAATCGCCCCTCGCTGATCGCCTGCCGCACGCTGATCGGTTTCGGCGCCCCCAACAAGCAGGGCACCTCGGCAACGCATGGCTCGCCGCTCGGGGCTGACGAAATCGCCGCGACGCGGGCGAATCTCGGCTGGACCGCGGCTCCCTTCGAAATTCCTGCGGACATTGCCGCAGCGTGGGCCGCATTCGGTGAAGCAGGCAAGAAGCTTCACGCGGAATGGAGTGATCGACTTGCAAGCAACGAAAAGAAAAGCGAATTTGACGCTCGACTGAGCGGCGATGTTGTTCCCGGCGACGCCTTCAAGGCCTATCTCGATGGACTCGTTGCCGAGCCGCCGAAGGTGGCGACGCGCAAGGCGTCGGAAAATACCCTGACCGCGCTGACGGCGGACATCGCGTCGCTGGTCGGCGGCAGCGCTGACCTTACCGGTTCGAACAATACCAAAACGTCATCGACTAATGCTCTGACAAAAGATGATTATTCCGGCCGTTATCTCTATTATGGCATCCGCGAATTCGGCATGTCGGCGGCAATGAACGGCATGGCGTTGCACGGCGGCATCATCCCCTATGGCGGCACTTTCCTCGTCTTTGCCGACTATTGCCGCGCCGCGATCCGCCTGTCGGCGCTCCAGCAGCAGCGCGTCGTCTATGTCATGACACACGACAGCATCGGGCTCGGCGAGGATGGCCCGACGCACCAGCCGATCGAGCATCTGCAATCGCTGCGCGCGATGCCGAACCTGCTCGTGATGCGCCCCGCCGACGCGGTCGAAACCGCCGAATGCTGGGCGCTTGCGCTGGCGCAGAAGGATCGTCCGTCGCTGCTCGCGCTCACGCGCCAGAATCTGCCCGCCCTGCGTCATGACGTCAGCGAAAATCTATGCCTGAAGGGCGGTTACCGCCTTCGCGGCGCATCGGCGGCGCGCAAGGTGGTGCTCGTTGCCACCGGCTCCGAAGTCTCTCTGGCGCTCGACGTTGCCGACAAGCTCGAGGCCGCGGGTCATGGCGCCGACGTCGTCTCGATGGTCTCGACCGAGCTCTTCGACGAACAGGACGCCGCCTACCAGGCCGATATTCTGCCCGGCGACGCGCTGATCGTCTCGATCGAGGCAGGGACGACCTTTGGCTGGGAACGCTACACCGGCCGCGACGGCCTGCGTTTCGGTATCGACAGCTTCGGCGCTTCGGCACCGATCGACGATCTTTACGATCACTTCGGCCTGACAGCCGGGAAGATCACCCCCCAGATCTTGGCACGGCTCGGCGTCTAGGCCGACCGAAACTCTCTTCAGAAAGGATTTTTCGAGATGGCAGTGAAGGTTGCAATCAACGGGTTCGGACGCATCGGCCGCAACGTGGCGCGCGCGATTCTGGAGCGTACCGACCACGATCTCGAACTCGTGTCGATCAACGACCTGGGCGATGCCAAGGCGAATGCCCGCCTGCTTCGCAATGACTCGGTTCACGGCGCTTTCAACGGTACCGTCGAAGTCGACGGCAGCGACCTGATCATCAACGGCAAGCGCATCCAGGTGACTGCCGAGCGCGATCCGGCGGCGCTGCCGCATGCCGCCAACGGCATCGACATCGTGATGGAATGCACGGGCTTCTTCACCAACAAGGCCGGTGGCCAGAAGCATCTCGACGCCGGCGCGAAGCGTGTGTTGATCTCGGCCCCTGCCAAGGAAGTCGACCTGACCGTCGTCTATGGCGTCAACGACGACCAGATCACCGCCGATCACCTGATCATCTCGAACGCGTCGTGCACCACCAACTGCCTCGCGCCCTTCGCCAAGGTGCTGCACGAGGCGATCGGTATCGAGCGCGGGCTGATGACCACGATCCACGCTTACACCAACGACCAGAAGATCCTCGACCAGATCCATGACGATCCGCGTCGCGCGCGCGCCGCCGCGATGTCGATGATTCCGACCTCGACCGGCGCCGCGGTAGCCGTCGGCCTGGTTCTGCCCGAACTCAAGGGCAAGCTCGACGGTTCGTCGATCCGCGTCCCGACCCCGAATGTCTCGGTCGTCGACCTGACCTTCACGCCATCGCGCGACACGACAAAGGAAGAAGTCAACGCGGTGCTCAAGGCCGCAGCCGAAGGCCCGCTGAAGGGCGTGCTCGGTTATACCGAAGAGCCGCTGGTCTCGATCGACTTCAACCATAATGCGGCGAGCTCGACCATCGACAGTCTCGAAACCGCGGTCATCGACGGCAAGCTGGTGCGCGTGCTCAGCTGGTACGACAATGAATGGGGTTTCTCGAACCGCATGATCGACACCGCAGGCGTGATCGCGAAACTGCTTTGATTTCCGGCCCGTTCGGACTGAGCTTGTCGAAGTCCTGTCCTTCTTGAAGGAAAGAACGGTTCCCTTCGGCCGAGATTTCGGCCGAAGGGGCAAGCTTCCACAGGCTCAGGCGAGCGGAGTGAGAAATGACGACTTTCAAGACCCTCGACGATATCGGTGACGTCGCCGGCAAGCGCGTACTTGTGCGCGTTGACCTGAATGTGCCGATGTTCGACGGTGCTGTAACTGACGATACGCGAATCCGTGCGGCCATGCCGACGATCCGCGAACTGTCTGACAAGGGCGCGATCGTGCTGCTGCTCGCCCATTTCGGGCGGCCCAAGGGTGCGAAGAACCCGACCCAGTCGCTCAGCCTCGTCATCGATGCGGTGGCCGACGTGCTGGGCCATTCGGTGATGTTCATCCCGGACTGCATCGGCGAGGGAGCGAAGGCCGGGTTGACCGTGCTTGCCTCCGGCGACGTCGCGGTGATGGAAAACACCCGCTTCCATCCCGGGGAAGAGAAGAACGACCCCGCCTTCGCCGACGCGCTGGCCGAAATCGGCGACCTTTACGTCAACGACGCCTTTTCGGCGGCACACCGCGCGCATGGTTCGACCGAGGGTATCGCCCGGCGGCTTCCCGCCTACGCGGGCCGCGCGATGGAGGCGGAGCTCAAGGCGCTCGACGCCGCGCTCGGCAATCCGTCGCATCCGGTCGCTGCGGTCGTTGGCGGCGCCAAGGTGTCGAGCAAGATCGACGTGCTGCGCAACCTGGTCGGCAAGGTCGATCATCTGATTATCGGCGGGGGCATGGCGAACACCTTCCTCGCCGCGCGCGGGGTCGATGTCGGCAAGTCACTGTGCGAGCATGATCTGGTCGAGACGGCCAACGCGATCTTCGACAGCGCCGACGCGGCGGGCTGCACCATCCATTTGCCCTATGACGTCGTGGTGGCGACGCAGTTTGCCGCCAATCCGCCGACGCGCACGGTAAATGTGCACGAGGTCGCCGACGACGAGATGATTCTCGACGTCGGGCCAGCGGCGGTCGAGGCGCTCGCCGACGTGCTCAAGAACTGCCGCACGCTCGTGTGGAACGGCCCGCTCGGTGCGTTCGAAACGCCGCCGTTCGACACCGCAACCGTTGCACTCGCAAGGACCGCTGCCGCATTGACCCGCGAAGGGTCGCTGGTGTCGGTCGCCGGTGGCGGCGACACTGTCGCAGCGCTCAACCACGCGGAGGTTGCTGCCGATTTCACCTTCGTATCGACCGCGGGCGGGGCCTTCCTCGAATGGATGGAAGGCAAGCCGCTGCCGGGAGTCGACGCGCTGCGGAATTGATCGTTTCGCGTGAAGGAAGCGTCGGACCGGTCCGGCTTGCGCACGGGTGCCCGCGCGTTGCATCGACCTGACCGGCTCGCTATGCCCTTGGCGATGATTGCTACCTCCGTCGTCCCGCTCGAAACTGCAACGCTGTGTGGTCAGCCGCAGCATTCGGGACCGTACGCGTCATGAGTGCGCAACTGGTCGGTTTGTTCGACACGCCCATCGTCGTCGACGAACTGCCGGACGCCGCCGCAGTCAATGCCGCACTCAAGCCGTTGATCCTTGCGCGGCGCTCGCAAAGCGACGGCGTGACGCTTTCGAACATCGGCGGATGGCAGTCGGACCATGACGTTGCGGACTGGGGGGGCGAAGCGATCCGGCATCTGCTGAGCCATGTCACCGCGCTTGCCGATGCGCATTGCGTCGATGTCGTCTCGCCGGGGGCGGCCCGGCATCGCTGGGCGAACGACATATGGGTCAACGTGTCGCCGCCGCATGCATCGAACCAGATGCATACGCATCCCGGCGCCTATTGGTCGGCGGTCTATTATGTCGACGATGCATCGGATACGAACGACGGCGGGCAGGGCGGCGAACTGGTCATCGAAGACCCGCGCATGCCGATGATATTGATGACGATGCCCAACCTGCGGTTGCGCGGGGCCAATGGCGGGGTGCACGAGCCGCAACTCAAGATGCGGGTGCGGACCGGACGGATCATCATGTTTCCGTCGTGGCTCAGCCACGGCGTGGTGCCCCACCGCGGAACGCGCGAGCGCATCTCGATCGCGATCAACCTTCTGGCGGTGCCTCTCAATCCGGCCTGACGCGGCGTACGGGCCAGCGTCGGTGCGCGCGCCGTGCTGTGCGGGGGGCGGCAGCGTGGATTGCATCCGGGCGGGCGGGTCGCTATGCGGACCCGCGACATACGTATGCAACCAACCGGAGATGTTATGACAACCGCCAACGCCGCCATGCTCGAACAGATCAAATCGGGTCAGGGGTTCATCGCCGCGCTCGACCAGAGCGGCGGTTCGACGCCCAAGGCATTGAAAGGTTACGGCATCGAAGCTGACGCTTTTTCGAACGATGAGGAAATGTTCGGCCTGATCCACGACATGCGCAGCCGCATCGTCACCGCGCCCTGCTTCAACGGCGACAAGGTGATTGGGGCGATCCTGTTCGAGCGCACGATGGATGGCGATGCCGGTGGCAAACCGGTTCCGGCGCTGCTCTGGGACCGCGGCGTTGTGCCGTTCCTCAAGGTCGACAAGGGACTCGAGGACGAAGCCGACGGCGTGCAACTGATGAAGGCCAACCCCGACCTCGACGCGCTGTGCGCGCGTGCGGTGGCGAAGGGTGTGTTCGGCACCAAGATGCGCAGCGTGATCAACCTCGCCAACGAAGCGGGGGTCAAGGCGATCGTCGAGCAGCAGTTCGCCGAAGCGAAGCGCATCGCCGCGCACGGGCTGGTGCCGATCATCGAGCCCGAAGTGAACATCAAGAGCAGCGAACGCGACGCCGCCGACCGGTTGCTGCTTGCTGCGACGCTCGCCGCGCTCGACGCGTGGGACGGCGCGCCCGTCATGCTCAAGCTCTCGCTGCCGACCGAGGCCGGGCTGTTCCAGCCGCTGGTCGATCACCCCAAGGTGCTGCGCGTCGTGGCGCTTTCGGGCGGCTTCGCGCGCCCCGAAGCCTGCGTCGAACTGGCGAAGAACCCGGGCATCATCGCGAGCTTCAGCCGCGCGCTGCTGGAAGACCTCCGCCACCAGATGAGCGATGATGAATTCAACGCCTCGCTCGGCGGCGCAATCGACGAAATTCACGCGGCCTCCGTGGCCTGAGGTGATGGGAGAGGGGTGGCAAGCCGTCGACGACTATATCGTCGACCATCTGCTCGGCACCGACGACGCGCTTGCCGCCACCCTCGCCAACAACCGCGCCAACGGCCTGCCGCCGATCGACGTCTCTGCGGCGCAGGGCAAGATGCTCTTCCTGCTCGCGCAGCTGGCGGGCGCGAAACATATCCTCGAAATCGGCACCCTCGGCGGTTACTCGACGATCTGGCTGGCGCGTGCGCTGCCCGCCGACGGCGAACTGGTGACGCTCGAACTCGATCCGCATCACGCCGCGGTCGCGCGTGAAAATCTGGAGCGCGCCGGGGTTTCGGACAAGGTCGACATCCGCATCGGCCCCGCTGCGCAGAGCCTCGCCGCTCTGGCCGGTGCACCGTTCGATTTCGTCTTCATCGACGCCGACAAGGAGGGCAATGCCCATTATGTCGCCGAAGCGATCCGCCTCGGTCGCAGCGGTACGACGATCATCGTCGACAATGTCGTGCGCGAGGGCGGCGTGCTCGACGCGGACAGCGACGACGAACGCATCATCGGCACGCGCGCGCTGTTCGAGATGCTCGCCGCCGACCAGCGGCTCGATGCGACCGCGGTACAGACCGTGGGCGCCAAGAAATGGGACGGGTTCGTGCTGGCAAGGGTGCGCTGAGGCACCGCAGACTCCGGTTGCGTCAATAACCGCCGTCGAAACGCAGTGAAAAGCGATAGTCGCCGGGCTTGATCGTCGATCCGGTCGCCTTCTCCGGCCGCACCGCCTCCAGCCGGATCGCGCCGTCGGCGAGCGGCGTCGTTTCGCCGAGCGTGACCTCGAACGGCTGCTTCTCGCCCGTCGGGCGCAACCACAGCATCTTCACCCGCACCCGGCCCGCCCAGATGCAGCGGGCGTTCGCCGGGCAGCGGCTGTCTTCCAGCACTTCGACGGGCTGGACGATCGGGCCGTCGACAAAGGCTCGCTCGCCAAGCCCGACGTCGCGGCTGTCGGAAAGTGGCGTTTCCCGCGCGGTCGTTGCGCACGCCGAAAGCGAAAGGGCGGCGACCGACAGGATGGCGGTGAGCGGAGGCATCTTCTGCATTTGCGGGTCCCTATTCGCATCGCTATGAACCCGCCATGACCCAAGAGACCCGCGCCCCTTGCCAGCTTTATCTCATCTCGCCACTCGACGTCGGCGGCGATTTCCCCGCGCAGCTTGAGGCGGCACTCGGCGCCGGCCCCGTCGCGGCCTTCCAGTTTCGCGTCAAGGGCATCGACCAGCATGAAGCTGCGCGGCTCGCCGCGCCGCTGCAGGCGATTTGCGCGACGCACGACACCGCCTTCATCGTCAACGACGACGTCGCGCTGGCCAGGCGCCTCGCGGCGGATGGCGTGCATCTCGGGCAGGGCGACGGCGATCCGAAGGAGGCGCGCCGTATCCTCGGTCCTGACGCGCAGATCGGGGTGACCTGCCACGGCAGCCGTCACCTTGCGATGGAGGCCGGTGAGGCGGGAGCTGACTATGTCGCCTTCGGCGCCTTCTATCCGACGACTACCAAGACGGTCGAGCATCGCGCCGACCCCGAAATCCTGACCTGGTGGCAGTCGATGTTCGAGCTTCCCTGCGTCGCGATCGGCGGCATCACGCCCGACAATGCCGCGATGCTCGTCGAGGCCGGGGCCGATTTCCTCGCGGTGTCGGGGGGCGTGTGGAACGATCCCGAAGGCGCGGCGGCTGCGGTCAGGCGGTTTGAAAAGCTGCTCGCAGGGTGAACTCCGGGCAGTTCCGGACGTTGGACCGGCAGGTTCAACCACCGGAGATACCGATGAAACATGCCCCGCTTCTCTGTGCCGCCGCGCTGCTTGCGCTCGCTGCCTGCAGCGACGGTGCCGACAGATCGCCGCCTGTTGCCGATGCGAAAAACGCTGCGAATTCCGCCGAATGGACCGGCGACGGCATGACGTCGCGCGACGATGCGGCCGAACCCGACGACGTGGCGCGGCCGGGGATGCAGTTGCAGGTCGTGCTCGACCGGCTCGGTTTCTCGTCAGGCGTGATCGATGGCAGGATGGGAATGTCGACCACCAATGCCCTGAAAGGATTTCAGGAAGCCAGGGGACTGGCCGTCACAGGCGAATGGGACGCCGCGACGAAAGCGGCGCTGGCGCAATGGGGTGCGATTCCGGCAACACGGGTCGTGGCGGTTCCCGAAAGCTACACCGCGGCGGGTTTCGCGCCGTTGCCCGCAAAGGCTGGCGCGCGCGCCAAGCTGTCGGCGATGGGCTATGAATCGCTGCTGGAAAAGCTCGCTGAGCGATTTCACACGACGCCCGAGGTTTTGCTGGATCTGAACCCCTCGCTGCTGCCGGTGACGACCGGCGACGGATCTGAAGGTGCGCCGGCGATCACCGCGAGCATGCCGCTGCGTGTTCCAAATGTCGGTGCAGACCGGATCGTTGCGGCGGATATCCAGAACAAGGAGTGGCTTGCGACCCTGGCCTCGCTCGGAGTGGGCAGCGATCAACCCGAAGCAGGGCGGATCGAGGTGTCGAAGAAGGCGGGGACGATGAAGCTATTCGATGCGGGCGGCACGCTCATCGCGCTTTTCACCGTTACCACCGGCTCGGCGCATGACCCGCTCCCGCTCGGCAAGTGGAAGGTGCGCGGGGTCGGGCGCAATCCCGACTATGCCTTTGATCCCGCTCTGCTGCGCGATGTACCCGCGAGCGAGGGCAAGCATCGCCTGCCGCCGGGCCCCAACAATCCCGTTGGCGTGGTTTGGATCGATCTCGACAAGGAGCATTATGGCCTGCACGGCACCCCCGAGCCGCAGGCGATCGGGCGCAGCGAGAGCAACGGCTGCGTGCGGCTGACCAATTGGGACGCGGCGAGGGTGGCGCAGATGGTGTCGGTGGGCACCCGTGTGGATTTCATCGCCTGATGCGCACGCTCGCCGTTTTCGGACTGGTGTCTGGAACGGTGGCCGTCGCTGGGGCTCTGACCTCGCCGGAGCAAGCGGCAGAGCAACGCCCGCTCCGTCCTGCCGCATCCGCGATCCCGGTGACGCGGTCGGGCGATCCCCTGGCCGCGTCGCCGGCCGTTGGCGACATGATCGCCATTGCAATTCCGGTGCAGGGGATCCGGGCGTCCGATCTGATTGACAGTTGGGACCGGAGCCGAGCCCAGGGGCGGCTGCATCGTGCGATCGATATCGCGGCTCCCGCCGGGACGCCGGTCGTGGCGGCGATGGACGGGCGGATCGAGAAACTGTTCACGTCCGACCGCGGCGGCCATACGATCTACCAGCGCGCGGCCGAAGGGCGGCTGATGCTCTACTACGCGCATCTTCAGGGCTATCGGCGCGGCTTGGCCGAGGGGGATGTAGTCCACCGCGGGCAGGTGATCGCGACCGTGGGAACCAGCGGCAATGCCGACCCGGCCTTTCCGCACCTGCATTTCCAGATGCTCAAGACAACACCCGGCGCCGACTGGAGGGCCGGTGCACCGATCAATCCCTATCCGCTGCTCGCGGGCAGGGGCCGCGTTCGATAGGGCGGGGTGTTTGCCGGGCGGCGAGTGGGGATTATCGGCAGAAGCAATTGCCGTTCTTCCGTCGGTCAGCGGTTTCCTCGTTCCGGGACCGCGGCGGTTTCTTCCGCGGGGCGGGCATCACTTGACGGGATAGTCTCGGCCGGGCGCGGGCTTCTTGTCCGGGCTGATTTTCTCGTCCTGCCGTCGCCAGCCGAAGAGGCCGGCCGCGGGGGTGAGGCGGGCGGGCAGGGGGGCCTTGCGCGGAGCGCGCGGCGAATTTCTGTCGGCAAGATGGATCGGTGTCATGCCCGTGGAATCGCAGATTCGGACGCATCCATATTGGATCGATGCGTCAGAATTGGATCGATGCGTCAAAAACGGCTTCGTTTCATCGCGTTTTGCCTTGCCTAACGCGCGGTCGGGAGCAAGACCGCGCATGGGGAGACCGATATGACCGAAACCACCACGTCCCGAACCAGCGTCCGCGAACTGACGCTGCGCGCGATCCTGCTCGGCGGGCTGCTGACGCTGATGTTCACCGCGGCGAACGTTTATCTGGGTTTGAAGGTCGGGCTGACCTTTGCGACCTCGATCCCCGCTGCGGTGATCTCGATGGCCTTGCTGCGCTATATGGCGGGCGCGACGATCCTCGAAAATAATATCGTACAGACGATCGCGAGTGCTGCGGGCACGCTCGCGGCGATCATCTTCGTGCTGCCGGGACTCGTCATGGTGGGATATTGGCAGGGTTTCCCGCTGCTGGAGACCACCGCAATCACCATGCTCGGCGGCGTCCTCGGCGTGCTCTTCTCGGTCCCGCTGCGCCGCGCGCTGGTGGTCGATGCAGATCTTCCCTATCCCGAAGGGCGTGCTGCTGCCGAAGTGCTGCAGGTCGGCGCGGCGAGCGCCGAAGGTGCGGTCGAGAACAAGGCGGGGCTGTCGGCGCTGCTGTGGAACAGCCTGATCGCGGCGGGGTTCACGCTGCTGACCCAGATGAAGCTGGCCGCGGGCGAGGTTTCGCGCTGGTTCGCGGTCGGTGCGGGAGCGACCGGCATCGGCGGCGGGCTTGCCTTCGCCTTGTTCGGTGTCGGTCACCTCGTCGGCCTGTCGGTCGGTATGGCGCAGCTTGTCGGGCTGGTCACCGGCTGGTGGGTGCTGCTGCCCATCCTGACGCAGGGTGTCGCCGGCCCCGACGCCGAAACGATCGCCAACGCGGTTTTTCGCAATGACGTCCGTTTCTTTGGCGCGGGGGTGATCGCGGTCGCGGCGATCTGGACGCTGATCAAGATTGCGCGTCCGGTGATCGGGGGCATTCGTTCGGCGATGGCGGCGAGCAAGGCGCGCCACGCCGGGACCGCGCTTGCCGTCGAGGAACAGGATATTTCGATCGGCTGGGTGTTCGGCGGTTCGCTGCTGATCCTGCTGCCCATCGCCTGGCTGCTGTGGTCGGTCCTCGCGGGCGGTCCGCTCGCCGGATCGAGCGTCGTTCTGGTCGGTGGCGCGCTGCTGTTCGTGATCATCGTCGGGCTGATGATCGCGTCGGTCACCGGCTATATGGCGGGGCTGATCGGTGCATCGAATTCACCCGTCTCGGGAATCGGCATCCTCGCGATCATCGCCTCGTCGCTGCTCCTCGTCGGGCTGCTCGGTCGCGGCGGCGGTGACGAAGCGAGCGCGGCGATGGTCGCCTATGCCCTGATCGTCACCGGCATCGTCTTCGGCATCGCGACGATCTCGAACGACAATCTCCAGGATCTAAAGACCGGCCAGCTCGTCGGCGCTACGCCGTGGAAACAGCAGGTCGCGCTGATCATCGGTGTGATCTTCGGCTCGCTTGTCGTTCCTCCCGTGCTCAACGTGCTCAATGAAACCGTCGGCTTCGTCGGTGTCCCGGGAGCCGGCCCCAACGCACTCGCCGCGCCGCAGGCGGGGCTGATCTCGTCGCTCGCCAAGGGCGTGCTCGGGGGTGATCTCAACTGGACGATGCTGGGTTATGGTGTGCTCGCCGGGATCGGCTTCATTCTGGTGGACGAACTGCTCGGGCGCCTTGGCAAACTCCGATTGCCGCCGCTCGCGATCGGCATCGGCATCTACCTGCCGATGGCGGTGATCCTGCCCGTCGTGCTCGGCGCGATCGGCGGCTGGTATTATGATCGCTGGGCGACGCGGCGTGCCAACCCCGGTTTTGCGCACCGCATGGGCGTGCTGACCGCGACGGGGATGATCGTCGGCGAAAGCCTGTTCGGCGTCTTCTATGCCGGGACGGTCTATCTGACCGACAACGACGCCCCGCTTGCGGTGGTCGGCGACGGTTTTGCGCTGCCGTCGATATTCGTCGGGATCGGGCTGTTCGCCACGCTCCTGTGGCTCAGCTATGCCCGCACGCGCCGGGCGGTCGTCGCGGCCGAAGGATAGGCCGCTTGCCCTTCGCCGCGCGCGCCGCTAAAGGCGCGCTCCTGTACCGGTGCTGCGATGTGCCGGCGGCTCTTTCCATCCTTGTCCAAGTGAGTGTGCGCGATGAAGATCACCGGCGTTGAAATCCGTCCCGGCAATATTATCGAATATGAAGGCGGGATCTGGAAGGTCACCAAGATTCAGCACACCCAGCCGGGCAAGGGCGGCGCCTATATGCAGGTCGAAGCCAAGAACCTGATCGACGGGCGCAAGCTCAACAACCGTTTCCGCAGCGCCGACACGGTCGAAAAGGTCCGCCTCGACACCAAGGATTTCCAGTTCCTCTATGCCGAGGGCGACGATCTGGTGTTCATGGACAAGGACAGCTTCGAACAGATCAACATCTCGAAAGACGTTGTCGGCGAAGCGCATGAATTCCTGCAGGACGGCATGGACGTCGTTCTCGAGCTTTGGGAAGAGCGTCCGATCTCGGTCGAACTGCCCGAAACGATCGAAGCGACGATCGTCGAGGCCGACGCGGTGGTCAAAGGTCAAACTGCATCCTCGTCGTACAAGCCCGCGATCCTCGACAATGGCGTGCGCGTGATGGTGCCGCCGCACATCACCAGCGGCACCCGCATCGTCGTGCATGTGTACGACCGCGAATATGTCCGCCGCGCCGACTAACACTCGTCGCCCCAGCGAAAGCTGGGGCCGCTAACGTTCTTATTTGCCGATAGCGATCCCAGCTTTCGCTGGGATGACGGCTACGGAGGAATTGACATGGCCGTATCCGGCATCATCACCGTTATGGAACGCGCCGCCCGCAAGGCGGGGACGAAGCTGCGCCGCGACTTCGGCGAGATCGAGCATCTGCAGGTCTCGCAAAAGGGGCCCGCCGACTTCGTGTCGAAGGCCGATCAGGCCGCCGAGCGCACGCTTTATGACGAATTGAGCCACGCGCGTCCGGGCTGGGGCTTCCTGATGGAGGAAGCCGGCGAGATCGAGGGCGACCACGGCAAACCGCGCTTCATCATCGATCCGCTCGATGGCACGTCGAACTTCCTCCACGCGATCCCGCAGTTCGCGATCTCGATCGCGGTGCAGGAGCCCAAGCTTGGCGGCGGCTGGGGCGACGTCACGGCGGCACTCATCTATCAGCCGGTGACCGACGAGAGCTATTGGGCCGAGCGTGGCCGCGGGGCGTGGCTGCACGACCGCCGCCTGCGCGTCGCATCGCGTCGCCACCTCAACGAATGCCTGATCGCCACCGGCATCCCCTTCATGGGGCATGGCGACATGGCGCAGTGGAGTCGCATTTTCGGTGCGGTCGCGCCCGAAGTTGCCGGCATCCGCCGCTTTGGCGCTGCCAGCCTCGACCTCGCATGGGTCGCCGCGGGGCGTTTTGATGGCTTCTGGGAAAGCCAGCTCAACATTTGGGATGTTGCCGCCGGCATGCTGCTGGTCCGCGAGGCGGGCGGTTTCGTCAGCGATTTCCGCGGCGGCGACCGCGCGATCGAGCGCAGCGAGTTCATCGCGGGCAGCGCTGCGGTGCATTCGAAGCTGCAGAAACTGGTCGCGGGCGCGCTGCGCAACGCCTGAGTTAGCGCCCCGCGGCGCCCGCCGCGACGATGAAGCGATAGAAGCTGTCGACGAGCCCGGTCCACGTGCGGATCGTTTCCTCGACATTGGCGCGGGGCAGCCCCTTGAAGTCGAGGTCGAGGTCCATCGCGAGCACGGGGTCGCCGGCCTCGTCGCGATAGGCGCGCGCGAATCGCTGGTCGCGGTTCCATTCGTTGAGCTTGTCCAGCGTGAGCGTCCTAGCCCCTTCGACGCCGAGCAAAAATTGCAGCGTCCGGCACCGGCGGCCGTCGGTACAGTTGTTGAAGGCAACGACGAACCGGAGCCCCCGGCGTTCAGCCCAGATATAGGGATCGCGCCCCGCCTCGGCGGTAAGGGCGGTTGTCCACCCGTCCGCGGCGAGCAGCGCCTCGATCCTCTCCGGGGTCCGGGCGTCGATCATCTGCGCGCCCGCGGGAGTCGCCGCAGCGAGCCCGGGGGCGGCCGCCAGCATCATGATCCAGCGTCGAATCTGTGTCATTCCATCTCCCTTGACTGCCGCTTCGATGCGGCGATGGCGTGGCTGGAAGCGCGCGTAACACAGCCGGGCGCGCGGCCGCCAGCGTCGCTGGACGCAATGGGGGCGGAGAAGGGTTATTTTCCTGTCCGCAGCGCTTGCGGCGCGCGCCCTGCTGGCCTAAAGCGCGCCCATCAAAGGGTGCCCAGACACTCGAATATGAACAACCGGACTGCGAGCTCTGATGGTCGACCTGACGCAATATCTGCCGATCCTGATCTTCCTGTTCGTGGCTGTCGGCCTGTCGGCCGCATTCGTGTTCCTTCCGATGGGCGTTGCGCGCCTGACGGGGGCGCATCAGCCCGATCCAGCGAAGCTCACCGAATATGAATGCGGCTTCCCGGCCTTCGAGGATGCGCGCAGCCAGTTCGACGTGCGCTTCTATCTCGTCGCGATCCTCTTCATCATCTTCGACCTTGAAGCCGCCTTCCTATTTCCCTGGGCGGTGAGCCTGGGCGAGATCGGTTGGGCCGGGTGGGCAACGATGATGATTTTCCTCGCCGAACTCACCCTCGGCCTTGTCTATGCATGGAAGAAAGGGGCGCTGGATTGGGAATGAGCAATTCGAGCATCCTGATGCCCGGCCAGATGCCGGTGGCCCCCGGGACCAATCCCGACATGGCCTTTTTCGACGACCTCAACGCCGAGGTTGGCGACAAGGGTTTTCTCGTCACCTCGACCGAGGATCTGTTCAACTGGGCGCGTACCGGCTCGCTTTGGTGGATGACCTTCGGGCTCGCCTGCTGCGCGGTCGAGATGATCCACGTCAATATGCCGCGCTATGACATGGAGCGCTTCGGCGCCGCGCCGCGCGCGTCACCGCGCCAGTCGGACGTGATGATCGTCGCGGGCACACTCTGCAACAAGATGGCTCCGGCGCTGCGCCGCGTTTACGACCAGATGTCGAACCCCAAATACGTCATTTCGATGGGCAGCTGCGCCAACGGCGGGGGCTATTATCATTACAGCTATTCGGTGGTGCGTGGTTGCGATCGCATCGTACCTGTCGACATCTATGTCCCCGGCTGCCCGCCGACCGCCGAGGCCTTGCTCTATGGCGTGATGCAGCTGCAGCGGAAAATCCGCCGCACCGGAACGATTGAACGCTGATGTCCAGTCCTGCTCCGCTCGTATCGCCCCGCGAGGGGCTGGCTGACGCGCTGAAAGCGCTGCTCGGCACCGACCTGCTCGCGCACGACTTTCTTGTCGGCGAGGACAGCATCACGGTGGATCGCGACGCGATCGCCGGGGTGATGATCGCGCTGCGCGACAATCTCGACTATCAGCAGATGATGGAGATCGCCGGGGTCGATTATCCCGAGCGCGCGGAGCGTTTCGAGGTTGTCTATCATCTGCTCAGCGTGACACGCAATCACCGCCTGCGCGTCCGCGTGACCACCGACGAGGCGACTCCGGTGCCGACAATCGTGCCTGTATGGCCGAATGCCGGCTGGCTCGAGCGCGAGGTGTTCGACATGTACGGGGTGTTGTTCAGCGGCAACCCCGACCTGCGCCGTATCCTGACCGACTATGGTTTCGAAGGGCATCCGCAGCGCAAGGATTTCCCGCTCACCGGCTATACCGAACTGCGTTACAGCGAAGAGGACAAGCGCGTCGTGTACGAGCCGGTGCGGCTCGCGCAGGATTTCCGCAATTTCGACTTCCTGTCGCCATGGGAGGGCGCCGACTATGTCCTGCCGGGCGACGAAAAAGCCGGCGGTACGCACGAAGCGCCGGGCAAGGGCGCGCCGACGCCGCTGAAGGCCGAAGAGGTCAAAAAGGCCGGCGACACGGCGGCAAAGACGCCACCTCCGCCGACCCCCAAGACGACCGACAAGCCAGCGCAGACCGGAGCGGGGGCAAAGGTCAATACGGCGGCCTCGAAGACGAGCCGTGACGGTGCCAAGGCGAAGCCCGCAACCAAGCCGGCGAAAACGCCTGCCACCGGTAAGGCCGAAAAGGCGCCGGCCAAGCCGCGCGCACCGCGCAAGCCCAAAGCAGGAGGTGACGCATGACCGACGCTCCTCAGGTCCGGCATCATGGCAGCGACATGTTCGAAGGCTATCCGGTCGACACCGCGAACACTGCGGGCGATCAGGCTGTTACCAACTACACGATCAACTTCGGCCCGCAGCATCCGGCGGCGCACGGCGTGCTGCGCATGGTGCTCGAACTCGACGGCGAGATCATCGAGCGCGTCGATCCGCACGTCGGGCTGCTCCATCGCGGCACCGAAAAGCTGATCGAGTACAAGACCTATCTGCAGGCTTTACCCTATTTCGACCGGCTCGATTATTGCTCGCCGCTCGGCATGGAGCACAGCTATGTGCTCGCGATCGAGAAATTGCTCGATCTTGAGGTGCCTGCGCGCGCGCAATATCTGCGCACGCTGTTCGCCGAGCTGACGCGCATCTGCAATCACATGCTCAACATCGGGTCGCACGTCATGGACGTTGGCGCGATGACCCCGAACCTGTGGGTGTTCGAGCTACGCGAGGATTGCCTGAACTTCTTCGAGCGCGCGTCGGGCGCACGGATGCACAGCGCCTATTTCCGTCCCGGCGGCGTTCATCAGGACGTGCCCGAGCGGCTGCTCTACGACATCGGCGAATGGTGCGAAAAACGTCTGCCGAAGCTGTTCGGCGACGCGATGAGTCTTGTCATCGACAATCGGATCTTCAAGCAGCGCAACGTCGATATCGCCACGGTAAGCAAAGAAGATGCGCTGGCGTGGGGCTTCTCGGGGCCGTTGATCCGTGGCAGCGGCATCGCATGGGATCTGCGCAAGTCGCAGCCCTATGATGCTTATGCGCAGATGGACTTCGATATTCCGGTCGGCACGCGCGGCGATTGCTACGACCGCTTCATGGTCCGCGTCCAGGAGGTCTATCAGTCGGCGCGCATCATCCTACAGTGCCTGCGCGACATGCCGTCGGGTCCGGTGGCGAGCCTCGACCGCAAGGTCGTGCCGCCAAAGCGCGGCGAGATGAAGCAGTCGATGGAATCGCTGATCCATCACTTCAAGCTCTATACCGAGGGCTTCCACGTCCCGGCAGGCGAAGTTTATGTCGCGACCGAAAGCCCCAAGGGGGAGTTCGGCGTTTACTTGGTCAGCGACGGCACCAACAAGCCGTACCGCTGCAAGATCCGCCCGACGGCATTCAGCCATCTTCAGGCGATGGACATGATGTGCAAGGGGCACATGCTCGCCGACACCACTGCAATCATCGGCGCCATTGACGTCGTTTTCGGAGAGTGTGACCGCTAATGGCCGACGCACCGCAAATTCCCAATGAGGCCGAAGTCCGTGCGCGCTGGGGCGCGTTTGTCTGGACTGCCGAGAACGCCGATAAGGCGAAGACCGTGATCGCGCGCTATCCCGCGGGGCGCCAGCGGTCGGCGGTGATGCCGTTGCTCGACCTCGCGCAGCGTCAGGTCGGCGCCGAAACGCAGACGCAGGGCTGGCTGCCCGTGCCGGTGATCGAATATGTCGCGGCGCAGCTCGATATGCCCTTCATCCGCGCCTATGAGGTCGCGACCTTCTACACCATGTACAACCTCGTCCCCGTCGGCCGCTATCATGTGCAGGTGTGCGGGACGACGCCGTGCCTGCTGCGCGGGTCGGACGACGTCATGGCGGCGTGCAAGAACCGCGGGATGGTCAAGGGCAAGACGACGCCCGACGGGCTGTTCACGCTGACCGAGGTCGAGTGCATGGGCACCTGCACCAATGCGCCGATGGTCCAGATCAACGACGATAATTTCGAGGATCTGGATTTCGACAGCATGTCGCGCATCCTCGACGAGCTTGCCGCGGGCAAGGCGCCCAAGGCGGGAACGCAGAATGCGAAGCGCCACACGAGCGACCCCGAAGGCGGTCCGACGACGCTGAAGGACATGGTCGAGACCAATCACGATTACCGGAAGGACTGGTGATGACCCAGAAGGATATCATCCTGATCCTGGCCGTCATCGGCGCGCTGGTCGTGCTCGGTTTGGTGCTGCGCGTGACCTTTGCGCTGCTTGGCCCGATCCTGCTGATCGCCGTCGGCTATTTCATCTATCGTGCGTTGCAGAACAAGGGTGGGAGCCGCTGATGCTCGCCGACAAGGATCGTATCTTCACCAATCTCTACGGTTTTCAGCCGTGGAACCTCAAATCCGCGCAGATGCGCGGCGATTGGGACAAGACCAAGGATTTGATGAAGCGCGGCCAGGACGCGATCATCGAGGAGATCAAGGCGTCGGGCCTGCGCGGCCGCGGCGGCGCGGGTTTCCCGACGGGGCTCAAATGGTCGTTCATGCCGAAGGAGCCGCGCGCCGACCGCCCGAGCTTCCTCGTCATCAACGCCGACGAATCGGAGCCGGGGTCGTGCAAGGACCGCGAAATCATCCGCCACGATCCGCACAAGCTGATCGAAGGCGCGCTGATCGCGGGTTTTGCGATGCGCGCGCGCGCAGCGTACATCTATATCCGCGGCGAGTTCATCCGCGAGGCCGAGACATTGTTCGCGGCGGTGCAGGAGGCGTATGACGCCGGCCTGCTCGGCAAGAATGCCGCCAAGTCGGGCTATGACTTCGACGTTTTCGTCCACCGCGGCGCCGGCGCCTATATCTGCGGCGAAGAAACCGCGATGATCGAAAGTCTCGAGGGCAAGAAGGGCCAGCCGCGCCTCAAACCGCCGTTCCCGGCGGGCGCGGGCCTTTACGGCTGTCCGACGACGGTCAACAATGTCGAGAGCATCGCGGTCGTCCCGACGATCCTGCGCCGCGGCGCGCCGTGGTTCGCTTCCTTCGGGCGCGAGAACAACAAGGGCACGAAGCTTTTCCAGATCAGCGGCCACGTCAACACGCCGTGCGTCGTCGAGGAAGAGATGGGCATCACCTTCCGCGAGCTGATCGACAAGCACTGCGGCGGCATCCGCGGCGGCTGGGACAATCTGCTCGCGGTCATCCCCGGCGGTTCGTCAGTTCCGCTGGTTCCCGCGGCCGAGATCATGGATGCGCCGATGGACTTCGACGGGCTGAAGGCCGTCGGCTCGGGCCTCGGTACCGCTGCCGCGATCGTGATGGACAAGTCGACTGATGTCGTCCAGGCGATCAGCCGCATCAGTTATTTCTACAAGCATGAAAGCTGCGGCCAGTGCACCCCCTGCCGCGAGGGCACCGGCTGGATGTGGCGCGTGATGGAGCGGTTGCGCACCGGCGACGCCGCGATCGAGGAAATCGACACGCTGTTCGATGTTACGAAGCAGGTCGAGGGCCACACCATCTGCGCACTCGGCGACGCCGCGGCGTGGCCGATTCAGGGCCTGATCAAGCATTTCCGCCCCGAACTCGAGCGCCGTATCCGCGAAAACGGCGGCGCGCTGGAGGCGGCTGAGTGAGCGAGGCTGAGCGCCTTGGACTGTTGCTGATCGTCGTCGCGGCGATGCTGGCGTTCAGCGTGCGCGCCCTTTGGGGCTCGTCAGAGCCGAAGCCGTCGGCGAAGAACGGATGGCGCAAGGCGCCGCCGAAGACCTCGGGTGGCGGGTTCGACGACCAGCATTGGGGGGAGGGCGACTGATGCGCTTCCTTGAACAGTTTCAACTGATTGTCGAAGCGGGGCGCGCGCAATGATCACGCTTGCATTGGCTCTTCTTGCCGCCGCGCAGGCGCCCGAACAGGCCCCCCGCATGGACAATACGCCGACACCTTGGCCCGATCCGGAGCGCGAGCAGGGCGGTGCGATCAGCAAGGCCGATCCCGAAGCGCGTCAGACGCTCGCGCGCTACGCGGCGTGCATCGCCGCGAGGAGCCCCGACAAGGTCACCGACCTGTTGACCCAGGATTTTCGCGAGACTTCTTATGGTAACGGCCTGCGCAACCTTGTGCGCGCCAACGAAGGCTGCGCGCGACAGGTGGGGACACGCGGCGAGCGGCTGCGCGGGCAGAATCTGCCTTTTGCAGCAGCCCTTGCCGAAGCGATGATGGCCCGCGAAGCCACGCCGCTCAAGGTGCGGTTGGCGAAGGCCGCGAGCGGCAAGGAAGCGGCAACCTTCGCTCCGTCGGACAAGGTGGCAATGTGCGTCGCACGGTCCACCCCCGATGAGGTCGCGGGACTGTTCGCTACCGAGGTTGGATCCGACAGCGAAAAGCAGGTGGCGGACAAATTGCTGCCTGTCGTCAATCTGTGCGGGCAGGGCGCCAAGGTCGAAACCAGCGTCGCCGGCCTGCGCTCGATCATTGCCACCGCAAGCTTCCGCCTGCTGGCGGCACAGGAAAGCTGATATGCCTAAAGTTATCGTAGATGGTGTAGAACTCGACGTTCCGCAGGGCGCGACCGTCCTGCAGGCGTGCGAGATGGCGGGGAAGGAAATCCCGCGCTTCTGCTACCATGAACGCCTGTCGATCGCCGGAAATTGCCGCATGTGCCTTGTCGAAGTGTCGCCGGGGCCGCCGAAGCCGCAGGCGTCGTGCGCGCTGCCGACCGCCGAAGGGCAGGTGATCAAGACCGACAGTCCGATGGTCAGGAAGGCGCGTGAAGGGGTGATGGAGTTCCTCCTCATCAACCACCCGCTCGACTGCCCAATTTGCGACCAGGGCGGCGAATGCGATCTGCAGGACCAGTCGGTCGCCTATGGCCGCGGCGCGACGCGCTACGATGAGAACAAGCGCGCCGTCACCGAGAAATATATGGGTCCGATCGTCAAGACGGTGATGACCCGCTGCATCCAGTGCACGCGTTGCGTCCGCTTTGCGGAGGAAGTCGCCGGTGTCGAGGACATCGGCGCGATCTATCGCGGCGAGAATATGCAGATCACCTCTTATCTTGAGCGCGCTGTCGCGAGCGAGCTGTCGGGCAATGTCGTCGACCTCTGCCCCGTCGGCGCGCTAACCAGTAAGCCGTATGCGTTCGAAGCGCGACCATGGGAACTGACCAAGACGCTCGGCATCGACATGATGGACGCTGTCGGCACCAATGTGCGCATCGACGCGCGCGGGCGCCAGGTGCTGCGCGTGCTGCCGCGCGTCAACGATGACGTGAACGAGGAATGGGCCAGCGACAAGACGCGCCACCATGTCGATGGCCTGACCCGCCGCCGCCTCGACCGGCCCTTCGTGCGCAAGGACGGCCAGCTCGTCGAGGCGAGCTGGGCCGAGGCTTTCGCGGCGATCAACGCGGTCAATGCCGGATCGTCGGTCGCCGCGATCGCGGGCGACATGGCCGACTGCGAGACGATGTTTGCCGCAAAGGCGCTGGTCAATGCGCTCGGCGGCACGCTGCTCGAAGGGCGCCAGACCGGGCTCGACTATGACGTCACCAGCCTGTCGGCGGTCAATTTCAACACCACGATCGCCGAGGCCGAAAATGCCGATGTGATCCTGCTCGTCGGCACCAACCTGCGCTGGGAAGCGCCGCTGATCAACACGCGCGTCCGCAAGGCGGTGTGGAAGAAGGGCGCGAAGGTCTTCGCGATCGGCCCCGAAACCGACCTGACCTACAAGGTCGAATGGCTCGGCGACGATGCCTCGCTGGTGACGAAGCTGCCGAAGCATGTGACGGACGCGCTGAAGGGCGCCGAACGGCCGATGCTGGTCTTCGGCGGCGGCGCCTTGTCGGTGCCCGGCGTCCATGGCGCCGGCCTCGCGCTCGCCAAGAGCGTCGATGCGATCAAGGATGACTGGAACGGCTTCAACGTCGTCCATTTCTCGGCCGCGCGCATGGGCGCGCTGATGCTCGGTTACGGGCTGCCCGGCGGAATCAGGGATGTGGTCGCGGCGAAGCCCAAGCTCGCCTTCTTCCTCGGCGCCGACGAGGTTGATTTCACTGCCTTCGCCAGCACGCTCAAAGTCTATGTCGGTCATCATGGCGACAAGGGCGCGCACGCTGCCGACGTCATCCTGCCCGCCGCGGCGTGGACCGAGAAGGACTTCATCACGGTCAACACCGAGGGCCGCGTCCAGCGCAGCGAGAAGGCGGTGTTCGCACCCGGCGACGCGCGCGAGGACTGGAGCATTTTTAGAGCCTTGGCCGACGCGCTCGGTGTATCGGTCGGTTTCGACAGCTTCGCCGAATGCCGCGCGGCGATGATTGCTGCGGTTCCGGCGCTGGGTGTGGAGGGGCTCGCCGATTATGGCTGGGCGCCGCCGAAGCTTCCGGCCAAGCCCGAGGCGCGAGCGATCCCGTCGCCGGTCAAGGATTTCTATCTCACCAACGCCATCTGCCGCGCATCGCCGACGATGCAGCGCTGCTCGGACGAGCTGATCCACGGCGTCGACTTTGCGGAGGCCGCGGAATGACCCCGGTGCATGCTATCGCCAGCATCCTGTTCGTCGGGATGGGCTATTCGGTTTGGCGCGGTTTCAATCCCCGGGGCAAGTCGGAGAAGCCGGGTCCGCATAACGGATGGCGGAACCAGGACGGGGCCAAGAAATGACCGAGACCTTCATTTCCTGGGGCATGGACCCGACCTGGGCGTGGGGCGTCGCGACGATCGCGGGAATCCTGCTGATCGCGCTGCCGCTGATGCTCGCAGTGGCGATGATCATCTATGCCGATCGCAAGATCTGGGCGGCGATCGCGCTGCGCCGCGGCCCGAACGTCGTCGGTCCTTTCGGCCTGCTCCAGTCGTTCGCCGACGGCCTCAAGGTATTCCTGCAGGAAACGATCATCCCGTCGGGTGCGAACCGCGGGCTGTTCCTGATCGCGCCGATCATCACCTTCACCGTCGCGCTGCTCGCCTGGGCGGTGATCCCGTTCAATTCGGGCGCGGTGCTCGCCGACATCAACGTCGGGTTGCTCTACATCCTCGCGATTTCGTCGCTCGGCGTCTATGGCGTGATCCTGTCGGGCTGGGCGTCGAACTCGAAATATCCCTTCTTCTCGGCGATGCGCGCCTCGGCGCAGATGATCAGCTATGAAGTGTCGATCGGTTTCATCCTGATCGGCGTCGTGCTTTATGCCGGCAGCTTCAACATGAACGAGATCATCAAGGCGCAGGAAGGCTTCGGCTTCGGCTTCGTGAACGCGTTCGGCTTCAACCTGCTGCTCTTCCCGCTCGCGGTGATGTTCCTGATCTCGTCGCTCGCCGAAACCGCACGCGCGCCGTTCGACCTGACCGAAGCGGAATCGGAGCTGGTCGCGGGCTACCAGACTGAATATTCGTCGATGAGCTTCGCGCTCTTCTGGCTCGGCGAATATGCCAACGTGCTGCTGATGTGCACGCTCAACGCCATCCTGTTCTGGGGTGGCTGGCTGCCGCCGCTCAACGTCGATCTGATCCCGTGGTTCGACATCCCGGGCATCGTGTGGCTGTTCGCGAAGATCCTCTTCTTCTTCTTCGTCTTCAGCTGGGTCAAAGCGACCGTCCCGCGCTACCGTTACGACCAGTTGATGCGGCTGGGCTGGAAGGTATTCCTGCCGATCTCGCTTCTTTGGATTTTCCTGATCTCCGGCTGGCTGATGCTGACGAGGTATTCATGAGTAACATCGCCCATCTCGTCAAAAGCTTCACCTTGTGGGAATTTGTGAAGGCGCACGCCCTCACGCTGAAATATTTCTTCAAGCCCAAGGCGACGATCAACTATCCGTTCGAGAAGAACCCGCTCAGCCCGCGCTTTCGCGGCGAGCATGCGCTGCGCCGTTATCCGAACGGCGAGGAGCGCTGCATCGCGTGCAAGCTGTGCGAAGCGGTGTGCCCGGCGCAGGCGATCACGATCGAGGCCGAGCCCCGCGACGACGGCAGCCGCCGCACGACGCGCTACGACATCGACATGACCAAGTGCATCTATTGCGGCTTCTGTCAGGAGGCGTGCCCGGTCGATGCGATCGTCGAGGGGCCGAACTTCGAATTCGCGACCGAAACGCGCGAGGAACTGCTCTATGACAAGACCAAGCTGCTCGCCAACGGCGACAAATGGGAACGCGCGATCGCGGCGAATCTTGCCGCCGACGCGCCCTATCGCTAGGGGGCGGCGCACATGATTCAACTGGTCGCCTTTTACCTGTT
This sequence comes from Sphingopyxis sp. YF1, assembly GCF_022701295.1. Classification (NCBI taxonomy): domain Bacteria; kingdom Pseudomonadati; phylum Pseudomonadota; class Alphaproteobacteria; order Sphingomonadales; family Sphingopyxidaceae; genus Sphingopyxis; species Sphingopyxis sp. YF1. The sequence continues at coordinate 1,635,239 of NZ_CP033204.1, forward strand.
CGCCACGCTCGTCATCGCTTCGGGCGCGATGGTGATTTTCGCGCGCAACCCGGTCCACAGCGTGATGTGGCTGATCCTCGCCTTCTTCAACGCGGCGGGGCTGATGCTGCTCGCGGGGGCCGAGTTCATCGCGATGCTGCTGGTCATCGTCTATGTCGGCGCGGTCGCGGTGCTGTTCCTGTTCGTGGTGATGATGCTCGACATCGATTTTGCCGAACTGCGCGCCGGTTTCGTGCGCTATCTGCCGCTCGGCGCGCTCGTTGCGATCATCCTTGTCGCCGAGCTGATCTTTGCGATCGGTGCCTGGAGCGCGGGCGGGATCGACCTTGCCGCGCGCGCCGCGCCGGTGGTGTCCGACAAGAGCAACATCCAGCAGATCGGCGAACTGCTCTACACGAAGTATATCTTCCTGTTCGAGGCAGCGGGCATCGTCCTGCTCGTCGCGATGATCGGCGCGATCGTGCTGACGCATCGCCAGCGCGGCGGGGTGCGCACGCAGAATATTTCGGCGCAGAACCGGCGCCGTCCGGACGAGGCGACGCGCCTTGTCGACCCGGGCGTTGGGCAGGGGGTTGAGCTGTGATTTCGGTCGGCCATTATCTCGCCGTTTCGGCGGTGCTGTTCACGCTCGGCGTGCTCGGCATCTTCATCAACCGCAAGAATATCATCGTCATCCTGATGGCGGTCGAACTGATCCTGCTCGCGGTGAACATCAATCTCGTCGCGTTCAGCGCCGCGCTCGGCGACCTCGTCGGGCAGGTCTTCTCGATGTTCGTGCTCACGGTCGCCGCGGGTGAAGCGGCGATCGGGCTCGCGATCATCGTCATCTATTTCCGCGGCCGCGGCACCATTGCCGTCGACGATGCCAACCGGATGAAGGGGTAAGCCGGTGATTCAGGCGATCGTTTTCCTGCCGCTGCTGGCGGCCCTCGTCGCTGGTCTCGGCCAGCGCTTCATCAGCAAGACCGCCGCGAAGCTGGTCACCACCGGCGGGCTGTTCGCGAGTTGCGCGCTCAGCTGGCCGATTTTCCTGTCCTTCGTGACGGGCACCGGCGAGGCCGAGGTCGTGACCGTGCTGCACTGGGTCAGCTCGGGCGCGCTCCAGTTCAACTGGGAACTGCGCGTCGACACGCTGACCGCGGTGATGCTTGTCGTGATCACCACCGTTTCGGCGCTCGTACATCTGTATAGCTGGGGCTATATGGAGGAAGACCCGGACCAGCCGCGCTTCTTCGCCTATCTGTCGCTCTTCACTTTCGCGATGCTGATGCTCGTGACCGCGAACAACCTCGTCCAGATGTTCTTCGGCTGGGAAGGCGTCGGTCTCGCATCCTATCTGCTCATCGGTTTCTGGTACAAGAAACCGAGCGCAAACGCCGCCGCGATCAAGGCTTTCGTCGTCAACCGCGTCGGCGACTTGGGCTTCATGCTCGGCATTTTCGGCACCTTCCTTGTATTCGGCACCGTCTCGATCCCCGCGATCCTCGACGCCGCGCCGGGCATGGCGGGCTCGTCGATTACCTTCCTCGGCATGCGCCTCGACACGATGACGATCCTCTGCCTGCTGCTGTTCATCGGCGCGATGGGCAAGTCGGCGCAGCTCGGGCTGCACACGTGGCTTCCCGATGCGATGGAAGGCCCGACCCCGGTGTCGGCGCTGATCCACGCCGCGACGATGGTCACCGCGGGTGTCTTCATGGTGTGCCGCCTGTCGCCGATGTTCGAAACCGCGCCGATCGCGCTCGGCGTCGTCACCTTCGTCGGCGCCGCGACCTGCTTCTTCGCCGCGACGGTCGGCACGACGCAGTGGGACATCAAGCGCGTCATCGCCTATTCGACCTGCTCGCAGCTCGGCTACATGTTCTTCGCCGCGGGCGTCGGCGCCTATGGCGCGGCGATGTTCCACCTGTTCACGCACGCCTTCTTCAAGGCCTTGCTGTTCCTCGGCGCCGGTTCGGTCATCCATTCGATGCACCACGAACAGGACATGCGCTATTACGGCGGCCTGCGTAAGCACATCCCGATCACCTTCTGGGCGATGATGGCGGGCACGCTGGCGATCACCGGCGTCGGGATCGCCGGCGTCGCGGGCTTCGCAGGTTTCCATTCGAAGGACGGCATCCTTGAGGCGGCGTTCGCTGCCGGCGGTGGCGGCCAGATCGCCTTCTGGGTCGGCATCTTCGCCGCGCTGCTGACGAGCTTCTATTCGTGGCGCCTCGTCTTCCTGACTTTCTACGGCAAGCCGCGCTGGGAGCAGAGCGAGCATGTCCAGCATGCGGTGCACGACGATCATGGCCACGACGGCCATGCGCATAATGATCATGCACATCACGGCGACGCGCATAGTGACGGCACGGCGGGCTATCATCCACACGAAAGCCCGATGTCGATGCTTGTCCCGCTGGTGCTGCTGTCGGTCGGTGCGATCTTCGCCGGTTTCGTCTTCGCGCACCCGTTCATCTATCCCGAAGAAGGCATGGCCTTCTGGAAGGGAAGCATGCTGGCGTTCGACGAACATCTGATGCACGCCGCACACGAGGTGCCGACCTGGGTCAAGTGGACGCCGTTCACGGTGATGGCGATCGGCCTGTTCCTCGCGTGGAACAGCTATATCCGCAACACGACCTTGCCGGCGCGCTTTGTGGCGCAGTTCAAGCTGCTCCACCAGTTCCTCTACAACAAATGGTATTTCGACGAGCTGTACAACGTGATCTTCGTCAAGCCCGCCTTCGCCATCGGCCGCTTCTTCTGGAAGCGCGGCGATGAACAGACCATCGACCGCTTCGGCCCCGATGGTGCGGCGACGCTCGTTCAGGGAGGCACGCGTCTCGCGGTGCGGCTGCAATCGGGTTATGTTTATGGATATGCGTTCGTGATGCTGCTCGGTCTTGTCGGCCTCGCCAGCTGGGCCATGGTGAATTTCCTGTGAGCGGCGGGGTGGGTCTCCTTTCGCTGATGCTGGCGGTCCCGACGGTTGCCGCCATCGTCTGCCTGTTCGTTGGCGACAAACCGGCGCGCTGGGTCGCGCTCGGTGCGACGTTGATCGACCTCGCGCTGGGCATCCTGCTGTGGACGCGGTTCGACATCGGTGGTGCGCAATGGCAGTTCGTCGAACGCGCCGACCTGTTCGGCCGCTTTCAGTGGGCGCTCGGCATCGACGGCATCGCGCTGATGCTGATCATGCTCAGCGTCTTCCTGATGCCGCTGTGCATCCTTGCGAGCTGGGACGCGATCAAACAGCGCGTGAGCCTCTACATGGCGATGTTCCTGATCATGGAAGTCGTCATGATCGGCGTCTTCATGGCGCAGGACCTGTTGCTCTTTTACATCTTCTTTGAAGCCGGCCTGATCCCGATGTATTTCATCATCGGCATCTGGGGCGGAGCGAACCGCAAATATGCGGCGTTCAAATTCTTCCTCTACACGCTGCTCGGATCGGTGCTGATGCTGATCGCGATCATCGCGATGATCGCCGAAGCGGGAACGACCGACATTCCGACGCTGCTCAGCTACAATTTCCCGCCGGAAATGCAGACTTGGCTGTGGCTCGCCTTCTTCGCCAGCTTGGCGGTCAAGATGCCGATGTGGCCCGTCCACACATGGCTTCCCGATGCGCACGTGCAGGCGCCGACGGCGGGGTCGATGATCCTGGCGGGCGTGTTGCTCAAGCTTGGCAGCTACGGCTTCCTGCGCTTCATGATGCCGATGTTCCCCGACGCTTCGGCGCAACTGATGTGGCTCGTCTTTGCGCTGTCGATGGTCGCGGTGGTCTACACCAGTCTCGTCGCGCTGGTGCAGAGCGACATGAAGAAGCTGATTGCTTACTCGTCGGTCGCGCATATGGCCATCGTCACCGCTGGCCTCTTTGCCTTCAACCAGCAGGGCATTGAGGGCGCACTGATCATCATGCTCAGCCATGGCGTCGTGTCGGCTGCGCTCTTCTTCTGCGTCGGCGTGATCTATGACCGGCTCCACACGCGCGAAATCGACCGGTACGGCGGGCTCGCGGTGAACATGCCGGCCTATGCGATCTTCTTCATGCTGTTCACTATGGCGTCGATCGGCCTGCCGGGCACCAGCGGCTTCGTCGGCGAATTCCTCAGCCTCGCGGGCATATACGAAGCCTCGAGTTGGGTCGCCTTCGTGTGCACCACCGGGATCATCCTCGGCGCCGCCTATATGCTGTATCTCTACCGCCGCGTCGTGTTCGGCGAACTCACCAAGGACGATGTCAAGGCGATGCCCGACCTCAACCCCCGCGAATGGGCGATCATGGTGCCGCTGGCGGCCGTGGCGCTGTGGATGGGTGTCTATCCCGAGAGCTTCCTCGCGCCGATGCGCGGCGACGTGACCACCGTGGTTGCGCGCCTCGCGCCGTCGAAACCCGCGGGCGACGCGCATCTCGCGATGGGCAAGGCGAAGCCTGCCGAGGCCGACCATGGCGAAGCGCAGCATGCGGGAGGCGTCCAATGACCGCCGATCTCGCGCTCATCTGGCCCGAACTGATCCTGACGATCGGCGGGCTGGTCACGCTGATGCTCGGGACCTTCCTGGGCGATCGCAACACCCGCCTCTACCAGCTCTCGTCGCTGTTGACGCTCGCCGCCGCGGCGGTCGCAGTGGTCGCGCTGTTCGGGGTCAACGCCTCGGTCTTTTCGGGCACCCTGTCGGTCGACGCGTTCGGCGGCTTCGCCAAGCTGCTGATCTATGCGGCCAGCTTCGTGTGCATCCTCGTCGCGCCGCGCTTCTTCGGGGCGGGGATGCGGGCCGAGTATCCGGCGCTGATCCTCTTCGCCGCGCTCGGCATGGGCATCATGGCCTCGTCGCGCGACCTGATGACTCTTTACGTCGGGCTCGAACTCAACAGCCTCGCGGCCTATGTGCTTGCCAGCTTCATGCGCAACGACGACCGGTCGAGTGAAGCGGGGCTCAAATATTTCGTCCTCGGCGCACTTGCCAGCGGCATCCTGCTCTATGGTGTGACGCTGCTCTACGGTTTCAGCGGGACGACCGACTTCGCGGGCATCGCCAAGGCGATGGACGGCGGACTCAACATCGGACTGATCTTCGGTATCGTCTTCGTGCTTGCGGGCCTGGCGTTCAAGGTCAGCGCAGTGCCATTCCACATGTGGACCCCCGACGTTTATGAAGGCGCGCCGACCCCGGTGACAACCTTCTTTGCCAGCGCGCCGAAAGTGGCCGGCATGGCAATGATGACGCGCGTCGTGATCGATGCGATGGGGCCGGCGGGCACTGCCTGGCAGCAGATCGTGATCTTCCTCGCGCTCGCCTCGATCATCCTCGGTGCGGTCGGCGCGATCGGGCAGAAGAATATCAAGCGCCTGCTGGCCTATTCTTCGATCAACAACGTCGGCTTTATGCTCATCGCGCTCGCTGCGGGAACGCAGGCGGGGGTCGAGGCCGTGCTGACCTATATGCTGGTCTACGTCGTCACCACGATCGGTTCTTTCCTCGTCGTGCTCCAGTTGCGCGATGCCGATGGCAACCAGATCGAGAGCATTCCCGCACTTGCCGGCCTGTCGCAATATCGCCCGGGCTTGGCAGCGGCGATGGCGGTGTTCCTGTTCAGTCTCGCCGGCATTCCGCCGCTGTTCGGCTTCTGGCCGAAGTATCTGGCGTTCGAGGCCGCAGTCAACGCGGGCCTTGTTCCGCTGGCGGTCGCGGGCATCGTCGCCTCGGTGATTGGCGCATATTATTACATCATGATCATCAAGACGATGTACTTCGATGATCGCTCGGACGTCGAGATCAGCGGCGGCGGCAATGCCGTCGAAGGGGCGATTGTGACGGTCAGCGCGCTTTGGTTGTCCGTGATCGGCTATCTCTTCATTCCGACGCTGGCCGTGGCTTCAGCCTACGCCGCCGCGGTGCTGTTCTGATACCGCCGATCGAGCGGATCGCGCAGACAGGTTCGACCAACGCCGACCTGCTGGCGCGGCTGGCAGGCGGCGAGCGTGTTGGCGAGGGGCACTGGCTCGTCGCTGACCGCCAGATCGCCGGGCGTGGCCGCCTGGGTCGCGCATGGGGCGACGGGCTCGGCAATTTTATGGGTTCGACCGTGGTCCACCTCGGTGCAGGCGATCCGATCGCGGCGACGCTCGCGCTGATGGCCGGGGTCGCACTCGCCCGGACCGTCCAAACACTTGCGCCTGCCGTCGATTTCCGACTCAAATGGCCGAACGACGTGCTCGTCGATGGCGCAAAATGCTCGGGCATACTGCTCGAACGGAGCGGCGATGCAGTGGTGATCGGAATCGGGGTCAATCTGGTCTCTGCGCCCGAGTTGCCCGACCGTGCAACCGCTTGCTTCGCCGACAAGGGCGCCGCGATCGACCGGGACCGTTTTGCCGATACGCTGGCGGTGGCGATGGTCGACGCGCTCTGGACGTGGCGGCAGACTGGGATCGAGAGCATCGTTCGCGCGTGGTTGCCGCTCGGCCACCCGGTTGGAACACCGCTGCATGTGTCGGAGCAGGCGATCGACGGCCTTTTCGACGGCCTTGCCCCCGATGGGGCGCTACGCTTGCGCCGGGATGACGGGGAGACCATGCTGATCCACGCAGGCGACATTGAATTGCGCCGTCCGGTCGAGGAAGGAAAGTAGATGCTGCTCGCGATCGACGTCGGCAACACCAACGCCAAATTCGGACTGTTCCGTGACACCGAACTGCTCGCGCGCTGGCGCATAGCGACCGACGATCGCCGGACCGCCGATGAATATATGGTTTGGCTCGACCAGTTGTTGCGTCTTGAAGGGCACGACCGGGCCGACGTCGGTGCAGTGATCATCTCGACCGTCGTGCCGCGCGCGCTCCACAATCTTCAACTCCTCGCGCACAAATATTTCGGCGTCGATGCGCTGATTGCGGGTCGCGCGCCGGTCGGATGGGGCATCGCGCTCAAGGTCGCCGAGCCGCAGTCGGTCGGCGCCGATCGCGCGTGCAACGCGGTATCGGCACAGGCGATCGCGCCCGACAAGGACAAGCTCGTCATCAGTTTCGGTACCGCGACGACGCTCGATCATATCGGCCCCGACGGTGCCTATCTCGGAGGTATCATCGCGCCGGGTGTCAACCTGTCGCTCGAGGCGCTGGTCGCCGCCGCGGCCAAGCTTCCGCGTATCGCGATCGAGGCGCCACCGACAGCGAGCGTGATCGGCCGCAACACCGAAAGCCAGATGCTGATCGGCGTCTATTGGGGTTATGTTTCGATGATGGAGGGACTGATCGCGCGCATGAAGGCCGAGATCGGCAAACCTCTTTCCGTGATCGCCACCGGCGGACTCGCGACGCTGTTCCAGGAACAGGCGCATCTTTTTGATCGGATCGATCCGGATTTGACATTGAACGGACTTATGCACCTTTATCACCAGCGGGCGACCGAAGCATGACCAAGCCCGGCAAGGAACTGCTCTTTCTCGCGCTCGGCGGCTCGGGCGAGATCGGAATGAACGCCAATCTCTATGGCTGTGACGGCAAATGGATCATGCTGGACCTCGGCGTGACCTTTGGCACGCATGATTATCCCGGCATCGACATCATCATGCCCGACCTCGAATTCATCGAGGACCGCAAGAAGGATTTGCTCGGGATCGTGCTCACCCACGGGCATGAGGATCATATCGGGGCTTTGCCCTATCTCGCCGCCGACCTCGGCGTGCCGCTTTACGCCAACCGCTTCACCGCCGGGCTGATCGCGCACAAGCTCGCCGAAGAGGGGCTGGAGAAAGAGGTCAAGATCCATACCGTCGACATCGACGCGCAGTTCCAGCTTGGCCCCTTCGGTATCCGCCTGATGCCGCTCGCCCACTCGATCCTCGAGATGAGCGCGGCGGTAATCGATACGCCTTATGGACGTGTCTTTCACACCGGCGACTGGAAACTCGACGCCGATCCGGTGCTAGGTATCCCGTCGAGCGCGTCGGCGCTGACCGCGATCGGCGATGAGGGAGTCGACGTCCTCGTCTGCGATTCGACCAACGCCTTCAACGCCGACGCCTCGGGTAGCGAGGGCGACCTCTATGATGGTCTGCTTGAGGCAGTCGGAGAAGCGCGCGGACGCGTCATCGTCACCACCTTCGCCTCGAATGCGGCGCGGCTCGCGACACTGGGGCGGGTCGCGACAGAAACCGGGCGCACACTGTGCGTCGCCGGGCGCTCGCTCGACCGAATCCTCGGCGTTGCGCGCTCGGTCGGCTATCTGAAAGATTTCCCGGCGACGGTCGATTTCGACGAGGCGATGCGGCTGCCCCGCGACAAGCTCATGGTGATCGCGACGGGCGGGCAGGGCGAGGCGCGAGCCGCACTCGCGCGCATGGCGTCGGACAACCACCAGATCAAGCTGCAGGCGGGCGACACCGTGGTCTTCTCGTCGAAGCAGATTCCCGGCAATGAGGTCGCGATCGGCCGCATCATGAACCAGCTCGCCGCGCGGGATGTGCTGACGGTGACCGAGAAGCAGGCACATATTCATGTCAGCGGTCATCCCGGACAGCCTGAACTCGCTGCACTTTACGGTTGGCTGCGCCCGAAACTGGTGCTGCCGGTGCATGGCGAGATCCGACACATGCACGAACAGGCACGCTTCGCGCTCGAACGCGGCGTTCCCGGCATGCTGGTGCAGGAAAATGGTGATCTTTGCCGTCTGGCACCGGGACCGGCGAAGATCGTCGAGCGCGTTCGTTCAGGACGCCTGATCCTCGATGGCGACGTCATCCTGCCCGCCGACGGCGAGACGATCAACGAGCGGCGCAAGCTTGCACTCAACGGTCAGATTTCGGTCGCGACTATCTTTTCCGAAGGTCGTTTCGTCGAGAGTGCGGTCAGTTATCGCGGCGTGCCGGTGGAGGATGACCGCGAGGCGTTTGTCGATGAAATGCGCGAAGCCGCCGAAATGGCTGCGGTCGCGCCCACAAAGGACCGCGAGAAACTGCGCGAGGCAATCCGCCTCGGTGTGCGCCGTATCGCGACCGACTGGACAGGCAAGAAGCCGGTGGTCGACGTGATGCTCATTGATATCTGAGGACGAACCCGATGAAATGGACCTCCGCGCTGGCGATCTTCACGCTCTTCTGGGTGTTCAGCGCCTTCTTCGTGCTGCCTTTCCACGGCCGTCGCGCAGACGACGAATCCCAGCCGCTGATCGCCGGACAGGATCGAGGCGCACCAGCCACCTTCCGGCCCAAGCGCATCCTGTTGCAGATGACGATCACCGCGGCGATTTGCTTCGTGTTCTACTACATCGCCTATGTGAATGGCTGGGCCGATCCCGACGTTATTACCGGACGCGCTTGACGCGGACGCCCTACGCGGAAATCGCTGCGCATGGCTGTTGGCGGCGAGCATGTGCGAATGAGAATGGGCATCGCGCCACACGCGACCGGGCAACGGCGTGAAAGGCTTGCAGCGGCTGCGGCGCGGCGCCACATTCCGCTGATGCCCCTTCCGCCCGTCTTCACGGATTGGTTCGCGGCGCGCGGATGGCGCGTCCGGCGCCATCAGGCAGAGATGCTCGCGGCGGCGCAGAGCAACAGGCATGCGCTTCTTGTCGCGGCAACGGGGGCGGGCAAGACGCTGGCGGGCTTTTTGCCGACCCTGGTCGATCTGGCCGCGCAGCCCTCGGACCGGCTGCATACCCTCTATGTGTCGCCGCTGAAGGCGCTCGCCGCCGATGTCGAACGCAACCTGCTCGGGCCGATCGAGGACATGGCGCTGGCGATCAGCGTCGAGAGCCGCAGCGGCGACACCAGTTCGGACAGAAAGGCGCGTCAGCGTAGCCGGCCGCCCAACATCCTGCTGACCACCCCCGAATCGCTGTCGCTCCTGCTCTCCTATTCCGACAGCTTCGCGATGTTCGCCGATTTGAAGACGGTGGTAATCGACGAGATCCACGCTTTCGCGCCGGGCAAGCGTGGCGACCTTCTGAGCCTCGCGTTGTCGCGGCTTCAGAAAATCGCCCCCGCAATGCGTCGTGTCGGGCTGTCCGCGACGATTGCGGACCCCCGGCAATATGCCGCGTGGCTTGCGCCCGAAGCGGTGGGAGATGCAGTAACGATCGTCGAAGGCGAGCCGGGCGCCGAGCCCGACATATCGATCCTGCTGCCCGCGGGAGCGGTGCCCTGGGCCGGGCATTCGGGGCGCTATGCGGTGCACCAGGTCATGGAAGAGATCGCCAAGAACCGCACGACGATTATCTTCTGCAACACGCGCGGGCTCGCCGAACTGATCTTCCAGGAGCTGTGGAAGGTCAACGATCTGTCGCTGCCGATCGGCATCCATCACGGCAGCCTGGACCGTGAAGCACGCCAGCGCGCCGAAGCGGCGATGGCCGAGGGGCGGCTTCGCGCGCTGGTCGCGACGTCGAGCCTCGATCTCGGGCTCGACTGGGGCGACGTCGACTGCGTGATACAGATGGGCGCTCCCAAGGGCAGTTCGCGGCTGCTCCAGCGCATCGGGCGTGCCAACCACCGGCTGGACGAGCCGAGTCGTGCGCTGATCGTGCCGGGCAACCGCTTTGAATATCTCGAAGCACAGGCCGCTCTTGACGCCGTGGAGGCGGGCGAGCGCGACGCGGACCGCTTCCGCCCCGGCGCGATCGATGTGCTCGCGCAGCATGTGATGGCGGTCGCCTGCGCCGCGCCTTTCGACGAGACCGCGTTGCTCGAAGAAATCCGCTCGGCGGCTCCCTATCGCTGGATAAATGCGACGACCTTTGCGCGACTGCTCGGTTTCGTGCGCGACGGGGGCTATGCGCTCAAGAGCTATGACCGTTTCCGCCGGCTGGCGCCCGACGGGCAGGGGGGCTGGCGGATCGCGCATCCGCGACTCGCTGCTCAGCATCGGCTCAACGCCGGGATCATCGTCGACGCGCCCACGCTCGACGTGCGGTTCAAAAACGGACGCCGGCTCGGCAGCGTCGAGGAGTATTTCGCGAGCACGCTGAGTCCTGGTGACACATTCGCCTTTGCCGGGCTGAGTCTGGAGGTCGAGGCGATCCGCGACATGGACCTGCTGGTGCGCGCGACGACGCGGCCCGCGCGCATCCCTTCCTATGTCGGCGCGCGCATGGCCCTGACGACGCGGCTCGCCGACCGGGTACGCGGCTTCCTTGCCGAGCCGGCCAGTTGGGTACGCTTTCCTGAGGATGTGCGCTTCTGGCTCGAGATGCAGCAATTGCGGTCGGTGCTGCCGCGGACCGGCGAATTGCTCGTCGAGACCTTCCCTCACGAAGGTCATCATTATCTCGTCGTCTATCCGTTCGAAGGCTGGAATGCACATCAGTCGCTGGGCATGCTGATTTCGAAGCGGATGGAGCGGGCGGGATTGCAGCCGCTGGGTTTCGTCGCGTCGGATTATGCGCTGGCGATCTGGTCGCTCAAGCCCGTGACAGATCCCGCGGGGCTGTTCGATGCAGCGATCCTCGAAGACGAGTTCGTCGAATGGGTCGAGGGATCGCACCTGCTCAAGCGTGCGTTCCGCGAGGTCGCGGTGATCGGGGGGCTGATCGAGCGTCAGCATCCCGGCAAGCGCAAGACGGGCAAGCAGGTAACTTTCTCGACCGACCTGATCTTTGACGTGTTGCGCAAATATGAGCCCGACCATCTGCTGCTCGAAGCCGCGTGGGCCGACGCGCGCGAGCGGTTGACCGATGTTGCGCGGCTTGGCGACCTGCTCGACCGCGCGGCGGGAACGATGCTTCACCGGGACCTGTCGCGGATCAGTCCGCTAGCGGTTCCCGTGTTGGTGCTGATCGGGCGCGAGAATGTCGCGGCCGCGGATATCGATGATGCGCTGCTCGGAGAGCTGGCGGACAGTCTGGCGGTTCAGGCAATCGGGGAGAGGTGACTCATCGCGCGAGGTGCGCGTCCGCTATTCCTCGGTTCGGATCAGGATCATTTCGCCGATCAGCGCGAAGAGGATGAAGGGCCCCCATGCAGCGAGGAAGGGCGAATAGGCCCCAAGATCACCCATCGCGAGCGCGAAGTTGTCGGCAACGAAATAGGCAAAGCCGAGCGCCATGCCAAGGATTGCGCGCACGAACAGCTTGCCTGATCGCGCGAGTCCGAAGGCCGCAACCGCGCCGAGAAGCGGCATGAGGATCGCTGACAGCGGGCCCGAAATCTTGTGCCAGAGCACGCCCTTCAACGCATCGACGGGTCGACCCGCAGCCTCAAGGTCGGCGATCGCGCTCTTGAGCTGGAGGAAGGGCAGTTCGTCGCCCTTGACCTGTGCGAGGGTGAACTGGTCGGGGCGTACGCCTTTGGCAGCAACGATTGTGCCGAGCTCCCGCACCGTGCCCGACCGGCGTATGAAACGGCTCGCGTTGGTAAACTCCCATCCGCCCGCGATCGCGCGTGCGCTGTCGGCGCGGAGGATCGACGACAGCACGCCGCCGGTGCGCTCATAGACCCGGACGCCGGTCAGTTTGACCGTGCCACCGGTCGTTTGCACCGTCTGCGCGTTGATCAGGTCGTCGCCGGCGCGCACCCAGATGTTGCTGCGTACCCCGTTGTCGACGGGGATTCGGGCGTATTCAACCTTTTGCCATGCGCTGAGCGAAGCGGTCGCGCGCGCGACGATCCGTTCGTTGAACGCAAAGCTGATTCCCGCAACCAGGAAGGCCGCCAGAAACAGGGGGGCAAGAACCTGATGCGCCGACATGCCAGCGGCTTTCATCGCGATAACTTCGCTGTTCTGGTTCAGTGTCGCGAGCGTCAGGATCGTGCCGAGCAGCACCGAAAAGGGCAGGAAGGTCTCGACGATCTGGGGCAGCCGGAGTCCGACATAGCGCCACACTTCGGAATCGCCATTGCCCGCGACCGCCAGAATCTTGCCGCTTTCGCCAAGCAGGTCTAGCGTCTGCAGCACGAGGACAAGCGCAAACAGGATGCCAAAGCTGCGGACCAGAAACAGGCGTCCAACATAAAGCGCCATCGTGCGTGAGGGGAAGAAGGACAATTGGTGCATCAGGTAACCCGCGTCTTGCGCTGGAATAGGCTAAGGAGGGCGCGCAGCTTCTGTCCAGCCTTGGCGGCGACGCGCTCCAGCGCGCCGATCGGCTGGCCACCGGGGACGTGCGCGACAGTATAGTACATCCAGATCGCGAGCGCCGAAAAAAGCAGGAAGGGCACCCACAGGGCGATGATCGGGTCGACGGTGCCGCGCGCGCCAAGATCCTCGGCATATTGGTTGATCTTGTGCTGCGTAACCAAGATTACGATCGACAGGAACACGCCGAGCGATGAGGTCGATCGCTTTGGCGGGATGGCGAGCGCGATCGCGATCAGCGGGATCAGGAACATCGACATCACTTCGACGATGCGAAAGTGAAAGTTCGCTCTCGTTTCGAGCCGGGTCGCCAGTGGGGTCGCGCTGTCCTTACCGACAACGAAAAGCTCGGGGATCGTCAGTTCGCGGTCCGCACCGCCTCGAGTGCGAAAGGCGTCGATCTTTGGCAGCGGGATCGGCAGGTCGTGATTGTCGAACGTCAGCACGCGCGGGACCGAAAATTTTGGCGATTCGTGGATCAGTACGCCGCGCGTCAGACGGAGGATGATCGTGTTCGGATCGTCGGTCGCGAGGAATTGCCCCTGCGCGGCGGTCGCCGATACGCTCTGGCCGTCCTTGTTGACGCCGCGAACGAAAATGCCGCGCAGGCTGCGACCGTCGTTATAGCTTTCCTCGATGCGCAGTGTCATCCGACTGCCGAGATTGGTGAATTCGCCGACCTTGATCGACGCGCCGAGTGCGCCCGAGCGCAGTTCGAACTGCAACCCCTCATAGGCGTAGCGCGCATAGGGCTGGATGAAACCGACGATCGCGAGGTTGAGCGCCGCGAGTGCAATGGCGTAGGCGAAGGGTACGCGCATCAGGCGCCCGAAGCTCATGCCGACACCCTTGAGCACGTCGAGTTCGCTCGACGTCGCGAGACGGCGGAAGGCAAGGAGGATACCGAGCATCAGCCCGATCGGGATGCCGAGTGAAAGATATTCGGGAATCAGATTGGCAAGCATTCGCCAGACGACGCTGACCGGGCCACCTTCGGTAGCCACGAAATCGAACAGCCGCAGCATCTTTTCGAGGACGAGCAGCATTGCCGACAGGACGAGCGTGCCGAGCATGGGGAAGAAGATGAGCCGCGCGATGTAGCGGTCGATGGCGGGGAGTCTATTCAAGCTTTCGTCGCCCCATCACCATGATTTGGCCGCAAATGGTCCCGATATGCCGATTCAAGGGCGACAGGGACCCATGTCAGCGTGGCTGAGATGGCTATAACCATTGGGAGCTAGTGCGTCATGTCGAAATTTTTGTCGACGTCGCTCTGCGTGGCCCTGCTGACTGTCTCGGTAGCGGCGAATGCAAGCGGTCAGGTCGTTACGAATGATCTGTCGAAGTGCAAGAACGGGCCGTCGACGCTCGTCCACATCACCGGAATCAAGGCCGGAACCGGCAAACTTCGCGTGCAGAGCTATCGCGCGACGAATGCGGACTGGCTGGCGAAGGGCCGCTGGATCAATCGCATCGAAGTGCCTGCGCGCGCCGGGTCGATGACGGTGTGCGTGCCGCTGCCCGAAGAGGGCAGCTATGGCATAGCCGTGCGTCATGACGTCAACGGCAATGGCAAGACCGACCTGCGTTCCGACGGCGGCGGGATGTCGAACAATCCGAGCATCAGCATCTTCAACCTCGGCAAGCCGAGCTACAAGAAGACGGCCTTCGCAGTCGGCAATGCGCCCAAGACGATCTCCATCACCATGAAATATATGTAGGACACATTGGCCAGCGTCGCGCTCCTTTCCAATCCGCGCTCCACGGGGAACCGCTCGCTGCTTCCGCGCGTCCGCGAATATTGCGCCGCGCATCCTGATATCTTCCATTATGAGGTCGAGGACGTCGATCAGATCGGCGAAGCCATTCGTACCATCGCGATGGTCAGCCCGCGGGTCGTCGCGATAAACGGCGGTGACGGTACGGTCCAGGCGGCGCTGACCGAGCTCTATTCCGGTGGCCATTTCGGTGGCTCACCGCCTCCTGTCGCGGTGCTGCCCAATGGCAAGACCAACCTGATCGCGCTCGACCTTGGGGCCGAGGGGGATCCGATCAAGGCGCTGGAACGGGTTGTCGAGCTCGTCGAATCGGGCCGGCTCGAGGATCATGTGATCGAACGCCAACTGATCGCGCTCGACAGCGGTGGCACCCGTCCGGTGCTCGGCATGTTTCTTGGCGGCGCCTATCTTGCCGACGTGATGCTTTATTGCCGCCATCGCATCTATCCGCTCGGCCTGCCCAACGGCGTGTCGCATTTCCTGGCGGCGATGCTCGGCCTGTTCGCGATGCTGTTCGGGCTCGGTGGCGGTCGTCTGCCGCCCAAGCCCGAACCGATGACGGTGTCACTAATCCGGCAGGGCGAGTTCAAAGGCAAATTCTCGCTATTGATCGTCACGACGCTCGAGAAGCTGCTCCTCAGCATTCGCACCAACGATCATGCGGGTGAAAGCGGCAAGATGAAGTTGCTCGCGGTCGAACGCGGCCTTGGTGCGTTGGTGCGCATGCTCGGCGCGACTTGGCGCGGCACCTTGGGACAGCGTCAGCTCGAAGGTGTCCATTTTGAGCAGGGCGACGAGATTCGCATCGAAGGCAAACGTTCGAACGTCATCCTTGACGGTGAGATTTTTGAGGCGAAGGGCGGCAAGCCGATCATCCTGACCTCGACCCAGCCGGTGCCCTTCCTTCGCCTTGCGGCCTGATGGCCCGCCCATGCTCGATACGCTGACCGACCTTGTCCGTACCGAACTCGCGCTTCCGGTCGATCCGCGTGTCGCCGCGATGGCCGCTGCGCTCGCCGCCCAATATCCGGGATCGGCGCGCGCGGTGCTCTTTTACGGGAGCTGCCTGCGCGAGACCCAGCTCGACGGGTTGATGCTCGATTTCTACGTGATCGTCTCGGACTATGGCGATGCCTATGACCGGCGCTGGCTCGCTGTCGCTAATCGGCTGATCCCGCCCAATGTCTTTCCGTTCCAGTCGGGCGAGCTCATCGCAAAATATGCGGTACTCAGCGAGGCCGATTTTCACCGGTTGAACGGCGCCGAGACGCGCAACGTGTCGGTGTGGGCGCGCTTCGCGCAGCCTTCTCGGTTGGTTTGGGTGGTTGATGACACCGCTGCCGCTTACGTCGTTGCAGCCGTAGCGCGCGCGGCGCCGGCGCTGCTGGCCGCCGCCGGCCGCGTTGCGGGCGAGGATATGCTCGACTGGTGGCGCCGCGCCTTTCGGCTGACCTATTCGGCCGAACTCCGCGCCGAGCGCAAGGGACGCGCCCAGTCGGTGGTCGATGCCGACCCCGAGCGCTATCGCCGTTTCGGGCCGCCCGCGGCCGACGCGATCCCGGCCACCGCACGGAGCGGCGGCTGGGCGCGGCGCCGCATGGAGGGGAAGGGGCTCAGCATCCTCCGCCTTGCCAAGGCGAGCCTGACCTACGCCGGCGGGATCGACTATCTGGCGTGGAAGATCAACCGCCACGCGGGAACGGCGATCGAGATCAAGCCATGGCAGCGCCGCTGGCCGCTCCTCGCCGCGCTGACGCTGGTCCCGCGGCTGATGAAAAGCGGGGCCATCCGCTGACGCGGATTTCGTTCGACCGGGGAGAAAAGCCTCCGCTGCCGGTCCAATCGACGCGCTTTCTTCCTAGCCCCGCAGGCGGTCGATGGCCTGCGCCAGCGCAACATAGAGCTTGCCGATATCCGACGAGAGCAGGGTCACGCTGATCGCCGATCCGTCGCGGGCGCCCATCAGCAGGCGCAGCATCGCTTCGAAATCGTGGATGAACTGGTTCACCGCGGCATGGAAGGCATCGTCATTCTGATAGACGCGGAGGATTTCCCTGGCCTCGCCATTTTCGAGCAGCTTAACCGCGCGCCGGGCAAAGACCCCGCGGTCGCCCTTCAGATAAGCGTCCCACGCGGTATCGCTGACGTCGCTCGACAGGATCTTGGTCACGTCGATCGCCGTCGACTTGAGCGATTCGGTGAGCAGCCCGACCTGCTTGGCCAGCGAATCGCGATCCGATGATGCAATGGCGGCTTCGGCCTCGGCGGCGCGGGCCTCGACGTTCGCGCTCGTGTCCATGATCGTGATCAGCTGGCGCATCAGCCGGTCGGTGGCGTTGTTCGCGGCTTCGACCGCCCGTTCGGACGCCGCGCCGATCGCATCGAGCTGGGTCCTGACCTCGGTCTGGAAGGCCGCATCGATCGCCTCGGCCGCGGTCGTCTGCATGGCTTCGCGCGCGCCGGCGGCGAGGCGATCGAGCGTGGTGCGCGCCTGTTCGGCGGCGGTGTCGGCGGTGCGGCGCACATCCTCCAGCGTCGCGATCATCTTTGCGCCGCCCTGATCGGCAAAGGCGTCCGCGCCTTCGCGCAGGCGCGCAAAGGCGGCGTCGGCTTCGGCGAGCGCGGTCTTGACCCGTTCGACCTGCGCCTGCTGGCTTTCGGCCTGACTCGCCATCTGGGTCTCGTTCGATATCAGCGTCGCCTGCACCGCATTGACGTGCGAGAGGGTCGACTGGGCGACCAGTTCGGAGGCCTCGAGCAGGGGACGCAGTTCGCCGAGCGAGGTCTTGGTCGCCTTGCCGTGCGCCGCCATACGATCGATCGCGTGCGGCAATGTCTCATCCATTTCGCGCGTCACCGCATCGAGTGCGAGCAGCAGCGATTCGGCATGCGAGATCAGCTGGCGCGCCGAACCATTGCCCTTTTCGGTCTGATCCATGAAGGCGGCGAGCTGTGCCTTGGTGTCGTCGATCGCGCGGCCGATGACCCCCGCGCTCGCCGACACGCTGACGTCGAGGAATTCGAGCCGGTCGCCGATCTCGGCGACATGACCGGCCACCTGCGCGGACAATTGTTCGCTTGCCTGACCATGCGCAGCAAGCCGCGCGCCGATTTCATCGCTCGCACCGCGCGCGACCGCCAGACGATCGTCGAGCTGGCTCGCGGCCGTCGCGACGCCTTCGCCGAAGGCCTTCCAGGTTTCGCCAAGCCTGGCGTTGACCGCCTCGACCGTCGCGGTCAGCTCGTGCTGGGCCGCATTGGCCGCAAGCGTCATCTGGGTCAGCGCGGCGTCATGCGCTTCGGTTACCTGCGCCGAGGTTGCCAGCAATTCGCTTTCAGCCTGCCGGGTGCGGCTTTCGATCGTTCCGATGGCATCGGCGAGCGCCGATACGGATTCCTCGCCGGTTTGGGCGGCCTTCGCCGCTTCCTCGGCGAGTGCGGCGAGCCGGGCTTCCAGACTGGCGCCCTGCTGGTGCGCAACGAGCCCCGCCTCGCGGAAATTGCCTGCCAGCCGTTGCGCCACATCGTCGATGCGCGGGAGCCCCGCGAGCAATCCGTCCATCCGCTGCATGGCGACGTCGCCCGACCGCGCGAGCTGGTCGTGCGCATTCGCGATCACCGACGCGTTGGTCGCGAGCCTGTCGCTGCTTTCGCTCAGCCGCGCGACCGTATCGAGCCCGAGTTGCTGGACGATCATCGCCTGTTCGGCGAGCTGGCGCTGGGCGTCGGCGAGGTGCAGCCCGAGCGAATGCATCGACTGGTTGAGCGCCGCATTCTGGTCGCGCAACGCGGTTGCAACACGCGCGAATCGTGCCTGTTCCGAGCGTCCCGATCGCAGCCAGGCCATCCAAAGCACCGCGAGCAGCGTCAGCGGCATCGCAATGGTCGCGATCAGGCCGGCCCATTCGGTCATCGCCGGCGCGCGCGCAAAGCCCGATGTCCCGGCCGCAAGCGCGAAGATCGTCCAGCCCACGGCAAGCAGGCCGACCAGAGCGGGAGCAAAACGGTCACGGAAGGGGGAGGGGGCCGCCATGTCGTCATCGGCTTCGCCCGCGTCGGCGAGCGCCTCCGTATCGAGCCAGTCGCGTTCGGGGCGCACGGCGACACCCGCCGGGCCCTCCGCGTCAGCAGGCGGTTCAACAGGTGCCGCGGTTGCGGCCTCGGGCTCTGCCATCTGGCCGTCCTTGTCTCCGTTCGTTGCGGAATTCCGCCACAAACCGACGATTTTCTTGTCCCCCGTCATCGGGCCATCATAGCAGCAAATGCCCGCCACGAAACGGAAACTTAACCATGCGCTGTCAAGGCTGTGGAATGTCCTTCGACAGTGGGCCCCTCGATCGCTATCTGACGGCCGCGATCGGCGATGACGCGGCGATGGCTGCCGACCTGCGTAGCGCCTTTACCGACAGCGCGCGCGAACTCGCCGATCTGATGCGGCGGGCGCGTTGCGATGCCAACTGGAACGTCGCGGCGTTGCGGCTGAAAGGGCTGGCGGCGACGTTCGGAATCGTTCCGCTCATCGAACTGGCGGAAGAGGCGATGGCGGGCGCCCCGGGCGACCCCGCGGTGCTGCGCGACATCAACCGGGCGATCGACGTCCTCGCCTGAGCGGGCGCGGCGGTTCAATCATCGTTCAGCCGCCCCCGACCATAGCAAATTTCGACGGCCTGTCTTGCCTTGGCAACGCTTGGGGTTTAGCCGCGTTTCGCGACAGCGGCTTCCGATAGCGCGCCTGCGCGCGAGGCCGAATCGTAAGGAGAGATTTCAGATGTTCACCCGTTTTCGCTCGATGCCCGCGACGGCAATGGCCGCCGTGCTCGGCTGCGCGCTGATCGCGACCGCCGCCGTGCCTGCCGCCGCCCAGGACAAGCCCAAGAAGGAAAAGAAGGGCAAGCAGGAAGAGGCCAAGGGCACCACGGTTGCCGTGAGCAAGGCTTTTGGCCCGGCGGTGAAGAAGATGCAGGACGCGAGCAATGCCAAGGATTCGGCTGCGCTGGCAGCCGCAATCGCCGAAGGCAGCCCGTCGGCGACGACCGACGAGGATCGTTACTGGATCGGCCAGTTCACCCTGCAACTCGGCATCCAGACCAACGACAAGGCAAAGCAGGCGGCGGGCCTCGACGCCATGCTGGCATCGGGCAAGACGCCGCCGGAGAGCCTTGCGACCTATAATTTCTTCTCGGGCAATTTTGCCTATGGCGACAAGGACTATGCCAAGGCCGCCGAGCGGCTCGAGGCCGCCAAGGCAGGGGGCTCGAAGGAGCAGCAACTCGACCTGCTGCTGATGGACAGCTATATCCAGAGCAATCAGGTCGATCGGGGGATTGCGGTCGCCAAGACGGCGATCGAGGCGAACCGTGCTGCGGGTCAGCGTCCGTCCGACGAACTCTATGTTCGCCCGATCAAGGCGTTGCAGGCTGCGAAGCGCAACGATGAAGCGCTGGATATGATGACGCTGCGCATGCGCGATTTCAACCAGCCGCAGGTGTGGCGCCAGACGCTGTTCATCCTGTTGCAGCAGAGCGGCGAAAACAAGGAAATCGCGCTCGACACGCTGCGCCTGATGCGCGCGACCAATTCGATGCTCCAGCGTCCCGAATATCTGGAATATGCAACGCTTGCGACCGAAGCCGCACTGCCCGGCGAAGTGGTTTCGCTGATCAAGGCCGGCAAGGCGAGCAACGTCATTCCGCAGGCCGACGCGCGGCTCGACGAGATCGCCAAGGCGCAGGGCGAACGCATCGGCGACGAGGAATCGACGCTGACCGCCTATGCGGCCAAGCCCTCGACGCTGTCGAACCCCAAGGTTGCAGGCGCGACGGGCGATGCGATGGTCGGCTACGGCCGCTACGCCGATGCGGTGCCGCTCTACAAGGCGGCGCTTGCAGCCGGCGGCGACAAGGAGCTGTGGACCTATCGCATGGGCGTCGCACAGGCGCTGGCGGGAGACGCCGCAGGCGCCAAGGCGAGCTTCGCGCAGGTCACGGGCGCGCGCAAGCGGCTCGCGCAGCTGTGGACCATCAAGCTCGATGGGGGCGCAGCGCCCGCAGCCGCCACCGCGGCTGGCTAGAGCATCGTGCGTTAAATTCGCATCATGCCCAAGTCCGTTTGTGCTGAGCTTGTCGAAGCACCGTTCTTCTTCCTTCACCGTTGAAAGGAAGGACGGCCCTTCGACAAGCTCAGGGCGAGCGGTTCATATTGAAGGCACGGCTGGCTAGTTCACCGGCCCAGAACAGAAAGGGCGCCGCTCCCATCGGGACGGCGCCTTTTCTTTTGGGCACGTGCCTGTGGCGCCGAACGTCAGAGTTCGACCGGAATTCCTGCCAGCTGCTTGGCCGTCCGGATCGTCAGAGACGTCTTGACGCTGGTGACGTTGGGGGCCGATGTCAGATGGGCGGTGAGGAAGGACTGGAAGCTCTGGAGGTCGCGGGCAACCACCTTGAGCAGGAAATCGATCTCGCCGTTCAGCATGTAGCATTCGCGCACCTCGGCCAGCGCGCCGACATAGTCCTCGAAGGCCTTGAGGTCGGCTTCGGCCTGGCTGCGCAGGCTGACCATCGCGAACACGGTGATGCCGTACCCCAGCTTCGCCGCGTCGAGATCGGCATGGTAGCTCCGGATCACTCCCGACTCTTCGAGCGCGCGGACTCGACGCAGGCACGGAGGCGCCGTGAGGCCCACCATCTGGGCAAGCTCGACATTCGTCATTCGGCCGTTTTTCTGTAGTTCCTGCAGGATCTGGAGGTCGATCTGATCGAATTTCTGGCTCGCCATCATTGTAACTTCCGTTTCCTCTGATGGTGGCGACCATAATAATATTTCAGGTGATTGCAATTGTCCCACAATGCGACGCGGATGGTTAAGCCGCTTTCATGACCCGGGGATTCACGCTAGCCGGTAAAGATACGCTAACCAATAAAGGGGTGGGGGACCGCACCGCGTGACTGCCGATACGATGATTGCGACGATCTTGCGTCAGTCCCCGGTGGACCGGCGTTCGTCGGTCGCTGCGTGGCGTCAGCTCTCCGATATTCTGGCTCAGCGCGGCAATCAACTGGCCGATGAGGATATTCGCCGGTCGCTGCACGCGCTAGCCGTTCTGCGGCCGCATGTTCCCGAAGGCGTGCGCCGCGACTGCGCCCGCTCGATCGCACGGCACAGCCGGTTTGCGCCGATCGTCGCGCTTTACGCCAGCGACGTGCCGAGCGTGTCGCTCGCGATGCTGCGCGATGCCCAGCTCGCCGAAGAGGACTGGCTTGCCCTGCTGCCCGCCACCGGCCCGATGGCGCGTTCCTTCCTCGCGGCGCGTGCCGACCTGCCGGACGGCGTGCGGCGTGCGCTCGTGGCGCTCGGCGCTGCGTCGGTGGCGCTGCCGCAGCCCGAGACGGTGGCGGAGATCGAGGAGGAGGCCGCGCAGCCCGTGCTGGCGACACCGGTTCGCGATCCCGACGCCGGGACGAGCCAGATCAGCGAACTGGTGCGCCGGATCGACAAGTTCCAGTCGGCGCGCGGCCAGCAGGTCGCCGAAGCCCGCCCGGCCGTTATGCCGCGCGAATCCTTCCTGTTCGAAACGGGACCTGACGGGATCATCCACTGGGTCGAAGGCGTCGCGCGCGGGGCGGTGATCGGGCTGTCGATAGCCGAAGTGGCGCTCGGCGGCGAGCCGGGCGCGGACGGCGTGGCGGCGGGGGCATTCCGCCAGCGCGCCGAAATGATCAACGCGCGGATGATCGTGGAGGGCGCCGACAGCGATTCGGGCGAATGGCGCTTTTCGGCCTTGCCGTGGTTCGACCGTGCGACCGGACAGTTTCGCGGTTACCGCGGCAGCGCGCGGCGGCCGCAACGCAACGAGATGCCCTATGGCCTCGCCGCGGGGGACGGAGCGGGCGATTCGATCCGGCAGCTGATCCACGAACTGCGCAGTCCGCTCAACGCCATCTCGGGTTTCGCGCAGATCATCTCGGGACAGATGTTCGGCCCGGTCAGCCAGGCCTATCGCGCGATGGCGGACACGATCGTCGCCGATGCCGCGGCGATCCAGGCGATCATCGACGATCTGCAAGTCGCGACGACCGCGGCGCCCGAGCCCTCGCTGCCGGTCGGTGTCGCGTCCGACATCGCGGCGGTGACGGCGCAGGTCGAGCGGGACCTGGCGCCGCTGCTGGCCGAACATGGGGTCGGCATCAGCCTCGCACGCGTCGGCGGCCCGTTCCATGCCGCGGTTGACGAGATCGCGGCCCGCCGGATGATCGGCCGCCTCGTCACGGCGCTCGTCGACGTCGCCGAATCGCACGCGTCGCTGGTGGGGCAGCTGCTCATCGAACCCGCAGACGGGCCGATGCTGCAATTGCGCATCGTGCGCCCGGCCGCGATCCGGTTCACCCCGGCCCGCGATCTGCTCGACCCGAGCTACAGCCCCGAGGGCGAGGCGCCCGGCGCGGCGATCCTCAGCCTCGGCTTTTCGCTCCGGCTCGTCGACAGCCTCGCGCGCGCGGCGGGCGGACATCTCGACATCGGGCATAACGCCTTGACCTTGTACCTGCCGTCGGCCAACCCGGCGTTCGCGGCCGGTCCCGAGGCCGGGTCGCGCAGCGACTGATCGGGGCGGGGACCCGCTTGCAGGGGGAAGGCTCGGTGCAACGGGCGGGCAATCTGTTGAAGCCACCGTCGGCGACCGACATGATCAGGCTCGCGCCGGGCGAGGCCCCGCGCTTCTGGGTCACGATCGACACCGAAGAGGATTTCGACTGGACCGCGCCCTTTGCGCGCAGTGGCTACCGGCTCGACTCGGTGCCCGCGCTCGCCGACTGCCAGGCCTATTTCGAGCGTGCCGGGGTTCGTCCCATCTATCTTGTCGACTGGCCGATCGTCGGCGACGATCGCGCGGTGGCGATCCTCGGCGCGGCGCAGGCGGCCGGACGGTGCGAGATCGGCGCCCAGCTCCATCCCTGGGTCACGCCGCCCCACGACGAAGAGGTGACCGCGTACAACAGCTATACCGGCAATCTGCCGGCCGGCCTCCAGCGTGCGAAGATGACCGCGCTGCGCGACGCGATCCGCGACCGCTTCGGCGTCGCCCCGATCATCTATCGCGCGGGGCGCTACGGGCTGGGGGACGAGAGCGCGGCGATGCTCGCCGAACTCGGCTTTCGCTGCGATACCTCGGTGCGCTCGGGCTTCGACTATCGTCCGGGGCACGGCCCCGACTATCGCGACGCGCCGCTCGCGCCGTGGTGGGTGGAAACCGGAGACCGTCCGGCGCTGGTCGAGGCGCCGGTGACCACCGTGTTCGGCGGGTGGCTGGGGCCGATGGCGGGGCGGTGGCTCTATCACCGCATTTCGGCGGGAACGCGTTCGGCGCTTGCGCGGCTGGGCCTCGCCGAACGCATCGCGCTGACCCCCGAAGGCATTCCGGCCGACAAGGCCTGCGCCGCGATCGACATCGCGCTGCGCGCGCGCCTGCCGCTCCTCAATTTCTCCTTTCATTCGCCGTCGCTTCAGCCCGGCAACACGCCCTATGTCCGGACCGAAGCCGACCTCGAGGCCTTCTATCGCTGGTGGGACGCGGTGCTGGCGCACCTCGCGCGCCGCGGGGTTGAGCCGACGACCGCGGCGGAAATGGTCGCGAGTGCGGACCGGCACCGGTCGCCCGCCTGATCGCGCTTGCCAAGGCTCGCCGCGCTCCGCTATCGCGGGCCGATCCCCACGGGGGCCTGTAGCTCAATGGTTAGAGCTGGCCGCTCATAACGGCTAGGTTGCGGGTTCGAGTCCTGCCGGGCCCACCATTTTCCTTGCAAATCAAGACCCGTGCCGCTCCATTGTCCGGACAAATGGGGGAGGGACATGATGGCGCGGAAACGGACGATCCTGCTTGGTGGACTGGCCGTCGTGGCGGTGCTGGCGGGGACCGCGGCGATCCGGACCGCCACCTTCGCGCCCGGCGACATCGCCGACGGCAGCGACACCAGGCTCGCCGCCGCGCCGGCGTACGACCTCGATGCCGCCGTCGCCCATCTGAGCGCCGCGACGCAGATTGCGACGATTTCGCACCAGGACCCGGCCGACAACCAGATCGCCGAATGGGACCGGCTGCACGCCTGGCTCGCGGCGACCTACCCCGCCACCCACGGCGCGATGACCCGCACGATCCTGCCCAACAAGACGCTGATCTATCACTGGCCGGGCAGCGACGCGTCGCTGGCGCCGATCATCGTCATGGCGCATCAGGACGTCGTGCCGGTGACCGAAGGAACCGAGAAGGACTGGAAATATCCCCCCTTTGCGGGGACGATCGCCGAACAGGCGGTGTGGGGCAGGGGAACCGTCGACGACAAGGGATCGCTGGTCGGCCTGTTCGAGGCGATCGAGGCGCTCGCGCGGGCCGGATTCAAGCCCCGGCGCGGCATCTACCTCGTGTCGGGCCACGATGAGGAAGTGGGCGGCACGGGCGCGCTCGCCGCCGCCGCGAAGCTGAAGGCCGACGGCGTCAAGGCGATCTTCACGCTCGACGAGGGCAGCCTCGTCATCACCGACACCCCCGTCGTCGGCGGCCCGGCGATCCTGATCGGCATCGCCGAAAAGGGCTATGCGACGCTGAAGGTGACCGCAAAGGCGCCCGGCGGGCATAGTTCGATGCCCCCGGCCGAGACCGGCGTCGGCACGCTTGCGCGTGCGATTACCGCGATCGCCGAAGATACTTTCCCGATCGAGGTCCGCGGTCCCGGGGCCGCGATGCTCGAATCGCTCGCCGCGGCGAAGGGCGGGACGACCAGGGCCGCGGTTGCCAATCAATGGCTGTTCGGACCGTTGCTCAGGCGTCAACTCGCCGCGACGCCTTCGACCGCCGCCGCGTTTCACACCACGATCGCGCCGACGATGCTGGAGGGCAGTCCGAAGGAGAATGTCCTGCCGCAATCGGCCAACGCCCTGATCAACTACCGGATCGCTCCATGGAACCGGTCGGCCGACGTCATGGCGCGCGCCAAGGAGGCGGTGGCGGGGCTGCCGGTCGACCTCGCGTGGGTCAAGCCGCCGCGCGAACCGTCGCGCGTCTCGTCGACCAGCTCGCAAGGGTGGAAATGGATCGCCGCCGCGGCGCGCGCCGACGCGCCCGATGCGGTCCTTGCGCCGATGCTCGTCGTCGGCGGGACCGACAGTCGCAGCATGGAGCCGGTGTCGGAGGACGTCTATCGTTTCATGCCGATGCATTTCACGCTGAAGGAATCGGCGATGATCCATGGCACCAACGAACATATGAAGATCGACAGCTTCAAGCGGATGATCGATTTCTATGCGCGGTTGATTGCGACGTCTGCAGGATAGACTTGGCGCGCCAGCCTGCTAAAGCCCCACCGGCGTCGGGGAGTGGCGCAGCCCGGTAGCGCGCTTGCTTTGGGAGCAAGATGTCGCAGGTTCGAATCCTGTCTCCCCGACCATTTCTGAAATTGGCTGAAATAGGCCGCTTCTACACCTCAATATGGCAAACCGTCGGGTGGGCGCAAGCGCGCGTCCGAACAGGCCGATGGCTGATTCCATTCGGCGACGTCGATAGGCACGAAATGTCAAGTCTAGGGTGGGAAGCGGACCGCGTCCATTTCCAGTCGTCATCCCGGCGAAGGCCGGGATCTCACCGGTGCATCATGGCTTGCAGGGCGGGATCCCGGTCTTCGCCGGGATGACGGAACATGACCGAATCCAGCCCTCCGTGCGCCCCGGCGAAAGCCGGGGTCCATTGCAGAAACACGCCGGGTTCGTGTCGGCATTCTGGGCCCGGCTTTCGCCGGGGTGCACATTTCTAGCGGCGACTAACGGCCACACATGACAGCGCGACAGCTCCTCGGTATCCGCGAAGCCATCTAATGCCGTTCGGCAGACCCGTCAGCTTCTACCCAAATATCGCGCGCGGGGTCGGATGATCGCACCGGTTGCCGTCTGCTCCAGAGCATGCGCTACCCAGCCCACCGTTCGGGCGATGGCAAACAAGGCAAAACTCGATCGCGGCGGCAATGCGTATCGGCGCGTGATCGCGAGAAGTGCAAAGTCGATGTTGGGTTCCAGTCCCAGCATGTCCATGACCGTATCCCGCAGCGTCGCAAACTCTCCGTCCGGCTGAATATTTGCGAGCAAAGCGCGTGCGCGCGGGTCGCCATAGGGATAGAGCGGGTGGCCAAATCCCGGCAGTCCATGTCCAGTTGCGAGCCAGCGCCCGATCGCGGCATCGGCGCCCATATTGATCGCCTCGAAGAGGAATGAGTCCAGCGCTACGCCGGCGCCGCCATGTTTCGGTCCCGACAGGGTCGCCAGTCCGGCAAGGATGCAGGCGGGCATTCCTGCACCCGTCGAAGCTGCGACGCGCACCGCGAACGTCGACGGGTTGAGCTCATGATCGGCGAGCAGGATCAGCGCCTCGCGGACCAGCTCCTCGCCTTCGGTATCGAGGGACCACGCCGAGGCGAGCCGCTGATGGATCGGCCCCGTCCCGACCGCGCCGAAAGCTGATGCCATCGTTGCGACGCACATCGCGCCTTCATCCACCAGCTTGGTGGTCGGCCTGCCAAGGAGCGAACGTGCTTTTCCGGCCGGTGCGGCGAGAGCCTGAAACGGGTCGCTGCTGGCGGCCGCCTCTGGAAAGACGATGGCGCCAGGCCGCTCCCACAAGAACGCCGCGACATCCTCCAGCCGCATGTGCGCGGCGAGGGCCGTGGCGGGCTGGTCGCGATAGATCAATTCCCCGTGGCTGACCGTCGCAATGGCGGTGGGGATCACGGGTTCGCCCCATGCCAGCGTGCTCGCTGCAACGGATGTTTGACGGCGCCCGCGCGCGCGCCGGTCAGCGAGCGCAAGAATATCGTCGCCCCGATAGAGGCTGCGCCGCGGGTCGGCGGGATCGGCGCGCCGCTCGATCTGACCCCGACTCACATAGGCATAGAGCGTCTGAGGCCGGACGCCCAGCTTCGCCAGCACCTCATCGCGGGTCATCCATTCGCGCATAATTGATTCACTTGATCAAGATTGATTCACTGGAACGAAGGGATCATCTCGCTCCTCGACAGTCAAGGAGCGGATGAAATGAACAATGGTCTTGAAGATGTCGTAGCGGCCGAAACGATCCTGTCGGATGTACGCGGCGCCGAAGGGCAACTCATCATCCGCGGACATCCGCTTACGGCATTGGCGGGGCGCTGGACCTTTGAGGAAACCGCGCATCTCCTGTTTACGGGCTTCTTTGCCGATCTGCCGGATGCAGCCGAATTTGCGCCAAGGCTGGGCGCGGCGCGCGTCGATATGTTCGAGGCGACGCGGAAATTCCTGGGATCGGCGTCGAAGCTGTCTGCCTATGATGGCATGCGCGCCGCGATGGCGATGTTGCCTGACGGCACAATGCTGCCTGATGCGCTACGCCTGCTAGCGGCCCCGGCCGTGCTCCTTCCCGCGCTGATCCGGTTGCAGGCAGGCGACGAACCCATCGCGCCTTCGGCCAGTGCAGGCCACGCGGCCGATGTGATCCGCATGTTGGGCCGATCGAGCGGCGCTGATGCGCTTGATACCTATCTCGTTACCGTGAGCGACCATGGCCTCAACGCCTCGACTTTCGCCGCGCGGGTGGTCGCCTCCACCCAGGCGGGGCTGACTTCCTCTGTGTTGGCAGGACTCGGTGCGCTCAAGGGGCCGCTTCATGGCGGGGCGCCCGGTCCGGTTATCGACATGCTCGATGCCATCGCGGCGGAAGGCGACAGCGCGAGCTGGATCGCGCGCGCGCTGGATGATGGCGAGCGCCTGATGGGGTTCGGACACCGCATCTATCGCACGCGCGATCCGCGCGCCGACGCCCTCAAGGCTGCGCTTCAGTCATTCGGGGGCGTCGATGCGCGGCTGCGTTTCGCCGAGAGCGTCGAACGTGTCGCGCTTGAGGCGCTTCACAAGCGCAAACCTGATCGCGTGCTCGAAACCAATGTCGAATTTTATACGGCGCTGTTGTTGGAGGCGGCAGGTTTCCCGAAGGAGGTGTTCACCGGCGTGTTTGCCATGGGCCGGGTGGCGGGCTGGCTTGCTCATGCCCGCGAGCAGGCACTGACGGGCCGGCTGATCCGTCCCGCCTCGCGCTATATCGAGCCCCTGACGAAAGAGGCGGCCTGAAGGGAAGTCGTCGCCCTCTCCGGGCCATAGTCAGATCGGGGTAGGTCGCGATGTCCGCTTTTCGATACTTCCGTACCGGAAGCCGGCAGGCTGCAACCGGCCACTCGTTGCCGCTCCTCCCTGTCGCGCAGCGATGGGGAGGTGGCAGCGCGCAGGGCTGACGGAGGGGCCGGCGCCGTCTTTCGGCTTGTCCACCACTCGCTGTGCGAGCGGTCCCGCGGGCGCAGCGCGCCGTCTTTGACTCGCCGCAGCGAGGACTTGCGACCGCAATCGGTTGCGTGCTGCCATTCGTGCGGTTCTGGACGGATGTTCGTGCGGCTGATCCCGCGGGAAACGGCCGCGCCTGCATGCTTCGCGAATGAACACGCGCGCGCGGATGCGTCCGGTGCCGGACAGGCAACGAAAAAGGCGGCCTTCCGCAATGGAAGACCGCCTCTTTTCGTTTCAGTCATTGCCCCGAAGGGCTGCGACTTACTTCTTGGCTTCAGCCGGAGCAGCAGCAGCAGCGGCCGGAGCAGCTTCAGCCTTCGCAGCGTCGGCGGCCGGAGCAGCAGCAGCGGCGTCAGCGGCCGGAGCAGCAGCTTCCGCACCAGCGGCAGCAGCGTCGGCACCAGCGGCAGCGGCGTCGGCGCCAGCAGCAGCGGCGTCGGCAGCGGCGTCAGCGGCCGGAGCTTCGGTGGTGGTGGCTTCTTCAGCAGCCTTTTCACCGCAAGCGGCGAGGGCGAACATGCTGGCAGCAACGGCGATAGCAGCAAACTTCTTCATGATGTGTGGCTCCCTAAAATGCCTTTCCGCGCTGGGGAAACTTTCCCGTCCCGCGAGCGGCGGGATTTAGCCGTTCCGTCCCAATCGTCAACAAAAATAATTGAGTTGTCCCGGAGAGGGCGGAAATCCTACTTTTTTGGTTGAGTATCGATGTCGTACCGAATCCCGGCGGCTGCGAGTCGCTTGCCACGATGTTCGCAGCGGCTGAGTCGCGGCGACCGGGCAGGGGGCAAATAGCCCGAGTGGCGGCCATGAAATGCGGCCGTCACTCCCCGAGTTCCGATGCGCTGCTGTTCGCGAGGATGTCGAGCGTCGCGGTCCAGGCGACGACATTCTGGCGGAGCTGCGCCGGATCGACCTTGTCGAGCGTGTCGTCGGCAGTGTGGTGGAGGTCGAAATAGCGCGTGCCGTCCTGTTGCAGGTCGACCGCCGCGGTTCCGGCCTGGACGAGCGCGCCGACGTCGGCACCGCCGCTCGCCGGATTGCGTCCGCGCGTGATGCCCAGCGGGGCGAGCGCGGCGGCGATGCGGTCGGCCACCGTCTTCGCGCTGTCGGGCAATTTGAAGTCGACGCGCCACACCTTGTCGGCACCGAAGTCCGATTCCATCGCGACCGCATGGCGCTGTGCACCATATTTGTCGAAATAGGCCTTGCCGCCGTGGACGCCGACCTCCTCGGCGCCTGCCCAGAGGATGCGGATGGTTCTTCGCGGTTGCCGTGCCGACATTACATATCTGGCCGCGGCGGTGATGATGCCGCATCCGGTGGCGTCGTCGATCGCGCCGGTGCCGAGATCCCAGCTGTCGAGGTGGCAGGCGACGATCACCGGGCTCGCCGCGGGATCGCTTCCCGGAACCTCGGCGATGACGTTGCCCGAGGCGCGCGGGCCAAGCAGCTGCGGCGTCAGCACCAGCTTGAGGCGCAGCGGTTCGGGTGTGTAGCCGAGCGGCGTCTCGTTGGTCCGCATCTGGAGCGTGCGTTTCCATTGCCGGACCAGCTGGTCGGCGTCGGGGTTCGAGACTGCGCCTGCGGGGATCGGCGTCACCCCGGGCTCAAAGCTCGTCACCCCGGTGTGCGGCGTGCGGTGGCTGTCGGTGCCGATCGAGCGGATCACCACGGCGATCGCCCCCTTTTTCGCGGCGGCATTGGGACCGGAAAAGCGCGCACGGCCGTAATAGCCGTAGCCGCTGCCATCCTGCGCCGCCTTCATCTGGTGGTCGATGAAGACGATCCTGCCCCTTACATAATGGTCGGGTGCCGCGACCAGATCGTCATAGCTCGCGAAATAGGCGACGGGACCTTCGATCCCCCCGCGCCCGGTCGATGCGCTGTTGCCCAGCGCCGCGATCGCCAGCGGTTGCGGATGGAACGGGCCGGTGAGCCAGGCCTGTTCCTCGCCGCGCACCCACGTCGGCATGTCGAAAGGCTCTTCGCGCACATTGGCGAAGCCGAGCTGTCCGAGCCGCGCCACGGCCCAGCGACGTGCGGCCGCCTCCGCCTCTGTGCCCGCCTGGCGCGGACCGATCTCCGTCGTCAGCCCCTCGGCGATCGACCAGGCGACGTCGTCGCCCTGCAGCGCCAGTTCGGCGGCGGTCGGTGGCGGGGGGATCGATGCGGCCGCGCCGGTTGCAACAAAAATCAGGGCGAGGCTCCCGGCGAGCCGGGCAGGGTGCGAAGAGGCCTTCATGATGCCGTCGTAACGGCCCGCCCCGCGCGCGCAAGCGCCGATTGCCAACCGCGCGCCCATTCGCTAACCGGCGCGCAACTCTCTTCGGCCGCGCATTGCGGCCCAGCCTCTACCGGAGCATTCCATGGCCGCCCAATATAGTTTCGTGATGAAAGGTCTGAGCAAGACCTATCCCGGCGCGCAGAAGCCGACGCTCAACAATCTGAGCCTGCAATTCTACCCCGACGCCAAGATCGGCATCGTCGGTCCGAACGGCACCGGCAAGTCGACGCTGATGAAGGTCATGGCGGGCATCGACAAGGATTTCACCGGCGAGGCCTGGCCGGGCGAGGCGATTACCGTCGGCTATCTGGCCCAGGAGCCGCAGCTCGATCCGGCCAAGACGGTCAAGGAAAATGTCATGGACGGCGTCCGCCCGGTCGCCGACATGATGGACCGCTTCAACGAGATCAGCGCGCTGATGGCGGACCCGCCGGAAGACGCCGATTTCGACGCGCTCATGGAGGAAATGGGCACGCTCCAGGAAAAGATCGATGCGGTCGACGGCTGGACGCTCGACAACCAGCTCGAAATCGCGATGGAAGCGCTGCGCTGCCCGCCGGGCGACTGGAGCGTCGAGAATCTGTCGGGCGGTGAAAAGCGCCGCATCGCGCTCACCCGCCTGCTGCTCGAAAAGCCGTCGATCCTGCTGCTCGACGAACCGACCAACCACCTCGATGCCGAAAGCGTCGCCTGGCTGGAAAAACATCTCGTCGACTATCCGGGCAACGTCATCCTCGTCACCCACGATCGCTATTTCCTCGACAATGTCGTGAACTGGATCCTCGAACTCGATCGCGGCCGCTATTTCGTCTACGAAGGCAATTATTCGACCTATCTCGAAAAGAAGGGCAAGCGCCTCGAACAGGAAGCGCGCGAGGACGCCGGTCGCCAGAAGGCGATCAAGGACGAACTCGAATGGATCCGGCAGTCGCCCAAGGCGCGTCAGGCGAAATCGAAGGCGCGTATCAAATCGTTCGACCAGCTCGTCGAAGCGCAGGAAAACCGGACGCCCGGAAAGGCGCAGATCGTCATCCAGGTTCCCGAACGCCTTGGTGGCAAGGTGATCGAGGTTGCGGGCATCTCGAAGGCCTATGGCGACAAATTGCTGTTCGAGGACCTGTCCTTCACGTTGCCGCCGGGCGGCATCGTCGGGGTCATCGGTCCGAACGGCGCCGGCAAGTCGACCCTGTTCAAACTGATCACCGGGCAGGAACAGCCCGACAGCGGCAGCGTCTCGATCGGCGATACCGTGCGCCTCGGCTATGTCGACCAGAGCCGCGACGCGCTCGACCCCAACAAGAATGTCTGGGAAGAAATCTCGGGCGGGCACGAGCTGATGAGCATCGGCAAGCACGAGATGCAGACGCGCGCCTATGTCGGCGCCTTCAACTTCAAGGGGGTCGATCAGCAGAAGAAGGTCGGCCAGCTGTCGGGCGGTGAACGCAACCGCGTCCACCTCGCCAAGATGCTCAAGGAAGGCGGCAACGTCCTGTTGCTCGACGAACCGACCAACGACCTCGACACCGAAACGCTCGCGGCGCTCGAAGAGGCGCTCGAAAATTTCGCGGGCTGCGCCGTGGTGATCAGCCACGACCGCTTCTTCCTCGACCGGCTTGCGACGCACATCCTTGCGTTCGAGGGCGACAGCCATGTCGAATGGTTCGAGGGCAATTTCGAATCCTATGAAGAGGACAAGATCCGCCGCCTCGGCGACGGCGCGACGCGTCCGCACGCGACGACCTACAAGAAGCTGACGCGCTGACCTTGGCGGACGAGGCTCCCATCTCGTCGAGCGCGATCCGCCTCGACGCCGACGCGCTCAATGCCTTCATGGCGGAGGCTTTCCCGCATTCGGTGCCGGGATCGCGGGGGCGTGTCGTGTCGGCCGTGCCCGGACATATCCAGGCGCGGCTCGACCCGAACGAGAATGCGCTGCGTCCCGGCGGGCTGATCTCGGGGCCGACGCAGATGGGGTTCGCCGACATGGCGGCCTATGCGCTTGTCCTCGCGCATATCGGTCCGGTCGCGATGGCGGTGACGAGCGGCCTCAACTACCAGTTTCTGCGTCCCTGCCGTCCGGGGCCGCTTTTCGCCGACGCGACGATGCTGCGCCTCGGCAAGAGGCTCGCGGTGATGGACGTGCGTATCTGGACCGACGACGCCGACAAGCCCGTCGGGCAGGCGAACGTGACCTACGCCATCCCCTGAAGGGCAGCGGACCGGCTTCGGCGCCGGGTCGCGTTTCCTATGGAACGCGCGCCAGTTCGGCGACGCGGATGGCCTTCGACGCGAGCATCGGTTCGATGATCCGGTGGATGCGGTACGCGCGCGGCGACCCCACCGTGGTGTTGAACAGGCTGTTCGCGATCACGTCGGCGATCTGGACGCCGTCGCTGCGCTTGCTGTCGGCGAGCGATGCGCGGCCCCATTGGCCGAGGCCCGCCTGGATTTCCTCGCGGACGTGCGCGAGGATATTGGGGTCGTAGCGGCCGTCGTCGATGACCACGTCGGTGCAGACCCCGCCCGTTTCGGGGAGCCAGTGCCCGATCGCCGAATTGAGCAGCGCGCCATAGAGCGCGAGGTCGCTCGGCAGCGTCCCCCCGGCGCCCTGCGCCAGCGTGTCGCGTTTCGCGACCGCGACCCACGCGCGGCCGCCCGCGCGGTCGAAGAGTTCGAGCAGGTAGGCGCGCTCGACGATGCTGATGCGGCTGCCCTTGAGCTCGCCGCGCAGCCCGGTGACCGAACGGAAGCGCGCGTGGATATCGCCCGCCGCCTGCGGGGTGAGCATCACCGCGGCAAAGGTCATGGCCCCGGCGTTGAGCCCGCCCGATTCGTCGCAATAGATCGTCATGGGCAGGGATAACGCTTTCGCATCAGGCCGTCGAAGGCCGCGGTGAGCGATATCTTCGGGCGGATGGCCGGGGGGTAGGAGCGCAGGTGCGCAAGCCATTGTTCGGGGGTCAGCGAACCCGTTTCGGGCGGGCAGCTCGTCGTCCGGCGGCCGGCCTTGCGGTCGGCGTCGTGGCGCGCCTTGTAGCGCTTGCCGGCGGCGATCACTTCATTCTTGAGCCGCGCCGCCTCGGGCGTCGCCATGGCCAGCGGGCCGAGGCGCATGATCGAATCGGCGCGCGCCAGGAAACCGGCGACGCTCATCTCGCCGGGCGCCATGCCGCACAGCAGCGCGCCCGCGAGCATCGCCGGCAGCGCGCGCGCCGCCCATCCGCTGCGAAAACCGCGAACCCTTACCCCCGACAAGCCGCGGGCAGTCCTACGCGCCCTGCGGGTTGGCGTCGCCGAACGGACGCGGCTTGCGCTTGATCTGGGGCAGGCCGCCGGCATGGCCCGACACCGGTGTGCCGTGCTTGCCCGAATCGTCCTCGCGGCCGATATCCTCGCCCTTGATCGCGCGCTTCGCTTCCTCGCCCGACAGCGTCTCATATTCGAGCAGCGCGCCGGCGAGCAGGTGGAGCTCGTCGATATTGTCGGTCAGCACCTTGCGCGCGACCTTTTCGCCTTCCTCGACGAGGCGGCGAACCTCGGCATCGATCAGCTTGGCGGTTTCTTCCGACATATTCTGGGCGCGCGACACGCTGTGGCCGAGGAATACCTCGTCCTGATTGTCGCGATAGCGCAGCCAGCCGAGCTTTTCGGACATGCCATATTCCATGACCATGGCGCGCGCCATGTCGGTCGCCTGCTGGATGTCGTTCGACGCGCCCGTGTTGAGCTCGTCCTTGCCGTAGATCAGCTGCTCGGCGATGCGGCCGCCGAAGCAGAGCGCGAGCCGCGCCTTCATCTGCTTCATATTCTGCGAATAGCGGTCGCGTTCGGGCAGGTTCCACGTCACGCCCAGCGCGCGGCCGCGCGGGATGATCGTCACCTTGTGCAGCGGGTCGTTGTGTTCGACGTGGAGCGAGACGAGCGCGTGGCCGGCCTCGTGATAGGCGGTGGCCTTTTTCTCGTCCTCGGTCATCACCATCGACCGGCGCTCGGCGCCCATCATGACCTTGTCCTTGGCTTCCTCGAATTCGTTCGAGGCGATCAGGCGCTTGCCCTTGCGCGCCGCGAGCAGCGCCGCTTCGTTGCAAAGATTAGCCAGATCGGCGCCCGAGAAGCCCGGCGTGCCGCGCGCGATACGGCGGAGATCGACGTCGGGCGCCAGCGGCTTCTTGCGCGTGTGCACCTCGAGGATCTTCTGGCGGCCCTCGATGTCGGGACGCGGCACGACGACCTGGCGGTCGAAGCGGCCCGGACGGAGCAGGGCAGGGTCGAGCACGTCGGGGCGGTTGGTCGCCGCGACGATGATGATGCCCTCGTTCGCCTCGAAGCCGTCCATCTCGACCAGCAGTTGGTTGAGCGTCTGTTCGCGCTCGTCGTTGCCGTTGCCGAGACCCGCGCCGCGATGGCGGCCGACCGCGTCGATTTCGTCGATGAAGACGATGCACGGCGCGTTGCGCTTCGCCTGTTCGAACATGTCGCGGACGCGCGATGCGCCGACGCCGACGAACATTTCGACGAAGTCCGAACCCGAAATGGTGAAGAAGGGGACGCCCGCCTCACCCGCGATCGCGCGGGCGAGCAGCGTCTTGCCGGTGCCGGGCGAACCGACGAGCAGCGCGCCCTTCGGAATCTGGCCGCCGAGCTTCGAAAATTTGGTCGGATCCTTCAGGAACTCGACGATTTCCTCGAGCTCCTCGCGCGCCTCGTCGATGCCC
Organism: Sphingopyxis sp. YF1; assembly: GCF_022701295.1. Lineage (NCBI taxonomy): Bacteria > Pseudomonadati > Pseudomonadota > Alphaproteobacteria > Sphingomonadales > Sphingopyxidaceae > Sphingopyxis > Sphingopyxis sp. YF1. The sequence continues at coordinate 1,671,429 of NZ_CP033204.1, forward strand.
GCGACGTCGTCGAAGGTCACGCGGCCCTGCTTTTCGGTGAGCATCTTGGCGCGCGACTTGCCGAACCCCATCGCGCCCGAGCCGTTGTTCTTCTGGACCTGGCGGAAGACGAAGAAGGCGATGCCCAGAATGAGCAGGAAGGGCAGCGACTGGACGAGCAGGTAGAGCCAGATATTGCCCTGTTCGGCGGGCTTGCCGTCATATTTGACGTTATGTTCGTTGAGCAGCTTGAGCAGTTCGGGGTCGCGGATCAGGTTGGCGCTGAAACGGTCGCCGTTCGACAGCGTGCCGGTCGCGCGTTCCTCGGTCAGCACGACGTCCTTGACGCTGCCGTCCTCGATCTTCTGGCGGAATTCGGAATAGGTCAGCGGGGTTCCCGCGGGCTGTGCGGCGCCGCCGAACATCGAGGCGACGAGGAGCATGGCGAGCAAAATGCCGCTCCAGATCATCACGCTCTTCATCCAGGGGTTGCCCTGCGGTTCCTTGTCGTCCTGCATTTCGTCGGTTTCCACTTCGCGAGGGGCCGGGGAGCGACCCGCGTCCAAGATAGGCGCTTCGCGTTAAATGACAATGAGCAGATCAGCGGGGCGTGCGCGCTTTTCGCCGGGGTGCAGCCGAAATGCGCCACAATCCGCCGCCGACCGCGCCGACGCGATCGATCAGCAGGCTGCCGACCATCGCGCGGCGGCCGTCGCGCATCGCCGCGATCACCCCGTCCAGCGCGCTGCCGCGCAAGGTCAGCCGCGGATCATAGGCGGTGAGGCGGCGTGCGACGATGCGGCGGAAAATCTCTGCGGGGCTGGCATCGTCGCGAATCACCGCGCGATCGCCGGCGTCGGGCCAGCCCTCGATCAGCCGTTCGGCGGTCCAGTCGAGCGCGGCATCGGCGTCGGCGAGCCACTGCGCCGATCGCGCCGCGGCCTCGGCATCGAGGAAGCGTTGCGCGGTCAGTTCCTTGCGGAGCCGCGCGCGGTCGAACCGGACGTCGGCGTTCGACGGGTCGTCGACGAAGGGCAGGTCGGCGTCGAGCGCGAGTGCGACGAGGTCGCTCCGGCGCCAGCCGAGCAAGGGGCGCAGCACCGACCCGTTGCGCGCGCGGATCGCGGCAAGCCCGCCGACCCCGCTGCTGCGGTTGAGGCGCATGATCACGGTTTCGAGCTGGTCGTCGGCGTGGTGCGCGGTGACGATGTGATCGAGGCCCTGCTGCGATCGCCAGTCGTCGAGCAGCCGGTAGCGTTCGGCGCGCGCCGCCGCCTGCAACGAGCCGCGGATCGGGGCCGGCGGGGTGAGGATGGCGTGCGGGATATGATCGCGCGCGCAAAAGCCCGCGACCATCCGCGCCTCTTCGGCGGAGCCGTGGCGCAATCCGTGGTCGACCGTCGCTGCCCGGACCTGGCCCGGCAGCAGCGAAACCATCAGCCACAGCAGCGCCATGCTGTCGGGGCCGCCCGAGACGGCGACACCATAGTCGCGATCCTGCCAGTCGGCGCCGACCAGCGCCTTCAGCTGCTGCCCCAGCCGGGCGACGGCGTCGGCTTCAGCAGCCGGCTTTTGTTTTTGCGGCGGCAGCATCGGTCCGGACATCCTGCGGGGCCTTGTCGCCATAGACTTCCTCGAGTTCGCGGAAAGCCTTGCACGCGTCGGCCTTGCGGCCGAGCTTGTCGAGAGCGACGCCCATGTACATCAGGCTGTGCGGCGCGCGGGCGCCGCTCGGCCGATCCTTGTAGTTGTTGTAAAAGGCAACCGCGGCGAGGCTCGGCTTGCCCTCGTCGAGATAGGAACGACCGAGCAGGTTCTGCGCAAAGCTCGCAAGCCGGTGCTGCGGCCATTTTGCAACGACATCCTTGAGCTGCGTCTGCGCCTCGGGATAGAGTTTCGCTTCCCACAAGCGATAGCCGTAGTTGTAGCCGTCATCGACTTCGTTGCCCGTCGCCGGGATCTCGACCTTCTTGACCAGCGCGAGCCGCGCGGCGCTCGATGCCGGAGCGGCGGCGGGCTTGGCGGCCGCGGGTTTCGTTGCCGCGGGCTTGGTCGCCGCGGCCGTTGTCGTTGCGGGCCTGGCGACCGGGGTCACCGGCAGGCTGGCGGGCGTGGTCTCGACCGTCTCCGGGGGCGCAGCGAGACGCTTTTCCATCTCGCTCTTGTACGCCTCGAACTTCTTTTCGAGTTCGCGCAGCTGGAACGCATTCTGCTCGGTCTGGCCGGTCAGCGTCTGGAGCTGGCTTTCGAGCGCGTCGACGCGCGCGGTCAGGTCGATCACCGGCGCGCTGCTCTTCACCCGTTCGCCCGGCGTGTTGTCGGGCGCGATCTCGCCTTCGAAGAAGGTCGGGCTGCCGCCCGGGAATACCGAGCGCTGTACCGCCCGCATTTCCTTTTCGAGCCGCTCGACCCGCTTGTCGATCGTGCCGCTCTGCGCCAGCGCGACGCCCGGCATCGTCACCGCCAGCGCAACCGCCGCGGCGCCCAGAAAGGGATTATAACGCATGTTCATCTGCCTTTCGGCCCCCACACCCAATTAACCATTACCAGCCCCATAACGCGGCAATGGCCGCTTGCGCAAACCCAATTCGGCCCGGCGCCGCGTCGTTTCGTCGGTCCGCCGGGGCGGTCAGCGCTTGGCCGGGACCGGCGCGAGCGTCTGGGCCGCCCCCGCGCCCTCGGCGCGCGCGATCAGGTCGGCGGGTTTCAGCGAGATATTCTTGACCAGCGTATCGGCAGGACCGATCGCGCCGATGTCGCGCCCGCCCACGGTGACCTTGAGCGCCTGCGGAATGCTCGTGCGCAGCGTGAACTGTTCGATATAGGCGGGCGGAACCTCGTAGGTTTCGCCGGCATCGAGCGTGCGCCAATTCTCGGTCTTGCCGCTGGCATCGTCGAAGCCGATCCACACCTCGGAAAGGCTGGTCAGCACCACCGGGGCATCGGCGGGCACCGCGCCCGCCCTGGTCGTGCCCTTGGCGGCCGCGCCGGTCGCGGCGGTCTGGGCGGGGGCTTCGGATTCCTCGGCGGCGCGCGTTTGCGCGGCGATCAGCGCCTCGTCGGGTTCGACCGACAGGAAGCGCCACACGCCATAGGCCGATCCGAGCAGTAGCACGATGATCACCAGCGTCCAGGTCAGTCGCGCGGTCGGCAGGCGCGCGGGGTCGGTGGGCTCATAGGCCTCGTACGACGGACGGCCATATTCGTCCTCCTCGAGTTCCTTGCGCACCGCGGCGCCGATCTCGGCCTCCGGCAAATCGACCGCGCGGGCATAGGCGCGCGCAAAGCCGGTGACGTAGGTGCGTCCCGGCAACGCAGAGAAATCGGACTGTTCGACGGCTTCGAGGTGGCGCTGGGTGATCCGCGTCCGCGTCGCGACGTCGGCGAGCGACAGCCCCGCCGCTTCGCGGGCGAGCCGCAGCCGGTCGCCGGTACGCGTAATCGCCAGTTCGCCCTGCGCGGGGGCTACCTCGTCTGCCATTGCTGTCTCCGTGCCGGTCGTTGCAACCCATCGCGACCGTGTCGCGCCTGTCATCGCACTGACGGCGCGCCAAAGTCAAATGAAGTTCGGTTAACGAAGGGCTGAAAAGGCCCGGAATTAGGCTCGCCGGAGCGGCGCCTTGTCAGAGCACATATTTGCTGAGGTCGGTGTCGCCGACGACATCGGCGAGCTGGCGGTCGACATAGGCGGCGTCGATGTCGACCACGGTCCCGCCGATGTCCTCGGCGGTGAAGCTGACCTCTTCGATCAGCCGTTCCATGATCGTCTGGAGCCGGCGGGCGCCGATATTCTCGACCTTCTCGTTGACCTCCGCCGCGAGCTTCGCGACGCGCGCGATCGCGTCGGGCGCGAAGTTCAGCGTCACGCCTTCGGTCGCGAGCAGCGCGGCATATTGTTCGGGAAGGCCGGCCTTGGTTTCGCTGAGGATGCGCACGAAGTCGCGCTCGGTCAGCGCGCCGAGCTCGACGCGGATCGGCAGGCGGCCCTGCAGTTCGGGGAGCAGGTCGCTCGGCTTCGCGACATGGAACGCGCCCGAGGCGATGAAGAGGATATGGTCGGTCTTCATCGGGCCATATTTGGTCGCGACGGTCGTGCCCTCGATCAGCGGCAGCAGGTCGCGCTGCACGCCCTCGCGGCTCACCGATCCGCCGCGCACGTCGCTCACCGCGATCTTGTCGATCTCGTCGAGGAAGACGATGCCGTTCGCCTCGGCATCGGCGAGCGCGACGCGCGCGACATCGTCCTGGTCGAGGCGCTTGTCCTGTTCCTCCTCGATCAGCCGCGTTGCGGCTTCGTGCACGGTCAGCTTGCGGCGCTTCTTCGGCATGCCGCCCATCGCCTTGCCCAGCATGTCGGACAGGTTGATCATGCTCATCTGGCCCGGCTGGCCGGGGAGTTCGAACGGCATGTTCGGCGCGTCGGCGACCTCGATCTCGACCTCGCTGTCGTCGAGATGGCCTTCGCGGATGCGCTGGCGAAAGCTCTGGCGCGTCGCCTCGCTGGCGCCCTTGCCGGTGAGCGCGTCGAGCAGGCGCTCCATCGCGGCTTCCTCGGCGGCGGCGCGCACCGCTTCGCGGCGGCGGTCCTTTTCGAGCCGGACGGCTTCCTCGACGAGGTCGCGGGCGATCTGTTCGACGTCGCGGCCGACATAGCCGACCTCGGTGAACTTGGTTGCCTCGACCTTGATGAACGGCGCATCGGCGAGTTTCGCCAGACGGCGCGAGATCTCGGTCTTGCCGCACCCCGTGGGCCCGATCATCAGGATATTCTTGGGGCTCACCTCGTCGCGAAGATCGGACCCGAGCTGCTGGCGGCGCCAGCGGTTGCGCAGCGCGACGGCGACCGCGCGCTTCGCCGCGTCCTGGCCGATGATATGCGTGTCGAGCGCGGCGACGATCGCCTTCGGGGTCAAAGCTTCATTCATGGGGAGTTATGCCTGTATTTCGATGGTTTCTTGCGTGAACTGGTCGTTGGTGTAGACGCAGATGTCGGCCGCGACCTGCATCGCCTTGCGCCCCAGCACCTCGGGATCCTGTTCATAGTCGACGAGCGCGCGCGCCGCCGACAGCGCGAAATTGCCGCCCGACCCGATCGCCGCGATGCCGCCCTGGGGTTCGAGCACGTCGCCGTTCCCGGTGATGACGAGCGTCACCTCCTTGTCGGCGACGATCATCATCGCCTCGAGGTTGCGCAGATATTTGTCGGTGCGCCAGTCCTTGGCGAGTTCGACCGCGGCGCGCAGCAACTGGCCGTTGTGTCGTTCGAGCTTGGCTTCGAGTCGTTCGAAGAGGGTGAAGGCGTCGGCGGTCGCGCCCGCGAAACCCCCGATGACGCTGCCGTCGTGCAGGCGGCGCACCTTCTTCGCATTGGGTTTCATCACGGTCTGACCCATCGAGACCTGGCCGTCGCCGATGACGACGACCTTGTCGGCGCTGCGGGCGGAAAGAATGGTGGTTCCGTGCCAGGGCGAGGCACTGCGTGCATGGGGATCGGTCATGGCGTGCGATATGGGAGAGTGAGGCGGGGCGCGCAAGGGGAGGGCAAATGATCCTCCCTGTGGCGAAGCCGCGGGGAGGGAGACCGCTCGCGAAGCGAGTGGTGGTGGGGCCAGCGACGTTGCGTCATTGCCCCTCCGTCAGCGGCTGCGCCGCCGCCACCTCCCCATCGCTTCGCGACAGGGAGGATTTCCTTTTAAGCCACCGCGCGCGGTCCGCTTGCCGCCGCGGGCCAGCCCTGGTCGGGCCACAGGCCGCGCGTGTCATAGACGATCTTGTCGCTGCGTTCCTCGAGCGGGACCGATTTGAACACGTCATGGTCGACGAGCACGACCAAAATCTCGCATTCGGCCAGCGCATCGTCGAGTTCGACAAGTTCGGCGCCGCTGCCCGCAAATTCCATCGGCAGCCCGCGCGCAAAGGGTTCGACGATGCGGATGCGCTGGCCGAACTGGCGGGCGAGCGCGGCGGCGACCTCGACCGCGGGGCTTTCGCGGAAATCGTCGATATTGGGTTTGAAGGCGAGCCCGAGCACGCCGACCCGTGCCTGCGGATGGCTCGCGACGAGCGCCGCGGTCGCCGCGATGACGTGCGACGTCTTGGCGAGATTGACCTCGCGCGCGGTGCGGATCAGGCGGCTTTCGTCGGGCGCGCCGTGGACGAGGAACCAGGGGTCGACCGCGATGCAATGGCCGCCGACGCCGGGGCCCGGCTGGAGGATGTTGACGCGCGGATGAAGGTTGGCGAGGCGGATCACGTCCCAGACATCGACGCCCATCTTGTCGGCGATCATCGACAATTCGTTGGCGAAGGCGATGTTGACGTCGCGATAGCTGTTCTCGACCAGCTTGACCATTTCGGCGGCGCGCGCGGTGGTGGTGACGCAGGCGCCACGCACGAACTGGCGGTAGAAGGTCATCGCGCGGCGCGCGCAGCGCGGGGTGATGCCCCCGATGCAGCGGTCGTTGTCGACGAGTTCGATGAGGATGCGACCCGGCAGCACGCGCTCGGGGCAATAGGCCACGAAGATGTCGGGGGTGCCGGCGCAGCGGCCCGGAACCTTGAGGTCGGGGCGTTCGGCGGCCAGCAGTTCGGCGACCTTTTCGGTCGTGCCCACGGGCGAGGTCGATTCGAGGATCACCAGATTGCCGGGTTCGAGCACCCGCGCGATCGCGCGCGCGGCGTCGAGCACATAGGAAATGTCGGGGCGATGTTCGGCGTCGTGCGGGGTCGGCACGGCGATGACGAACGTATCGGCGGCGATCACCTCGGTCGACGCGACGAGCGCGCCGCGCGCTACCACGCCCTGCACCAGCCCGTCGAGGTCGACCTCCTCGATATGGACCTTGCCGTTGTTGACGGTCTCGACGACATGCGCGCTGACGTCCATGCCCGTGACCTTGCACCCCGACCGGGCGATCAGCGCGGCGGTCGGAAGGCCGATATAGCCGAGGCCGACGACGGTGACTTTCTGTTCGATATCAACGGGCACGCGCAACAATCTCCGCTATCTGGGTCCCTGCCGTGCCGTCGCCGAAGGGATTATGGGCGTGCGACATGGCGGCATAGGCGTCTTCATCGTTCAAAAGACTGAAAATTTCGGAAACAATATACTCCTTGTCGGTCCCGACAAGCTTTGCCGTGCCCGCTGCGATGCCTTCGGGACGCTCGGTCGTCTCGCGCATTACCAGCACCGGCTTGCCGAACGAAGGGGCTTCCTCCTGCACGCCGCCGCTATCGGTGAGCACCAGGTCGCTCGCCGACAGCAGCCGCACGAAATGCGGATAGTCGAGCGGGTCGATCAGCGCGACATTGTCCAGATCGCCGAGGATCGGAGCCATCGCGCTGCGCACGTGCGGATTGGGGTGCACCGGAAAGACGACCGCGACGTCGCTGCGCGCAGCAATCGCGGCGATGGCCTCGGCGATCGCCTTCATGCCGTCGCCGAAATTCTCGCGCCGGTGCGAGGTGACCGCGACGATGCGCTTGCCCGCGAAACGGGCGAGCAGCGGATCGAGGCCCGCGGCAAGCCCGGGTTCCTCGTCGATCCGCGCCTTGGTCGCGAGCAGCGCGTCGATCACCGTGTTCCCGGTGATGTGGATGGTCGCGGCATCGACATTCTCGGCCCGCAGCGCCGCGGCGGCGGTCTCGGTCGGGGCGAAATGCAGGTCGGCGACCGCACCGGTCACCTTGCGGTTCACCTCTTCGGGCCAGGGATGGTAGATGTTGCCGCTGCGCAGCCCCGCCTCGACATGGCCGACGGGAATCTTGCGAAAATAGGCCGACAAGGTCGCGGCCATCGTGGTCAGCGTATCGCCGTGAACGAGGATGCGGTCGGGCTTTTCGGCGTCGAACGTCTCGCCGAGCCCGGTGACGAGGCGCGCCAGCAGCGCGTCGAGCGTCTGGTTGGCCTGCATGACGTCAAGGTCGACGTCGGGGACGATGCGCGCGATGTGCAGCACCTGGTCGAGCATCTCGCGGTGCTGCGCGGTGACACACACGCGGACGTCGAGTCCCGGCTGGCGGCGCAGCGCGTGCACGACGGGGAACATCTTGATCGCTTCGGGGCGTGTCCCGAATACCGTCATCACTCTCATTGCGGGCTCTTGCATCGACTGTTCATATTGGTTCCGTTAGACAATTTTGGTTGTCATCCGCTTAACCGGAAGCGGAAAGAAAGGGGTGTGATCCTTGTCATTGCGGCAATCGCGGGTAAATGGCTGGGCATACGCATCCCTCCGGCCTTTTGTGCGTTGTCGACGCGCTGCGGTGGTGAGCCGGCGAATGGGGACGGGCGTCAGGATCAATTTGGTAAGATTATGCTGAAAAGACTTTTTGGCCGCAAGGAGGTCGTCGAAGCCGTTGCCGAGGACTGGCCGCTGGTTCCCGAGGATAGCCGGGTCTACGCGATCGGAGACGTACACGGCCGGCTCGACCTGCTCGACGCGCTACTAGCGCGGATCGCCGACGAACGCGCGCGCCTACCCGTCGGCACGGTCCATCTGGTGATGCTCGGCGATCTGATCGATCGCGGCCCGCATTCGGCACAGGTCGTCGAGCGGTTGTTGACCGTGCCCGCGGGCGTCGACGAGGTCCATCTGCTGATGGGCAACCACGAAGAGGCGCTGCTCGAAATCCTCGACGGCGCCCATTCGCAGCTGCCGGGCTGGATCCGCTACGGCGGCGAACAGGCGCTCAAAAGCTATGGGCTTGAAGATGCATCAATTTTCGGCGATAGAGAGGCTCTGGTCGCCAAAATTCACGCCGGCATACCGGCTTCGCATGTCCGTTTGTTCCGCTCGATGGTGGATTATGTGCAGATCGGTGACTATCTTTTCGTCCATGCGGGGATTTTCCCCGGGCGTCCGCTCGACCAGCAGCAGGTCCACGACCTGCGCTGGATCCGCGACGAATTTCTCGAAGACGACCGGGATCATGGCGTGATGGTGGTCCACGGGCACACGATCACACCCGACGTCGATTGCCGCACGAACCGTATCGGCATCGACACCGGTGCCTATCGCAGCGGCGTGCTGACCGCGCTGGTGCTCGAAGGCAAGGCAAGGCGCTTCCTGAAGACCGGGGAGGCGCTTGCCGCATGATGCTTGCGCGCGCATGGGGGGTGGTCGAAGAGCGCATTCTCGCGGCGCTTGCCGCGCTCGTCGCGCTCGGGCGCAGCGAAAAGCGCGCGATCCTGATCGTTGCCGATGCGCTTTTGTGCGTTGCGGCGGTGCTCGTCGCCTTTTCGCTCCGGCTCGGGCATTGGGAGGTATTCGATCGCGAGGTCGGGCTTGCCGCGGTGATCGCCTTGTCGAGCTGGCTGCCGATCTTCCTGATCCGCGGGACCTACAGCTCGATCCTGCGTTTCTCGGGCGGCCGGACGATGGTCGGGCTCGCCTATTCGGTGACGCTCTATGCCATTCCGGTGATCGGGATCATCGGGCTGATCGGGATGGACGGGGTGCCGCGCACGATCGCGGTGATCCAGCCGATCATCTTCCTGCTTTTCCTGGCGATGACGCGCATCGTCGCGCGCTACGCCGTGGTCGACCTGCTCAAGCGGCGCGACGTCAAGCAGGCGTCGGTCGTGCTGATCTATGGCGCGGGCGAGGCGGGGCAGCAGCTGGCGCTCGCGCTGCGCGGCGATCCCGAGATGCGGCTCGTCGGTTTCATCGACGACGACCGCAAGATCGAGGGCGAGATCATCGACGGCGTGCCGATCTTCTCGCGCCCGAAGCTTCCCTATCTGGTCGACACCTATGGCGTCACCGACGTGCTGCTCGCGCTGCCGCACGTCACGCGATCGAAGCGGCGGCGGATCATGCAGTCGCTTGAGGATTGGCCGATCCGCGTGCGCATGCTGCCCGGCATGCGGCAGATCATCGACGAACAGGTTTCGATCAGCGACCTGCGCGACGTCCAGATCGAGGATCTGCTCGGCCGCGACCCGGTGCCCCCCAACGAGTTGCTGCTGGGCCGCACGATCGTCGGCAAGACCGTGATGGTCACGGGCGCCGGCGGTTCGATCGGCAGCGAATTGTGCCGCCAGATCATCAACATCCGCCCGGACAAGCTGATCCTCGTCGAATCCTCCGAATATGGGCTCTACGCGATCGGACAGGATCTCCAGACGCTGATCGCCGACCTGCCCGAGGATCGCAGGCCCGACCTGATCGAGGAACTCGGCAACGTCACCGACCATTCGACGGTCCGGCGCCTGCTCGCGCGCTGGCAGCCCGAGACGATCTTTCACGCCGCGGCGTACAAGCATGTCCCGCTGGTCGAAGCCAACCCGATCGCGGGCATCGGCAACAATGTCTGCGGAACGCTGTTCATGGCGACCGAGGCCGAGCGGAGCGGGGTTGCCAATTTCGTGCTGATCAGCACCGACAAGGCGGTGCGCCCGACCAATGTCATGGGCGCCTCGAAGCGCGTTTGCGAACTGGTGCTCCAGGCGCTGGCCAGTCGCGGCAGCCGGACCTGTTTCGCGATGGTGCGCTTCGGAAACGTGCTCGGGTCGAGCGGTTCGGTCGTCCCGCTGTTTCGCGAGCAGATCAGGAATGGCGGTCCGGTCACCGTTACCCACCGCGACGTCACCCGATTCTTCATGACCATCCCCGAGGCGTCGCAACTCGTCATCCAGGCGGGGGCGATGGCGAAGGGCGGCGAGGTGTTCGTGCTCGACATGGGCAAGCCGGTGCGGATCATCGAGCTCGCACGCACGATGATCAACCTCTCGGGCCTCACCGTCCGCGACGAGGATCATCCCGACGGCGACATCGAGATCGCCGAGGTCGGGCTGCGCAACGGCGAAAAGCTCTACGAGGAGCTTTTGATCGGCGACGATCCCAAGCCGACGAGCCACAGCCGGATCATGCAGGCGCGCGAGGCGATGATCGAATGGGGGCTGTTGTCGACGAAGCTCGATGCGCTGCGCGACGCGATGGACCACGGCCGCGCCGGCGAATGCCTCGCGCTGCTTCACGAACTGGTCCCCGAATATCGCCCCGCCGAGGAAGTGAACGGGGAAAGTCCCGCGTTGCAAGCGCCGCTCGCGGGGTGATGGCGTGCGGCTCCGCCACGGCGGAGTTGCGCCCGCCCTGCCGCTGATCTAGCCCGCAACCACCGTTCCCTTGCCGGCCATCGCGGTGGCCGCCCCCTGTGATGGAGTTATCCTTGTCCGCAGATTTCGTGGCGCTCGACCGCTATATCGACCGGCAGATCGAAGCCGTCCCGGGCTATTTCGGACATGCCGAATGGGCTGCGATCGACGCGCTCGGCCGATGGCAGGTGGAGCAGGGCATCGCCGGCAACCTCGCCGAAATCGGCGTGCATCACGGGAAGCTGTTCTTCATCCTCGCCTTGCTCCGGCAGGCCGGCGAAAGGGCCCTTGCGATCGACCTGTTCGAGGATGACGCGCTGAACACCGGGATCCACGCGAACCGCGACCGGGCCTTTTTCGACAATTGCACCAAACTCGGCATCGACCTCGGCGACCGCGACGTGTGGAAAGTCGATACGCTCACGGTCACGCCCGACGCGATGCGCGAACGCATCGGCGGCGTCCGGATGATCAGTGTCGACGGGGGGCATGACTATGCCAATATCGTCCATGATCTTGGCCTCGCCGATGCGGTTCTGGCGGACGACGGCGTGATGATGGTCCACGACTTCTTTGGCATCGGCTGGCCCGACGTGTCGGTCGCCGCCATCCATTTCCTGACCGAGCGCGCCGAACGCCTGCAGCCCTTCCTGATCACGCAGTACAAGCTGTTCGTCGCGCGTCCCGCCGCGGCCGAACGCTATCGGACGATGCTGGCGTCGACCCCCCGCCTGCGCGGTGCGTCGCTTTCGGACCGGTTGATGTTCGGCAAGCCGATCACGCTGTTCAAGCTGGGCAGGCGCGAGGCGCTCGAGCGACGGATCAAGCGAAAGCTCGGCTTCTATCCGAAGCGCCTCTGAACCGGTCTAGCTTCCGAGCAGGGCCTTGACCGCGGTTTTGGCGCCGCGGATCGCGCGCGCCAGCGGCTTGCGCCCCTCGGCCTTGTTGGCGTGGGGAAAGGGCTTGGCCGGCACGGGCAGACCCAGAAACGGGCACAGTTTCTCCCAGCCGTCGCCACTCGAGAAATCCATCTCGACGAGCTTGCCGGGGCGGTCGCGGAAATATTCGCGAACCGCGGCGTTGTGCGCCTCCATCACCGCGACATAATGCGCTTCGTTGCCGATCGGCGCCCCGCGCCCCGCGCCATAGATATGCTCGCGCATCGGTGTCGAGCCTTCGCCGAAATGTTTGGTCTGCGAAGCGATCCAGGCATCGGCGTCGCGCACCGTCAGCACGAACAGCGCGTCGGGCCACATCGCATCCATCTCACGATAGACAAGCGGCCAGGGATTGTCCTGGAAGCCGTCGAAATCGTGCGACAGCGCGCGTGTCAGCTCGACATACTTTTCGCCGATGTCGGGATCGCCGACACGATCGGGGCCCGTCACACGGTAACCGAGTTCGATCAGCGCGAGCGCGAGCGACGTCGTTCCCGTCTTGTGAAAACCGATGCCGAAAACCTTGCGCATGAAATCGTCCTATTTCCTGTTATCGCAGTTGCACGCGGCCGTCGCGGCCAGCAATGCGGCGATCTGTTCAACATTGGTGCTGTAACTGCTCGCCAGCGCACGTTCGGCGCGGGCGCGCCATGCCGCATTCCGCCTGTCCCGCACCGCGTCGATCGCCGCCTGCATTTGATCGAGGATCGCGTCGGGTGCATCCTTGGCGGGCATGAAGATGCCGGGCGCATCGGCTTGCGCTTCGATCCAGCTACTCACGACTTCGCCGCCGAGCGCGAAATATTCGAGCAGCTTGTGCGAATTGACCCCGCTGTTGCGGTCGCGCGCCAGATCGTAGCACAGAAGCCAGATGTCGACGCCTTCGCTCGCGGCAATCAGCGCGTCGCCGGTGAGCAGCCCCGCAAGCTCGACATTGGGGCGGCGCGCGAGGTCGTCGACCCACGCGCGCACCGCGGGCGTTTCGCCCTGGACCGGACCGATGAACCGGAAACGTGCTTCGGGCAGCGCATCGATCAGCATCGAGACGCGCGCCCTGTCCATCGCGGGCTGGGCAAGGTTGCCGATGAAGCCGATCGTGACGAGGGAGTCGGCAGGGCGCGCCGCGGGCGCCGCGAGCAATTGCCGGGCGCGATCGGCGAAGAGCGGCGAGAGACCGTGGCCGACGACGTGCACGGGCTGGCCGGCGGGAGAGACGTCGGCGAGCAGCAGGGCGTCGACGCCGAGGATCAGGTCTGCGTGGCGGTGCGCCACATCACCCGGGTCGAGCCGGTCGACGATGTGCAGGATCGACAGGCGCGCGCGAAGAGCCCGATGGTCGGCGAACTGGCGGGCATTGTCGAAGTCCCAGAGCAGGTCCACCGGCCCGACACGGCGCGCGATCGCCCGCGCGCGCCGCCGCGCTGCAAGGTCGAACAGCCAGCGCGCGCGATATTTGAACCGGCGCAGCGGCATGAACGGATGATCGACAAGATCGATTCCGGGGGTGCCGCTGGGGGAAATGCCGATCTCGGCCTTCTCGCCGGGCGGGTTGACGAAATAGACATGGTGCCCGAGCGCGGCGAGTTCGCGGGCATAATGATGTTTGGACACCTGCAACCCGACCCAGGGCTGCGGCGACAGGAGCATGATGGTCAGCGGCCGGTCGAGCAGCGCGCAGGCGGACGGTCGCATCGGTCAGCGCTTCAGTCCGACCGTCCGCGCGGCGCGGCCGAGTACGCCGACGACCTTGAAATAGAGGTCGCGCTGACCGCGGTCGGTACCGAAAATTTCGTGCCGCTGGTTGGGCAGCGTCAGCAAGGCCTCGAATTCGCTTTCGGAAAAGCCCAGCTTCTTGCGCACATAGGCCTTGTCGCGTTCCTGCAGCGCTTCATCGTAGGTCGGTTGCTGGAGCTCGCGGAGGGCCTCGTCGCGGGTCATCTGTCCCGACAGGATCAGGTTCGACAGATGCGCCTTGCGTTTGTCGACCCCGAATTTCCGCGGGAGGATATAGCCCTGGTAGAAGCGGGTGAAGAGCGATTCATAATGTTTGCCGCCATAATCGACCCAGTCGAGTTCGCGGATCAGCAGTTCCTTCGCCTCGGCCTTGTTATAGTCGATCAGGTCGAGCACCGCTTCGCTGTGAATGCCGCGCACCAGCTGATACCAGGCCTTTTGCCACACGCCGAGCGCGGGCAGCGTTTTGAGCGGCCTCTCGCCATATTTTTTGTGAATATTTCGAATGTTTGCGAGGTCGAACTTCGCATAGTTCCACGTTTTGGGCATCACCGATTCGGTGGCGTGGTTGAGCCCCGACAGCAGATATTTGAGGTTGTGCTTCGCCGCGAGGCGATAGAGCGCGCCCGAGATCATGTGATCGGTCGGCACTTCGAGATCGACCACCGACGCCTTGAAATAGGCGCGCTGGAGGTCGCGGAACTCGTCCCAGTCCATCACGAACGTATGGAGTTCGAAGCCCAGCTTCTTGCAGATATTCTCGATGTTGCGAACCGCGAGCTCGTTGTTCCAGCCATTGTCGAAATGGACGATCAGCGGCCGCAATTCCCATTGTTTCGCGAGCCAGGTCACATAGCTGCTGTCGACCCCGCCCGACAGGCCGATGACGCAGTCGTAGGGCTTGCCCGCACCGTCGGCGCGCACCTTGTCGAGCAAGCGCTCCAGCCGCGCCTTTTTCTCCCCGGCGTCCGGCTGCGTCGCCATCAGCGCCTGATATTCGTGCCAGTGGTTCGACACGCCGTCGGCGTCGAAGACGATATCAGGGTCGCTCCCGTCCATCACCGTGCGGGTACAGACGCGGATCGAGGGCGAAGGCAGGGGAGAGGTAGCCTGGGTCACAAGGTCTCGTTCAGTTGAGCTGGGCGAACAGCTGGTCGCGCAGGTCGGTTTCGTCGGGGTAGGAGATCAGCACACCCTGCCTGGGTGCGCGATAGACGAACAGGCTCGACGCCGCCACCGCCGATGCGCCGGCATCGCGGATCGCGGGCAGGAAATCGCCGAGCCCTGCCGCACCGCCGCAGGCGACGACGGGGACGTCGACGGCATCGGCGACCGCCGTGACGGTCGCAAGGTCGTACCCCGCCCATTTGCCGTCGCGATCGATGCTGTAGAGGATGATCTCGCCCGCCCCCGCGGCCGCCATCGCACGGGCTGCCTCGACGGGCGTCAGCCCGGCCTTGTCCTTGCCGCTGCGCGTCAGCACCTGCTGGCCGCCGATCAGCTTTTTCGCATAGGGGAGCGACACCGCGACCGCCTGCGCGCCGAACCGCTCGGCGATCGCCGCGACAAGCGACGGATCCGCCAGCGCTTCGGTCGACAGCACGACCTTTTCGAGCCCGAGCGCGAACAGGCGTGCGGCGTCGTCGACGCTGCGGATGCCGCCGCCATAGCCCATCGGCAGGAAGGCCTCTTCGACGATGTCGCCGATGGCGTCGAATGCGGGGCCGCGGTCGTCGACACTGGCGTCGATGTCGAGCAGCAATATCTCGTCGACCATCTTGGTGTTGAAGATACGCACGGCGTTGATCGGGTCACCGATATAGGTGCGCTTGCCGAAGCCGACGGTCTTCACCAGCCGCCGGTCGCGGTCGATGGTGAGCACGGGAATGACGCGGACGCGGCGCATGTCAGACCTGCCACTTCGCAAAGGCCTGTCCCGTCAGCGCGCGCAGTTCGGCAACATCGGGCGCATAGCGTTCGCGAAGCTGCGCGACCTCCCCGGGCGTCAGGTCGGGCTTCTTGTGCTCGGGATAGAGATATTTGCGAAAGAGTGCATTCGCCATGAAGCGGTGAAAATCGAAGGGCGCGAGCTTGTACGCGATACGATAGGCGAGCGATTGCCGCCAGTGCAGCGGCGCCATGTTCGAATCGATCGTGTTCGATTCAAAGTCGAACAGCGCCGGATCATCGACGCGGTCGAGCCCGAGAAAGTCGAAGATGCGGTTCATCGTCGCGAGCCGGTCGCGCCGCAAATCGTCGCTGTCGACCACGAGGATCTGCTCGATCGGATAATGTTCGAGGAAGAAACGCAGTTGCCAGGCGTAGCGCCCGGTCAGGAAGTGATGGTCGTTGGCGAGGTTCCACGCCATATCCTCGCCGGGTTCCTCGAGGTTGTTTTCGACGAAATGCGAGCGGTAGCGCTCGATCGGGTCGCGCACGATATAGACGAGTTTCGCATCGGGAACGAGCGCCGCCATGCGTTCGGGCGCCCCCTTGTAGAAGGGGTGGTGCGCCTTGCTGTAATTCTGCGAGGCTTCACCGCGCACCGGAAAGGCGGGGTCGAACTGCGCACGATACCATTCGACCGGCTGGTGCGCTTCTTCGCCCGAGAACCAGTTGATCTCCTTCACCGCAGCCATGTGGATCTGCGGATGGAGCGCGAGATAGTCGTTGAGGCTCGTCGTGCCGCATTTCATCGCGCCGATGACGAACAGATTGGGGAGGGCACCTTCGGTCATTCGGTCACAGGCCTGCGAATTGCTGGAGAACGGCCATGCCGAACGACAGGCTCTTTTCGGGGTGGAACTGGACACCGAAGACATTGTCGCGCTCGACCCCGGCGGTAAAGCTGTAACCATGGGTCGTACGGCACAATTCGGTGGCAGGGTCGTCGCACAACATATGGAAACTGTGGACGTAATAATAGCGCGGATCGGGGGTCGGCACCGTCAGGCGACGGCCCGGCATCCACTCGGTATCGGCCCAGCCGATGTGCGGGACCTTCAGCCGCGCGTCGAGGCGGCTGCGGTCGAAGGCGACGGTGCGCGCGGGCACCCAGCCGAAACCGGGCAGGTCGCCCTCGTCGCTGCCGCGCGTCAGCAACTGCGCACCGAGGCAGATGCCGAGCATCGGCACCCCCCGCTGCGTCACCGCCTCGTCGAGCGGCGCAGCCAGTCCCTTTTCGTGCAATCGTCCCATGCCCCAGTCGAACTTGCCGACCCCGGGCAGGATCAGCCGCTCGGCCCTCGCGATCCGGTCCGGATCCCCGGTGAGTTCGGCGCGCTGACCCAGATAGCCGAGCATGTTGATGATCGAACGCGGGTTTCCGGCATCATAGTCGACGATGGTGATCATGGTTGTAACGGAGCCGCGTCGGCGGCCTGCCCCTGT
This sequence comes from Sphingopyxis sp. YF1, assembly GCF_022701295.1. Classification (NCBI taxonomy): domain Bacteria; kingdom Pseudomonadati; phylum Pseudomonadota; class Alphaproteobacteria; order Sphingomonadales; family Sphingopyxidaceae; genus Sphingopyxis; species Sphingopyxis sp. YF1. The sequence continues at coordinate 1,688,568 of NZ_CP033204.1, forward strand.
CTGGTACGGTGATCGCGCTCGACGATCAGAATGCTGGTGACGAGATAGACGAGGTATAACAAGATCTGGACGCCGGCAAAGACGTCGATCGCGATTTCGGGCGCAAAACCGAGAAAGGCGACCGACGCGACCGAAAGCGTCGTGGTGACCGCGAACAGGATCGACAGGAAAAAGTCGAGCCGCTGGCGCTGATAGAGCCACATCACTTTCGACGCGGGCATCACGACCAGTTGCAGCGCCATCACCGGCGCGAGGATGCGCGCGATATGGCCGGCCTCCTCCCACTGCGGACCGAGGATGAACACGAACAGCTGCGGCGCGATCAGCGCGAGGACGGCAAAGCTCGGCACGCTGATCGCCGTCAAGCCCGCGACGAGACGCCAGAACAAAGGACGACAGTGGCCGTCGCGCGCCATGTCCTGCGCCGCTCGGCGGAAGAAGACCTGACCGATCGCGCCGCCGAGAATGCCGACCGGCAGCATCAGCAAACCCCGCGCGCGATTATAGTGGCCGACGATCGTCAGCATATTGCCCCACAGCGACAGCACGAGGATCGGCGATGCCTGCGACACCTGCTCGATGATCGACGTCGGGGTGGTCCACAGCGCATAGTTGCGATGCGCGACCCCGGCGTCGCGCATGCGCGTCCAGCCGACGCGGCGCAGCGTCGGCAGCACGTCGCGGTTGCCGACCCAGACCCACAGCAGCGACAGGAACTGGCCGAGGAAATAGCCGATCATCAGCCCGCGCGCGCCGGCACCCGCCCAGGCGAGCAACAGCGCGCCGCCCGACGAGGCGAGCACGTTGACGAGCTGGTAGCCGCTCATCAACCGGTAGCGATGCTGGCGGTTCGCCCAGCCCATCAGCGCGCCGCCGCTGCCCGACGCGAGAACGGTCGCAGGGAGCAGGAAAAGCCAGAAGCCGAGCCGCTCGATCCCGCCGAATCCCGACAGGCCGAGCACGAGCACGCCGGCGAGCGTCAGTCCGGAAAAGCCGAAAGCGAGCAGCAGGCTGAGCGCGAGCAGGGCCCGCGCGCGTTCCTCGTCGGCTTCGGCGACGAGCGCGCGCGCCATCTGCAGGTTGGCGAGCGCCGAGAGGATCACGGCCACCGACATATAGGTCGCGAGCAGCCCGTAATCCGCGGGCGAATAGAGCCGGCTGAGGATCGGTGCAAAGCCGAAGCCGATCGCGGTCGCGGCGAACTGCCCGCTCGACAGCGTCGCAGCGCTGCGCAGGAAGCGCGAATGCCGCAATGTCAGCAGGCGACGGAGCAAGGCTTTGATCTTTCGAGACTAGAGCGGGACATCGAACGCCCTGACCCAGGCGGCGAGGCTGATCAAGCGGAACATCGCCTGATCATAATCACCGGTCGTCGCCGATGCGGCATCGAGCCGTCGCCGGACCCGGGCGACGTCGACGAGCGGCGCCAGCGTGTCGAGTGCGTCATCGATCATCGCGCGCATCGCGGCATTGTTCGTCGCCCAATAACTGGCGTCAGGCGCCGAAAAGCCGTTCTTCTGCCGCCGCCGCCGGACCGCATCGGGCAGTTCGTGCATCGCATCGCGCAATATCCGCTTCTGCCACCCGTCGCCGACGCGATAGGAAGCGGGCAGGCCGGCGACATATTCGACGAGGCGATAGTCGAGGAAGGGCAGGCGCGATTCGACCCCGAACGCCATCGCGAAGCGGTCCTGCGAATGGAGCTGGTACGGGATCGACAGGCGGGTCATCTCGGCGAGCACGAGCGCCTCGAAATCGCGCGGCAGCAACCCGTCCGCATCGATCGCACCCGCGATCGCGGCGGGAAACGCGCCCTCCATCAGCGGCGAGACGCGCGGCACGACCCCGAGCTGGCGGGCGATCCATTTGCGCACCGTGAGCCCGAGCGAATCGCCCGTTGCAAGGCTGCGGCCCTTGAAGTTCCGCCACATTTCGTCGAGCCGGCCCGCCCGGAGCGCCTTGCGCTGCGCGGCGAACCAATATTCGCCATAGCCGCCGAAATATTCGTCGGATCCCTGCCCGTCGAGGAACACCGTGATGCCGTGTCCGCGCACCGCTTCGAACAGCGTATATTCGTTGAAATGGCTTCCGCTCGGCAAGGGCTGGTCCTGCAGGCGGGCGAAGCGTTCGAGGCGGTCGGGGGTGAAGTAGCCGGGAAGGTCGACGGGCACCTCGACGTGGCGAAAACCGAGGCGGCTTGCGACGCTGCGCGCCAGCGCACGTTCGTCGTGCCCCGCCTCGTCGTGCCAGGTGGTAAAGACGACATGCTCCGACGGGTCGGCGCGCATCGCGCGGCTGAACACCGCGATCGCCGTGCTGTCGAGCCCGCCCGACAGCGCCGCGCCGAGCGGGACATTGGCGATATGGCGCAGGCGTACCGAATCGGCGAGCAGGTCGCGGACGGTCGCGATCGCCTCGTCATAGGCGGGGCGCGACGGCACGATGCGCGCGGCCAGATCATACCACCGGTGGCGCGTGACCGTGCGGCTGGTCCGGTCGATTTCGAGCGCGTGCCCGGGCGGCAGGCTGGCGATATCGGCGAACATCGTCCGGTCGTCGAAGGCGAGCCGCCCCGATTCGAGGAATATCCGCGCCGCCGACAGATCGGGGCGCGGCGCGACCAGCCCGGTGGCGAGCAGCTGCTTGGCCTCCGATCCCGCGATCAGGATATCGTCGGACAGGTGATAGCAGAGCGGCTTGATCCCGAAACGATCGCGCGCCAGCAACAGGGTGCCACGCTTCGCGTCGGAAAAGGCGATCGAGAACATGCCGTTGAGGCGGGGAAGGGCGTCGCGGCCCCAGGCATCGAGCGCGTGGAGCAGGACCTCGGTATCCGACCGGGTGCGAAAGCTGCGGCCGAGCGCCTCGAGTTCGTCGCGCAGCGCGCCGAAATTATAGATGGCACCGTTGAACAGCAGCCAGCTGTCGCCGAGCCGCATCGGCTGGTTCGACCGGTCGTGGACGTCGATGACCGCGAGGCGGCGATGCGCGAGGCCGAGCGGGCCGAGCTCGACGATCCCCTCGGCGTCGGGGCCGCGGTGCGCGACCGCGTCCGCCATGGCCTGGAGGTGCGGGCGTTCGACCGGTCGTCCGTCGCGGTGGAAGAGGATGCCCCACCCGCACATGGTCAGTCGCCGTCGCCGCCGGGCGCGGCAAGCGCGGCGCCGAACCGGCCCAGGAACCGGTGCCGCAGGTTGCGGCGTGCAAAGGTCGGGAAATCGCGCGCGGGGATGTAGCCGTGCGCCGCGTCGGCGGCGATCGCCGGTGCGCGCCGGTCGTGGGTCCCCACGACGCGCGCGGGATTGCCGGTCAGGATGGCGCGCGGCTGGAGGCAGGATTTGGTCACGACGCTGCCGCGCGTCACGATGACATGATCGGCGAGCTCGACCCCGGGCAGGATCGTGCAGCCATCCTCGATGATGCAATGATCGCCGATCACCTGCGGTTCGACCTCCAGAAAGCTGGTCAGCATCGTCGGGTCATGATCGCCCGAGATCAGCCCGACCCCGCGCCCGATCGTCACGCCGTCGCCGATCACGATCCCCATATTGGCGCTGACATAGCATCGCGGCTCGATTCCCGGCCAGCTGTTGCGGCCCAGCAGCACGCGGTGGGGGTAGGACAGCTGACTGTCGGGATGCATCGGCCAATAGGCCGCGCCGTTGATCCCGATCAGCCGCTGCGCCAGCCGGATTTTCCACGGGACGGCGCGCATCAGCCGGTCCCCCAGATGCGGTCGAAGAGGCGCGCGTCGATCGCGGTGCCGCGCAGGCGGCCGATATCGTCGAGCGCGGTGTAACCGACATAGGGCCTGGCGCGCGTCCATCGTTCGCATGCGGCGGGATCGAGTCGCTTGATCAGTCGCGCGGGATTGCCCGCAACGATGCAATAGCCGTCGGGAAAACTGTCGGTGACGACGCTGTTCGCGCCGACGATGGTAAAATCGCCCAGCCGCACGTCCGGCGCCACCGCGACATTCATCGCCAGCAGGCAATATTTTCCGATGAAGATCGAAAAATCATCGGGCGCGGGCGGGGCAATGTCGCCGTCGCGAACCGATTGCAGCCGGACGTTCGGCGCCAGCTGCGTATAGTCGCCGACATAGATGCCGCCGCGTCCGTCGATGTCGCAGCCGACGCTCCAGCCCGGCGAGGTTTCGGGGCCGATCACGACGAAGCGCGAACCGCGGACGCGCGTCGATTTGTGCACGACCCAATAGGTATCGGCGTTGCGGCGCAGAATTTTTTGCCAGAACCACATGCCGAACCGCACATCGACCTGCGTCCGTACGGTGTCGACGAAATAGCGTTTGCCGGTGAAGTGATGGAAATTCCGTTCGAACAGCCGCCGTAGCCCGAGCAATATCGCCGCGGGCCAGCTCAGCTGCATGTTCAGAAGACGGCTCATGCTGCGCCCCGTCAGGCCGCCGAACCGGCCCCCGCCAGCACCGCGGCGATGATGCGGTCCTGTGCTTCGTCGGTCAGATAGGCGTGCATCGGCAGGCTGAAGACCTGCTCCGACCAGCGGTCGGTTTCGGCCATGCTGCCCGCGACGCGACACTTGTCCTTGTACGCCGGCTGGACGTGCATCGGTTCGGGATAGTGCACCCCGCTCGGCACCCCGGCGGCCTTGAGCGCGTCGAGGATCGCGGCGCGATCGGGCGATTTGAGCGCGAAATAGCCCCAGACGCTGGTGCGGTCCTCGGCGATCAACGGCAGTTCGAGCGCATTGTGCCCGGCGAAGGCGGCGAGATAGCGGCTGCCCAGCTCCTGCCGTCGCTCGATCTCCCGGTCGAAGATTTCGAGCTTGGCGAGCAGCACGGCGGCCTGGATCGTGTCGAGACGTCCGCCGACCCCGACGCGTGTGTGGTGGAAGCGCTTCGACTGGCCGTGGATACGAATCTCGCGGCACGCCTGTGCCAGATCGTCGTCGTCGGTAAAGATCGCGCCGCCGTCGCCGTAGCAGCCGAGCGGCTTGGCGGGAAAGAAGCTGGTACAGCCGAACAGCGACTGGTTGCCGCTGCGCCGGTCCTTGTAGGTTGCGCCGAAGCTCTGCGCGCCATCCTCGATCACCGCGATATCGTGCGGCGCCGCGATCGCATTGATCGCGTCCATGTCGGCGCACTGGCCGTAGAGCGATACGGGGATGATCGCGCGGGTCTTGTCGGTGATTGCGGCCTTCACCGCCTGCGGGTCGATCGTCGAGGTCGCGGGATCGATGTCGACGAACACCGGGGTCGCGCCGACGAGCGCGATGACCTCGACCGTCGCGACAAAGGTCGCCGAAGTGGTGATGACCTCGTCGCCGGGGCCGACATCGAGCGCCATCAGCGCGATCAGCAGTGCCTCGGTCCCCGAAGCGACGCCGATGCAGTGCTTCGAACCCGTGTAGGCGGCGAGCTTTTCCTCGACCTCGGCGACCTCGGGACCCATGATATACTGGCCATGGTCGAGCACCGCCTGGATGCGCGCGTCGACCGACGCCTTCACCGCGCGATACTGGGCCTTCAGGTCGTTGAATTCGATCACGTCGCTCATCGCGGAGAACATTCCTCGTCTGTTATTGCATAGCTCTTGTCGCAGGCGGAGCAGGTCACGTCGCCGGCGCCTTCAAGCCGGACGCCGCATTCGCACATCCAGCCGATCCGTCGCGCGGGCACGCCGACCATCAGCGCGTAGGGCTTCACGTCGCGATTGATCACCGATCCCGCGCCGACGAAGCCATATTCGCCGATCGTCACACCACACACGATGGTGCAGTTCGCGCCGAGCGTCGCACCCTTGCGTACGATCGTCTCGCGATACTCGTCCTTGCGCGGCACGGCGGCGCGCGGGTTGTAGACGTTGGTAAAGACCATCGCCGGGCCACAGAAAACATCGTCCTCGAGCGTCACCGCGTCATAGACCGACACGCCGTTCTGGATGCGGACGTTGTTGCCGATGGTGACGTCGTTGCCGACGTAGACATTCTGCCCCAGCGAGCAGCCTGCGCCGATGCGCGCGGTGCCGCAGACATGCACCCAGTGCCAGATCGCCGTGCCGTCGCCGATCTCGGCGCCCGGATCGACGATCGCGGTTTCGTGAACCTTCGCGGCCATCAATAGTCCAGCGGCAGCGAGACGCGCTTGCCGTCGCGCGCCGAGAGGTAGGCGGCGATCAGCACTTCGAGGCTGCGGAGCCCCTCGCGCCCGTCGGTCGCGGCGTCGCAATCGCCCGCGAGCGTGCCGATGACATTGTCGTAATAGAGCTGGTGCCCGAAGCCATAGACCGACCCGGTGTCATAGGAGGCGGCCGCGACCTCGCCGTCGTCGGGGTGCGGGGTGTCGAATTCCCAATTCTCGATCTTGTTGAGCGCGACGCCGCCGACCTTGACGCTGCCCTTTTCGCCGAGGATCGTGATCGAGCCCTCGAGGTTCTTCGGATAGGTGAGCATCGTGACGTTCATCGAGCCGAGCGCGCCCGAGCGCCAGCGCACGTTGAGCGCCGCGGTGTCCTCGACCTCGATGTTGCGCGCGAGCGTCGCGGTATAGGCGTGGATGCTCTCGATCGGGCCGCCGAGCCAGTCGAGCAGGTCGACATAGTGGCTCGCTTGGTTCATCAGCGCGCCGCCGTCGAACTCCCAGGTGCCGCGCCAGGCGGCGCTGTCGTAATAATCCTGCGGGCGCGTCCAGAAGACGTTGATCGCGACCATGTAGATGCGGCCGAACCGCCCACCCTCGACCGCGCGCTTGAGCAGCTGGAGCGTCGCGTTGCGGCGGTTCTGCTTGACGATGAACAGTTGTACGCCGGCCCTGTCGCACGCCTCGACCATGCGCAGCCCGTCGCGCCAGCGCGTCGCCATCGGCTTTTCGGAGACGATATGGCGCCCGGACTGGGCGATTTCGATCACCTGCGCGGGATGCAGTCCGCTGGGGGTGGTGACGATCACCGCGTCGGCGTCGGTGGTCTTCAGCATTTCGGTCAGCGAGGCGTGGCCGCGTGCGCCGGTACGCTCGACCGCCTTCGCCAGCGCGGCAGGATCGGTGTCGCAGACGTCGACGATCTCGGCGCGATTGCCGTGCGCTTCGAGCGCCGCGAAATGATTGGCGGAAATACGCCCGCAACCGACCAGCGCGAAACGTTGGCGCCGGTCCGTAATAGGCTGAATTGCAACGGTCATATGTTTGTCGTCATCCTGTTGCTGCCGCCCCTGGCGACGGCTGCGTCTATGAACAAGCTTCGAATAAAGATCAATCGGTGCGCGCCGTTCCGGCGCCGAACGCCGCGGCGAGAAGCGCGAGCGCCGCGAAGTCGAGGCCCGCGGTCCAGAAGGGCAGCGCCTGCCGGGCGACCCCGAGCGCAAGCGGCAGCTGGACGAGCATCGTCAGCGCGAACAGACCGTAGCTGACGCGCGCATGGCCCCAGCGCCGCTTGGCATGCTGATAGGCGTGTTCGCTGTGCGCCTGCGTGACATTCTGGCGCCGCAATGCGCGCCGGAGCAGCGTCACCGCGCTGTCGCACAGGAACACGCCCTGCATCATCAGGAGCGCGAGCCCGGCGCGCCAGTCGGCGGCGGCATAGGCGAGGGTGATCGCCGCGAGCAGCAGCCCGATCGGCGCGCTGCCGCTGTCGCCCATGAAGAGCCGCGCCGCGGGGCGGTTGTAGACGAGAAAACCGAGCATCACCGCGCCGAGCAGCAGCGCGGCGAGCGTGAAGGGGGTTGCCGGATCGATCAGCAACACCGCCGCGACGAAACCCAGCGCCTGGAGCGCGACGATACCGTCGATTCCGTCCATGAAATTGGTGATATTGGTCGAATAGACGAGATAGAGCAGCGCGACCGGCAGCGCCGTCCAGAAGATGGCGTCCGACGGCACCGTCCACGGCCAGAGCGCAAGAAAGAGCGCCGCGCAGCCGATCTGGATCGCGAAGCGGAGTGCGGCCGACAGCGGGCGCCGATCGTCGAGCCAGCCGAGCCACATCAGCAGCAGCACCGGCGGCACCAGCGCGATCGCCGCAGCGCGTTCGTCGGGGACGAGCGCGCCCGCGAGCGTCATCAGCGCCAGCCACAGGCCGAGGAAGACGAGACCGCCCCCGGTCGGGGTCGCGACGAGGTGCGCGCTGCGTTCGTTGGGCGTATCGACCATCGCCTGCTTCGCCCACCCGATATAGAGCGCGAGGAAGAGGATCGTTCCGAGCAGCCCGGCGGCGGCGAGCCAGAGGTGAAAGGGGGTCATGGCCGCGCCGCCATGTCCCGAAGCGTCGCCGCCATGGTGACCGGTGGCTGCCAGTCGAGCAGGCGGCGTGCGCCCTCGCCGTCGACGCATAACGGATCGCAAAGCCGGTCGATCGCGGCGCGCTGGCCGGTCAGGCTGCCCGCGAGCCGCAGCAGCGCGGGCGGGACGGGCAACAGCCGCGCCGGGCGTCCGTAGGCGTCGCCGATGCGGACGAGCAATTCGCGGACGCTGACATCGTCGCCGTCGCTCGCGAACAGCGTCGCGCCAGCGGCGGCGGGGTGGTCAGCGGCGGTGATCGCGAGCGACGCGAGATTGGTCACGGACACCAGACTTCGCTGGTTATGGCAAAGGCCAAAGGGCAGGGGGCGGCCGCGCGCCACCCACGACACCATGCGCGCGAAATTGGCGCGCACCCCGGGGCCGTAGACCAGCGGCGGACGGATCACGACGATCTCCAGCCCCGTATCGGCGGCGATGGCGTGGAGCACCTGTTCGGCCTCCCATTTCGACACGCCATAGGGATCCTGCGGCGCCGGCATGTCCGAAGCGGCAAAGGGGCCCCGTCCGCGTGTCGTCTCACCGTTGACCTTGACCGAACTGAGAAAGACGAGGCGTCGGGTTCCAGCAGCGGCGGCCTGCCGTGCGAGCGCTGCGGTGCCGTCGCGGTTGACCGCGCGAAAGGCGGCAAGCGGATCGGCGGCGCGGTCGTCCATCTGGTGCACGCGCGCCGCGCAATGGATCACGCAATCGACACCGGCGACCGCCGTGGCCCAGTCGGTGTCGGGGCCGATGTCGCCGACTACGACCTCTTCCGCGTCGCCGGTCGCCGTGCGCACCGCGAGCCGCACGGGCGTGCCTGCCGCGCGCAGCTGGCGCACGATCTCGGCGCCGACGAAGCCGGTCGCCCCGGTGACGAGCGTCCGGTCCATCAGGCGGTCCGGCGCGGCCAATATTGGAAAATCTTGGTCAGATATTTCGACCAGATCATCAGCGCATTGGTCTTCACCCCGTTGCGCCGGCACGCGACGCCGATTTCGCGGTTGATGATCTTGCGGCTTTGCAGTCCCTGGTTCGACACCCCGCCCGTCGCCATCGTCACGACGGGCGCCGCCACATGGCTCGCGGTCCGCGCGCCGGTGCAGAAGAAGCGCAGCATCAGGTCGTAATCGGCGGCGATGCGATAATCGGTCGAAAATCCGCCCATCGTGCGGAACAGGTCGGTGCGCATGTAGAAGCCCGGATGCGGGGGCATCTGGCCCCAGCTGAGGCGCCTGCGCCAGTTGCCGTCCCCCGAATAATAGCGCCGGCGTCCGGGTTTGTCGGGATCGACGATCACCACGTCGCCTTGCACGGCGTCGGGGTGATCCCGCGCGGCGGCGGCGAGCGCCGCGATCGCGCCCGGATCGCTCAGCCAGTCGTCGGCGTTGAGGAAGCCGACATAGTCGCCGTTCGCGCGCGCCGCGCCCTTGTTCATCGCGTCGTAAATGCCCTTGTCGGGCTCCGACACCAGCACGCCCCTGAACCAGTCGAAGCCGCGAATGCGGTCGGCGGTGCCGTCGGGCGACGCGCCGTCGATGACGATATGCTCGATATGCGGATAGGATTGCGCCGCGACCGAGCGCAGGCACGCCTCGATGGCGTCGCCGGGATTGTAGCAGACGGTGACGATCGAAAAGCGCACGCCGGGCATAAATCCCCAAATTTCCCCGATTAAACCAACGACGGGTTGGCTATCGCGTCGGCATAGGCATCGGCAAACTGCTTGGCAATGGCGGGCCAGTGCAGGTGATCGGCAACCCATGAACGGCCCGTCGCACCCATGGCGACCAGTTGCTGGTCGGGCAGCGCGGTCGCTTCGGTCAGCGCGGCAGCGATCGCGCCGGTCTCGGGCGCGCGCCACCAGCCGCAGCCTTCGGCTTCGAGGATCTGCCAGGGCGTGCCGGTGGTGGTGATCACGGGCAGCCCGTGCGCCAGCGCCTCGGCGGCCGAAATGCCGAAATTCTCGGTATAGCTCGGCAGCACGAACAGCGACGCGGCGTCATAATGCGCGCGCTTGGCGGCTCCGCTCGCCGGACCGGCAATGGCCACGACATCGGCGAGTCCGGCGTTCGCAATCTGCGCCTCGAGCACCGCGCGAAACCCGTCCTCGTCGGGGCCGACCAGCTGCAACCGCCACCCCGCCGGGCGCGCCGCGGCCCAGGCGTCGACCAGCATCGTCAGGCCCTTGACCGGGTGCAATCGGCCGAGGAACAGCGCGGTGCGCGTCTCGCCCGCGGCGCGCGGCGCGCGCGGCGGCTGGTCGGGAATGTCGATCCCGTTGGCGATCAGCAGCGGCTGGCGCTCGGGATAACGCTCGCGGATCTTGCCGACCTCGTCCCCGGCGGTCGCGTGCAGCCGCGCGGCGCTTTCGACGCCGCGTTTCTGATACAGCGCCCATGCCAGACGTTTTTTCCAGCGCCGGTGGTTCCATGCCCAGGGCTGCATCATGCCCCTGATGCTGAGCAGGCGCGGGATGGCGTGCGCGCGGCAATGCCGCTGGATCCGCGCCCCGTAAGGGAGCCACAGCCCGTTGTCATGGACGATGTCCCAGCGTTCCGCGCCCAGCACTGCGCCGATCGCGCCCGTCGCTATCGCCACGCGCCCGCTGGGGTCCATCGCGCGCACCCGGTCGGCGCTTCCGTCGGCGGCCCAGACGGTGACGTCGTGTCCCAGCGCGCCAAGCGCCCCGGCCAGCCGGCCCACCGAATAGGCCGGGCCGCCATGCTCGAGCCGGAAACTGGGGTTCGTCAGCAACAAGCGCGTCATGACAGGCGCGATCGGGCCTGTTCCTCGGCGAACTTGCGGATATCGAGATAGCGTTCGAGCATCTTGGCGATGATGAAGCCGACGATCAGCGAAGCGTAGAAGGAGGAAAAAACGGCAGAGAAGGGCGCCAGCGGCTGGACGAGCGCAAGCGCGCCGACCGCGAGCGGGACCGCCTCCGTCATGCGCCCCGTGACCATCGCCCGGTAACAGCGCAGATCGATCCATCGCGACAGGGCGGCAAAGAGCAGGCAGACGATGAACACGCCCCAAGTGCCGAAATTGACATAAGATTCAAAGAAGGGCCCAATGCCATAGGTCGTATTGCCGCTCGCCTGATAGCCGGTATGGCGCGTGATGAACTCCGAACCGCCGCGTTCGGGTTTGGTCGTCCAGATAACGCGCGGAACAAAGGCGAACAGGCCCGCCATCAGCGTCGCACCATTTTCATAGGTGTCGGGCTGATATTCCAGCTTTTCGACCGCCATCCCAACGAAGAAATTCTGATTCAGGCGTGCGTCGAGCGCAAAAAGCTGATCCTCGTCGGAGCTCGACAAAGGCGTGAAACGAGCGAGGGCGTTACCCAGTCCGTCGAGGCGCTCCTCGAACGTCGAGGTGGGTTCCCACACCACGTCGCGAAACTCATCGCGAACCAGCAGATAATTGATCGAGAGGAAAACGAAGAGGTACGAGCCGAGCAACAGGGCCAGCAATGCCCGCCCCACACCGAGACGCCGACCGACCAGCGCAAGCCAGAAGCAACCGATGAAGATGATTGTCGCCAGCGCCTCGGCCAGAATGGCGCTTGCGAGGAGGTTGGTCAGCGGAATGACAGCCGCAATCAAGCCGATCTGCCATAGCCGCATGCCTTCGCCGAGCCAGACGCGTCGCAACAGGGCGAAACAGAGCGCGATCGGTAGCAGGCTGCGGCTACTGAAAACGACTGCCCCGAGGCTCGGGATCGCCGAAATCTGGGGCAAGGCCAGCACGAGAACAAAGAAAAAACCGCCGACCAGAAGCATGCTGCGTTCGGCCAGGCGCAGGAAGCGGGCGGGATAGTGCTGACGGTCGAATTCCAGTCGGTAACTCTGTCCGAAATAGGATGTCAGCCATATCCCGAGCGCCATCGCGACATAGCCGATCGTCGAGACCTGAAGCCCCTTGGCAACCGACACCCGCGTATAGCCGATGCTCGCGAGAAAGGGGCTGTGCTGGTGAAAATAGTCCGAACTCAGGTGCACGATTGCGCCGAAATGCATGACGAGCAGACCCAGCATCACCGCAATGGGAAAGCCGAGCGTTCCCTTTGGTGACTGAATCAGATGAATCACCGTGCCGACGAAGGCCGCAAGGCCAACCACCAGCCAGAAGAGAATCGTCGTTTCAGGACTCGTGAACAGCATGCGCGATGCTAATGCCCGCCTATGGCGGCGCTGTCGAGGGCAAGCCGCCGCACCGGCGGATCAGGCGGGCCGGCCGAGCAGCCATTTGCGTGCCGGAGACCAGCGTGCGAGCGCGAGGTGGAGAAGCGTTCCGCCGCCGACCGCCAGCAACATGATCGACGGCCATGCGAGCCATGGCTGAAGCAGATAATAGATCGGCAAATGGACGTACATGATCGTCAGCGACGCCGTTCCCACGCGATCGAGCCAGGGCACCGGGACCAGCGACAGGATACAGATGATTGCCGAGCCCGCGAACGCGAGCAGCACCGATTGGGGCAAGTCCCCGAAACGCAGATATTTATAGTCGACGGGGCCGGTGTGCGATTGCAGGATCGCAAACAGCAGCAGCAAGCCGGCGAGCCATATCAGCGCTTTTCCGCCACCAAATGAGGCCGACGTGCCGAACGTGTAACCGGCATAGGCGAAGGGCAGGGCCATGCCGACGGTGAGAAGTCCCCATGGATTATATATGACCATGGTCGACAACCATGCTGCGACGAGCGCGATCAGGATGACCGCTGCGACTTGCTGCCAGCGCGTGAGGTGCAGGATCCGGTCGAGCAGCAAAAGCGTGGCGAGCAGGCAGGGCGGAAACCAGAAGATGCCATAGGCGCCCGTCAGAAATGTGCCGCCCAACAGGAAATGCAAGGGACCAGGTATGGGAACGCTCTGCATCATCACGCGGTTGGCGACTGCGAGGATAAGCGTGATCAGGATGCCGAACGCGAGATAAGGCAACAGCAGGGATCGCGAACGCTTGATCACATCCGCGCGTCCCCCGAACGGTTTGAACGTCATTCCGGACAAGAGAAAGAACAGCGGCATGTGGAAGACATATATCGGGTGGTGAAGTGCGGTGATCGGCGACACATGTCCGATCACGACCAGCATGATGCCATAGGCCTTGGCGCGATCGATCCACAGCGCGCGTTCCGGCTTCAGCTTGCTGTTCAATCGGAGCTCCCTTTGTCGCGTGCATCGACGAGCGATCGTATCGCATGTTCGACGGCTGCACGAAACGCGGGGAAGGCAAAAATGTCGAGCGCCTCGCGCGGCGGGGCCTGCGTCGACAGCAGGGCTTCGACGCCCGCGGCGACCGCCGCGCGATCGCCGGGATCGACGAGGAGGCCGAGCTTGCCGTCGAGGAGCGCGTCGCGGCCGCCGTCGGCGACGCTGCCGAGCACCGGGATGCCGCAGGCGAGCGCTTCGAGAAAGACGATGCCGAAACCTTCGCCGCGGCTGGGCATCGCGAATGCGTCGGCCAGCCGGTAATGATCGACCTTCTCGGCACGATCGATGAAGCCGGCGAATGTCACGCAGTCGGCGATGCCCAGTTCCTCGGACATGGCGATCAGGCGCGCCTTGTCGGGTCCTTCGCCGGCGACCAGATAGTGGAGGTCGGGACGCCGGTCGCGCAGGTCGGCCATCGCCAGCAGCATCTCGTCGATGCCCTTGTAGCGTTCCTTGCCGGGAAGGCGCGCCAGCGTCAGCACGACGCGCTTGCCCTGCAGGCCATAGCGGTCGACCAGATAGGCGGGCTTCTCGCCCGGGGTGAAATCGCCAAGTTCGACGCAGTTGTGGATCAGGCGCATCGGAACGTCGGGCATCCACCCGCGCATCCGCTCTTCCGTCGTGCCGCTGACCGGCCAGATCTCGGTCACCTTGCGGGTTGCGGCCAGCCGCGCCGCATTGGGGGCGTCCCATACTTCGATGCCGTGCGCGGGCAGCGCCACCGGGATATTCATCCGCCGCGCGGTGTCGACGACCAGCGGTACAAGATTGATGTGGCCAACGAAGACCAGGTCGGGCCGCCAGACCGTGCAGTGAAACAGCGTTTGCGCGGCAAAGGCGAGCTTGTCGACGCCGCTGTGGCGATCGGGTTTGCGGCACACGATCCGCAGTTCGGCGTCGCCGAACGTGCGAATGGCATCGGCGACATTGCGGTTATACTGCGCAATACCGCTCGCGGCGCGATATTCCTCGTTGAGCAGCAGCAATATCTTCATCGGTCTTTCACCAAAGAATCGCCGGTCATGATCTTCCCAGCGCCTCGATCGCCGCGAGCATGGTCCGTGCGCGGTCGTCGAAATGCGATTGCAGGTCGATCGTCCGCTGCCGCGCGGCGCGGCGGACGCTCTCGGCTTCCTCGACCGGCATGGCGAGCAAGGCGCGCGCCTCCGCCAGCATCTCGTCCTTGTCGGCGAAATAGAAGGCGTCGCGTCCGCCGATGAAGAATTCGCGATGTTCGGGGCTGTCGGGGCCGAGACTGATCCCGCCGACGGCAGGCACTTCGAAGGTTCGCAGGTTGTGCGAGCCTTCGTTGTGCGGGCGGAACAGGTTGAGCTGAAAGCGGTACCGGCGCAGGATACGGAACATGCCGGTTCCGCCCTCGGGGGTGCAGAGCCGCAGCATGGAGGTCGGCGACAGGAATTTGTGCCAGTCGTAGCCGTAGAGATCCATCGCGACCCCGTTTTCGGTCAGATGGCGGATCGCTTCGGCCCTTTCGGCGTCGGGGTTGCCGTTGAAGCAGCCACGCACGACCTCGGCCTCGGCGGCCAGATCGGCGTAGAGCGCATCGTCGATCGCATGCCCGAAGGGCAGCACCACGACCTTCTGCCCTGGATTGGCGGCCTCCAGCTCGGCGCCGATCGGCCCGCTGTAGGTCATGTAGAGCGCATAGAGCGGCACGCTGTCACGAACATTGGCATTGCCCGAACCCGGCGAAAAGAAGTGGAACGGGTGGTCGGGATTATAGTTGACGAGCGTCACGCCGCGCGCCGCGATCCGTTTCAAAAGAGCCGGCGAATAGTCGAAGCCCTTGAACACGACGAGCACGTCGGGCCGTTCGGCGTCGACAGCCTCCTCCAGCCGGCGCGCGGCGGCCGAGCCGGTCAAGCGTTCGACGCGGCGGAGCATGCGCCCGATGAGCGAGGTGGGGGCCTCGCCGATGTCATAGGCCGCGACGTCGGCGCCGGCGTTCACAAGTCCGCGATGATAGCAATCGGGAACGGCCCAGCGATTGCCGCTGACGGGGGTCAGTATCTTCACCGCGCGGCTCCGCCCGCGCGTTCCATGATCTGCGTGACGGGCGCAAGCTGCGCGTCATAGGCCCAATCGCTCGCGATCCGTTGCCGTGCGGCTTCGCCCATGGCGCGGACCGCGTCGCGGTCGGCGCCGAGCCGCCGGAACGCGCCGGCGATCGACGCGGCGTCCGCGGGGTCGCAGGCCACGGCGTAGCCGGGATCGACGAACATCTTTCGCCAGTCGTCGCCCGGCCCCACGATCAGCGCCAGTCCTTGCCCCATCGCATCGAAACTCTTGTTCGATGCCCCCGCCATGAAGCGGAGGTTGATGTCTTCGGCATCGGTCGCGAGAGCCGCGAAGGTCGCATCATAGTCGCGCAACGCTTCGACCAGCGCATGATAGGGCATCGCATCGCGGATATGCAGGCGGCCCGCGCAGCCGCGCTCGGCCGCGAGCGCCCGCAGGCGGGCGCAATGGCCGCGCGACGAGACGGTTTCGTAACCGATCAGCGTCAATTCGACCGCGGGAACGTCGGCCAGCGCCTCGATCATTGCAAAGGGAACGCGATGGACGTTGATCGACCCCGCATAGACGACGCGCACCGGCCCTGCCGATACGGCGGGGCGGGGCGGTCCGACCTCGTCGCGCGCGGGCGTGTTCCATGCGATGATCGGCGCGCGGCCGGGCGCCAGCCCCGCATCGCGCGCGAGCAGCGCGCCGCGGTCGGCATTGGGCAGCACCACCGCGTCCGCCCGGCGCGCCATCGCGGCGCGGGCGTTCCATTGCAGCCGCAGCCGGAAACTCTCCGCGAACACCGGCGAATCATGCTCGTGATAGACGATGCCTCCGCGATAGAAGGTACGGAGCGGGGCGCAGGCGAAGGCCGCCATGCTGTCGGCGACATACAGGCAATCGGGTTTCCAGCGCCGGACGATCGACAGCGCCCGGGCAGCGAATTGCAGCGGCGCCAGCTTGTTGTAGGCAATCCAGTCGCAATCCCCGGCGAGGTCCGCCCCGATCGCGAGCGGATCGCCTCCGCCGAAGTCGACCCCCAGATAGCGGACCTCGTGCCCCGCCGCGCGCCACAGCCGTCCGGCTCGCATCGCGACCGGGAAGGCGCCCGGGTTTGCATATTGGATATACAGGATTTTCATAGCGCGGGCCGGTCCCTACACAGCGCGGGGGCGTCGGGCAACATGGCGCGGCGTCCGGCGCGCTATGTCGCTAGAGCGCTATTCCGTGGACGTCGATCGCCGGGGCGGACCGCAACCGTTCGGCGACGAAGGCCTCGTCACGGATATAGAGGCTGTTGTTCGCCATGCTGACCGGCGCGTCGCAGAGCCGGCGGGTGAAAGGATCGTAATAACGCCGCACAAAGCCGTGCGCAGCGAAGGTGCGTTCCATGTCATCAGTGACCGTCTCGGCCTCGATCGCGCGCAGTTCGGGCGACGCCAGCGTTGCTTCGGCACCGGCCAGAACCCGCGGTTCATACCCTTCGACATCGACCTTGAAGGCAATCGGCACCGCGCCGTTCATCGCCCGATCGAGGGTCGTGCCGTGGAGCAGCACGCTGCCGGGCTCGGGGTTCGCAAGAACATGGTTTTCGGTTCCCATGCCCGTCGAAAACCACAGGTCGTGGTCGGCATGGCTCAGCGCCTGCTGGTGGAGGTCGACCAGCCCCTCGATGGAGTTGAGTTCGACGTTGCGCCGCAGGATATTCATCGTGCCGCCATCGGGCTCGAAAGCCGCGACGCGCGCACCCGACACCTTCGCGGCGAGCACCGAGTAGCTGCCGATGTTGGCGCCGACGTCGACGAACAGGTCACCCGGGCGCAGCAGGTGCAGGACGAAGGCCATGTCGGCGAATTCGTGCAGCCCGAAATAGAGATTGCCGGTGGCCCCCGTCATGCCATGCTGGGCGAGCAGCTTGCTGCCGCCGATCCAGTCGCACACCATCGCCCCGCGGTGAAAGCGCGAGCGAAGCTGCCATCGCGCGATACGCGCCAGCGTGCGCAACCGCTGCCGCTCGCCGATCGGATGCGCCATGGCGTAGCGCAAGAGGCGCCGGATACCGAACTGCTCGCTCATGAGGTCAATTCCGGGCCGGTTGCTGACGGGGCAGATGGGCGGGCCGGGCCATCGTGGTTCACCGGACCGGTTGCAGGTCGACCGACTGGAACTCGGCCTGCAGCGCCGCCGAGCCGAATCCGGCTCTGGCGCTCAGGCTGACCCAGTAGTTCCGGCACGGGGTTGCCGGCACGACGAAATCCGTCGTCTCCGCCGCGTCACGGCGCGCGAAGCGAAGTTCGGCGAGCGCGCCGGGGCCATCCTTTTCCGCGCAACCGACGTTCCAGAGCAGTTCGGCATCGTCGTTTCCGGTCAGCATGCGTCCCCTGGCCGCAAAGCGATAGTTTCCGGGTACCAGTTCGACGAGCTGGCGCGCGACCAGATTGGGCTTTTCCTGGTCCGACATCACCAGCAGGCGATTGCCTTTCTCGGTCTTTTCGATGTCCGATCCATAAGCGGCTTCGCGAAACAGATGCCAGTCGAGCGGGGGATAGGGGCCTTCCGCCTCGAAACGGCTGTTGTGGATGATGGCCCCTTTGGCGCGCGTGGCGGGGTCGGTGATCGCCCGCTCATAGGCGCGCGCGGCAGCAAAGTCCTGTTGCCCGACCATCAGGCCGATGAGGGTGCGATCGAGCGGGCGATAGTTTTCGGGAAGATCCTTGCGGATCGGCAGCAATATCTGCGCGAGCGCGGCGGCGTTGCCACGCGCGGTTCCGACATAATAACCCAGGAACGAAGCCAGCCAGTCGGGATCGGCCCGGAACACCCGGGAGAAATGCGGGCGCATCTCGGGTTCGACCATCGCCTTGGCGAGGATCGGGAAGAGCAGCGCCTGGCTGCGCTGCGACGTCCGCAGCGAGGCATCGACGTCGGTCATCGCCTCGTCCATCCGTCCGCGTTTCACCGCATCCTCGATGAGCCACAGGTTTGCGATATAGTCGCGGCGGGTCAGATAGGTTGCCGCGAGGATCGCCGGCTTGGCCGGCTTGCCGCTGCGCGCATCGTCGAGCGCGATCATCCGGTAAGCGCCCGCAAGCGTCGGATTGCCGTCCAGCGCCTCGCGGCTGAGCGCCGCCGCTGCCTTCGTCTGGCGCGCATCGCCCGTGGCATAGACGAGATCGTTGGCGAGCTGTGCCTTCGCGCTGGCGTTGAACGGGTTGAGCGCGAGCGCACGCGGCGCGCTGTACACCGCCATCACCGACGAGGCGGTAAACAGCGTCACCCCTGCCAGCAGCGCGGCCATCGCCGTACCATAAGCGATCGCTCCCCGTCCCGGCAGGCGAGGCGCCGGGCGCCCACCCGTTCGCCCGATCTGCCTGCCGCCCGCCGCGCGCCTATTCGCCCGGCTGTGCGTCGGCATAGCCATAGCCATATTCATAACCGTAGCCGTAATAGGCCCGCTTCTCGTCGAACTTGGTCAGTACCACGCCGAGCAGGCTCGCACCGGCACTGCGCAGGCGTGCGAGCGAATAGCGGATGGCATTGGTGCGGGCGCCTTCAGCCTCGACGCAATAGACGACGCCGTCGACCTTGCTGCCGAGCAGCGGCGAGTCGGCGAGGCCGAGCACCGGCGGCGCATCGAGAACGATGTGCTGATAGTGCGGCGCGAGTGCTTCGATCAGCTCGGCGATGCGGTCGCTCGACAGCAGTTCGGCAGCGTTCGGCGGCATCGGGCCGGCGGTGATGAACGGCAGCCCGTCGGCTTCGTCATGATGGATCAGCGACTGGATGTCGTTGTTGCCCGACAGGAAGTTGCTCGTCCCGGCGCCGTTGGCGACCCCGGCCATGCGATGCACCGACGGCGAACGAAGGTCGCAATCGACCACGATCGAGCTCCGTCCGATGCGGTGCAGCGACAGTGCAATGGCGTAGGATGAGGTCGACTTGCCTTCGCCCTTGCGCGTCGAGGTGCACATGAGCGAGCGCGGCACACCCTGGCTGGTGGAGAAGCGCAGCGCGGTCTGGACCGACAGATAGGCTTCGGACTGCGACGACTTGCGGTCGCGGACCTCGTCGATCGCCAGTTCGGCATCGGTGTCGGGGATCACGCCCAGCAGCGGCAGGTCGGTGACTTCCTGTGCTTCGGCGGGATCGCGGACCGTGGTGTCGATCTGTGCGAGGATGATCGTCAGCAAGGCCGAGAGGGCGAGGCCGATCAAGAGCGCGGTGAACATATTGTTCATCAGCTTCGGACTCGACGGACCGCCGGGCTTGAGCGCGCGGTCGACGATCGCAACATTGTTCGTTCCGACGCCGCCCGCGATGCCGACTTCCTTGTAGCGCTGGAGCAGCCCGTCATAGAGCTGGCGGTTGGTGTCGACCTCGCGTTGCAGGATGCCATATTGCACCCCGCGGCGACGTTCGTCGACCAGCGACGTACGGGTTCCTGCGACGCGTTCGCGCAATTCCTGCTCGCGGGCGACGGCGGCATTGAAGGCCGCACGCGCCTGCGCCACGGTCGAGCCGCCGGTCTGGTTCTGCTCGGTGGCAATCGCGCGGTCGACTTCCTTGATCTGGCGGTCGAGCGCCTGCGCCGGCGGATAGTCGGGCTGGAAGATCACCATCAGCTTGGCATATTCGGCCTGCAGTTCAGCCTTGCGCTGACGCAGCGACGTGACACCCGAGCTGCCGGCCGCAACAGCCGAAGCCTGGCCGCCCGCCGCCTTCAGCGCGCCCTCGGCGCTGATGCGGTCGATCGTCGCCTTGTTGAGTGCATCGTTGAGCGCGACGAGATCGGTCGCGGTGATCGAGCGCTCGACGCTGGGGGCCTTGGGATCCGAACTGTCGGACTGTGCGATGGTCAGGATGCCTTGCTGTTCGGCATAGGTCATCATCTCGCGCTCGGCCGTTTCCATCTTGGCCTTCGTCGACGCGAGCTGGTCTTCGAGGAACCGGCGGGCATAGGACGCCGAATCGTAGCGCCGTTCGAGATTGGCGGCGATGAAGTTCTCGGCCCAGCTGTTCGCGATCTTGGCGGACAGCTCGGGATCGGGCGTCGACACCGAAATGTCGACCAGCGCCGATCCGATGATAGGCTTGATCTGTACCGCATTCGAGAGGCGGCCCGCGACGCTGCGCGTGGCGGCATCGAGTTCGGCCTTCGACATCACGCGAAGCGACGAGGGCGGCGCCTTGCCGCCAAAGGCGGCCAGATAGGCGGGGTCGCGTGCGAGGTTCAGGCTCTTGGCCACACGCTCGGCCTGCGAGCGCGCGCGCAGCAGATTATACTGGGTCTGGTAGAATTCCGCCTCGACGCGCCCGCCGCGTTCGGGCTCGACCCCGGTCATGTTGCCGAGCACCTTCGATTCCGAGCGTGAAATCTCGATCCGCGCGGTTGCGGTGTAGATGCGCTCGGCGAGCATCGTGTAGATCGCGCCCGCGACCAGGCAGGCGACGATCGTCCCGATGATCACCCACTTCCAGCGCAGCGCGACGCGCCAATATTGCAGGATCCACGGCATCGCGGTTGCGAATCCGCTGCCCTGCTTGACCTCGGCTTCGGTGCCTGGGCCGGCAGGAACGGCCATGATCGGCGGCTTGGGGAATGAATCGGTCATGGGATGCGTTCGAACTTCCTGCGGAATTAGCGGATAAGCGCGATGAGCGGCGAGACGAACAGCGGCGTCGTCGACAAGATGTCCTTGAACAGACGCCGGGCCTGCGAATCGCCGACGATGATCACGTCGTTGGCAAAGACTTCGGGGTCGTCATACTGGCCGGAGCGGATGGCCTTGAGGTTGTAGAGCGCAGCCATACGCTGCCCGCCGACGGTGCGGAAAATCACGACATCGTCGAGCTTGGCAAATTCGGTGGTTCCCTTGGCGAGGGCAACCGCACGGATCAGCGACATTTTGCCGACCACCGGGAAAAGTCCGGGGTTCATGACCTGACCCTCGACGGTCAGGACCTGGCTGACCGATTCGGTGACGTTGACGGTGACGTCCGGACGGCGGACGAAACGGGCGAGCCGTTCCTCGATCGCCTCGGCAAGCTGCATGCTCGTCTGGTTCGTTGCCTTGATCTGACCGATGAGCGGTAACTGGATCATTCCCGATGCGTCGGCCTGCACCTGCTTGCTGAGGTCGGGCACGCCGTAGACGTCGACGCTCAGCCGGTCGAAGGGGCCGATCAGATAGGGCCGCGTTTCACCGACGAGATCGGTACCCGACGGTGAGGGCAGGGCGTTGCCCTGATAGACCTGAAGGGTCGGAGTGCTCGCGAGTTGCGGGCGGCCGCCACAGCCCGCCAAAAGGCTGGTGGCGAGCAGGCAGGCGATAGCCGGACGAAGGTTCACCGAAGCATATTCCCTTTTTTGTTACCACCTTTGCGGCCTGCGCCGGACTAGCCCGCCCGCTCCGCAAAGGAAACCGCAAAATCACCGCACCCTAAAGCCGTTCAGCGGAACCCCGCGGCCGTCCGTTGCCCCTTGCGCCGCTCGCGCGGAATGTCGGGACGGCGATAGAGAAGCGCCGTGGCGAGCGCCGCAAGCGCGGCGAGTGCCGGCGTGCGCAGCGGATAGTCCACCAGGCTCGCAGCTGCAAAGATCGCGAGCATCATCAGCATCGCGACGACGCCGACGCGGTCGGAAGCAGCCGACCGTTCGTGCCCCCACGCGGCGCGCGCGGCGCGCAGTACGATCAGTACCCATCCGACCAGAAGACCCAGCGCCGGCAGGCCCCCGTCGATCAGCAGTTCGAGATAATCGTTATGCGCGTGGTTCAGATATT
Source organism: Sphingopyxis sp. YF1 (assembly GCF_022701295.1). Classification (NCBI taxonomy): domain Bacteria; kingdom Pseudomonadati; phylum Pseudomonadota; class Alphaproteobacteria; order Sphingomonadales; family Sphingopyxidaceae; genus Sphingopyxis; species Sphingopyxis sp. YF1. The sequence goes on from NZ_CP033204.1 coordinate 1,710,848, forward strand.
GCAGCGACAGGAGCTCGACCGGCTCGGCGATCTTGTAGGCCGCTTCGAAGCTGCCGAAGCCGCTGCCGAACGGTGCATAATGCCAGATGAGCTGGTTGAGTACAGGCAGAACCGCGAAGCGCAGGTCGGAAACGACTTCACCCTGGTCGAGCCGGTCCATGAAGCCGGCGCCGAAGACGAGCATCGCGACGCCGCCGAGCAAGGTCGCGGCGATCGTGCCGAGCAGGGTCAGGCGCACGAGCCAGGCCGCTGACTCGGTCCCCGCTGCCGCCCCACGCATCCGGTAGAGAAATACGCTCGTGGCAAGGAAGCTGGCGCCGCCGATTGCGAGACCGGCCCGCGAACCCGCGGCCATGATCGCCAGCATGATACCCACACCGCCGAGAACGCCAAGCAGCGTCGAGGCATGCGTTCCCGCGCGGTCGTTGCGGCCATGGATATACCACAGCAACAGCGGCCAATAGAGCGCGAGGAACACGGCATGATGATTGCGGTTGGCGAAGAAGCCGACCGCGGCACCGACATTGGTGATCCGGTGGAAATAGGGCGCGCCTTCGCCGGCGAGCATCTGCAGCACGCCGAGCATCGCCGCGACCGCGAGAAAGGCGAGCAGGCGCAGCGGCAATTGCCGCAGGCTCGAATCCGACGTGCGGCCGATCACCAGTACCACGGCCAGCGGCACGAGCAGGTCAAGCAGCGAATGGATGGCGCGTCCGGGCGACAGCGCGAGCGGCCGCCAGCCGATCTCGATTCCGGCTGCCGCCATTTTCGTCGCCAGTTCGCCATGCCCCGGCAGCGCCGACCAGACGCCCGGGGGCAGGGGGACAAGCTGGATGAACATCCACGCCGCCGCCGCTGCAAGCAGCAGAAGGAGCGGACGATTGCGGCGATAGAGCGAGCGCTCGGCGTCGGCCCACCAGTGCGGCAGCGACACGGCGATTGCCAGCACGGCCAGCGCGCGCACGAACACAAGGCCGACGCTGTCGACGCGTGCCGAACCGCCGAACAAGAGGATTGCAATCAGGAAAACCGCGAGGAACCAGCGGTCGAACAGAGACTCCCGGGAACGAGACATTCAGGCTTCCATTATTGTCGTTGGCCGGAGCTTTAGGCAGGAATTGATCCGATTGCCACCCCCGGAGGCTCAGATCGACCAGTAACGAAGATCGGTAACGGCTACGTCTGCGGCGTCCCGCCACATGCGCTTGAGGTCGGCGATGAGGCCGCCGGGGCGGAGTATCCGCGAAAAGTCAGCTGTTTCCAGCGCGCGAAAACTGTCGTGACGCACCGCGCCGATCACGCAGTCGTATCGATCCGCGGCGTCGATCGGGGTGAGTTCGAGATCATATTCGTGCCGCGCCTCGGCGGGATCGGCATGCGGGTCGTGCACCGCGACACGGTGGCCGTGACGGCGCAGCGCCGTGACGAGGTCGATAACCTTGCTGTTGCGCAGGTCGGGGACATTCTCCTTGAAGGTCAGCCCCAGGATGAGGATGTCGGCCCCGTCCTTGGCGAGCGCCCTGTGCAGTTCATCGGCCATCCATTGCGCCATGCCGTCGTTGGTCGCCCGCCCCGACAGCACGACCTGCGGGTCGATGCCCAGCTCCTGCGCGCGATGGCTCAGATAATAGGGGTCGACGCCGATGCAGTGGCCGCCGACCAGCCCCGGTTCGAACGGCAGGAAATTCCATTTCGTGCGCGCCGCATCGAGGACATCCCACACCGAAATATCGAGCGCGGAGAATATCTTGGTCACTTCGTTGATGAAGGCGATATTGATGTCGCGCTGGGCATTCTCGATCACCTTCGCGGCCTCGGCGGCACGGATCGAGCGCGCGCGGAAAACCCCGCCGCTCGTCACCTTGCCATAGACGGTGGCGAGCAGTTCGGTGACCGCGTCATTTTCGCCCGCGAGCACCTTCATGATGCGGTCGACGGTATGCTCGCGGTCGCCGGGGTTGATGCGCTCCGGCGAATAGCCGAGGAAGAAGTCGCGGCCGCGTTTCAGCCCCGACAATTCCTCGATCATCGGGCCGCAGATATCTTCGGTCACGCCGGGATAGACGGTGCTTTCATAGACGATGGTCGGCGTCCTGGCGGGGTCGATCAGCGCGGCGACGGTGCGCGTCGCGCTGCGCACCGGCGACAGGTCGGGGCGGTTGTCGGCGTCGATCGGCGTCGGCACCGTCACGATATAGAGGTCGGCGCCGCGGCAGTCTTCGGCCGCACTGGTCAGCGCGAGCGCCGATTGCGCGAGCCCGTCGGCATCGACTTCGCCGGTGCGGTCGTGCCCTGCCGCGAGTTCGGCGATCCGGGCGGCATTGCTGTCGAGCCCGACGGTGTCGAAATGTTTGGCGAGCTGGACCGCGAGCGGCAGCCCGACATAACCCAGCCCGACGACGACAATCTTCATTTCGTTATTCCTGCGCCGCCGTCGCGGCTGTCTGGGGGAAGGGAGAGGGCGTCAGAGCCCGTGATACGCGCGGTACCAGGCTACGAAATTGGGGATGCCGACGTCGATCGGTGTCGTCGGCGCATAGCCGAGGTCGCCCGAAATGGCGCTGATGTCGGCATAGGTTTCGGGGACGTCGCCGGGTTGCAGCGGCGCCATTTCCTTGATCGCTTCGCGCCCGCACGCCTCCTCGATCAGCGCGATCATCCGGGTGAGTTCTTCGGAGCGGTTGTTGCCGATGTTGTACAGGCGGTGCGGCGCGACGCTACCCCCCGCCTTGATCGCGCCGTCGTCGGGCGGCGGGTTGGCGATGCACGCCGCGACGCCCGACACGATGTCGTCGATATAGGTGAAGTCGCGGCGCATCGCGCCGGCGTTGAACACCTGGATCGGCGTTTGCTCGAAAATTGCCCTGGTAAAGATCCACATCGCCATGTCGGGCCGCCCCCACGGACCGTAGACGGTAAAGAAGCGCAGCCCGGTGAGCGGAATCCGGTACAGATGGGCGTAGGTCTCGCTCATCAGCTCGTCGGCCTTCTTGGTCGCGGCGTAGAGCGACATCGGATGGTCGACGCGGTCCTCGACGCGGAAGGGCAGCGTCTTGTTGCCGCCATAGACCGACGACGACGAGGCGTAGACCATCGGCACCTGCCGCGTCCGGGCGAGTTCGAGCAGGTTGAGATGGCCGACGAGGTTCGACTGGACATAGGCGTGCGGGTTTTCGATCGAATAGCGAACCCCCGCCTGCGCGCCGAGGTGTGCGATATCGGTGAATTTCGCGTCGGCGAGCGCGGCATTCAGCGCGTTCGCATCCGAAAAATCGACCTGGCGAAAATCGAAGCGGTCGCCGAATTCCTCCGCCAGCTTCGCGAGCCGTGCCCGCTTCAACGCCGGGTCGTAATAGTCATTGATATTGTCGATGCCGATGACGGAGCGGCCTTCGCTCATCAGCCGCCGGGCCAGGTGGAAGCCGATGAAGCCGGCGGCCCCGGTGATGAGCACGGTCACGCAATGTCTCCTGCCTTCGGAAGCGTGGCGATAGACAGCTACGTTCATGGGAACAAGGGCGAAGTTTGTGCAACCGCGAACAGCGCGGTTGACTTCGCGGGTCAGGCGCGGGAAGGGAAGGGCCGTTTGAGAATCAAGCTGTGCCCATGCGCGCGCCCTCCCCAAGAATGAGGAACAACCTCTTGTCTACACAGGAAAAAGTCGCTCTTGTAACCGGCATTACCGGGCAGGATGGGGCCTATCTCGCACGGTTTCTGCTCGAAAAGGGCTATGTTGTTCACGGCCTCAAGCGCCGGTCGTCGTCGTTCAACACCGGCCGGATCGAAGATATCTACCAGGATCCGCACGTCGAGGGCGCGCGCCTGCACCTTCATTATGGCGACCTGACCGACAGCACCAATCTGATCCGCATCGTCCAGGAGACGAAGCCGACCGAGATCTACAATCTCGCGGCGCAGAGCCACGTCCAGGTCAGCTTCGAGACCCCCGAATATACCGCGAACAGCGACGCGATCGGCACGCTGCGCCTGCTCGAGGCGATCCGCATCCTCGGCATGGAAAAGACCTGCCGCTTCTATCAGGCCTCGACGTCGGAGCTTTACGGCCTCGTCCAGGAAGTGCCGCAGCGCGAAACGACGCCCTTTTATCCGCGCAGCCCCTATGCGGCCGCCAAGCTCTATGCCTATTGGATCGTCGTCAACTATCGCGAAGCCTATGGCATGCACGCATCGAACGGCATCCTGTTCAACCATGAGAGCCCGCTGCGCGGCGAAACCTTCGTGACGCGCAAGATCACCCGTGCCGCCGCGGCGATCAGCCTCGGCCAACAGGACCGGCTGTACCTCGGCAACCTCGACGCCAAGCGCGACTGGGGGCACGCCGCCGAATATGTCCGCGGCATGTGGATGATGATGCAGCAGGACGAACCCGACGACTATGTCCTCGCCACCGGCGAGACGACCCCGGTGCGCGATTTCGTGAACTGGGCGTTCGAGGATGTCGGCATCACCCTTGCCTGGCAGGGCGAAGGCGTCGACGAAAAGGGCTATTGCACGAAGAGTGGCCGGTGCCTCGTCGAGGTCGATCCGCGCTATTTCCGCCCGACCGAAGTCGACCTCCTGATCGGCGACGCTTCGAAGGCACACCAGAAGCTGGGCTGGCGCCACGAGACGCCGGTGCGCGAGCTGTGCCGCGAAATGGTGCGCGAGGATGTCCGGCAACTGGCGTCAGCCGCGGGCTGATCCGCGGATGCTCTACCATTATCCATCCCTGAGCGCCGTGGATTTTGGGCTGTTCCGGACGCCGGGCGCGGGGCTGGGCAATCTGCTGTTTCCGATCCTGCGCGCGGTGATCGGACAGGAGGTGCGTGGCGGCACCTTCGTCTATCCGACCTTCGCCCAGTTCAAATGGGGACCGATCATCCGCCGCGAGCGCGACAAGCGCTTCTACACCAATGTCGCGCGGGCGCGCCGCATCGGCGAATGGGGTGACTGGCTGCGCTCGCGTTTCGATGCGCCCGTTGTCGGCGAACGCGACGCCGCGGCGGCGACGCTGACCGACGGCGTGATCCGCTATCGCGGCCTGCGCCACTATTTTCACGATCTTGCGCCGCACACCGCGCTCGTCCGGCGCTGGTACGCCGAAAACATGCGCGCCGCGCCGGCGGACGACGCGTTCGACATGGCGGTCCACATCCGCCTCGGTGATTTCGTCGCCGACCCTGCCCGGACCGGCGACGTCAATACGCGCACCTCGTTCGACTGGTATCGCGCCGCGATCGCCGAAGGTGCAAAGCGGCTCGGGGTCGCCAGTCCGCGCCTGCTCGTGTTCACCGACGGCAGTTTCGACGAGGTTCGCGACGGTCTGGGCCTGCCCGGGCTCCGCTTCGACGAAAGCGTGCACGCCGCCGCCGCTATCTCGCGCATGGCGCAGGCCCCGCTCATCGTGACCTCGCGCTCGACCTTTTCGATGTGGGGCGCCTTCCTCGGCGACCGCCCGGCGATCTGGGACAGCAGTTTCGACTATCGCGAATTTTTCCCGCATCGCGCCGACCTCGACATCAGCCTGTAAGCGGCGCTGCGAAGCAAAGAGACGGACATGAACCTCGAAAACAAGCGCGTCTGGGTGGCGGGTCACCGCGGCATGGTGGGAAGCGCGCTCGTGCGCCGTCTCGCGGCCGAGAATTGCGAGATACTGACCGCCGGACGCGACACGCTCGACCTGCTCGACCAGGCGGCGGTGCGCGCGTGGGTCGCGAAGGAAAGGCCCGACGCGATCTTCCTCGCGGCGGCAAAGGTCGGCGGCATCCTCGCCAACGACAGCTTTCCGGCCGATTTCCTTTACCAGAACCTCGTCATCGAGACGAACATCATCGACGCCGCGCATCGCGCCGACGTCGCCAAGCTCTGCTTCCTCGGTTCGTCGTGCATCTACCCCAAGTTCGCCGAACAGCCGATCGTCGAGGACGCGCTGCTCACCGGGCCGCTCGAGCCGACCAACGAATGGTATGCGATCGCCAAGATCGCGGGGATCAAGCTCGCGCAAGCCTATCGCCGCCAGTACGGCCGCGATTATATTTCGGCGATGCCGACCAACCTCTACGGCCCCGGCGACAATTTCGACCTCCAGTCGAGCCACGTCCTGCCCGCGCTGATGCGCAAGGCGCATGAGGCCAAGGTCGGCGGCGCCAGGACGATGACGCTGTGGGGCAGCGGCACGCCGATGCGCGAATTTCTCCACGTCGACGACTGCGCCGACGCCTGCGTCTTCCTGATGAAGAATTATTCGGGCGCCGATCATGTCAATGTCGGGTCGGGCACCGATATCGCGATCGCCGATCTCGCGCGCCTCGTGTGCGAAGTGGTGGGCGCCGATGTCGAGATCGTCCTCGACACGTCGAAGCCCGACGGCACGCCGCGCAAGCTGATGTCGAACGCCAGGCTCGCCGGCATGGGCTGGACGCCCGGCATCGCGCTGCGCGACGGCATTGCGGCGACCTACGACTGGTTTCTCGCGCACCACGCCTGACGCGCGGACGCTTGCAATCGCGCGGTGCAGGCTCGACAAGGAAGGGCGAGGAACCACCCATGAATTTCGCCTTCGACAACAGCTTCCACCGCGACATGGAGGGCTTTTATGCCCACGCCGAAGCGGCGGCGCCCTCGGCGCCTTCGCTGCTGGCATTCAATCACCCGCTCGCGCGCCGCCTCGGTCTCGACGTCGCGGACGCCGACGACGCGACACTCGCGCGGCTCTTTTCGGGGCAGGCGCTGCCCGAGGGCGCCGATCCGCTCGCCTTCGCCTATGCCGGGCACCAGTTCGGCCATTTCTCGTCCCAGCTTGGCGACGGACGCGCGCTGCTGCTCGGCGAGATCATTGCCCCCGACGGCGCGCGTTTCGATGTCCAGCTCAAGGGATCGGGCCCCACGCCTTTTTCGCGCAATGGTGACGGAAAGGCCGCGATCGGCCCGGTGCTGCGCGAATATCTGGTGTCGGAGGCGATGGCCGCGCTCGGCGTGCCGACGACGCGGGCGCTCGCCGCTGTCGCGACCGGCGACCGCGTCCAGCGCGAACGCGCGCACCCCGGCGCGGTGGTCACGCGCATCGCGTCGAGCCACATCCGCGTCGGCACTTTCCAGTTCTTCGCCGCGCATTTCGGGGCGGAACATGTGATCCAGCTGTCGGACTATACCGTCCGCCGTCATTTCCCCGATCTCGCGGGTGCCGCGAACCCGCACCTCGCGCTGCTCGAACGCGTCGTCGCGCTGCAATGCGAACTCGTCGCCAGCTGGCTGAGCCTCGGTTTCGTTCACGGCGTGATGAACACCGACAATGTCGCGGTCAGCGGCGAGACGATCGACTATGGTCCCTGCGCCTTCATGGACCGTTTCGCCGCCGAGACGGTGTTCAGTTCGATCGACGCCAACGGCCGCTATTCCTATGCGCGCCAGCCGCAGATGATGCACTGGAACATGGCGCGCTTCGCCGAGGCCCTGCTCCCTGCAATTCACGCCGTCGATCCCGCCGGCGTCGAACAGGCGAAGGCGCGCATCGACGCGATCCCCGCGCTGTTCCGGACCGCGTGGCTGGACCGCATGCGGCGCAAGCTCGGGCTCGGCCGCGCGGACGACGGAGACGGCGCGCTGGTCGACGGCCTGTTCGCCGATCTCGAACGCCTGCAGGTCGATTTCACCGGCTTCTTCCGCGCGCTTGCTGCACTGCTCCGCGGCGATGCCGGGCCGATCGAGGCGCTGCTGCCCGAACCCGATGCGATGGCGCCGTGGATCGCCGGCTGGTGGCAGCAGCTCGAGCGCGAGGATGTCGACCCGATCGAGCGCGCCGCGGCGATGGACGGGGTCAACCCGCTCTATATCCCGCGCAATCACCGGGTTGAGGAGGCGCTGGTCGCGGCCGAGGCGGGCGACATGGCGCCGTTCGAGGCGCTGCTCGAAGTCGTTCGCCATCCCTTTGTCGCGCGCACCGACTGGGCCGCCTATGCGACGCCCGGCCCCGCCGAGGCGGCGCCCTACGTTACCTTCTGCGGCACATGACATGTTTTACGGCCTCAAGCGCGTTGCGGCGTCCTGTCTTTGCGGCTACCGAGCGGGCACCGAAAAACCCAATCGATTCCGCCGCATCCTGACCAACAGAACGGAATGAGCTCACCCCTATGAAAGCACTGATCCTCTGCGGCGGCCGTGGCACCCGCCTGCGCGAAGTGTCGGAAACCCTTCCCAAGCCGATGGTGCCGATCGGCGGCAAGCCCATCGTCTGGCACATCATGAAAATCTATGCCGCGCACGGCATCACCGATTTCGTCCTGCTCCTCGGCTACAAGGGCGACATCATCCGCGACTATTTCCTCAACTATGCGAACCAGGCGTCGGACGTCACCGTCGACCTGTCGAAGCGCGGAGAGGACCGGTTGCAGTTCCACAAGCACCAGAGCGAGGACTGGAAGGTCACGCTCGCCGAAACCGGCGAGGATGCGATGACCGGCGCGCGCATCCGCCGCGGCGCCCGCTATCTGGACGATGCCATGCATTTCTGCGCGACCTATGGCGACGGCGTCGGCGACGTCGACATCAAGGCGCTGATCGATTTCCACAAGGGGCACGGCAAGACCGCGACGCTGACCGGCGTCTATCCGCCGGGCCGCTTCGGCGAGCTCAACACCGACGGCGGCACGGTCAACAGCTTCAACGAAAAGCCCCAGGTTTCGGGCGGGCACATCAATGGCGGCTTCTTCGTGTTCAACCGCGATTTCGTCGACACCTATCTCGACGACCGCGAGGATCTGATCCTCGAACGCGACCCGATGGAACGCCTCGCCGCCGACCGCGAACTGATGATGTTCGAACATAACGGCTTCTGGCAGCCGATGGACACGCCGCGCGAATATTCGCTGCTCAACGAACTGTGGGCCGAAGATCAGGCGCCCTGGAAGACGTGGTAAACGGCATGTTCGGCGACGCCTATCGCGGCAAGACCGTGCTGCTGACCGGTCACACGGGCTTCAAGGGCTCGTGGCTCGCCGAATGGCTGCTGACGCTCGGCGCCAATGTCGTCGGTTTCTCGCACAAGGTCGACGACGGCCCGACGCATTTCGGCAGCCTCGGGCTCGCCGACCGCATGACGCATATCATCGGCGACGTGCGCGACGCCGATGCGGTGAACGAGGTCGTGGCGGCGCACCGGCCCGACTATGTCCTGCACCTCGCGGCGCAGGCGCTCGTCCGCTACAGCTATGACAATCCGGTCGAAACGATGGCGACCAACGTCATGGGCACCGTGCATGTCCTCGACGCGCTGCGCCGCGCCGGACGGCCCGCGGTCGCGGTCTGCGTCACCTCCGACAAATGCTACGAGAATCGCGAAATCCTGTCGGGATATCGCGAGGACGACCCGATGGGCGGGCACGACACCTACAGTGCGTCGAAGGGCGCGGCCGAGATTGTCGCGCACAGCTATCGCCGCAGTTTCTTCTCGGCCCCCGACAGTCCGGTGAAGATGGCGACGGTGCGTGCGGGCAATGTCATCGGCGGCGGCGACTGGTCGCTCGACCGCATCGTCCCCGATTGCGTGCGCAGCCTGTCGAAGGGCGAGGCGATCCGCATCCGCAACCCGCATGCGACGCGGCCCTGGCAGCATGTCCTCGAATCGCTGAGCGGCTATCTCTGGCTCGGCGCGCTGCTCGGCGGCGCGGCGACGACGGCGCGGGTTCGGTCCTCGACCGATGTCACCGAAGCCTTCAACTTCGGCCCCTGGGTCGAAGCCAATGGTTCGGTCGAGCGGCTCGTTACCGAGTTCCTCAGGCACTGGCCCGGCGAATGGATCAACGCTGCCGAAGCCGGCGCGGTGCACGAGGCGGGGCTGCTCGGCCTGTCGATCGACAAGGCGTATCACAAGCTCGAATGGGCGCCGACGCTCGACTTCGCGGGCGGCGTCGCGCTGACCGCGGGCTGGTACAAGGCGGTCGTCGCCGACGGCGCCGACGCGCTGGCGCAGACGCGTCACGATATCGAAACCTATGTTGCTCAGGCGCGGGCCAAGTCGCTCGCCTGGGCGGCCTGACTACAAGGAAAAGACCATGATCGACGGCGTCATCATCACCCCGCTGCGGCAGATTCCCGACGAGCGCGGCAAGATCATGCACATGCTGCGCAGCGACGCTCCGCACTTCGACAAGTTCGGCGAAATCTATTTCTCGTGCGTCCAGCCCGGCGCGATCAAGGCGTGGCACATCCACAGCGAGATGACGCTCAACTATGCCGTCGTCCACGGCCGCATCAAGTTCGTGCTCTACGACGACCGCGAAGGCTCGCCGACGCGCGGCGAATTGCAGGAAATCTTCATGGGCGAGGATAATTATTGCCTCGTCACCGTGCCGCCCTTCGTATGGAACGGCTTCAAGGGGTACGGCCAGTATCCGGCGATCGTCGCCAACTGCCCGACGCACGTCCACTCGGCCGACGAAATCGACCGCATGGATCCCTTCACCGACAAGATCCCGTATAACTGGGACGTCCGCCATGGCTGATTGCCGGCTGCTGCTCGTCGGCGGCAGCGGATATTTCGGCGCCCGGCTGGCGGAAGCGCTGGCCGGCGAATGCGATGTCGCGGTCACGGTGCGGTCGGACACCCCGGCACGCAGCGCGTGGCTCGCCGACCGGGGTATCGCGTCGTTTCGCTACGACAGCAGCACCGACGCGGCGCTCCCCGGCGGCGATTTCGAGGCGATCGTCAATCTCGCGATGCCCGGCGCGCAGGCGGCGGGCAAGGATGCCGACGCCGCGATGGCGCAGGGCCGCAGCACCGCGGCCGCGTGTCTCGCCGCGCTGCGCGGGGGCAGGGCGGCGCGCCTCATCCATTTCTCGACTTTCCACGTCTACGGCGGGCAGGCCGCCGAAACCTATGTCGAGGACATGCCCAAGGCGCCCGGGCATCCCTATGGCCGGACGCATCTCGCGATCGAGGGCGAACTCACCGCCAGCGACGTCGCCGATCGCATCGCGATCCTGCGCCCGACCAACATGGTTGGCGCGCCCGCGCACCGCGACCTCGGCGAACAGGCCGGGCTGATCTTCCTCGACCTCTGCCGCCAGGTCGCCGAGACCGGCGCGATGGCGCTGCGCAACGACGGGCAGAGCTATCGCGATATCCTGCCCTTCGACGACGCGATCGCCGCGGTGCGCCTGCTGCTGCGCGCCGAGGCCGGCTGGAACGATATCTTCAACCTCGGCGCGGGGCAGGCGATCACGATGCAGGCGCTTGCCGAAGGTATCGCCGCCGCCGCGCCGCAGCCGGTCGCGATCACCTATGGCGACGGCACCGACGCGTTCCGCAGGCCGTTCGCGGTCGATGTTTCGCGCCTCGGCGCGCTCGGCTGGGCGCCGGTCGCCGGCATCGCCGACGAGGCGCGCCGTACCATCGCCGCCTTCGCCGCATGAGCGGTCCGCGCCTCCTCGCCATCTCGCTGTCGTGCCACGAACCGGTCAACCGCGCGCTGTTCCGCGAGATCGGCGCGCTCGGTATTCCCGTCCATCTCGTCGTCCCGCGCCGTCATTTCGTGGGCGGCACATGGCGCGACACCCCCGACTTCCCGCCCGAAAATTACGAGCTCACGCTGCTCGACCTCAGCGGCACCAACCAGCGCACCCATACGCTCAAGGGGCTGCAAGCGGTCGTCGACGCCTTTGGTCCGACGCATATCTATTGCGACAGCGATCCGGCGAGCATGATGGTCCGCCAGGCGAAACAGGTCGCGCCGCACGCGCGGCTCTGGTCGCTGACCGCGGAAAATATGCCGCAAAGCCTTGGCATTGACCTCAAAAAAGCCGCCGAAACGCGCAATCCGGCGGGCATTGCCTCGGCGCTGGTCAAGGCATGGCTGCGCCGCTCGGCGCGCCGCAGGGTCGACCGCGTGCTGACGCTCAGCGCCGACGGCACCGCGCTGATCGAGGCGATGGGGCTCACCGCGACGCAGGTGCCGCTCGGTTTCGATCCGCGCCTGTTCCGGCCGCTGCCCGAGGCGCGCGAGGCGGTGCGCGCCGAACTCGGGCTGACGCGCCCGACGATCGCCTATTTCGGGCGCCAGACCCCCGAAAAGGGCATCCATCTGCTGATCGACGCGCTCGACCGCATCCGCGACCGCGACTGGCAGTTCCTGATCGACGATTTCATCGGCACCTCGGCCTATGCCGCGCAGCTTCAGGCACAGATCGAGCGGCTGAACCTTCGCGACCGCGTCATCTTCTTCGAATCAAAGCATGAGGACATGGCGCGCTACATGAACGCCGCCGACATCGTCGTGCTGCCGTCGCTCAGCACCCCCAAGTGGAAGGAGCAGTACGGCCGCGTCATCCAGGAAGTGATGGCGTGCGGGCGCACGATGGTCGGCAGCCGCTCGGGCGCGATCCCCGAGGTGATGGGCGGGCACGGGCATCTGTTCGACGAGGGCGACGTCGCGGGCCTCGCAAGCCTGCTCGGCACCCTGCTCGACCGCGGCGATTTCGCCGATGGCGCGGCGCGGAGCCATGCGCTGGCCCGGCTGTCGGTCGACCGTCAGGCGGCGATCATGGCCGACTTGCTGCGACGCGAAGCCTGACGCGCGGCCCGGCTTCGGAACCAGACCCGTTCCGTTTCGTTGCGAGAGACAGCAGCAGGGGAAAGAGCATCGCGATCGCACCATCCGTCTGCAATCCCCGCCAGATTCCGGTTGCGCGGCTTCGTGCCACGGGACACAAGCATGGCTGATGGCGGCCAGCAGATGCAAAATTCTGAAAATCTTCGCGAATTGATCCTCGCGCTCCGCGGCGGGGTCTCGCCGCGTTCCTTGCTCGCGCTCTCGGCTTCGCTCGCCTGTTTTGCCGCAATCCCGGCGGCAGCGCAGGACGTTCCCGCGCGACAGGCCGAAGACCCGGCTGCGCCCGCCGACGCAGCCGAAATGGCGAAACCGACGCCGCCGCCGCCCGATGCGAACTTTCCGCCGGTCGAACCGATCATTCCCGACGAGGAGTTCGACCGCGCCATCCCGTCGATCGCGGTCGAGGATGATCCCGAACTCGATGTCCCGCTCGAATCGATCGCCGAATTCGAGCGCCGGCAGGCCGCAAAGGCCGCAGCCGATGGCGAAACCCCGCCCGGCTCGGAACCGGTCCCCGTTCCCGCGCTGGCCGACGGCGACCCGATCGAGGCGATCGGCGACGCGCCGATCCGCGACACCGAACTCGCGGCCCCGCTGCCGCCGCTCGAAAGCTTCAGCGTCGAACCGGTCGAGTTCGCCGAGCCCGAATCGACCGACGAGACGGTCAAGGTCGCCTATTCGGTACAGGTCAACGGCCTCGCCCTCGCCGACGAGGCGAGCGACGCGAACCTCGCCGGCCTGTTCAGCGATTTGTCGGCGCTCCATGACGGCGACGGCGAGGCCGCCAACGCCGCGATGGTACGCGCGCGCCTGACCGCCGACGCCGAACTCATGCAGCGCATCCTTGCGTCCGAAGGCTATTATGACGCGGAGGTCGACACGCGCCTCGACCGCAACGGCGGCGACGGCGATGGCGGGGACCGGAACGGCGGGCGCGGACAGGCAGCGAACGGCGACGCCGCCACGACCGCAACCACGAGCGCCGCCGACAGCCGTCCGCGCCAGCGCCGACCTTTCGTGGCGATCATCGACGTCGTACCGGGCCAGCGCTACACCCTGTCCGACATCGTCATCCAGGCCGGACCGACGGTACCGCCGACGCTGATCAAGGATAATTTCCCGATCGCGATCGGCGAACCGATCATCGCGCAGCGTATCCAGGGCGCCGAGGCGGCGATCGCGCTCAAGCTTCCCGAGGAAGGCTATCCCTTCGCCACCGTCGGCCAGCGCGACATTCTGCTCGACGGTGCGACGGGCGAGGGCGTCTACACGCTGCCGGTCGACGTCGGACCGCGCGCGCGCTTCGGCGGCTTCCGGACGACGGGCAAGCTCGCGTTCGACGTCGAGCATGTCGAAACGCTCGCGCGCTTCCGGCGCGGCGACCTCTACGACAGCCGCAGGACCGACGACCTGCGCCAGGCGCTCGTCGCGACCGGCCTCTTCGCGACCGTCGCGGTCGAGCCCGAAAAGACCGGCGAGCCGGCGGGCGACGGCACCGAATATGTCACCATGCTGGTGACGCAGGAGGCCGGCCCGCCGCGCACGCTGGCGGCGAGCGCGGGGTACGGCACCGGGCAGGGGCTGCGCGTCGAGGGCAGCTGGATGCACCGCAACCTGTTCCCGCCCGAGGGGGCGCTGATCATCCGCGGTGTCGCGGGCACGCAGGAACAGGCGCTCGGCGCGACGCTCCGCCGCTCGAACGCGGGTCGCCGCGACCGCACCGTCGAACTCGTCGTCGAGGCGTCGCGCAGCGATTATGACGCGTTCGAGGCGCTGACCGGGCGCATCGGCGCGCGCGTCAGCTTTGACTCGACGCCGATCTGGCAAAAGAAGTTCACCTATGCCTACGGCCTCGACCTGATCGCGACGAGCGAGGATGACTATGACTTCCTTCTCGGCGCGCGCGACCGCAGCGTCTATTATATCGCGGGATTGACCGGCCAGGTCGGCATGGATCGCACCGACAGCCTGCTCGATCCGACCAAGGGCTTTCGCGCCACCGCGCTGATCCAGCCCGAAGGCTCGCTCAGCGGGCGCTTCTCGCCCTATGCGCGCGTGCGTTTCGACCTCAGCGGCTATTATCCGGTCACCGACAGCATCGTGCTCGCGGGCCGCGTTCGCGCCGGATCGATCCTCGGCGCCTCGCGCGAACGGCTTGCTCCCTCGCGGCGCTTCTACGCCGGCGGCGGCGGGTCGGTTCGTGGTTTCGGCTACCAGCAGCTCGGGCCGAAGGATCCGAACAACGATCCGATCGGCGGACGCAGCGTCAGCGAGGCCGCGATCGAGGCGCGCTACCGCTTCGGCAATTACGGCATCGTCGGCTTCGTCGACGCGGGACAGGTCTATCGCGGCTCGACCCCCGATTTTTCCAACATGCGTTACGGGGTCGGCATCGGCGGGCGCTTCTATACCAACTTCGGCCCGATGCGGCTCGACATCGCGACCCCGATCGATCGCCAGCCCGGGGAATCGCGCGTCAGCGTCTATGTCTCGATCGGACAGGCTTTCTGATGGCGGAGGACGCCGCTTTCGACGATGGTCCGCCGCCCGCGCCGGCCAAGGCGCGTTCATGGCCGCTGCGCATCGCACGCGGTGTCGGCGTGGCGCTGCTCGGTCTCGTCGCGCTCGTCGCGCTGTTCCTGATCGGGCTCAACAGCGATGCCGGGCGCCGCTTCGTGGTCACCCAGCTCGAAAAATATGAATTCGAAAACGGGATGAAGATCGGCATCGGCCGCCTCGACGGGTCGCTCTACGGCGCGATGACGATCCGCGAACTCACGCTTGCCGACCCGCAGGGCGTCTTCCTGCGCTCGCCCGAGGTCAAGCTCGACTGGCGACCGTTCGCATATCTTTCGAACCATATCGACGTCCGTTCGGCGACTGCCGCAACGATGACGCTGCAACGACTGCCCGCGTTAAAGCCGGTCCCCGACACCGGCGAACCGCTGCTTCCCGACATCGACATCGACGTCGCGAAACTGCAAGTCGACCGCTTCATCTTCGAACCCGCGGTCGCGGGCGAGCGGCAGGAAGCACGGATAACGGGCAAGGTCGCGATTGCCGACCGCCGCGCCCAGGTCACCGCCAACGCCGAAACGATCGGCGCGAACGCAAAGGGCGACAAGCTTGCGCTGGTCCTCGACGCGGTTCCCGAAACGAACCGGCTCGCGCTCACGCTCGATCTCAATGCGCCGCAGGGGGGCGTGCTCGCCGCGATCGGCGGCTTCCGCGAACCGCTGACGGCAAGGCTGGCAGGCAAGGGCGACTGGAAGGTCTGGAACGGCACGCTGACCGGCAGTCTCGGCACCGCACCGCTCGCACGCCTCGGGCTGGCGGCGCGCGACGGCGTCTTTGCGGTCAAGGGGACGGCGCAGCCGTCGCGGCTGTTCGCGGCCGGCCCGGTGGCCAATCTGCTCGGCACCGAAACCAGCGTCGACGTCACGGCGCGCCTCGCCGAACGCAAGGCCGACCTCGACGGTCGCATCGCTTCCGACGCCTTCCGCCTCGGGATCAGCGGCGGCGTCGACCTCGGCACCAGCCGCTACGACGAACTGCAACTCGCGCTGGTGCTGCTCAAACCCGGGGCGGTCGCCCCCTATGTGCGTGGCAGCGGCCTGCGCGCGCAGGCGCGCCTCAACGGCGCGTTCGCGCTGCCGGCGGTCGAATATCAGGCGAACGTGACCAGTCTCGCGGTCAACGATATCATCGTCGACGCGCTCGTTCTCTCGGGCAAGGCGCGCGTCGATCCCGACCAGATCTTCATTCCGGTCGCGGGCCGCGCGAGCCGCATCCGCGGGCTCGACACCGTCGCGGGCGGAACACTCGTCCAGGTGCGCCTCGACGGCGATCTCGCGTACAAGGATGGCCGCCTGCTCAGCGACAACATGCGCCTGCGATCGAGCCGCATCGACGCGAAGGCGATCCTGATCGCCGATTTCAATCGCGGCTTCTACACCGGCGCGATCGATGGCCGGATCGACGATTATCGCATCGAAAGCGTCGGCATCTTCGACATCGACACCGACGCCGACCTCAAGACCGCACCGAACGGCGGGTTCGAAATCGTCGGCCGCGTCCGCGCGCGCTCGACGCAGCTCTTCAACTCGGGGGTTCGCAACATACTCGGCGGCAATGCCGTCGCATCGGGCGACGTCCGATACGGCACCGACGGGATCACCCGTTTCGCCAACCTGCGCCTCAACGCACCGTTGATGCGCGTGACGAGCGGGCAGGGGAGCTATGCCCCCAATGGCCAGATCAACCTGACCGCGCGCGCTTCCTCGTCCGAGTACGGCCCGCTCGGGCTCCAGCTTGCCGGAACGATCACCGATCCGCGCGCGACGCTGACCGCGGACCGGCCCGGGCTCGGCATCGGCCTCTCGAAACTGGTCGCGCGGATCAACGGCGCGCCGAAGGGCTACCGCCTCGCCGCGACCGGCGACACCGATTACGGCCCGCTCAGCGCCGATGTCGTGCTGCTCACCGCGGCCGGGCCGCTCACGATCGACGTCGAGCGTGCCGACCTGTCGGGCATCGGCTTCAAGGGGCGGCTGGTGCAGAGCAACGCCGGTCCCTTCGTCGGCCAGCTCGATGCGTCGGGGCAGGGGCTCGGCGGGCTCGTCCGGCTCAGCGCCGCCGGGCAATATCAGGCCGCGGCAATCAACGTGCGCGCGAACAATGTCGTGCTTCCCGGAGCGGCCCAGCTTTCGGTCGGCTCGGCGATCGTCGATGCCGACGTCATCCTCTACGACCAGCCGCGCGTCATTGCCGATATCCAGCTCGCCAGTACGCGCATCCGCGAATTCGACATCGCCGTCGGGCGGGTGAAGATCGACTATCAGAACGGCGCGGGCAAGGCGCAGGCGCTGGTCGAAGGGACGAGCGGCGTGCCCTTCCGCGTCGCCGCCAACGCCGACCTCCAGCCAAAGCTGTGGCGCGCCTCGGTTCAGGGGCGCGCGACCGGCATCAATTTCCGCACGACCAGCCCGGCCCGCATCATCCCCGGCGCCGACGGTTACGAATTGCTGCCGACCACCGTCGATTTCGGGCGCGGCAGCAGCGCGCGGCTCGCCGGGCGCTTCGGCGAGGGGATCATGCTCCAGAGCCGCCTCGACCGGGTCAACCTGTCGCTGCTCAACGCCATCTATCCCGGCATGGGGCTTGGCGGCCGCGCGAGCGGCAGCCTCGATTTCGAACAGGCGGGCGCCGACAGCTTCCCGCGCGCCGACGCGCGGCTGACGCTCGACGATTTCACCCGCACCACCGCGGCGACGGTCAGCCAGCCCGTCGACGTCAATGTCGTCGGCAAGCTGCTTGCCGACGGCGGCGACGTGCGCGCGGTGATGCGCAAGCGCGGCAGCGTGATCGGGCGCATGCAGGCATCGCTGCGCCCGCTGCCCCCCGGCGCCGGAAGCTGGACCACCCGTCTCAGCGCCGCCCCGCTCGGCGGCGGCATTCGCTACAATGGCCCTGCCGACACGCTCTTTTCCTTCATCGGATCGGGCGACCAGCGCGTCGGTGGTCCGATCGGCGTCGCCGCCGATTTCAGCTGCCGCCTCTCCGCGCCCTGCCTCGAGGGGGTGATCCGCGGCAACGCGCTGACCTACGAAAACCTGACTTACGGCACGCGCCTGACCAACATGGCGGTCAGCGGCCGTTTCTCGGGCGACCGGCTCGAAATCGAACAGCTGACCGCGACCGCCGGCGACGGAACGGTCAAGGCGTCGGGCTATGTCAGCCTCGCACAGGCGAGCGGCTATCCTATGAAGATCGACGCGGTGCTCGACAATGCGCGCCTCGCGCGCAGCGAGGGCCTGTCGGCGCGTGCCACGGGCAACCTGACGCTCGAAAAGGTCGCCGGACAGACCGCCCTGCTCTCGGGCAGCCTGCGCCTCCCCGAAACGCGCTACCGCATCGTACGCCAGGGGGCCGCCAGCGTGCCCGTGCTCACCGGCGTCCGCCGCAAACCGCCCGCGGGCCGCCAGCGGATCAGCGGCGACGGGCTGGCAGCGGTCGGCGGCAGCCTGTTCGACCTCATCCGCCTCGACATCCGCCTGCGCGCGCCCGACGAAATCTACGTCAGCGGCATGGGGCTCGAATCCGAATGGCAGGCCGACGTCACGCTCAAGGGCACGACAGAGGCGCCGCGCGTCACCGGCGAGATCGAGCTGGTGCGCGGTACGCTGGGCTTCGCGGGACGTTCGTTCGATCTCGAGGAGGGCAGGGTGACCTTCCCGACCGGCGACGCCTACGACCCGTCGATCCGCCTGCTCGCGAGCGACACGTTCGACAATGTGACGGTGAACGTCAGCGTTTCGGGCCGCGCGCAGAATCCGCAGATCGCTTTCTCGAGCGTTCCCGGCCTGCCGCAGGACGAGATCGTTTCGCGCATCCTGTTCGGCAGTTCGATCACCGAATTGTCGCCGCTCCAGGCGGTGCAGCTCGCCGCGTCGCTCAACAGCCTGCGCGGCAGCGGCGGGCTCAGCCCGCTCGGCGCGCTGCAGTCGGCGACCGGCATCGACCGCCTGCGCGTCCTCGGCCCCGACGACGCGCAGGGGCGCGGTACTGCGCTCGCCGCGGGCCAGCACATCACCAACGACATCTACCTCGAAGTGATCACCGACGGCCGCGGCTATACCGCGACCCAGCTCGAGATCAGCCTGACCCCCGCGCTGTCGATCCTCAGCCAGGCGGGGGGCTCGGGACAGACGAGCTTCAGCGTCCGCTATCGCAAGGATTATTAATGCACGCCGCCGCCCTGATCCTCCCGCTGCTGCTGCTCGCGGCGTGCAAGGACGAACCGAAGTTTGAGGAACGCTTCGACAAGGCGGCGAAAGAGGTCGAGGCGCGCGCCAAGGCGATGGACGCCGACATCGCCGCCGCCGACAAGGCGGCGAAGGACGCGGGCGAGGAGGCTCCCGCAAAGGCCTTGCCTTCGCCGTCCCTCCCGGCTAACCCGCCCCCGTCATCTGGGGAGTAGCCAGCCGTCGTTCGCGACGGGCCGCCGCGTCAACATACTCGGTCGAGAGGCCGTGGTGCGGTGGAAGCGGGACACCGCTTGGGCGAGACCAATGGCATCGAACCCACGTCCGGGCCGGGCGGCGGGTGCCGATGTCCGTTGGAATCGTACTGCCGCCCGGCCCCGGAGTCGCTTTATGGAAGCCCTGTTCACCTCGACCGCCATCGTCGCGCTCGCCGAGATCGGCGACAAGACGCAGCTGCTCGCGATCCTGCTGGCGACGCGTTTCAACCGTCCCGCGCCGATCATCCTCGGCATCCTCGTCGCGACGCTCGCCAATCATGCGCTGGCCGCGCTGCTCGGCGCCTCGGCCGCGGCCTTCCTCGACAGCCCGGTCTTCCGCTACGCGATCGGCGCGAGCTTCGTCGCAATGGCAGCATGGACGCTGATCCCCGACAAGTTCGAGGACGACGAAGCCCCCAAGCCGCGCTTCGGGGCGTTCCTCACCACGCTCGTCGCCTTCTTCCTCGTCGAAATGGGCGACAAGACGCAGGTCGCGACGATCGCGCTCGGCGCGCAATATCAGAATGTCGCGCTCGTCACCGCGGGCACGACGCTCGGCATGATGATCGCCAACGTCCCCGCGATCTTCCTCGGGCACGAACTGCTCAAGCGCGTCAACCTCGACACGGTGCGCCGCGTCGCCGCCCTTCTGTTCCTCGTGATCGGCCTCTGGGTGCTCGCGCAGGCGGCGGGCTGGGTCGGATAAGCCGGAAAGGAGAAGCCGGGTCATGGCCTATGTCTATCTCGCGATCGCGATCGTCGCAGAGGTCGTCGCGACCTCCAGCCTCAAATGGTCGGAGGGGTTCACCCGGCTCGGGCCGTCGCTCGTCACGGTCATCGGCTATGCGATCGCCTTCTATTTCCTGTCGCTGACGCTGCGCACCGTCCCGACCGGCATCGCCTACGCGATCTGGTCGGGGGTCGGGGTCGTGCTCATCGTCGCCGTCGCCTGGATCTTTCAGGGGCAAAGGCTCGATGCCCCCGCGCTCGCCGGCATCGCGCTGATCGTCGCGGGGGTGATGGTGATGAACCTGTTTTCGAAAGCCGCGGTGCACTGACCGTCACTGTTCGCCGAAAGCGGCGATGGGGTAGGGCGCCCGCTCGCCCTGCGGGTTCGCTTAACGCCTGATCGACGGCAACCGCGCGAGCTGTGCGACGAGCTGCGCCTGGCTCGTCGCGCCGGTCTTGCGGAAGACGCCCTTCAGCAGGAAGCGGGCGGCGTTGAGGCTCACCGCGCGCAGCGCCGCATAATCCTGCAGCGTCTGGCCGCCCGCCAGCCCGACCGCCAGTCGCGCCTCGGCCGGGGTCAGCCCGAACCATTGCGCGACGCGGTCGATCTCGACGACCGGGGTCTCGCCCGGCGCGCTGCCCAGCGTCACGATCAGCGACGCGCCGTGGCTGACACCGCCGATCTTCTGCGCCGCCTGGGGCGAAATGCGCGCGACGAGCACCGGGCATTCGGCGCCCGACGGCGCGATCGCCTGAAAGGCCAGCCCGGCGGGGGCGGGGTTGTGGATCAGGTCGGCGAGCTTCTTCTGGCTCGCGGGGTGGGTGAAGGCGAAGCGATCCTGCGCCAGGCTGATGAAACCCGCCTCGGCATAGCGTCCGGCGCGGCGGTTGGCCGACAGGATATTGAGCCGGTCGTCGAGGCTGAAGATCGCAAAGGGTGCAATGTCGGCAGCGGCCCGCGCCGCCCCCGCCGCCAGCTCGAGTTCCGCGATACGGTCGCTGATCCGCATCGCGCGCTGGATATGCGGCGCGAGCACGCGCAGTCCGCGCTTGAGCGGCGCGACATCGCGGTCGCCGGGTCCCGGCAGCATCAGCCCCAGCCGCTCGCTCGCGCGGCGGTCGAGCAGCACCCCGACGAGCCGGTCGATCCCGTAAGGCTGGAGGAAGTTGCGGAAGAATTCGGACTGGTAGAATTCGTCGCGCGTCATGATCTCGTAACTGTCGACGACGCTGCCATTGGCGTAGCGCATGAATTTGCGCGACCAGGGATGGTTGCCGGCATAGACGCCGGTGTAGATTTCCTGGATGCCCGCAGCGAGGCCGGTTGCCGCGACGAAGCGCGCGCGCGGCGGGCTGCTTCCTTCCCACAGGATGAACGCGGCTTCCCAACTCAGCGGACAGAGCGCGCCGGTGACCCGCGCCAGCGTTTCGTTCCAGCTTTCGGGGTGCAGGACCGAATCATAGATGCGCCCGATCAGCGCGTTGAGCGTTTCCCATTCGGCATGCGCGTCATGGCCCGAAGGAAAGATCGGTGCATTGTTCGCCGGCATCCCCGTCCCCCGCCGAGAAAATCGATGGGCACAGGATAGAGGAAGGTATCGCGCCGTGCCAAGCCTCAATGCGATGCAAAAAATCGCCGAAGCTACCCGGATGGGTAGCGCGTTCGCGCCGCGAATCGCGCATGCAGTCGTTGCGACCCAAGGGCAGGGCGGCCCCGAAAAGCCGTCCTGTTCATTGAAGTCCGCCGGCCCCCGCCGGCGGACTTCCTTTTTATCTGCGGGCCGGAAAAGGCGCCAACCGCCGAGCCGTCCGGCGTCTCCCGTCGCTCGCCGTCATTTGGGCTCGATCCGGACCAAAATCCCCTCGACGCGCCGGCTCTGACCGCGCGTCCCGCAAAAATTGCCTCCAGTCATCAGCGGCGTATCGCCGATCCCCTGAAGATGCGCGAGGTAGAAGAGATTGTAGTTCCCGGCGGCGCTCCCGGTGAGTTCGATCGTGAATCCTTCGAGCCGGCGATGCTGTCCGCGCGTCCCGACGAAATTTCCCTCAGGGACCATGGGCGTGTCGCCGATACCCTCCAAATGCGCCATATATTGCAGCGACAGGTTCGGCACGGGCGTCGCAATCTCGATCTGGAATCCTTCGAGGCGCCGATATTCGCCGCGCGTCCCGATGAACTCGCTTTCGCGGCCCATCCTGTCGCCATGGCCTTCGAGGTGCGCGCGCACGCGCAGCGCGGGGCCGGGTTTCCCGTAAAGCGACTGGATTCCGGCGACATCGTCGGTCGACAGCACCCGCCTTTGCCCCGCATAGCCCGGCACCATCACCGAGTTGGCGCCGTTCGAATGCGCAAGCCCCAGCAGATGTCCGATTTCGTGCACCGCGACGGTTTCGAGGTCGAAGCTTCCCGCGCCATGCGCCAGCCCCCAATTCTCGCCCTCGTCGAAGTGGCAGTGACCGGCAAAGCTGCCCCCGCAACTCGGCGGATAGAAGGCATGCGCAAGGATCGCGCCGGGTCCGTCGAACGAAGCGCCGTCGCCGTGATTGCCCGTCGCCCAGCCGATCTTGAGGTCCGCGGCATTGGTCGGACCGACCTCGACGAAATCGACCGGGATCACCTTCGCCCATGTGGCGAAAGCGCGCCGCACGGCGTCGCGTTCGGCATCGCCCGGCAGGTCGGGCGTGCTGTTGTCAAAGCGATAGGTCAGGGTCCGGTGCCTGGCGTGATAATCGCAGCCGATCGGCACGTAGGGCGCGGGCTTCGCCACGCCGCCGCCCGGTCCCCCGTCGGGAACCCCGCACCGCGGCATCGTCAGCGCGGCGCGGGTCGGGGCATCGATCGAACCACTGGCCTCGATCCCGAACATTTCCTGGAACCGGGCGAGCGCCGCCGAAGTCACGAGGTCGAGAATGCCCCCTGCCGGTGTGTCCTCCCGAAGATAGCCAAAGACCTGCAGATAGGCGCGGACCTTGCCCAGATCCGGATATTCCTGCCCCAGCGACGCGTCCGCCTGAACGAGTTGGAACTCGGCCATATGCCCCTCCGTCATATCGTGAAGAAGCCGACGATAACGGTCTCGGGGATCGGCGTGCGCCAAACCTTATCCGTTTTGGACCGATGCCAGCGCGGTGCCCGCGTGAGGCAGGGCGCCGGCAGAACGACCCGAACGGATTCGCCGCCCGGCCTGCGGGTTCATCGTCCCCATTCAGGTTTCGCTTGCCGCGAAGCGCCCGCGCGCTATGGCGCAAGCACCGGACAGGTGGCCGAGTGGTTTAAGGCAGCGGTCTTGAAAACCGCCGTGGGTGCAAGCTCACCGTGGGTTCGAATCCCACCCTGTCCGCCATCGACGCCCCGGACGTGATCCGGGATGGCGACGCGATGAAGCCAAACGACCGATCGCGGACTTCAATATCCCCCGTGTCGCGAAGCGATGGGAAGGCGCGCGCCCGTAGGGCGTGGTGGAGGGGGCATGACGTCGCGCTGTCAACCACCCGTCGGCGCTTCGTGCTGCCACCTCTCCAGGTCTGCGGCACGGGCGGGATCAGAATATCCGATCATCACTCCAAACCGCGATCCGCTCTCACCCCGTTCGAGGCAGGCGGCCGCGAGCCTGGCGCCCGCTTCGCCGGCGCCACTCCATCCGCCGCGCATATGAGTCGCTTCGTCCCTCGCCCCTCTGGTTATTCAGGATGCATGTGTGCCAGATCATGCCTATGGGGTGGCTATGATGCGCACGAAAACTTTTGGAATCGGACGGTTTCTCTCGGTCGCGGCGGTCGTCGCCTCGGCGTGGTCGATGGCGGCTTCGGCGCCGCTGCACGCGCAGAGCGGCGGCGATGCGGGCTTCGACGCCTATGTCCAGTCGCTGTGGCCCAAGGCGCAGGCGCAGGGGGTGTCGCGCGCGACCTTTGACCGCGTCGCGACGGGGCTGCGCTACAATGCGCGCGTCGTCGCGCTCGATCGCGACAATCTGGGCAGTCCGCCGAACCCGAACACTCCGATCCCGGCCTTTGCGCCCTATCGCGTCAAGCATGTCGACGCCGCGCGGATCGGCGGCGGGCGCCGCGTCCACGACCGGCTGCTGCCGCTGCTGTCGCGCATCGAACAGCGCACCGGGGTGCCGACCAGCATCATGATCGCCATCTACGGCCACGAAACCGCCTATGGGCAGGTCACCGGCAGTTTCGACCTGCCCGAGGCGCTCGCGACGCTGGCCTATGAAGGCCGCCGCCGCAGCCTGTTCGAACCCGAACTGATCGCGACGATGGTGATGGTCGAACAGGGGGTTCCGCGCCAGGTGCTCAAGGGCAGCTGGGCGGGCGCCTTCGGCTATCCGCAATTCCTGCCCTCGGTCTATCTGCGCGTCGCCGAGGACGGCGACGGCGACGGGGTCGCGCGCATCTGGTCGAGCGAGGCCGATGCGATCGAATCGATCGGTTCCTACCTCCGCAACGCCGGCTGGCGCGCCGGCCAGCCGTGGGGCGTCGCGGTGCGCGTTCCCGACGGTTTCAACCGCGCGCGCTATGCCAACAGGCTCCAGCCGACGCGCTGCCCGCGCGTGTTCGACCGCCACAGCCGCTGGCGCTCGATGGCCGAATGGCGCGCCGACGGCATCACCCCCGTCGGGGGGCGCTGGCCCGGCGACCATGTCCAGGCAACACTGCTCGAACCCGACGGCTCCGGAAAAACGGCCTATTTGCTCACCGGCAACTATCGTGCGATACTCGATTACAATTGTTCCAATTTTTACGCACTGTCTGTGGGGTTGCTGGCGGATGAAATCGATAGGTAGGGGAGGCGTGCTGCTCGCGGGGGCGATGCTCGCGCTGGGCGGCTGCGGCAGTGTCGACGGCAAGCGCAATTCGGTCCCCGGCGCGGCGCCCGGCGCCACCCCGGCAGCGCCCGCGACGGTCGACGGTCCGGCCAGGCTCGGCGCGCCTTTCACCGTCAGCGGCGTGACCTATACCCCCGCCGATATCGCCGATTATGACGATGTCGGTTATGCGAGCTGGTACGGCGACGAGGCGGCCGGATCGCCGACCGCGACCGGCGAGCCCTTCGATCCCGACGCGATCACCGCCGCGCACAAGACGCTGCCGCTGCCGAGCTATGTCGAGGTCACCGCGCTCGACACCGGACGCACGATCCTCGTGCGGGTCAACGACCGCGGCCCGATGGCGAACGACCGGCTGATCGACCTGTCGCGCGGCGCGGCGCAGCAACTCGGGCTCCAGGGCGGCATCGCCGCGGTGCGCGTGCGCCGGACCAACCCGCCGATGGGCGAAAAGGCGCAACTGCGCAGCGGCAAGCCGGTGGCCGAGCGGTTGCCGACCCCCGACGCCCTGCTCGTTCTGCTGCGCGGCAAGCTCAAGGATATGCCGGTACCCGCGGGCGTCGCCGCGCCGACCGCCAGCAAGCCGACCCCCTCGGCCCCGGCGCCGGGCGGCGACCGTTTCATCGTCGAGGGCCCGGGCGCGAAGACCCCGGCGCCGCCGAAACCCGCGGAAACGAGGCCCGCGCCCTCCAAGCCGCCTGCGGCGGCGAAGCCCGCGCCAGCGACGAGCGGCAGCTATGTCGTCCAGATCGCGGCCTTCAGCGGGGAGGCGCGCGCGAAGGCTGCGGCCAGGTCGGTCGGCGGGACGGTGAGCAAGGCGGGCAATCTCTGGCGCGTGCGCATGGGCCCCTATGCCAGCGAAACCGAGGCACTCGGCGCGGCAGGCCGCGCGAAGGCCAAGGGCTTCCGCGACGCGCGGGTCATGCGCGATCGCTGACCGCCCGATGATGGGTCGCATCCACAGCAAGCGAGCGGGCGCGGCAATTCTGGCCGGGCTGGCGCTCGCGCTGGCGTCGCCGGTCGCGGCGGCGCCGTCGGCGCCCAAGGCCGCGCCTCCCGCGGCACAGGCTTCGGCCGCCTTCGTACCGCAGGCGCCGATCGTCATGCTCAAGGATCTCGATTCGGGCGCAATCCTCTTTTCGCGCGGCGCCGACCAGCGTTTCGCGCCCGCCTCGATGACCAAGGTGATGACCGCCTATGTCGTGCTCGACCTGATCAAGGCGGGCAGGCTGGCGCGCGACACCAAATTCACCGTCGGCGAGGCCGAATGGAAGAAATGGCGCGCGGGCAGGGGCGGATCGTCGATGTTCCTCGCGCCGGGCGAAAAGGTCAGCGTCGACGATCTGCTCAAGGGGCTGATCACCGTTTCGGGCAATGACGCCGCCGCGGTTCTCGCGGTCGGAATCGATGGAAGCGAAAAGGATTTCGTCAAGCGAATGAACGATATGGCATCGTCTCTTGGCATGAAGTCGAGCCGATTCGGCACCCCCAGCGGCTGGCCCGACGGCGGGGTAACAAAGGTATCTGCCGCCGATCTGGTGACGCTCGCGGACCGGCTGATCCGCGATCATCCGCAGGGCTATGCGCGCTATTTCGCGATCCCCAGCCTCCAGCACGGCAAGTCGCCCGACGGCAAGCCGATCGTCCAGGCGAACCGCAACCCCATCCTCGGCCGCTTCGACGGCGCCGACGGGCTCAAGACCGGGCACACGTCGGAGGCGGGCTACTGCTTCCTCGGCTCGGCGAAGCGCGACGGGCGCCGGCTGGTGATGGTCGTCGCGGGCATGGCGAGCGAAAAGGCACGCCGCGACGAAGCCACAAGGCTGATGGACTGGGGCTTCGCGCAGGCGCCGCAGCGCGGGCGCGCCGGCGGACGATGAGCGCGCGCTTCATCACGCTCGAGGGCGGCGAGGGGGTCGGCAAGTCGACCCAGATCCGCGCGCTCGCCGCCGCGCTCGCCGCGCGGGGTCTTGACGTCGTCGTCACGCGCGAACCCGGCGGCAGCCCGGGCGCCGAGGCGATCCGCGCGTTGCTGATGGAGGGCAGCGACGACCGCTGGGGGGCGCGCAGCGAGGCTTTGCTCTTCGCCGCCGCGCGCGCCGACCATGTCGCGCGCACCATCCGCCCGGCGCTCGCCCGCGGCGCGTGGGTGCTCTGCGACCGTTTCGTCGACTCGTCGCGCGCCTATCAGGGCGCCGGCGGCGGGCTCACCGACGCCGACATCCTCGACCTCCACCGCATCGGGTCCGAAGGCCTGCTTCCCGACCGCAGCTTCCTGCTCACCCTCGGCGCCGGCGAGGCGGCGCGGCGCCTCGCGGTGCGCGACGCCGCGGGCGCCGACCGCATGGGCAGCAAGCCCGCCGACTATCAGGCACGCCTCGCCGCGCGTTTCGCCGAAATCGCCGCCGCCGAGCCCGCCCGCTGGCGCATCGTCGACGCGGGGGGTACGCCCGACGCCGTGACGTCGGCGCTCCTCGCCGGGCTTTCATCATGGCTCTGATCGGGCACCAGGCCCCCGAAGAGGCCTTCCTCGAAGCCTGGGGGGCGGGACGGCTCCACCACGCCTGGCTGCTCGCGGGGCCGCAGGGCATGGGCAAGGCGGCCTTCGCCGCGCGCGCCGCGCGGTTCCTCGTCACCCACGGCAAGGGCGGCGAGGGGCGCAGCGTCGCGCTCGACGATGTCGGCGACAGCGCCGCCGACCGGCTCGTCGCCGCGGGCAACCATCCCGAAATCCTCGCGCTGACGCGCCAGCCCAAGGACAAGGGCAAGGAACTCGCGCGCAACATCACGATCGACCAGATCCGCGGGTTGATCCGCCGCCTCCACTTCTCGCTGTCGCTTGGCCACTGGCGCGTGATCATCGTCGACGCGATCGACGACCTCGAGACCGACGCCGCCAACGCGCTGCTCAAGACGCTCGAGGAACCGCCCGCGCAGACGGTCTTCATCCTCATCAGTCACTCGCCGGGGCGGCTGCTGCCGACGATCCGTTCGCGATGCAGGACGCTGCGTTTTCAACCGGTTGAGCGTGACGTCATGGCGGCGTGGCTGCACGAGCTGCGCCCGATGACCGAGATGGCGGAGGTGCGCGCGACCGTCGCCGCATCGGGCGGCGTGCCCGGCAAGGCGCTCGCGCTCATCGACAGCGACATTGCGGCGATGGAGAAGAAGTTGCGCGCGATCGCCGTTTCGGGCGACCCCGGAAACCGGCTGCGCGAGGCGCTGGCGCGCGAGGTCGGCGGCACCGCCAACCGCGCCCGGCTCGAGCTCGTGATCGACATTGTGCCCGGCCTGCTCGCCGATCTCGCGCGCGAGCGTCCGGTCGCCGCGATCGCTCCCGTGCTCGCGCAATGGGACCGCATCCAGCGCACCGTCCGCGATGCGATCCGCGGATCGTACGACGGCGCGATGGTCGGCTTCGAGATCGGCAACTGCCTCGCCGAACTGGCGCCGCGCGGCGCCGCGGCCCGCTAGGCGTCCGCAGCCCCGCCTCCGCGGCGGACGACGACATGCTTTCCCTCGCGCCCCGCACCCGCTAAGGCGCGGCGATGTCCGATACCAAGACCCCTTTCTACATCACCACCGCGATCAGCTACCCCAACGGGCGCCCGCACATCGGCCACGCCTATGAGGCGATCGCCACCGACGCGATGGCGCGCTTCCAGCGCGCGCGCGGCCGCGACGTGCGGCTGACCACCGGCACCGACGAGCACGGCCTGAAAATGTATCAGACCGCGCGCGACCAGGGCCGGCCCACGATCGAACTCGCCGACGAAATGTCCGGATATTTCCGTGAGATGTACAGCAAACTGAATATCAGTTTCGATCATTTCATGCGCACCTCGGACCCCGCGCACCACGCCGCGTCGCAGGCGCTGTGGCGCGCGATGGAGGCCAATGGCGATCTCTATCTCGACCGCTACGAGGGCTGGTATTCGGTCCGCGACGAGGCCTTTTACGACGAAAGCGAACTGACGCAGGGAGAGGGGGAGGCGAAGCTCTCGCCGCAAGGGACCCCGGTCGAATGGACCGTCGAGGAAAGCTGGTTCTTCCGCCTGTCCAGCTATCAGGACAAATTGCTCGCGCTCTACAACGACAATCCCGACTTCATCCGCCCCGAAAGCCGCCGCAACGAGGTGCTGCGCTTCGTCGAGGGCGGGCTCAAGGATCTCAGCGTCTCGCGCACCAGCTTCGACTGGGGCGTGCCGGTGCCGGACTCGCCCGGCCATGTGATGTATGTCTGGGTCGATGCGCTCACCACCTATATGTCGGCGCTGGGCTATCCCGATACCGACGGCGAATGGGGCAAATTCTGGCCCGCCGATATTCATATGATCGGCAAGGATATCGTTCGTTTTCATACGGTTTACTGGCCGGCCTTCCTGATGAGCGCCAACCTGCCGCTACCGAAACAGGTCTTCGGCCATGGCTTCCTGCTCAACCGCGGCGAGAAGATGTCGAAGTCGCTCGGCAATGTCGTCGATCCGATGACGCTCGCCGACCGCTTCGGGGTCGACGCGCTGCGCTATTATCTGCTGCGCGAAGTCAGCTTCGGGCAGGATGGCAGCTATTCGGCCGAGGCGATCGTGCGCACCGCCAATGCCGACCTCGCGAACAGCTTCGGCAATCTTGCACAGCGCAGCTTGTCGATGATTTTCAAGAATTTGGACGGCGTTATTGCCGCGGACTATGCACCATCACAGGATGATGCCGACCTGCTCGCCGATCTCCGCGCGATGGCGACCGAGCGCCTGCCGCGCGAATTCGAGCAGCTGGCCTTCTCGGTCGGTATCGAGGACTGGATCCGGGCGGTGTTCGCCTGCAACCAATATGTCGACACGCAGGCGCCGTGGGCGCTGCGCAAGACCGATCCCGAGCGCATGCGCGCGGTGCTGATGACATTGTTCCAGGCTGTCCGGACGCTCGCGATCGCGATCCGCCCCGTTGTGCCGGCGGCGGCCGACAAATTGCTCGACCAGATGGGCATCGCCGACGACGCGCGCGATGCCGCCGCGCTCGCCGACACCGAATGGTTCGCACGGCTTGCCGCGACGGGCTTCACTGTCGGCCAGCCCGTCCCGATCTTCCCCCGCCTCGAACTGCCCGAGGGCGCCGACGAAAATGGGGGGGAAGGGGAGGCGTAATGCTCGTCGATTCGCACTGCCACCTCAATTACAAGGGGCTCGCCGAGCAGCAGGGCGAAGTGCTGGCGCGCGCGCGCGACCGCGGCGTGACCGCGATGCTCAACATCGCGACGCGCGAAAGCGAGTGGGACGATGTGCTCGCCGCGGCCGAGGCGCATGAAGACGTCTGGGCCAGCGTGGGCATCCATCCGCACGATGCCGACAACCATCCCGACGTCGATACCGCCAAGCTGATCGAGCGCTCCGCGCACCCGCGCGTCATCGGCATCGGCGAGACCGGGCTCGACTATTATTACGACAAGAGCGATCGCGTGCGGCAGCAGGACAGCTTCCGCCGCCATATCCACGCATCGCAGCAAACCGGGCTTCCCGTCATCGTCCACACGCGCGATGCCGAGGCGGGCACCCTCGCGCTGCTCGGCGAGGAGATGGGCAGGGCGGTCTTCCCCGGCGTGATCCACTGCTTCACCGCCAGCGACGATTTTGCGCGGGCCGCGCTCGACCTCGGCCTCTATATCTCGATCTCGGGCATCGTGACCTTCCGGAACGCCGCCGAACTTCAGGCGACCGCCAAATGGCTGCCGCAGGACCGGCTGCTGGTCGAAACCGACGCCCCCTTCCTCGCCCCCGTCCCGCACCGCGGCAAGACCGGCGAACCCGCTTTCGTAGCCGACACGCTGGCGTTCCTTGCCGACCTGCGCGGCGAAGACCGCGACGCGCTGGGGCAGGCGACAAGCGCCAATTTCTATGCGCTTTTCAACAAGGCGACACCATGACGTCACACAGGTTTTGGTGTCCTTTCAATATTATAGCCCTGAATCTGGCGAAGGGTTCTTCTCGGCAAGGCGTCCTTCGACAGGCCCGGGGCTTCGGCTCCGGCTTTCCGGGCAGCGCATCATGAAGGTCCGCATCCTCGGCAGCGGCACGTCGTCGGGCGTGCCGCGGCTCGGCAACGACTGGGGCCAGTGCGACCCCGACAACCCGCGCAACCTGCGCAGCCGTGCCTCGATCCTCGTCTCGCTCGGCGGTTTCCGCATCCTCGTCGATACCAGCCCCGACATGCGGCTCCAGCTTCTGGCCGCGGAGGTGGGCGAGGTCGATGCCGTCATCTGGACGCACGAACATGCCGATCACACCCACGGGCTCGACGACCTGCGCCAGGTGATGCACCTGCGCGGCTCGCCGGTGCCCTGCTACGCGCGCGACCATGTGCTCGATATCCTGAAATGGCGCTTTACCTATGCCTTTGCGGGCAATGCTGGCTATCCGGCGTCGGTCGATCCGGTCGACCTGATGGATCATCAATCGATCGGCCCGATCGAGGTGTCGGCGATCGAGATGCCGCACGGCCCGATCAAGGCCAGCGGACTCATCTTCAGCGACGGTTCGAACAAGATTGGCTATGCCACTGATTTTGCAAAGTTCACCGACGAAATGGTCGATTTCTTCCAGGGCGTCGACCTGTTCGTGATCGACGCGCTGCGCCGTTATCCGCATCCGACGCATCCGCATCTGGCGATGACGCTCGAAGCGCTGGCCAAGGTCGGCCATCCGCGCGCGATCATCACGCATATGGACAATACGATGGATTACGACGACCTTGCGGCCGAGTTGCCGCCGGGCGTCGAGCCCGGCTATGACGGGCTGGAGGTGCAATTGTGAACGGCGACATGGCGGTCAATCTGATCTGGTTCGTGGGGGCGTTCACGCTGGTCTTGAGCGGCTTGCTCGTCCGGCGACTGCCGGCGGCGGACTGGGTCAAGATGGCGCTCGCATGGATCGCGATCTTTGCGCTGGTGTTTCTGGTCGTGCGGACGTGGCAGGCGGTGACCTGAAACGAACGGCGTTCGGCGCCGCGGCGCGGCGGTGAATACCGAAGGGGGCATTCATTCCTCGCCGGATATCAGTAAATTTAACATAATATATATTATCGGATAAATCTATGCCAGCAGAGACACCCGCTTCCCCGGCATCCCTCCCTGCAACCCCGATCGACCGTCTGCTTGGCGTCATGGCGCGGCTGCGCGACCCCGACGGCGGCTGCGAATGGGATCTTGCGCAGGATTTCGCGACGATCGCGCCCTATACGATCGAGGAAGCCTATGAAGTCGCCGACGCGATCGCCGGCGGCAACCCCGCCGCCATCTGCGACGAACTCGGCGATCTCCTGCTCCAGGTCGTGTTCCACAGCCAGATTGCGACCGACGACGGGCTCTTCACCTTCGACGATGTCGCCACGGCGATTTCGGACAAGATGGAACGCCGCCATCCGCACATCTTCGGCGCCGACGGCGCGGGCGACGTCACGGCGTCGGCGGTGCGCAAACAATGGGAGGCGATCAAGGCCGACGAACGCGCCGCCGACGGTCCCAAGGGCGCCCTCGACGGCGTCGCGCTGTCGCTGCCCGCGCTGCTTCGCGCGCAAAAGCTCCAGTCGCGCGCCGCGCGCGTCGGTTTCGACTGGCCCGATGTTGCGGGACCGCGTGACAAGATCGACGAGGAACTCGCCGAAGTCGCCGACGCGCCGGGCGATGCCGAACGCCACGAAGAGGTCGGCGACCTGCTTTTCGCGGTGGTCAACTACGCGCGCAAGCTCGGGGTCGATGCCGAAGATGCACTGCGCGACGCCAATCTCAAGTTCGCGCGGCGCTTTGCCGCCATGGAAGCGCAGGCGGGCGGCAGTCTCGCGGGGCTCGACCTCGAAACGCAGGAAGCGCATTGGCAGGCGGTGAAGGTGGCGGAGCGCGGCTGAGCAAGAGGCGCCGGCAAACGCGACGCGCACACATGGAACCGTAGCCCTGAGCCTGTCGAAGGGCGCTTCCCGGACAGGCCGGGCTACGACGAAATATCCATCTGCCAGACAGGACCGATGGAGGTCCGCGCCCTATGCTTGGCTCGTCCCGGTCGGAAACAACCGCGCGAACCGCGCCGTATCCGCCGGATCGAGCCGCACGGTCAGCACATGTCCCTCGCCCTCGGGTTCGTCGTCCAGCACCTCGCCGCGTGCATGAAGCCACGCCGCCGCTTCGCCCTGCTCATATCCCAGGTAGATGCGCTGCAACTTGTGCCGCGCGGTCAACTGCGTCGCCATCAGCACGCGCGCCGCGTCGACGCCCTCGCCGCTCACCGCCGATATGACCGCGACGTCACCGCGCCGCGCCGCCATGTCCTCGATGACACCGCGCGTCTCGGCGTCGGCGGTGTCAATCTTGTTCCAGATCTCGATCTGCGGGATCATATCGGGAGCATCATCCTCCCCTTCCCCGCCGTCCTGCGGCCCGTTCACCCCCAGCGAATTGAGGATGGCGACAACATCGGCATATTGCGCATCGCTGTCGGGGTGGACGATGTCGCGGACATGCACGATCAGGTCGGCAGTGGTGACCTCCTCCAGCGTCGCGCGGAACGCCGCGACCAGTTCGGTCGGCAGGTCGGATACGAAGCCCACCGTGTCGGACAGGATCGCCTTGTCGATCCCGGGCAACCGGATTTCGCGCATCGTCGGGTCGAGCGTCGCGAACAGCATATCTTCCGCCATGACGTCACTTCCGGTCAGGCGATTGAAAAACGTCGATTTTCCGGCGTTGGTATAACCCACGAGCGCGACCACGGGCCACGGCGCGCGCTGGCGCTTCGACCGCTGCAACTGCCGCGTCCGCCGCGCCTCCTCGAGCTGTTTGCGAATACGCGCCATGCGATTGCGGATCATCCGGCGGTCGGCCTCGATCTGCGTTTCGCCGGGGCCGCCGAGAAAGCCGAAGCCGCCGCGCTGGCGCTCGAGGTGGGTCCAGCTGCGGACCAGCCGCCCCGCCTGATAGTCGAGATGCGCCAGTTCAACCTGCAGCCGCCCCTCGGCCGTCGCGGCGCGTTCGCCGAATATTTCGAGAATTAATCCTGTTCGATCAATGACTTTTATGCCGAAGGCGGTTTCCAGGTTGCGCTGCTGGATCGCCGTCAGCGCCGCATCGACGATGACGAGCTGTGCGGCACCTTCGCCGACTTCGGCCTTGATCGTCTCGATCTGCCCGACGCCGATCAGCGTCGCCGCGCGCGTCTGCCGCAGCCGCAGCGGATAGGTCGCGACGACCTCCAGCCCGATCGCGACGGCGAGCCCCTTCGCCTCCTCGACGCGCGCGCCAAGGTCGCGCGACAGCCGCTGGCCGTGCCATTCGGGCACGACCAGAACCGCCGCAGCGCCGCGGCTGACCTCATTGGCTTCGGCGACGATATCGATCAGACGTCGCCTTCGGGCTCGCTGTCGGTCAGGTTGATCGGGCCGTTCGGCTGAACGGTCGAAATCGCATGCTTGTAGACGAGCTGCACCTGCCGCTCGCGTTCGAGCAGCATGCAGAACAGGTCGAAAGCGACGATGTCGCCCTGCAGCATCACGCCGTTGACGAGGAACATCGTCACCGACTCGTCCGACCGCCGCACCGCGTTCAGGAACACGTCCTGCAACGCCTTGCCCTTGCTCGCCGGCGCCTCGCGCAGATTGTCGCCGAGCAGCGACAGGTCGAAATCATGCGACGGCATGACTGTCGAGATCGCGTGCTTGTACACGAGCTGCGACTGGCCGTCGCGGCGCAGCAGCAGCGAAAAATTGTCGAACCAGGTGATGATCCCCTGCAATTTGACGCCCTTGACGAGGAACATCGTCACCGGTGTCTTGCTGCGACGCAGAGCGTTGAGGAAGAGATCCTGGAGATTCTGGTTTTTATCGGACACATTGGCCTCCTGTTCTTGGCGGCAAACACCGCTGGACGGCTCGTTGGGGCCGCCACCTTTCGCCATGGCGAGCGATATATGCGGCAAAGCGCGGCGCAGGTCTAGCGCAAAGCCGCCTGCCTCAGCCCTCGCCGTCGGGATTATCGGTCAAACCCAAAAGCTTCAGCTTCCGGTGCAGCGCCGAACGCTCCATGCCGATGAAGGTCGCGGTGCGCGAGATATTGCCCGAGAAGCGGTTGATCTGGATGCGCAGATATTCGCGCTCGAAATTCTCGCGCGCTTCCTTGAGCGGGATCGCGGTGATCGATTCGGCGTTGGGCAATATGTCGGTGCCGCCGCGCACCAGTTCGGCGGGCAGCATGTCGGCGTCGATCCGCCCGAGCCGGTCGCTCGGCGCGAGGATCATCACGCGCTCGATGACGTTGCGCAGCTCGCGCACGTTCCCCGGCCAGTCGTGCGCCTGCAGCGCTGCCATCGCTTCGGGGCTGATTTCGGGCGGCGGCGCATGGCGGTCGGCGGCGTAGCGGCTGACGAAATGCTCGCACAGCGAGGCGATGTCGTCGCGGCGTTCGCGCAGCGCGGGGATGTGCACCGGCACGACGTTGAGCCGGTAATAGAGGTCCTCGCGGAACCGTCCCTCGGCGATCTCGGTCATCAGGTCGCGCGCCGATCCGGAGATGATACGCACGTCGACGCGGATCATCGTCCGCCCGCCGACACGGGTGAAGCTCTGATCGGTGAGCACGCGCAGGATCTTGCCCTGCGTGGTCAGCGGCATGTCGGCGACCTCGTCGAGGAACAGCGTGCCGCCATGCGCCTGTTCGAGCAGCCCGACGCGGATCGTCCCGTCATCGACTTCGGCCCCGAACAGCTCGGCCTCGACCGTCTCGGGGTCCATGCGCGCCGACGATATGACGCGGAACGGCGCGGTGTGGCGCCCGCTCCAGCCATGCAGGACGCGCGCCGCGACTTCCTTGCCGACCCCCGCCGACCCGGTGATCAGCACGCGGCTGCCGGTGCCGGCGACGCGCTTGAGCGTCGCGCGGACATTGTTGATCGCGGCGCTGGTCCCGGTCAGCTCGTCGGCGGGTCCGGCGCGTTCGCGCAGCCGCTCATATTCGAACTTCAGCCGCTCGCTTTCGGTCGCGCGCGCGACGAGATGGAGCAGGCGCTCGGCCTCGAAGGGCTTTTCGATGAAGTCGAACGCGCCGCGGCGGATCGCCGCGACCGCGGTGTCGAGCCCGCCGTGCCCCGAAATGACGATGATCGGCAACGTCGGGTCGAACGCCTTGATCGCCTCGACCAGTCCGAGCCCGTCGAGCCGCGAACCCTGCAGCCAGACGTCGATCAGCGCGAGCGACGGCCGCCGCTGGCGGATCGCTTCGAGCGCGGCGTCGCTGTCCGAAGCGGTGCGCGCTTCATAACCTTCGTCTTCCATCACACCGGCGACGAGGTCGCAGATGTCGCGTTCGTCATCGACGATCAATATGTCGAGCGCCATCAGTCTTCTCTGTCCTTGCGGTTGCGGATTCGCCCCGGAACCGATTCCATTTGCCCCGCCGCCGCATCATTTCCCTGCCCGGCCAGCGGGCGCAGCCGGTCGGGGTGGAGCGTCAGCGTGACGCGGGTCCCCTGCCCCGCCGGATTGTCAGCAAAGTCGAGCTCGCCATAATGCTGCTCGACGATCTTCTTGACGATCGCGAGCCCCAGCCCGGTGCCGCCCTGCCGCGTCGTCATATAGGGTTCGGCGATCGTCTCGCGCGCCTCGGGGAGGCCGATGCCGTCGTCGGTGATCAGGATCGCAACCTCGCGCTCGCTGCGGACGTCAACCACCGCGCGAATATGGCCAAGTGGCGACGATTCCGATCTTTTCGATTTTTCTTCAATCGCTTCTACCGCATTCTTGACGATGTTCGTCAATGCCTGCGACAGCAGGCGCCGGTCGCAGACGAGGGGTTCGATTTCCTCGGGAACCTCGACGCTGAAAACGATGTCGGGCTTGGCGACCTCGAACAGGAACACCGCCTGCCTGACGATGTCGCGAAGATCCTCGACGCCGAAGGTCGGCTTGGGCATGCGCGCGAAGCTCGAAAACTCGTCGACCATGCGGCGCATGTCGTGGACCTGGCGGATGACCGTGTCAGTCAGCTTGCGGAAGGTCGCCTGATCGCCCTCGACCTTGTCGCCGAAGCGGCGCTGCAGGCGCTCGGCGGCGAGCTGGATCGG
The DNA here is from genome assembly GCF_022701295.1 of Sphingopyxis sp. YF1. NCBI lineage: Bacteria > Pseudomonadati > Pseudomonadota > Alphaproteobacteria > Sphingomonadales > Sphingopyxidaceae > Sphingopyxis > Sphingopyxis sp. YF1. The sequence goes on from NZ_CP033204.1 coordinate 1,748,133, forward strand.
GGTCAGCGGATTTTTGATCTCGTGCGCGATGCGGCGCGCGACGTCGGACCAGGCCGCGCGGCGCTGATCGAGCAGTTGCTGGGTGATATCCTCGAAACTGAGCACGAAACCGTCGCCCTGCGCGACCGCCTTCGCCGCCAGCGTCGCGGGTTCGGCGTGCTGCCGCGCGAGTTGCACGACGCCCTCGCGCTCGTCGCCGGTGATCAGCTGCGCAAGTTCGGGCGCGACCTCGGCGAGCGGCTGCCCGGTCAGTTCTTCGGCCTTGATGCCGATCAGCCGCTCGGCGGCCGCATTGGCGAGCAGGATGCGATGTCCGGCGTCGACCGAAACCACCGCCGACGAGACGCCGCTGAGCACCGCCTCGATGAAGCTGCGCCGGGCCTCGATCTGCTCGTTGGCGCTGACCAGCGCCCCCGTCTGCCCCTGGATCTGCTCGGTCATGCGGTTGAAAGCGCGCGTCAGGACCGAAATTTCGTCGTCGTGCGCGGTCGGCGTCACGCGCACCGACAAGTCGCCCTCGGCGGCCGTCTGCGTCGCACCGACGAGCGTGCCGAGCGGACGAACGATACGGTCGGCGACGAGGATCGCCGCGACCACCGCGAGCGCGAGTAGCAGCAGCGAACCGAGATAGAGCGCGCCGTTGAACTGCAGCTGGAGCTGCTGCGAGCGCGCGAACAGCGCGTTATAGTCGGCGAGCACCGTGCCCGCGCGCACCGACTGCTGGAAACCCGGGACGTTGAAATCGCGCGACGCGTAGAGATAGGCGCGGCGGGTCCCGGGCAATTTGGTCGCGGCCTCGATCCGGTCCGACTGGCGGACGACGACGACTTCCTCGCCGGCGTCGAGGCGCGTGACCATCGCAGGCTGGAGGCGGTTCTCGGCGGCGCGATTGTCGGGATCGATCGCCGCCGCGGTCCGCGCCACGCCGTCGGCCCCGATTTCGATGATCGCCGATTCATTGAGGTTCCGGACGACCACCTGCTGGAGGTAGAAGCTCGAAAAATCGGGCGCATCGGTCCGCACGCGTTCGAGCACATTGCCGAGGTCGGTCGCCATTGCGACGGTGTTCGCCGCGACCTCGCGCTGATTCTCCTGGTAATAGCCTTCGGCAAGCCCCGCGGCATTTTCGAACATGCCGCGCGACCGGTCGGAAAACCAGAAATCGACGCCGAACTGGAACAGCAGCGACGCGAAGATCACCACCAGCAAGGTCGGCGTCGCGGCGATCAGCGAAAAGAGCGCGACGAGCCGGACGTGCAGGCGACCGCTGCCCCCCGCCATCGAGCGCATCGCGCGCGCGCGCGCCACGCGGCTGCCGATCAGCACGATCAGCGCCATCGCGGGCACCAGATTGACCACCATGATCGCGGCGACGAGCGCGGGCGTGAGCAGCCGCTCGCTCTGCGCGTCGCCGGTGACATAGATATAGGTCGCGATGCCGACGCTGATGATCACCGCGAGCGCGTAATATTCGGGCGCGGCAAACTCCCACGCCCTCGCGCGCGGGGCCGGTTGACCGGATTCGCCGTCGCTTGCCAAGGGAACGCTGGTCGCCATTGTTGCCTTGCTACGACAATCCTGTTGCATAGAGAACACACAAAGTGCGCGATGAACACAGTTCGCCGCGAAAACGGCTTCGGCGAGATGGGTTCCGGGCGTGTTACGCGTGCAAATCCGGTATCACCCCGGGTCGACCGGACGCCACGTCGGCCTCCCATCGAACGCGCAATCGCTCGCTTCGGGTCATCGCCCGCCATGCTATTTGCGAAAGACCGGAATGGGGTGGAAAGCGGCCATTCTTCTCCCCTCCCGCAGGCGGGAGGGGCCGGGGGTGGGCCAGCAACGGTGCGATGCCCACCCCGCTGCGACTAGGAAACAAGTTTCCAAGTCTCGCTACCCCTCCCGCCTGCGGGAGGGGGAATCAGATCAATCCTTAGGCGTCAGCAATCGGTCGCTTTCTGCCAATCTTCCGTGTCGCGTAGCGATGGGGAGGGGGACCGCTGCCGCAGGCGGTGGTGGAGGGGCCGCAACGCTGCGTCCTTCGCCCCTCCGTCAGCGCGGCGCGCTGCCACCTCCCCATGGCCTGCGGCCACAGGGAGGATCACCGATGTCCGCAACCGGTCGAAAGCGGTCATTCATGCCAATCCAGATCGAATGACCGGAAATGACCGAATCCAGCCCTCCGTGAACCCCGGCGAAAGCCGGGGTTCATTGCAGAAAAAACGCCGGGTTCGTGCCGGCATTCTGGGCCCCGGCTTTCGCCGGGGTGCACATCATCCAACGCCCGCAACCGGCCGCAAGCCGCCGATCAAGGTGGTGAACCGCGGTGAACCACCATGCGTCGCAGAGCCAGCCTCGCTCCTCCCACCGACACGGGGCGGGAGAGGACGATGATGAGACCGTTTTCGGTGATGCCGCACCGATCGCCCTTGCCTTTCGCATCCCGCCTTGCTTCGCTGGCGGACGATGGCAAAGACCCCGACTCATCTCGACGACACCGGCGCTGCGCATATGGTCGATGTCGGCGCCAAGCCCGCGACCGCGCGCCGCGCCGTCGCGGCGGGGCGCATCACCATGTCGGCCGAGGCGCTCGATGCGATCCGGGCCGGCAACGCCCCCAAGGGCGATGTGCTGTCGACCGCGCGCATCGCCGGGATCATGGCCGCAAAGCGCACGTCCGACCTTGTCCCGCTGTGCCACCCGCTCGCGCTCAGCAAGGTCGGAATCGATTTTACCTGGCTCGACGACGGGATCGGCGTCACCGCGACCGCCGCGACCACGGGCCCGACGGGGGTCGAGATGGAAGCGCTCACCGCCGCCTCGGTCACGCTGCTCACGCTCTATGACATGGCGAAGGCGCTCGACCGCGCGATGGTGATCGAGGGACTTCGCCTGCTCGAAAAGAGCGGCGGGCGTTCGGGCGACTGGCGCGCCGCATGAGCGCATGGCTGCCGGTCGAAGAGGCGCAGACGCGGCTGCTCGCGCTCCGCCCCCCACTGCTACCAGAAAATGTCGATTGTTCCAAAGCGTTTGGCCGCTATCTTTCAGGCGATATCGCGGCAGGGCGCGACCAGCCCGCCGCGGCGCTGTCGGCGATGGACGGCTATGCGATCCGCTTCGACGACCTGCCCGGCCCATGGGCGATTGCGGGTGAGATTCCCGCAGGCGCGGTGCCGCATCAACCGCTCGCTCCGGGCGCGGCGATGCGCATCTTCACCGGCGCCCTGCTCCCCGACGGCGCCGATACCGTGGTGATCCAAGAGGATGTCGCCGCCGACGGCGCGACATTGAGGCTGACCTGCGACGGCCCCGCCACCCGCGGCCAGCATGTTCGCGGCCGCGCGGGTGATTTCGCCGCGGGCACGCCGCTCCTGTCCGCCGGCACGCGCATTACCCCCGGCGCGATCGCCGCGGCGATCATGGGCGGCGCGGCGCAGATCGCGGTGGGGACCTGCCCGCGCGTCGCGATCCTCACCACCGGCGACGAACTCGTGCCGCCGGGGCGTCCCCTCGCCCCCGGGCAGATCCCCGACAGCAACGGCGCGATGCTCGCCGCGATGCTCGCCGGCGCGCCCGCCGTGGTCACGCCGCCGCTCCACGTCGGCGACGATCGCCGCGTCATGGCCCGGGTTCTGGGGGATCTGGCGCGCCATCATGACGTCATCGTCACCGTCGGCGGTGCGTCGGTCGGCGATCACGACCATGTCCGCGGCGCGCTCGACGACGCCGGGGGACGGCTCGACTTCTGGAAGATCGCGATGCGTCCGGGCAAACCGCTGATCGCGGGCACGATCGGCGACGCCCTGCTGCTCGGGCTTCCGGGCAATCCCTCGTCGGCTTTCGTTACGGCGACGCTGTTCCTGCTCCCGCTCGTCCGCCACCTCGCGGGCGCGCGCGACCCGCTGCCGGTCATCCGCCACGCGCCGCTCGCCGCCGCGCTAGGTCCGGGCGGCGGGCGGCGCGACTATCTGCGCGCCCGCCTCGCCGGCGGGATGCTCGAGCTTCTGGACAGCCAGGACAGCGGGCAGACGCGGCCGCTCGTCGCTGCCACCGCGCTGGTTCTTCGCGAAATCGGTGCCGCGCCGCGCGCCGCGGGTGATCTCGCGGCCTACATCGACATCGCTTGACAAGTTCCGCTCTGTTCCACTATCGTTCCCCTTATGTCCGATGCCGGCATCATGGAGAACGCCCGATGTTGACCGCCAAGCAGCATGAACTGCTTCACTTCATCCAGCAAAAGCTCGACGCGAGCGGCATTTCGCCGTCGTTCGAGGAGATGAAGGAAGCCCTCGGCCTCAAATCCAAATCGGGAATCCATCGTCTTATCAGTGCCTTGGAAGAACGCGGCTTCCTTCGCCGCCTCCCCAACCGCGCGCGCGCGCTCGAAGTGGTCAAGCTGCCCGAGGGTGGCAAGACCGCCCATGCCGCCGTGCGCAACGATAGCGACAATGTCGTGCCACTGCGCAAGCCCGCCCCGCAGCTCAAACCGATCGCCGCGAACGACGTGATCGAGGTGCCGCTGCACGGCAAGATCGCCGCGGGTGTGCCGATCGAGGCGTTCGAGGATCACAATAATCTCGCGGTGCCCGCGGCACTGCTCGGTTCGGGTGAGCATTATGCGCTCGAAGTGTCGGGCGATTCGATGGTCGAGGCGGGGATTTTCGACGGCGACTATGCCCTGATCCAGAAAGCGAGCACCGCGCGCGAGGGCGACATCGTCGTCGCGCTCGTCGACGGGCAGGATGCGACACTCAAATATTTCCGTCGCGAAGGTCGGATGATCCGGCTCGACCCGGCGAACAGTGCCTATGAACCGCAGCGCTACGAAGCCGAACGCGTCATCGTCCAAGGGCGGCTGTCGGGACTGCTTCGTCGTTACCACTGACCTGCGGCGGGCGCCGCCACGGATGCGCGTCGCCCGGGTCCAGTGCGCCGACGGCGCGCGGGCGCTGGCCCAGGTAGAGCGCCAGCCCGCCGGTCTGCGGCAGTGTGTCGCGATCGATCGTCAGCCAGCGGCCGGCGCATTCGCGCGGCAGCCAGCGCTCGCTGATCACCACGTCGGCGGCGGCGCAGGCCGCGGCCATGTCGGCTCCCTCGATGCGGTCGCGTCCGCGCGCGGCAAGGATGATCCGCCCGCGCTGTGTCCAGCGGCAGAAATCGCGGTTGCACGCGACATGGTCGAGATCGGCCAGCGCGACGAGCGGCGCGTCGATCCCCGCCGCCTCGGCCAGCGCATCGCGCGCATAGTCGCCGGCGCGGTCGCGCAGCAGGGCGTAGCTGCCGTCGGGGAGCGCCGCGGCGATATGACGTCCGTCGCCGGTGACCAGCAGGTCGGGACGCGGCTGGACGAGCAGCACCGCCATCCCCGCGATCAGCGGCACGAGCCCCGCCCGGCGCCAGCGCGTCTGCCAGAGCAGCATCCATAGTCCGCCGAACACCGCAAGCGCGAAACCCCACGCGGGAAACCGCGGCAGCGTCGCGACTGCGCCCGGGGCGTCCGCGACGCGGTGCGCGAGCGCGATCAGGCCGTGCAGCGCCTGTTCGGCGACCCACCAGAAGGGCGCCCCCAGCCCGACAGCATCGAAGATCAGGCCGAGCGCCTCCGCGGGCATGATCACAAAGGTCGTCAGCGGGATTGCGACGACATTGGCCAGCGCGCCGTAGAGCCCGGCCTTGTGGAAATGGAAGAGCGCGATCGGCGCCAGCGCCACCTCGACCACGAGTCCGGTGATCAGCAGCCCTGCGATCGCGCGCGCCAGCCGGAGGGGCCAGGGCTCGTCGCGCCGCATCAGAAAGCCGCGCATCGCGCGCGCCTGGTGCAGCGCGATGATCGCGGTGACCGCGGCGAAGCTCAGCTGGAAGCTCGGCCCTGCGAGCGCCTCGGGGCGCCAGACGAGCACGAGCAGCGCCCCCGCCGCGACGAGCCGCAGCGTCAGCGCCTCGCGCCCGAGCAGAAAGGCGACGAGCACGAGCAGCGCCGCGATGAACGAGCGCAGCGTCGGCACCTCGCCACCCGCGAGCAGCGTATAGCCGCCGCCCGCCAGCGCGGCGAACGCGGCAGCGAGCGGCAGTACGAGCCCCCTGAGCGCGAGCCAGCGGCTGAACGCGAGCAGCCGCATCGCGAGCAGCATCGCGAAACCGACCACCGCGGTGACGTGCAGCCCGCTGATCGACAGGAGGTGCGCGAGCCCGCTGCGCCGCATCGCTTCCTCGTCGGCGGGGTCGATCGCGCCGCGGTCGCCGGTGACGAGCGCCGCCGCGATGCCCCCCGCCGACCCGTCGACGCGGCCGTGGATATGCCCGGTCAGTCGCGCGCGCAGCGGCGGCGCCCCGCGCCCCGCCTCCGGCGCACGGCCGATCGTACCGAGCACGGTGCCGACCGCGCCGAGCCGGTCGAACCACGCCCGCTGGGCAAAATCATAGCCCCCCGGCAGGCTGGCGGTCGGCGGTGGCATCAGCCGTGCGCGCAGCCCGACCCGTTCGCCCGGCGCCACATCGCCCGCTTGCCCTATGGTCGCGGTAAGGCGCAGCCGCGGCGGCAGGTCGGTGCGCGCCAGCGGCAGGGCGATCAGCCGCACCTGCTCGCGCGCCGGCAACGCCTCGACGCGCTCGACGCGCGCCGAAAATTCGGTGGTCAGCGGCTGGACAAGCACCGGCGCGGCGACCCACAGCGCGCGTACCCAGATCAGCAGCAACCCCGTCGCGGCGACCGCGCAACCGATCGCGACCGTACGGCCCAGCCGCCGCCGCCAGCCGAGCAGCCACCCGGCGAGCATGCCCGCGCCGAGGAGGAACAGCGCGCCGGTCCAGTGCCATGCGGTCGGCAGCGCGAACCACGCCGCGATCCCCGCGCCCAGCGCGACGGGCAACCAGAGCGCGATCCGTTCGCGCTCGGCATCGAGCCGGGTTTCGAGCCAGTCGGCGCACCGCCGCAGCGCCGCGGCGATGCCGGTCGCAATGGGCGTTTGAAGCGGCCTTGTCGCCATGCTAGGGGCACCCCCGAACCCCGCCCCGGCCTCCCTGCCGGGGCCGGCAAAGTGAGTGAAAGAGGCCTTGGTGGCAACCGAAAATCAAGCAATCGCAGGCGAAGCGACCGGCGCCGACGTGGTGACGCGTTTCGCGCCCTCGCCCACCGGATATCTCCATATCGGCGGCGCGCGCACCGCGCTGTTCAACTGGCTGTTCGCGCGCCATCATGGCGGCAAGTTCCTGCTCCGGATCGAGGACACCGACCGTGCACGCTCGACCGACGCCGCGATCGACGCGATCCTCGACGGCATGCGCTGGCTCGACCTCGATTGGGACGGCGACACCGTGTACCAGTTCGCGCGCGCCGACCGTCACGCCGCGGTTGCGAACGAGCTGCTCGCGAAGGGCGAAGCCTATCGCTGCTATCTGACGCAGGACGAGCTTGCCGCGATGCGCGCCGAGGCACAGGAAAAGCGCCTGCCCTTCCGCGTCCGCAGCCCCTGGCGCGACCGCACCGACGGCGATCCCGCCGCGCCGCACGTCATCCGCCTGCGCGCGCCGCAGGAGGGCGCAGTGACCATCGCCGACAAGGTGCAGGGTGACGTCACCGTCCAGAACGCCGAACTCGACGACTTCATCCTGCTGCGCAGCGACGGCACCCCGACCTACATGCTCAGCGTCGTTGTCGACGACAACGACATGGGGGTGACGCACGTCATCCGCGGCGACGACCATCTCAACAACGCCTTTCGCCAGCTCGGGCTGATCCGCGCGATGGGCTGGCGCGAGCCCGTCTATGCGCACGTCCCGCTGATCCACGGCGCCGACGGCGCCAAGCTGTCGAAACGCCATGGTGCGCTCGGGGTCGACGCCTATCGCGACGAAATGGGCTATCTGCCCGAGGCGGTGAACAATTACCTCCTCCGCCTCGGCTGGGGGCATGGCGACGACGAGATCATCAGCCGCACGCAGGCGATCGAGTGGTTCGGGCTCGACAATGTCGGCCGTTCGCCGTCGCGCTTCGATTTCAAGAAGCTTGAGAATCTCAACGGCCATTATCTGCGCGAGGCCGACGATGTCCGACTCGCCGCGATCGTCGCTCCAATGGTCGCGAAGCTGATCGGGCGTGACGTCACGCCCGCCGAAAAGGATCTGCTCGCGGCGGCGATGCCCGCGCTCAAGCCGCGCGCCAAGACGCTGCACGAGATCGCCGACGGCGCGACCTTCCTCTTCGTTCCCGACCCGCTGGTGATGGACGAAAAGGCGGCGCAGGTGCTAAGGGATGCGCCGGAGGGATTGCTCGCGTCGGTCACCGACCGCTTGCGGGCCCTGCCGACATGGTCGCAGGAAACGGTGGAGGCCGCGGTTCGCGAGGAAAGCGAAGCGGCCGGCGTCGGGCTCGGGAAACTGGCCCAGCCGCTGCGGGCGGCCCTGACCGGGCGCACCGTATCGCCGGGAATTTTCGACGTATTGCTGCTGCTCGGCCGCGATACCAGCCTGGCGCGACTTGACGCAGCGCACAATTATCCGGCAGGGGCCTGAGCACCAAAGGCTCCCGCCGTCAGTACAGGGGAAGAAGCATGACCGAGACCGCAAAAATCACCCTGGGCGACACGACCGTCGACAATCCGGTGCTCAAGGGCACGGTCGGCCCCGATGTCGTCGATATCCGCAAATTCTATGCCCAGACCGGGGCCTTTACCTACGATCCGGGCTTCACCTCGACCGCGAGCTGCGAATCGCAGCTGACCTATATCGACGGCGACGAAGGCGTCCTGCTCCACCGCGGTTACGCGATCGGCGACCTCGCCGAACATTCGAGCTTCATGGAAGTCTGCCATCTGCTGCTCAACGGTGAACTGCCGAGCGCCGACGAACTGGCCACGTTCGAAAACACGATCACCCGCCACACGATGCTGAACGAACAGCTCGCGACCTTCTACCGCGGGTTCCGCCGCGACGCGCATCCGATGGCGGTGATGTGCGGCGTCGTCGGCGCGCTCAGCGCCTTCTATCCCGATTCGACCGAAATCCACGATCCGCGCCAGCGCATGATCGCCAGCCACCGGCTGATCGCGAAAATGCCGACGATCGCGGCGATGGCGTATAAATATTCGGTCGGCCAGCCCTTCGTCTATCCCGACAACAACCTCAGCTACACCGGCAATTTCCTCCGCATGACCTTCAGCGTCCCTGCCGAGGAATATGAGGTCAACCCGGTCGTCGAGCGCGCGCTCGACCGCATCTTCATCCTCCACGCCGATCATGAGCAGAACGCGTCGACCTCGACCGTCCGCCTCGCCGGTTCGTCGGGCGCCAATCCGTTCGCGTGCATCGCGGCGGGCATCGCCTGCCTGTGGGGTCCGGCGCATGGCGGCGCGAACGAGGCCGCGCTCAACATGCTGCGCGAAATCGGCCGCCCCGAGCGCATTCCCGAATATATCGCGCGCGCCAAGGACAAGGACGATCCGTTCCGCCTGATGGGCTTCGGCCACCGCGTCTATAAGAACTATGATCCGCGCGCGACCGTGATGCAGAAAACCGTGCGCGAAGTGTTCGACGCGCTCAAGGTCAACGACCCGGTGTTCGAAGTCGCGCTGCAGCTCGAGGAAATGGCGCTCAACGATCCCTATTTCATCGAAAAGAAGCTGTTCCCGAACGTCGATTTCTATTCGGGCGTCATCCTGTCGGCGATCGGTTTCCCGACGACGATGTTCACCGCACTCTTCGCGCTCGCCCGCACCGTCGGCTGGGTCGCGCAGTGGAACGAAATGATCTCGGACCCCGCGCAGAAGATCGGCCGCCCGCGCCAGCTCTACACCGGCCCGACGCAGCGGCCCTATGTTCCGGTCGGCCAGCGCTGATCCGGCGAAAGACGAAAACGAGAAAGGGGCCGGTTTCCGGCCCCTTTTTTGTGCGTGATGGCGATGGCCGATAACGACGGGTTGCGGACATCGGAAATCCTCCCTGTGGCCGCAGGCCATGGGGAGGGGGACCGCTCGCGCAGCGAGTGGTGGAGGGGCCGCAAGGCCGCGCGACACCTGACGGCGTCGGCCCCTCCGTCAGCGCTTCGCGCTGCCACCTCCCCATCGCTGCGCGACAGGGAGGATTTGGACATCCGCCAACGGCCGTTAGTCGCCGATAGAGATGCGCACCCCGGCGAAAGCCGGGGCCCAGAATGCCGACACGAACCCGGCGTGTTTCTGCAATCGACCCCGGCTTTCGCCGGGGCGCACGGCGGCTTGGATTCGGTCATTTTTCGTCGTCATCCCGGCGAAGGCCGGGATCTCACCGGTGCATCATGGCTTGCAGGGCGGGATCCCGGCCTTCGCCGGGATGACGGAGAATGGACACGGTCCACTCCCCACCCCAAAGCCGACGAGACCGGGCACCCGCGCGAGTCAATCGCGCGCCGGCAAGCTCAGCGTGAAGCGTGCGCCCTGCCCAGGTGCGCTGTCGATGGTCAGGTCGCCCTCCATCGCACGCGCCAGACGGCGGGCGATATAGAGGCCCAGCCCCGAACCGCCGCTGTCGGTGCGGCCGAGCCGTTCGAACTTCTCGAACACCACCGCCTGCTGATCGGCGGCGATCCCCTGTCCCTGGTCGGCGACGGTAACCATCGCGCGATCGCCCTGCCGGTCGAGGCGGATCCAGATCAGCGAATCGTCGGGCGAGTAACGGATCGCATTGCCGAGCAGGTTGAGCAGCACCTGCAGCACGCGGCGGAATTCGCCCGTTGCGGGCATCTTGTCGTCGACCGGCGGCGCGTCGATGCGGATGCCCTTTTCCTCGGCCTTCATGCCGAGCAGCCCCACCGCGCGCCGCGCAAGGTCGCCGAGGTCGATCTCGTCGCGCGCCGCCTTGAACCCGGGGCGTTCGATATTCTGGAGGTCGGCGAGGTCGTCGACCAGCCCGAGCAGGTGGCGCCCGGCGTGGGCGATGTCGCCGGCGTAGCGGGCATAATCGGCGCGGATCGGCCCTTCGAACTGGCCCGATATCGTCTCGGCGGTGGCGATGATCCGCGCGAGCGGCCCGCGCAGCGCGCCGTCGATGCGGCGACCGAAGGCGGGATCGGACAGCGGCAGCGACCCGAAGGCCGGGTCGGCGAGGGTCGCGGGCGCCGCGGCGGCGCGCGCTTCGACGTCGGGCAGCGCGGTGCCGCGAAAACCGGCAAAGCCGCCGGCGGCATCGAAGCGCGGCTCGCCCGCAAGGCTCATCGCCAGCGGCCCGGTGCCGCCTTCGACGCGCACCCGCTGCCCCGCGAAACGCGCCTGACGCGCCAGCGCCTTCAGCACCGCGAAACGCCCCTCGCCGTCGGGTTGCAGTTCGAACAGCTCGGACAGCGAACGCCCTTCCCAACCGGTCGGCACCGGCGCCGCCTCGCGGCCCGCGCGCAGCGCGATCAGGCGCAGCTGGACGTCGCTTTCCCAGATCCACGCCTGCGGCGACGCGACCGCGGCTTCAGTGACCGGCGGGATTTGCGGCTGGACGATCGGCTGCGTCCGCCAGTCGCTGATCTCGATCGTCGCCCCGTCGGCATCGGGGACGATCCGCACCAGCGCATGGATGTCGCTATGGTCGTCGGCGGCGATCAGCGGCCGGTTGATCTCGCGCTGAAGCCGCTGCGACAGCGCGACCAGTCGCGCCAGATTGGGCAGCGCGAGCGGCTTGCCCGCCGCCGACCCCGCGCGCCGCTGCAGCCGGATCAGCGGCGCGTCACCGCTGACCAGCAGCCCGGCCCGGTCGATCCGGCCGCGGACGATCCGTTCGCTCATCGCGGTCCGCCTTCGGCGCTCGCAACCGCGCGATTGGCAAGCATCGCAAGCGATCCTTCGAGCGGCGCCAGCGCGCCGTGGTCGCGCAGGATCGGCGCGAGCAGCGGTGCAAGCTGCGCCGGCTCGGCGGTGAGCAGCGCAAGCGCCATGGCATCGTAGCGATAGCGGTGCACCGTCGCGACGAGCGCGATCAGCGCGGTCCAGTCGTGGCGCACGATCGCGTCGCCGGCGGCGCCCGCCAGCGCGTCGGCATCGGCGAATGCGGCATGATAGGCCGCCGCCGCGCGGTCGATCCCGCGATCGGGCGCATGCGCCGCCAACGCCGCGCGCACCGCCTCGCCAAGCCGCGCGGCTTCGGCCCCGTCGGTGCCCGCGCGCAGCAGCCGCCATGCCGCCACGTCGAGCAACAGCGTGCGGAGCAGCTCGGGTTCGAGATCGTCGATCGCGATGCATGGATGCCCGAGCGCGTCGAACCGGCGGCGATCGGCGATCTGGAGGTCAAGGTAGGCGCGCGCGGCATCCGAGAGCGGGGCCGCGGCAACCGGCGGCGCGACGTCGGCCCCGGTAACATCCTCGGCAGGCGGCGGCGCGTCGCCGCCCGGCTGTTCGCGCCAACGATGCTCCTCGCCGCGCGCGAAGCAGAGCCCAGCCAACTGCGCGGCGGCGGGCACGCCCGCTTCGCTCCAGTCGTGCCACAGCGCGGCCGAATCGGCGGTGCAGCCCAGCCGGTCGGCAACATCGGCGACCAGTCGCCGCGCGATCCCCAACGCCAGCGCACGCTGCTCGTCGGACAATCGTGGTGCGCCCGGCGCCCCCAGATATTCCGCCGTTTCCGCAAGGCACGCCGACAGCGCCGGGTTCACCGACGCCAGCTGCGAAAAGAGAGAAGGCTGCACCATGTCAGCGCGCGATAGCAGTTTGGCGTTAATGCGCTCTAAACCTTGAACGTCTTTGTTTTGTCATGCCTCGGGGCGGTGTGCGAGGCGCAGCCAGAGCAGTATCTGGAACAGGCCGAGCAGCGGCAGGATCGCAAACATCAGCGGGGCAAGCCCGAACAGCAGCGCCGGTGCCAGCATGATCCACGCCTGATCGGCGTCGGGGAGCAGCCAGTGAAAGCGCCGCCGTTCGCCTGAATCCTCGTACAGCCAGCGCGCGAGCAGGATCGTCGCCGCCAGGCACGGCGCCAGCGCGGCTTCCGCAAAGGGCGGCATGTCGTGTCCCTCGCCGCCCAGCGCGACGAGCCAGGGAAAGGCGCCGAGCAGCAGCCAGGCAAAGGTGCGGATGACGGCGCGCACGCGGTCCTGCGCCGCGCTTTCGGCGCGAAAGGCGGACAGGAAGCGCATCGCGGCGAGCCCCAGCCCGCCGAAGACCGCGAGCAGCGCTCCGGCGGCGGCAAGCCCGCTTGCCGCGAGCAGCGCGACGCCGACCCACAGCAGGCCGGTGACATAGGGCAGATAGCGCGCGGTCGCGGGTGACCTGACGAGCAGTGGTCCCGCGAGCCGCACCAGCGGCATCATGATCGCCGACCGCCCCAGCCCCATGCCGCCATATTCGGTGCGTTGCAGGCTCGACTGCTCGATCAGCGCCGCGGTCGGCCGGTCGGCGACGATCGCGATCTCGCCCTGTTCGAACAGCGCCGGCTCGCAATAGAGGCGCCGCGCCTCGGCCTGCACCGCCATGCGCAGCAGCGTCAGGATCATGTCCCATTCGCCCGGCATGCTGGCGAGTTCGCGGACCATATGGTCCGAAATGCTGGCGAGCCCGCCCCAGCGCCGCGTCGCGTCGATCCGCTCGAATCCCTGCGTCAGCACCGTGTCGCCGGTGACGAGGATCGCAGGCGAACCCGGTTTGGCGATCGCCGCATAGTGCGTCCCGCCCGCGCGCAGCCCGTCGGCGACGAGGATGATCCGGTCGTCGCCGGCGACCAGCGCGACGAGGTCGGCGGCGGCGCGCACCGGGGTCACTTTCATCCCGCGGCGGCGGATGCGATCGAGCGTGGTCAACAGGTCGGCGGGTACCGCGCCCACCGCGACGGCGACATGCGTCACCCCGACGTCGGCCAGCCGGCTCGCCTGCCGCTCGATCAAGGTCTCGCCGGCCACCGTGACGAGCGCGCGCAGCCCGCCGTCGGGCAGCGTTTCGCTGGCGCCGATCAGCGCGATCAGGGCCATCGGCCGGGGGCGAGCTGCATCATGGTCACCGCGCGACCTTTACGGGCGGTCGGGCGATTGGCAAGCCCCCGTCGCGGCGGCCCCGCGATGTCGCCGACGGGCGCCCGGCGGCCCGATTTCCGCGATGAAAAAATCCCCCCGAAACCTGCCGAATCGCTGGCCTTTCCGCCCCCCTTGGGCTAGGCCCGAAGCATCTTCCGAAACGCAGGAAAAAGGCCGGGTCTTGACCGAAGAAAATACGCCTATGGAACCGCCGAGTGACGGCATTTCGTCGATCAACATCGTCGACGAGATGAAGACTTCCTATCTCGATTACGCGATGAGCGTGATCGTCAGCCGCGCGCTGCCCGACGTGCGCGACGGCCTGAAGCCGGTGCACCGGCGCATTCTCTATTCGGCTTATGAAAGCGGCTATGTCGCCAGCAAGCCCTACCGCAAGTCGGCGCGCATCGTCGGCGACGTCATGGGTAAATATCACCCGCACGGCGACAGCTCGATCTACGACGCCCTTGCGCGCATGACGCAGGACTGGTCGATGAGCGTCCCGCTCATCGACGGCCAGGGCAATTTCGGGTCGATGGATCCCGATCCGCCGGCGGCGATGCGCTACACCGAATCGCGCCTCGCCAAGGTTGCGATCACCCTGCTCGACGACCTCGACAAGGACACGGTCGACTTCCAGCCCAACTACGACGGCTCCGAAAGCGAGCCGACGGTGCTGCCGGCGCGCTACCCCAACCTGCTCGTCAACGGCGCGGGCGGCATCGCGGTCGGCATGGCGACCAACATCCCGCCGCACAATCTGGGCGAGGTGATCACCGCGACGCTTGCGACGATGGCCAATCCCGCGATCACGCTCGAAGAGCTGATGGGCATCGTCCCCGGCCCCGATTTCCCGACCGGCGCGATGATCCTTGGCCAGGGCGGCGCGCGCAACGCCTATGCCACCGGCCGCGGTTCGATCATGATGCGGTCGACGCACACGATCGAGGAAGGCCGCGGCGACCGCCGTTCGATCGTGCTCACCTCGATCCCCTTCCAGGTCGGCAAGTCGGGCCTCGTCGAAAAGATCGCCGAAGCCGCGCGCGACAAGCGCATCGAGGGCGTCGCCGACATCCGCGACGAATCGAACCGCGAGGGCGTGCGCGTC
The DNA here is from genome assembly GCF_022701295.1 of Sphingopyxis sp. YF1. Lineage (NCBI taxonomy): Bacteria > Pseudomonadati > Pseudomonadota > Alphaproteobacteria > Sphingomonadales > Sphingopyxidaceae > Sphingopyxis > Sphingopyxis sp. YF1. Next base: position 1,763,198 of record NZ_CP033204.1, read on the forward strand.
GTGATCGACCTCAAGCGCGATGCGACCCCCGACGTCGTGCTCAACCAGCTCTGGCGCCACACCCCGGCGCAGTCGAGCTTCCCCGCCAACATGCTTGCGATCCGCGGCGGCCGCCCCGAAATGATGGGGCTGAAGACGATCCTCGAGGCGTTCATCACCTTCCGCGAGGATGTGATCACCCGCCGCTGCAAATACGAACTCGCCAAGGCACGCGACCGCGCGCACATCTTGCTCGGGCTCGTCGTCGCGGTGAGCAACCTCGACGAGGTTGTGCGGATCATCCGCGGCTCGTCGAGCCCCGCGATGGCGCGCGAGGCGCTGCTCGTGCGCGAATGGCCGATCGGCGAGATCGCGCCCTACATCCGCCTCGTCGAGGCGATCGAGGGCGAGGCCGAGAACGCGACCACCTATCGCCTGTCCGAAATCCAGGTGAAGGCGATCCTCGACCTCCGCCTGCATCGCCTGACCGCGCTTGGTCGCGATGAAATCGGAAACGAACTCAAGGAACTGGCGAGTGAGATTGAGGAGCTGCTTTCGATCCTCGCCGACCGCGACAAGCTCTATGCGGTGATGCGCGAAGAGCTTGAAGCGGTGCGCGACGAATTCGCCAAGCCGCGCCGCACCCTCGTCGCCCCCGCCGCCGACGGCATCGACGACGAGGATCTGATCGAGCGCGAGGAGATGGTCGTCACCGTCACCCTCGACGGCTATATCAAGCGCACCCCGCTCGAGACCTTCCGCGCCCAGCGCCGCGGCGGCAAGGGCCGCGCCGGCATGGCGACGAAGGACGAGGATGTCGTCACCAACCTGTTCGTCACCTCGACGCACACGCCGGTGCTCTTCTTCTCGACCGCGGGCAAGGTGTACCGCATGAAGGTGTGGCGCCTGCCCGAGGGTGGACCCGCGACGCGCGGCCGTCCGATGATCAACCTGCTGCCGCTCGCCACCGGCGAGACCATCTCGACCGTGCTCCCGCTTCCCGAGAACGAGGACGAATGGGGCAAATTGCACGTGATGTTTGCAACCGCCAAGGGCAGCGTGCGTCGTAACAGCATGGACGCCTTCACCAATGTGCCCTCGAACGGCAAGATCGCCATGAAATTCGAAGGCGAGGACGAGGACGACCGGCTGATCGGCGTCGCGCTGCTCGACGAAAGCGACGACGTTCTCCTCGCGACGCGCCAGGGCAAGGCGATCCGCTTCCCCGGCGAGGATGTCCGCGAGTTCCAGAGCCGCAACTCGACCGGCGTTCGCGGTATGCGGCTCGGTGCCGGCGACGAGGTCATCTCGCTGTCGATCCTGCACAAGGCGGGCATTCGCGATCAGGAAGAGCGCGAGGATTATCTGCGCCACGCCCCGTGGAAGGCCGAAAAGGACAGCGACCCGCAAATGGAGGCCGCACGCTTCGACGAGCTCAGGACGAAGGAACAGTTCATCCTCACCGTCTGCGCCAACGGCTATGGCAAGCTGTCGTCGGCCTATGAATATCGCCGTACGGGCCGCGGCGGCCAGGGGATCACCAACATCGACAATATCGGCCGCAACGGGCCGGTCGTGGCGAGCTTCCCCGCAACGCAGGCGCACCAGCTGATGCTCGTCACCGATCAGGCGAAGCTTATCCGCATGGGGCTCGACAGCCTGCGCGTGATCGGCCGCGGATCGGCGGGCGTGCGCCTGTTCGACGTCGCCAAGGACGAACATGTCGTCTCGGCGGCGCTGATCGAGGAAGGCGAGGAAGACGCCGCCGACGATGGCGACGCAACAACCGCGACTGCGACCGACGAGGTGCCGGCGGCAAGCGGGGCGCCGTCGGAATGAGCGCATCGACGGCCTTCAAGGTGCTGACCCAGCAGCAGTGGGCCGATTTCGAGCGCGAACGCGTGTTCCGCGGCGCACCGGTGGATATCGCCGACGGCTATATCCACCTGTCGACCGCGGAGCAGCTCGAAGGCACGATCGCCAAATATTTCGCGGGCCAGAGCGGCCTGATGATCGCCGAGGTGGACCTGCTCCAGCTCGGCGACGCGATCCGCTGGGAAGCGGCGCGCGGCGGCGACCTGTTCCCGCACATCTACGCCGAGCTGCCGATCCACGCGGTGGTCAGCCTGCAAAGGCGCGATACCGTCTGATCCGGGTTTCGAAACCGCCCGCCCCGCTCACACCCGCGCGGGGTCAATATCCAGCTGTCCCAACCGCTTGCGGAGCGTGTTGCGGTTGATGCCGAGCCGGCGCGCTGCTTCGAGCTGGTTGCCGCGCACGTCGCGCAGCACGCGGCGGAGCAGCGCCGCCTCGACGATCGCCTGCAGCCGCTCGTGGATCGTGCCGTCATGGTCGCTTGCGAGTTCCTCGCGCGCCCAGTCGTCGATCGCGCGCGCGATCGCGTCCTCGGGCGCGACGATCGACACCGCCCCCGCGCTTTCGTGCAGCACCGCCTCGACGTCGCGCACCGCGACGGTGGTGTCGCGCGAGAGCACCGCGAGACGCTGGACGACGTTCCCGAGTTCGCGGACGTTGCCGGGCCAGTCATAGCGTTCGAGCATCTGCATCGCCGCGGGGGCGAACTGGCGGTCGGGAAGCCCCGACACGCGCCCCGAATCGACGAAATGCCGCACCAGCGCCGCGATGTCGCTGCGCCGGTCGCGCAGCGGCGGCAGCGTCACCGGGATGACGTTGAGCCGGTAGAAAAGGTCCTCGCGGAAACGCCCGTCGGCGACGAGGCCGCGGATGTCGCGGTGCGTCGCGGCGACGACGCGGACGTCGGCGCGCAGCGCCTGGCTGCCGCCGACGGTCGAATATTCGTTGCTCTGGAGCACGCGCAGCAGCCGCGTCTGCGCCTCGAGCGGCATGTCGCCGATCTCGTCGAGGAAAAGCGTGCCGCCTGCGGCCTGCTCGAAACGCCCCGCGCTGCGGCTGTGCGCGCCGGTGAAGGCGCCCTTTTCGTGCCCGAACAACTCGGCCTCGATCAGCTCGCGCGGGATCGCCGCCATGTTGATCGCAACGAACGGCCCGCCGCGGCGGAGCCCGGTCGCGTGGATCGCGCGCGCGACGACTTCTTTGCCGGTGCCCGATTCGCCGAGGATCAGCACCGCGAGGTCGTTCGAGGCGAGCCGCGCGATCGTGCGGTACACCGCCTGCATCGCCGGCGCGCGCCCGACGAGCCCGTGGCTGTCGGCGGCGGCGCTGTCGGGCGCGGCGGCGGGTTCGGCGCGACGCCGCCCCAGCGCGGCGCGCACGCTGGCGATCAGATCCTCGAGGTCGAAGGGTTTGGGCAGATAATCATAGCTGCCGATCCCGGTTGCGCGCACCGCGGTGTCGAGCGTGTTCTGCGCCGACAGCACGATCACCGGCACCTGCGGATCGACCCCCGCGCCGGGGAGCGAGTCGATGCCGTCGCCGTCGGGCAGCACGACGTCGGTGATGATCAGGTCGGGGCTGTGCGCGGCGAGCCACGCGTTGCGTTCGGCGACGCTGGCCACCGAGGCGAAGACGCCGCACTCCTCGGCGAGCGTTTCGCGGATGATCAGTGCGATCGTCGGGTCGTCCTCGACGAGCAGGATCGTCTTGCCGTTCATGCCGCCCCTCCCGATCCGGCGGCGGGAAAATGCAGGCGGAATCGCGTCCAGTCGCCATCGCGCATGTGCTGGACGGTGCCGCCCATGTCGCGCGCGAGCTTGGCGACCAGCGCGAGCCCGAGCCCCCTGCCCTCGCGCTTGGTCGTGACGAAGGGGGTGAACAGGTCGCCGCGGATTTCAGCGGGAACGCCGGGGCCATTGTCGCTGACGCTGACTTCGATCGGCAGCGCGATCCGCCCGCGCCCGTCGCCATTGTCGATCGACAGCCCGTGGCGATAGGCGGTGGCGATCCGCACCACCCCGTCGTCGCGCGCGCCGAGCACCTCGGACGCGTTGGTGAGCAAATTCTGCAATATCTGCACCATGGCGTCATGGTTGCCGAGCACGAGCGGCAGCGACGGGTCGAAATCCTCGGCAAAACGGATACCGGGCAACTGGCGCGCGCGCACCGCCTCCATCGCCTGGTGGATCGGCTGGTAGAGGTTGAGCGGCTCGCACGCGATCGGCTGACCGCGCGAAAAATGTTCCATCTGGTCGATCAGCGTCGCGATCCGGTCGACCTCGGACACGATCAGCGTCGTGAAGCGCGCCTTGCCCGCGTCGGCGCCGCGCGCCAGCAGTTGTGCCGCGCCGCGGATACCCGCGAGCGGATTCTTGATCTCGTGCGCAAGCATCGACGCGGCAGCGCCCGCCGCGCGCCCCGAACGGCCGATCGCGCCCCCCATCAGCTCGGCCTCGCGCTGCGAGGGCACCAGCGCGAGGATGCGGTGGCCGTTCTGGCCATAGGGCACCATCTGCATGTCGACCGCGACCGTCTTGCGACCGCCGATCGTGATGTCGGCGCCGTGCGCGAAGAGCGCCGAATAGGCGGGATCGCTCATCCGCTGGCGGTAATTGCGGTCCATGCCGATCACGTCATAGACGACCTGCCCGACCATCGCCGCGCGCCCGGTATTGCAGAGCTGCTCCGCCGCCGCGTTGACGAAGAGGATCACACCGTTGCGGTCGATGAGCAGGGTTGCGACGGGATGCGACTGGATCAGCTCGTCATGGTCGAACGTCGGGATGCTCGACGTCCGCGCGCTCACGCAGCGGCCTTGCTCAGATGCGGTCCGTAAAAGGCTTCGAGCGCGTCGAGCACGCCCTTGCTGTCGGGGATCTGGTTGACCTTGTTGCGGAACTCGGCCGAGCCGTGCAGCCCCTTGACGTACCAGCCGAGGTGCTTGCGCGCCATATTGACCCCGGTCATTTCACCATAATGATCGAGCATCGCACGATAATGCGTTGTGATAATTTCATATTGTTCGTCGAGGCCGGGGTCGGGCCGTTCGGCCTCGCCGCGCAGCGCCGCCATCACCTGACCGAGCAGCCAGGGACGGCCATAGGCGCCGCGCCCGATCATGACGCCATCGGCGCCGCTCTGCGCCAGCGCGGTGCGCGCGTCGTCGGGCGAACAAATGTCGCCGTTGGCGATCACCGGGATCGACACCGCATCCTTGACGCGGCGGATGAAGCTCCAGTCCGCGGTGCCGCGGTACATCTGGTTGCGCGTGCGGCCGTGGACGGTGACGAGCTTCGCGCCCAGATCCTCGGCGATATGCGCCAGTTCGGGGGCGTTCAGGCTGTCATGACACCAGCCCATGCGCATCTTGACCGTCACCGGCACCGACACCGCCTCGACGCACGCCCGGATCAGCTCGGACGCGAGCTTGAGGTCGCGCATCAGCGCCGACCCGGCGTCGCCGTTGGTGACCTTGCGCACCGGACAGCCCATGTTGATGTCGATGATCGCCGCGCCGCGATCTTCGTTGAGCTTCGCGGCCTCGCCCATCTCGTCCGGCGTGCAACCGACGAGCTGCATCGACACCGGCTCCTCGACCGGGTGCCACGCGGCCTTCTGGACCGACTGGCGCGTCTCGCGGATCGCGGCCTGGCTCGCGATCATCTCGGTGACGTTGAGCCCCGAGCCATAGCGCCGCACGAGCGTGCGGAAGGGCATGTCGGTGACGCCCGTCATCGGCGCGAGGATCACCGGATCCGCGATGCTGATGGGGCCGATCTGGATGGGGCGCAGCGCCGCCATGGAGAGACTTTCGTGGAAACTGCCTAAAATTTGTGCACGCCCCTACACGCTAAGCGGCTTTCCCGCAAGTCGCGGCTGGGCTAACCGGCGCGCATGACCACCGAGTCCGTGCCTTCTTTCCCGCCCCGCCCCGCCCCGCGCGTCGTCGTGATCCTGCTTGCCGGCGGCCGCGGCCTGCGCGCCGGGTTCGATCGCCCGAAGCAGCTTGCGATGCTGGGGGGCAAGCCCGTGCTGCGCTGGAGCCTCGATGCGCTCGCGGACCATGACGCCGTGTCGGGAGGCGTGCTGGTGGGCGATCATGACGTCATGGCGGACGCAGCGCCGCTTCCACACGGCTGGATTTCCGCCGATCCCGGCGCCGAACGCCAGGATTCGGTGGCGAACGCGCTGGCCGTGCTCGGCGACCGGGACGACGACGACATCGTTCTCGTTCATGACGCCGCGCGCCCCGGCGTCACCGGCGCGGTGGTGGACCGGCTGCTCGCGGCGCTGGCGAACGGCGCCGAAGCCGCGATCCCCACGTTGCCCGTGCCCGATACGCTGGTCGAACAGGCCGACGGCCAGGCGGGCGATACGGTCGACCGCGCGGCGCTCGCCCGCGTCCAGACCCCGCAGGCCTTCCGCCTCGGCACGCTGCGCCGTGCGCACGCCGGCGCCGACAGCGCGGCGGCAACCGACGATGCACAGCTCGTCCGGCGGCTTGGCGTCGCGGTTGCGGCGGTCGACGGCGACGCCCGCCTCCATAAACTGACATATGCCGAGGATAAGGTGATCCTGTCGGGGCTGATCGGAGGGACGGCGATGATGCGGACCGCGGTGGGCATGGGTTATGACGTGCATCGGCTGGTGCCCGACAAGCCGCTGTGGATCGGCGGCATAGAAATCCCGCATAGTCATGGGCTTGAAGGGCATAGTGATGCCGACGTCGCGCTTCATGCGTTGACCGACGCGCTGCTCGGCGCGCTCGGCGACGGCGACATCGGCGACCATTTTCCGCCGAGCGATCCGCAATGGCGCGGCGCCGCGTCGCACCGTTTCCTCGCCTTTGCCGGCGACCGCGTCGCCGCGCACGGCGGGCGCATCACGCATCTCGACCTGACGATCATCGCCGAAGCGCCGAAAATCGGCCCGCACCGGGCAACGATCCGCGATCGCATCGCCGACATTCTCGCGATTTCGAGCGGGCGGGTGAGCGTCAAGGCGACGACCACCGAGCGGCTGGGCTTCACCGGCCGCCGCGAGGGCATCGCCGCGCAGGCGGTTGCGACACTGTCGCTTCCCGACGACAGGCCCTAGGCTGTATCGACATTCAGGGATTCCCAAGAGCGTTGGTGTCTGATTCATGAGTTTCCGCAGATTGCGGAGGTATCATGGGTATCAAGCGGTACGAGTTGAGCGAGGCGCAGTGGGTTCGGATCGCGCCGATGCTGCCCGGCAAGGCATCTGATCCTGGCCGCACAGCATTGGATAACCGCCTGTTTGTGAACGGTGTTTTGTGGGTTTTGCGGTCGGGTGCGCGCTGGTCGGACCTGCCGGAGCGCTATGGCAAGTACAAGACTGTTCACAAGCGCTTCACCCGCTGGGCCGCTGCCGGGGTGTGGGAAGGCATCTTCACCTCGCTCGCCCGCGATCGGGACAATGAGTATCTGATGATCGACAGCTCGATCGTGCGCGCCCATGCCCAAGCGGCGACGGGTCAAAAAGGGGGCTCGGCGACCAGGCTCTGGGGCGCTCCCGAGGAGGACTGACCTCCAAATGGCATATCGCGGTCGATACCTTCGGACGACCGGTGCGCTTCATCCTGACCGGCGGCCATGTCAGCGATGCCAAGCTCGCGATCCCGTTGCTGACCGGTCTCGACGCTCGCCATGTCCTCGCCGACAAGGCTTATGACAGCCACGCCATCCTCGACCATGTCGAAACCAGCCGCGCTCGGCCCGTCATCCCCCAGCGCGTCTGCATGCCACGCCGACGCGATTTCGACCCTGCCATCTACAGGCTTCGCAACCGGATCGAGCGCACCATCGGCAAGCTCAAACAGCTACGCCGCGTCGCCACGCGATACGACCGCCTCCCACACAACTACCTCGCAACTCTATACCTCGCCGCCATCGCCTTCTGGTGCTGAATGTCGATTCAACCTAAGGTCGGCAAAGCGAAGGACAAAGGGGAGCATATGAAGCGCATCGTTTTGGGCGTCGCGGCCGCGGCGGCGACGCTGGCGGGGCCGGCGGCACAGGCGGCAACGAAAACCTGTCTCACGCCGGCCGAAATGAACGGCCTCGTCACCTATTTCCTGCCGCAAGTCATCGACGGGGTGGTCGAAACCTGTAGCCCGCACCTGCCCGAGGACAGCTATTTGCGGACCGGACTGACCGTGCGCGCCGACGAACTGCGGGGCCGCGCCGATGCGGTCTGGCCGCTGGCCCGAGCGGGCTTCATCAAGATCGGAAGCGGCAAGAATCCGGGGGATGCGGCCGCAATGCTCGCCCTGTCCGACGATGAGCTGCGCGAAAAGATCGACGTCGGTTTCGTCGAAACGCTCGGCATCGACCTCAAACCCGGCGGCTGCGCCGACGTCAACGACATCAGCGAGACGCTGGCATCGCTGAGCGCCGCCCAGATGGTCGAGTTCGTCGCGGTGACATTTGCCGCAGTATCGCGTGGCGACAAGCGCATGGCGAGCTGCCCGCGCGCCCAAGACAATGCCGGCTAGGCGGATATCGCCCCGAACCGCCCGGCCAGACGGGAGCTGCAAAGGTTTTTTCCATGACTGATACATCGGCCATCCCCAGCAGCCGCGAGACGGCCCGCAACGCGCTCGCCGAGGCCGTGCTCGCCGGCAACCGCGCGGCGGGCCGCAAGGTGACCGCCGCCGAAAGCTGCACCGGCGGCATGGTGTGCGCGGCGCTCACCGACATCGCGGGCAGCTCGGACGTCGTCACCGGCGGCTTCGTGACCTATTCGGCCGACGCCAAAAAGCGCCAGCTCGACGTCAGCGGCGAGATTCTCGAGACTTTCGGCGAGGTATCGCTCGCGACCGCGTGGGCGATGGTGACGGGGGCGCTGGCGAACAGCGACGCCGACGTCGCCGTCGCGATCACCGGGATCGCCGGTCCGGGTGGCGGATCGGAGAAAAAGCCGGTCGGGCTCGTCGTCTTCGCGCGTGGCCTGCGCGGGCAGGACCCCGACGATTATTTCACCCAGCGCATCCAGTTCGAGGGCGGCGACCGCGCGTCGATCCGTCACGCCGCGACGATGTTCGCGCTCGACCTGCTGCGGCCCGAACGCGACGAACTGCGCCCGTCGGAAGACATCGCGCTGCCGGCCTGAAGGAGTGCGCCAGGCCGTCCGCACGTCAGATACTGGCCGACTCGTCCCACCGTTCGGCACGCGCCTGATCGCTGCCGCGCTGCTCGACCCAGACCGCGCGTCCGTCGCCGAACGTCTCGCGCTTCCACAGCATCACGTCGGTCTTGAGCCGGTCGATCAGAAATTCGACCGCCGCCAGCGCTTCGGCGCGGTGCGGACTGCTCGCGAGCACCAGCACGATCGTCTCGCCCGGCGTCATGCCGCCGACGCGGTGGATCAACGTAAGCGCGGCAAGCTCCCACCGCGCCGCCGCCTCGGCCGCCAGCGCGGCGAGCCCGCTTTCGGTGAGCACCGGATGATGTTCGAGGAACAGCTCGCGCAGCCCGCCATCGCCGCGCACCCGGCCCACGAAACTTGCGCTCGCACCATGCCCGCCGGCGTCGTGGGCAGCCAGTTCGGCGGCGACGTCGATCGCTTCGGACTGGACGAGGACGCGAATCATCCGCCGGTGACCGGCGGGAAGAGCGCGACCTCGCCGTCGCGCGGGAGCGTGGCGTCCGGCGCCGCCATTCCCCCGCTCACCGCGGCGCGGATACGCGCGGGCTCGGCGAAGGCGCGCGCTCCCGCTTCGTCGCGCGCCGCGAGCCAGGCGATCAGCTCCGCCACCGTGGCGACCGTGTCGGGCGGTGTCACGGCCTCCCCGGCGATCCCCATCCGCTCGCGCACCCAGGAAAAATAGCTGAGCGTCAGCGCCATGGCTCAATCCATATGCTTGAGGCCGACGCGCAGATAGTCCCAGCCGGTGACCAGCGTCAGCGCCGCCGCGCCCCACAGCGTGACCAACCCGACGGTCTTGATCCACTCGATCGCGGGCAGCGCCCCCGCGAGGATCAGCGCGCCGAACGACACGAGCTGGAAGGTCGTCTTCCACTTGGCGAGCTGCGTCACGGGCATCGACACCTGCAAGGTCGCGAGGAATTCGCGCAGCCCCGACACGATGATCTCGCGCAGCAGGATCATCAGCGCCGCGATGACGTGATAGCCGTCGATGTCGCGCGTGAAAACGAGCAGCAGGATCACCGCGGCGATCATGATCTTGTCGGCGATCGGATCGAGGAAGGCGCCAAGCCGCGACACGATTCCGCGCGAGCGCGCAACATAACCGTCAAAATAATCGGTAATGCCCATCAGGCAGTAGAGGCCGAAGGCGAGCGCATAGTCGATCGCCAGCGGCTGGTGCGCGCCGATGCGGATGCCCGGCCACAACAGGAAGAGCAGGATGGGAACCGCAAGGATCCGCGACAAGGTCAAGAGATTGGGAAGGCTGAGCATGACCCCTGATTCCCGCCGCACCGGCGCCTGTGTTGCAAAATGGGCTTTGACCCCACCTCCCCTAGCCGATAAGCCCGCCGCGCGACAACCGTCTTGCCCTGCCGGGCGGCGCGCGTCGGACAGTCGGACCACCAGAATGGGCTTTGCATGACCGGTTCCTTTGCGCTGATGAAGCAACGCCGGTTTCTGCCTCTGTTCGCCACCCAGTTTCTCAACGCCTTCAACGACAATTTCTACAAGATGGCGATGGTGATCCTCGTCACCTTCACCATCTACAAGGACCCCGAGACCGAGGCGTGGTTCAACGCGCTGGCGGGCGGGCTCTTCATCCTGCCCTTCTTCCTCTTTTCGGCACTCGCGGGGCAGCTTGCCGACAGCACCGACAAGACGCGGATGATCCGCCTGATCAAGACCGCCGAAATCTTCATCATGATCGTCGGCGCGGTCGGCATCTGGCTGCATCTCGTGCCGCTGATGCTGCTCGCGCTGTTCGCAATGGGGATGCACTCGACCTTCTTCGGGCCGATCAAATATGCGATCCTGCCGCAGCATCTGGAGGAAGACGAGGTGCTCGCGGGCACCGGCTGGGTCGAGGCGGGCACCTATATCGCGATCCTCGGCGGGACGATCGTCGGCGGGCTGACCCCGCCGCACGTCGCGATCCCGGGGATCATCGTCGTCGCCGTGATCGGGCGGCTGACCGCGACCTTCGTCCCCTCTGCGCCGCCCGAAAAGGAAGCCGAAGGGCTGGTCATCGACCACAATGTCTTCCGCTCGTCGTACCGTCTGGTCAATTCGACAATGCACATCCCGCGGCTGTTCCTCGCGATCGTCTCGATCAGCTTCTTCTGGGCGATCGGCGCGATCCTCGCGGCGCAATTCCCGCCGCTGGTCAAGAATGCACTCGGCGCCGACAACACCGTCGCGACCATGTTCACCGCGATCTTCTCGGTCGGGGTCGCGATCGGCTCGATCGTCGTCAACCGCCTGCTCAAGGGGCATGTCTCGGCGCGCTATTCGCCGGGCTCGGTGATCGTGATGGGGCTGTTCGTGCTCGACCTGTGGTGGAATGTGAAGGGCTGGAGCCACCATGGCACGACGCTGATGGACTGGCGCGCCTTCCTCGCGCTGACCGCGGGCGACCGGATCATCCTCGACCTGCTCGGCATCGCGATCGCCGGGGGCATGTTCGTCGTTCCGCTCTACGCCTTCCTCACCACCACCGTCGCCAAGTCGCAGACCGCGCGCACGATCGCCGCGAACAATATCGTCAATTCGGGCTTCATGGTTGCCGCAACCCTGCTGCTCAGCGTGCTGATCGGCCTCGGGCTGACGATCGACGACACGCTGCTGATGGTCGCCGTCATGTGCGTCGTGTCGGCGCTGCTCGCCTGGCGTCTGCACAAGGCCTGCGACTAGGCGCGTTCCTCGCTTCTCCCGCCAAACAAAAAGGGCCGCGGTTTCCCGCAGCCCTTTTCGATCGATGGCGGTGCGTCTTATTCGAAGTCGCTGCCGCCGCCCGCGGGGCTGCGCGGCGGCGCAGCGGCGGTGAGGCGAAGCGCTTCGGCCGAGCGCGCGATCGAGCTGATTTCGTCGGGCGTGTCGTCATCATCGACGACGACCTTTTGCAGCGAACCGACGAGCGTTTCCTGGAGGTCCTTGGGACGAATCGTCTGTTCGGCGATCTCGCGCAGCGCGACGACGGGGTTCTTGTCGCGATCGCGGTCGACGGTCAGTTCCGAACCGCCCGAGATTTCGCGCGCACGATGCGCCGAAAGCAGGACCAGATCGAAGCGGTTGGAAACCTTGTCGACGCAATCTTCGACGGTAACGCGGGCCATGATAATTCCTTAGGTATAGGAGAGGCCAGCCCGGACGGCTGGCGGCAAGCGCTGCGCGCTAGCAGGCAGGCCCGCCGATGTCAACGAAACCGCGGCCGCTGCCGGCCTCGCGGTCCCTGCTCTTGCCCCGCTCGCGGCGCTGCGCCTATGACGGACGCATGAACGCCGAACCCGCGCCCGTCCGCGAAGCCGAGAGTTTTAGGGCGGACGTCGCCGGACACCGGATCGAGGTGATCGTCGACGGCGACGACCGCCTCGCCAGCCTGCTCGCGCTGCTCGCGGGCGCGATCCGCAGCATCGACATGGTGATGTACATCTTCAAGGCCGACGCCGCCGGCTCGCGCATCCTCGACGCGATGGTCGCCGCGGCGCGGCGCGGCGTGCGCGTGCGCGCGGTGATCGACAGCTTCGGATCGGCCGACACCGCCGACAGCGTCTTTACTCCGCTGCGCGCGGCGGGCGGCAGCGTCATTTTCTTCTCGCGGCACTGGCGGTCGAGCTACCTGATCCGCAACCACCAGAAACTGCTGCTGATCGACGATCATGTCGCGGTAACCGGCGGTTTCAACATCGCCGAGCCCTATCTCGCGACCGGCCATGGCACCTGCTGGTTCGATCTCGGCATCGTCGTGCGCGGTCCGTCGGTCGCGCGCATGGCCGAATGGTTCGAGGCGATCCACGACTATACCGTGAACGACGATGGCAAGCTCCTGATGCTGCGCCGCCTGATCCGCGAATGGCCGGTCGACGCGGGGCCGGTAAGCTGGCTCGTCGGCGGGCCGACCCAGCGGCTGTCGCCCTGGGCACGTGCGGTGCGCAGCGACCTCAGGACCGCAAGCCGGCTCGACATGGCGATGGCCTATTTCTCGCCCGGACAGGGCATGCTGCGCCGCCTCGGCCGCGTCGCGTCGCACGGCCGCGCGCGCTTCGTGATGGCCGCCAAGTCCGACAATGCCGCGACGATCGGCGCCTCGCGCCTGCTGTTCGGCTATTTGCTGCGCAAGCAGGCGACGATCTGGGAATATCAGCCGTGCCGCCTGCACATGAAGCTGATCGTCATCGACGACACCGTCTATGTCGGCACCGCCAATTTCGACATGCGCAGCCTGTTCATGAATGTCGAGGTGATGCTGCGCGTAACCGATCCGGACTTTGCCCGGCAGATGCGAAGCTTCATCGACGGGCTCGAGCCCGATTGCGAGGTCATCACCCCGGCGGTGCACAAGGCGCGCGGCACCTGGCTGACGCGGCTGCGCTGGACGCTCGCGTGGTTCGTCGTCGGGGTCGCCGACTATACCGTGTCGCGGCGGCTCAATTTCGGGCTCGGCGAAATCGATCCCGAGACCGAAGTCTGAACCCGACGGCCGCGCTCAGTCCTTCCATCCCCAGAACAGGAAGCAGGGCGGGACATTGACCCATTCGAACGCATTGTCGATGCGCTTGAAATGCGCGGCGAGGAAATCGCGCGCGCGGGCGCGGAACTGATAGACGAGGAAAGCGCCGCCGGGGCGCAGCACGCGGTGCGTCGCCGCGGCGATAGCCGGGCCGACTCCCGCAGGCAGGGTCGAGAACGGCAGGCCCGACAGCACATAATCGGCGTGCTCGAACCCGTGAGCACGAACGATCTCCTCGACGTCGGCCGCCGATCCATGCACCGCGATGAAGCGGCTGTCGCGGATGTCCGCCCGCAGATACTCGATGAAATCCTCGTTGGTGTCGATCGCGATCAGGGTTGCATCGCCCGCCATCTTCTCGAGCACCGGGCGACAGAAGGTGCCGACGCCGGGGCCATATTCGACGAACAGCTTGGTGTTCTTCCAGTCGACGGGCTTCAGCATGTGGCGGATCAGCGTCGGCGACGACGGCACGATCGAACCGACCATCACCGGATGCTTGATAAAGCCCTTCACGAACATGCCCCACGGTCCGAAGAAACGCTTCGCACGATCGCGGATCCGGCGGGATAGCGCGATCTTCTGTTCTTGGGCCTGCGCCCGGGGATTGGACATGATGGCTTTCGCGTTGTTGCGGATGGCCAAGGCGTGGCAAAAACAGCGCGCCTGCGCAAGAAAAGATGTCGCTTGACAAGGACGTGCACGCCCGCGTGCTGGACAGGTGGGACAGCCTGTGTAGGAGATTGCCGACGCATCGATCCGCACGAGCGGACGCAACCGGACGGGGGGAGCACATTGTCGACGATCAGCCGCTCGATACCCGCCGACCGTATGGCGGTGCTCTTCGCGGTGATGCTCGTCGCCGCGGCGGGCAACACCGCGATGCAGTCGATCCTGCCCGCGCTCGGCGCCAAACTGCACATCCCCGACGTCTGGGTCAGCCTCGCCTTCAGCTGGTCGGCGCTGCTCTGGGTGCTCACCGCCCCGCATTGGGCGCGCCAGTCGGACAAGCGCGGGCGCAAGGCGCTGATGGCGCTCGGCGTCATCGGTTTCCTGTCGTCGATGGCGCTGTGCGGTCTCGTGCTCTGGTCGGGACTCGAAGGCTGGCTCGCCGCCGGAACGACCTTCATCCTCTTCGCGCTGTTCCGCAGCCTTTATGGCGGGCTCGGTTCGGCGGCGCCGCCCGCGGTGCAGGCCTATGTCGCGGCGCGCACCGATCCCGAAGAGCGGACGCAGGCGCTGTCGCTCGTCTCCTCCTCCTTCGGGCTCGGCACGGTGATCGGTCCCGCGATCGCGCCCTTCTTCATCCTGCCGGTCTTCGGCCTGTCGGGGCCGCTCCTCGTCTTTGCGCTGATCGGCGTTGCGGTGCTCATCGCGCTGCGCTGGCGGCTGCCCGACGATGTGCCGCGCTTTGCCGCGCGCGGCGCGATCGTCTCCTACCCGACCACCGGGGGGTCGCCGCAGGCGGCGGCCGACGACGCCGACGACGAGGTCGTCGACCAGTCCGCCGCGGCTTCGCCGCCGCTGCGCTGGACCGATGCGCGCGTCCGCCCATGGCTGCTCGCCGGACTGTTCGGCGGACAGGCGCAGGCGATGATGCTCGGCGTCATCGGCTTCCTGATCCTCGATCGCCTGCATCTCCGCCTTCGTCCCGACGAAGGCGCGGCGATCACGGGCATCGTCCTGATGTCGGGCGCGGTCGCGACGCTGCTCGCGCAATGGGGGCTGATCCCGCTGCTGAAACTGTCGGCGCGCAACGCCGTGCTCGCGGGCGCGGCGCTCGGCGCCGCGGGACTGGTGATGACCGGCCTGTCGTTCGACCTCCACGGCATCGTGATCGGCTTTGCCACCGCCTCGCTCGGCTTCGGCCTGTTCCGCCCCGGCTTCACCGCCGGCGCCTCGCTCGCCGTGCCGCGCCGCGACCAGGGCAGCGTCGCGGGTATGACCGCCTCGATCAACGGCTCGGCCTATATCGTCTCGCCGGCGGTGGGCGTGCTTCTCTACAATTGGCACGCGATGGTCGCTTACGCGCTGATGGCGGGTTTTTGCGTCTGGCTCGTGCTCTGGGGCTGGAAGGCGCTGCGCCCGCCCCCGCCGGCGACAAAACAGCCATAGCTCTGGGTCTGTCGAGGGGCCCATCCGGGACACCCTCTTCCACAGACCCAGAGATTCTCCGGCTAGTCTCTTGGTTCCTCGTGCTTTCTTTCGCGCGACGGCTTGAGCATGCCCGGCGCGAAGAAGCCGATCGGGTCGACGCTCATCGCGGCCTGCTTGATCTCGCCCTGGATCTTTTCATAATCCTTCTCCATCGCCTCGGTCACCGAGGCACGGGTGTCCTTGAGCGAAGCTTCGAAGTCGGCCATCGTCACCGTTTCGCTGTCCATCGATCGCTTGAGCGCGGCGAGCCCCGCCCGGCGCGTCAGATCCTCTAGGTCGGCGCCGGTGAAGCGCGCGGTCTTCTCGGCCAGCGCCAGCAGGTCGACGTCGTCCGCCAGCGGCATCTTGCCGGTCTGGATTTCGAGGATGCGCTTCCGCCCCTCGGCATTGGGCACCGACACATAGATGAGCTCGTCGAGCCGTCCCGGGCGCAGCAGCGCAGGATCGATCAGGTTCGGGCGATTGGTCGCGCCGATCACGACGACCGACTGCATCTCCTCGATCCCGTCCATCTCGGCGAGGATCGTGTTGACCACACGCTCGGTCACCTGCGGCTCGCCCGACGAACCACTGCCGCGCGCGGGCACCAGGCTGTCGAGCTCGTCGATGAAGATGATCGTCGGCGCCACCGCGCGCGCGCGCTGGAACAGCCGCGCGATCTGCTGCTCGCTCTCGCCATACCATTTGGAGAGCAGGTCCGACGATTTGATCGAGATGAAGTTCGCGTCGGACTCGCGCGCCGCGGCCTTTGCGAGCAGCGTCTTGCCCGTCCCCGGCGGGCCATAGAGCAGGAAACCCTTGGCCGGGCGAATGCCGAGCCGCCGGAACGCCTCGGGGTGCTTCAGCGGCAGCTCGATCCCTTCGATCAGCTTGTCGCGCGCGGCATCGAGCCCGCCGATGTCGCTCCAGCGCGTCGTCGGCGCCTGCACCATCACTTCGCGCATCGCCGACGGCTGGACGCGCTTCAGCGCATTGGTGAAATCGTCGCGGGTAACGCGCAGTTCCTCCAGCACCTCGGGCGGGATCGTTCCTTCCTCGAGGTTGAGCTTGGGCATGATCCGCCGCACCGCCTCGATCGCCGCTTCGCGCGTCAGCGCCGCCATGTCGGCGCCGACAAAACCAAAGGTCGTGCGCGCGAGTTCGTCGAGGTCGACATCCTCGCCCAGCGGCATGCCGCGCGTATGGATGCCCAGTATCTCGCGGCGTCCCTTCTCGTCGGGAACGCCGATCACGATCTCGCGGTCGAAACGGCCCGGGCGCCGCAGCGCCTCGTCGATCGCATCGGGGCGGTTGGTCGCGGCGATCACCACCAGATTGGTGCGCGGCTCGAGCCCGTCCATCAGCGTCAAGAGCTGCGCGACAAGGCGTTTTTCGGCCTCGCCGGTCACCTGCCCGCGCTTCGGCGCGATCGAATCGATCTCGTCGATGAACAGGATCGACGGCGCGGCCTTCGCCGCCTGCTCGAACACATCGCGCAGGCGTTTTTCGGACTCGCCATAGGCGGACCCCATGATCTCGGGCCCGTTGATCAGGAAGAATTGCGCCTCGCTCTCGTTCGCGACCGCGCGCGCCAGCCGCGTCTTGCCCGTTCCCGGCGGGCCGTGCAGCAGCACCCCGCGCGGCGGATCGACGCCCAGACGGCGGAACAGCTCGGGGTAGCGCAGCGGCAGCTCGACCATCTCGCGCAGCTGGTCGATCGTCTCGCCCAGCCCGCCGAGGTCGTCATAGGTCACGTCGGTGCGCCGCGCATCCTGCGGCTCCTGATATTCGGGGAGCAGCTCGACCTCGGTATTCTCGTCGATGAAGACGACGCCCTTGGGGCTCGCCGACACGACGAGCAGGCGCACCTCGGCGAGTGCATAGGCGGGCGCGTTGAGCATCTGGCGCAGTTGCGGCGGCATGTCGCCCGCCGACACGCGCTGCTGCCCCGCCGTCGCGACGGTATCGCCGGCGACCAGCGGACGGCCGAAGAAGCTGCGCTTGAGCGCATTGGCCGATCCCTGGAGGCGCAGATTCTCCTGCGCGGGGGCAAAGACGACGCGCGTCGCGGGGCGCGTCTCGACGCGGCTCAGCGCGACCATGTCGCCCGCGCCCGCGCCGGCATTGGCGCGCTGCAGGCCGTCGAGGCGGATCACGTCGAGCCCTTCATCCTCGGCATAGGGAGCGACGACGCGCGACGCGGTGTCGCGCTTGCCGCTGATCTGGACGACGTCGCCCTCGGCGAGTCCCAGCTCGGCCATCGCCGATCGCGGAATGCGTGCGATACCCCCGCCGCTTTCCTCGGCGCGGGCGTTCGCAACCTGCAGTTTGACCTGTTTTTCTTTCACCGTCGCATCGGCCAAGGCGTGTCTCCCGCAAAATGGTCACTATGCGGAAGATAGGATGACGGTTCCCGATTTGCACCCCCGCACGCGCGCCGCACTCATGACGCACTGCACAAATGTTACTGGCGCGACGCGCGGCGCCATGTCATCATTGCGCGCGAACGAACATGGCACGCCTTCCCCCCCTCAGCAGCATGGAGGCCTTTCTCGAGGTCGCCCGCCACGGCACCGTCAAGGCGGCCGCGAGCGAGCTCGGCCTGTCGATGCCCGCGCTGTCGCGGCGTATCCAGACGCTCGAACATGCCGTCGGCCGTCCGCTGTTCGACCGTCACCACCACGGGTTGCGCCTGACCGAGGCCGGGCGCGCGCTCCAGGACCAGCTGTCGCCGATCCTCGACGATCTGCGCGCGGTGATCAAACAGGCGGGCAGCCCCGATGCGTCGATGCGGCTGCGGCTCAACGTGCTCCCGCTCTTCGCCCAGCAGCGGCTGTTCCCGCATCTCCCCGACCTCCGGCAGCGGCATCCCGAACTGCATATCGACATCGAGACGATCTCGCATGCCGAGGCACGGCTCGGCGACGGCATCGACGCCGCGATCGCGCTCGCGCGGGCGATCGATCCCGCGCTCTACGCCGCGCGGCTTGATCAGGACCAGGTCTTCCCGATCGCCTCGCGCGCGCTGACCGACGATGGCCGCCCGATCACCGTGCCCGAACAATTGCAGCGCATGACGATCCTGCTCCACCGCGAGATGCCCGAAACCTTCGCCGAATGGCGCAAGGCGATCGGCATGCCCTGGCTCGAACCCGCCGGGACCGACTATTTCGATTCGGGGCCGCTGATGCTCGAAGCCGCGGCGCAGGGCATCGGCGTAGCCTTCATGCACGCCCACCATTTCGACGACGCGCACGACCCGCGCCTCGTGCGCCTGTTCGATTTCGAGGTCGACAGCCCGTACAGCTACTGGTTCGTGTGCCGTCCGCGCGCGCTGCGCCAGCCCGCGGTCAAGCTGTTCCACGACTGGCTGCTCGGCGCAAAGATCTGACGCGTCATGCGGTGCCGCTGGCGGCGGGCTCGCCGCGCATCGTCGTCGCAATATCCCACACCGCGATGAACATCGCCGCGATCACGGGGCCGATGACGATGCCGTGAAAGCCGAAGAGCTGGAGCCCGCCGAGCGTGGTGATCAGCACCACATAGTCGGGAATGCGCGTTTCGCGCCCGACCAGCACCGGGCGCAGCACATTGTCGACCATCCCGATCACGAACAATCCGCACACGACGAGCGCCAGCCCCTGCCAGATCTGCCCGGTGAACAGCAGGTAGAGCGCCATCGGGACCCAGACCAGCCCGGTGCCGACCGCCGGCAGCAGCGATGCCGCGCCCATCAGCACCCCCCACAAAAGCGCCGCCTCGATCCCGAGCGCCCACAGCACGATCCCGCCGATCAGCCCCTGCAGGACGGCGACGACGATGCTGCCCTTGATCGTCGCCCGCACCACGACGACGAAGCGGTTGGCGAGCAGTTCGAGATGGTCGGTGCGCAGCGGCATCGCGCGGCGGATGCTGTGTTGCAGGCTCTCGCCGTCGCGGATCAGGAAATAGGCGAGGTAGAGCATCACCATCAGGTTGATCAGCAATCCGAACAGGCTCTGCCCGATCGACAGCGCCTGCCCCAGGATCGCCCGGACGCCGTCGGCGGCACCGCCGCCCAACAGGCTCTTCGCGGTCGCGATATTGCCGATGTCGATGCGGTCGAACCACGACAGCAGCCATTCGGGCAGGCCGCTGCGGAAATTGGTCCAGATGTGCGCCGGATCGATCGCCCCCGAATGGATGCGCTGATAGACGGCGGCGGCTTCGTTGACGAGCGCGACGGCCAGGATCGCGGCGGGCAGAATCACCATCGCCAGGATCAGCAGGATGGTCAGCAGCGCAGCGCCGTTGCGCCACCCCGGCATTTTCGTCAGCATCCGGCGATAGAGCGGCTCGAACAGGATCGCCGCGATCACCGCCCACAGGATCGCGGCGGCAAAGGGCAGCAGCACGACGGCAAAGGCGATCGAGATCGCGATCAGGATCGCGAGAAAGGACCAGCGCTTGCCGCTTCCCGCCCGGTCGTCGCCGTCCGTCATATGCTCCCCTGCCGGCATCGCCCCATGCGATACGCGCCCGACTCTAGCCCGTGGGCCAGGCCGCGGTAAAGCCGGACGTCGATGTCGGGGAAAATGGTGCTGCTGGACAGGATTGAACTGTCGACCTCGTCATTACCAATGACGCGCTCTACCACTGAGCTACAGCAGCAACCGGGCCGCCCGCGAACCTTCGTCGCTGGGCAGGCGCGGCCTATGGCGGGGCCTCCGCCGCCTGTCAAGGTGCCAGACTTGACGTCGCGCAGATTTCGCGGGCATGGACGCGGCCGTGAGCAAGACGCCCTCCCCCGCCGACCTCGAACGCGAACGCCGCCTTGCCGAGGCGCTGCGCGAAAATCTGCGCAAAAGGAAGGCGCAGGCGCGCGAAGCCCGGACCGACACCCCGCCTAAAGACTGACGGTCACCGTCACCGCATCGCCCTCGGCCAGTCCCTCGGCCTTGCGCACCGCCGCCTTGACCGGCAGCAGCCAGCCGCCGCTTTCGCGATGCGGAAAGACCGATGTTTTCCAGCGCGTGTCGCCGATCACCGCTTCGACGCGCGCCGAGCCGAATCCCTTCCGCCCGTCGAGCCACTGCCCCGAAATCGCCGCCAGTCGAATCGCGTCGGCAACCTCGCCCGCGATGGTCAGGAAAAACCACGCCGCGGGCGCGGTCGCCGACTGCCAGCGCCACAGCGGCGCGGTGGTGGTGAAGCTTTCCTCCATCATCGTAGCCCCGAGCCTGTCGAAGGGTGCTTCTCGGTCAGCGAACGGCATTTCGCCAATTCCGAAATCCTGCTCCAGTCGCCCGCAATCAGGACTTCCCTTTTCGGCCTCCCCCAGCCCTTGACCTGTCGCTCCACCAGTTTTGCGTCATCCCGCGTCTGAAAGGATTCGGACCAGACCAGTTCGACGGGCCGGCGCTTGTAGGTGTAGCCGGCATAGGCGCCCGTCTGATGCTGACCGAAGCGCAGCGCGATATTGTCGGTGTGACCGACATAATAGCTCCCGTCGGCACAGCGCAGCATGTAGCAATGGAACATCCAGTCCATGGGCTTATCGAAGCTCGCATCGAACCGACAAGCGTGCTTCGACAAGCTCAGCACTACGGTCAAGGATCAAGCCGCGGCTGCCGACACGTCCGTCATGCTGCGGAAGGCGAGCCATCATTTCTGACATCATAACCTTCGTTCCTCACACCGTAGCCCCGAGCTTGTCGAAGGGCGCCTCTCGGGGCCGAACCCGCTCATCGGCTGTCAGCCACCGCGCGCACCGGTACCGGAATATTGCAGATGTCGGCCTCGCCCGCGGGCTTGATGAAAAAGGGATCGCGCCGGTTCGCGCGCGCGTCGGCATATTTCGCAAAGCTGCGGCTCTCGGTCGACAGATATTCGAACTTCGGCTGCTCGGCGGGCGGCAGGTCGCTCGCGATACGGATCGAGGCGATCGGCACCCGCTCATTCTCATTTTCATAGAATCCGAGCCCGCCGGTCCCGCGCGGCAGGCTCGACAGATGCTCGATCCCGCTGACCACGCGCCCGACAAGCGCGATATTGCGATCGAGGTGGCGCGGAGCATGCCCGATGACGGTGTAGAGTTCAGCGCCAGAGCCGGTGTCGGGGGGCATGTTGCGGCCCACCCCGACCATGCCGTAGCAATGAACTGGCCATCCCGACCGGCCATCGTCGCCGGCAAAGGGCCAGCCACGAAAATAGCTGTATTTCTTCGCGTAGGCATCGGCATGATCTGTCCAGGCCCAGCCCGGCGAATATCCACTCCAGTGCATTGGCGGTAGTTTGCCGTCGGAAGGAATTACGCCGCCTTCAGCCTTTGTCGCCGTAACATATTCGCCTTCCGGCACCACCGCCAACCCCGCGGGCAGCGGCTTCTTCTCGGTCGCATCGCCCCATTGCACGACATAATTGTCCTGCACGCGGTTGATGCTCGTCCCGTCCCACCAATGCGCCGCGGCGAGCTTGCGGATATTGCCGATCCACCCCTGGCTGAACGGCGCGGGCATCAGCTGGATGACGACGCGGCGCGGCCTGCCTGCGGCATCGGGGGCAAGGTCCATCACCAGCAGGTCCGACGCCGCAATCGCCACCCAGTCGCCAGCCGGCGCGGCCGCGACGATGTCACCGGGCGACGGGATTTCGGCGGGCGCCGGAGGCTTGTCCTGCGCGGCAGAGGGAGCGGTGAGCGCGAGTGCCGCGACAGCGGTCAGGAGGCGATGCGTCATGCGCGATATCTGCCACGCCCAATCGGCTTGCGAAAGCCCCGCCAAGCGATTAGGGCGCCCCTTCCAGTGCATGCGGAGCGGTGGCCGAGTGGTCGAAGGCGCTCGCCTGGAAAGTGAGTATACGGCAAAACCGTATCGAGGGTTCGAATCCCTCCCGCTCCGCCACCCCGTCTCAGTTCGATGCGCCGCTGTCGCCTCCCAGCGCGCGGTACAGCGTGATCCGGTTGCGTACCGCCGCCAGTTGTACCGCGATCTCGCTCCGCCGTGCGCCGTACAGGCTGCGCTGGGCGTCGAGGCTCGACAGGAAGCTGTCGACGCCGCCGCGGTAGCGCGCGTCGGTGAGGCGTGCGGTGTCGGCCGCCGCCTCGCTGTTCGCTTGCACGGCGCGCAGCCGTTCGCCGAGCGTGCCCTGATCGGCGAGCGCGTCGGCGACTTCGCGGAACGCCGCCTGGATCGCACCTTCGTACGCGGCGAGCGCCGCGTCGCGCTGCGCCTCGCTCACCGCCACCCCGGCGCGGCGACCGCCGGCGTCGAAGATCGACAGGCTGGCGTCGGCGCCCGCGCTCAGGCGAAAGGCGTCGCCGGTGAACAGCGACGACAGCGCGTCGCTTGCGAAGCCGAGCAGCCCGGTGAGCGAGATCGTCGGGAACAGCCGCGCGCGCGCCACGCCGATGTCGGCATTGGCGGCGCGCAGCAGATATTCGGCCTGCACCACGTCGGGGCGGCGCAGCAATATCTGCGAACTGGTCCCCGCGGGCAGCGCCGCGATCGACGCGCGCACCTCGGCGAGCGACGCGGGCAGCAGCGCCTTGTCATAATCGGCGCCGACGAGCAGCCGGATCAGATTCTCGTCCTGCGCCACCGCGGCGGTCTGGAGCGCGAGGTCGCCCTCCGCGGTCGCCAGCACCTGTTCGGCCTGGCGCAGGTCGGTGCGCGGCGCCACCCCGCCCTCGAGCCGCGCGCGCGTCAGCCGCACGCTGCTGCGCGCATTCTCCGCGGTGTCGCGCGCGATCGCCAGCAGTTCGCGGTCGGCCGCGTGATTGGCCCAGGCTTCGGCGAGGTCGGCGATCAGCGCCAGCCGCACCGTGCGCGCGCCCGCTTCGGTCGCGAGCGCGCGGTCACGCTCCGCCGCGGTCGCATTGGCGAGCCGCCCGAACAGGTCGAGCTCGAACGCCGACACCCCGGCCTGCAGCGCATAGCTCTCGCGCCCGCCGCCCGCCGTACCGCCCGATACGCCGCCGTCGCTATAGTCGGCCGATCCGCTCACCCCGATCGCGGGGAATTGCGCCGAACGCGTCACGCGCACCTGCGCGCGCGCCGCGGCGACATTCGCGGCAGCGACGCGCAGGTCGCGATTGTTCGCCAGCGCCCGGTCGATCAGCGACAGGAGGCGCGGGTCGCGGAACAGGTCGGCGAGCGCCACCTGCGGCAGCGCGGCCTCGCTGGCGGCCAGATAGGCGTCGCCCGCGGGCCACGACTGCGGCACCGGCGCCTCCGGCTGGACATATTTGGGCGCGAGCGAACAGGCACCGAGCGCCAGCGCCGCGGCCGTCAGGACGAGCTCTCGCCTCATGCCCCTGCCTCCGCCGCCGCGTCCGAATGCCCGCCGCCGCGCCATTCGCGCGCCGCCTTGAGCCCGTCGCGCACGCCGCGGCGCACGAGCACGAAGAAGAGCGGGATATAAAAGATCGCAAGGATCGTCGCGGTGAGCATGCCGCCGATCACCGAGGTGCCGATCGCAACGCGGCTGTTCGCCCCGGCACCGGTCGCGATCGCGAGCGGCAGCACGCCGAAGATGAAGGCAAAGCTCGTCATCAGGATCGGGCGGAGGCGTAGTTTCGCCGCCGCCAGCGCCGCCTCGATCACGCGGCGCCCCTTGCGCTCTTCCTGCTCGGCGAATTCGATCATCAGGATCGCATTCTTCGCCGCGAGTCCCATCGTCGTGAGCAGCCCGATCTGGAGATAGACGTCGTTCTCGAGCCCGCGCAGCGTCACCGCGAACACCGCGCCGACCAGCCCGAGCGGGATCACCAGCAGCACCGCGACCGGGATCGACCAGCTTTCGTAGAGCGCCGCGAGGCAGAGGAAGACCACGAGCAGCGACAGCGCGTAGAGCAGCGGTGCCTGCCCCGACGACAGCCGCTCCTCGAACGAAGAGCCCGACCAGGCGACACTCGTGCCCTGGATCTGCCCCGCCATCGCCTCCATCTCGGCCATCGCCTCGCCCGAGCTCGTCCCCGGCGCCGCGCGGCCCGAGATTTCGAAGGTCGGCAGCCCGCCGAAGCGCGACGAACTCGCCGGGGTCGTCGCCCAGCTCGTCTTCGCAAAGGCCGAGAAGGGCGCCATCTGGCCGTCCGACGAGCGGACATACCATTGGCCCAGATCCTCGGGCTTGGCGCGATAGGGGGCGTCGCCCTGCACATAGACGCGCTTGACGCGCCCCTTGTCGACGAAGTCGTTGACGTAGCGCCCGCCCCACGCGGTCGCGAGCGTGTTGTTCACGTCGCCGTTGCTGATCCCGTAGGCGGTGAGCCGCTGCGTATCGACGTCGATCTTGAGCGTCGCCGCATCGGGCAGGTCGGACAGGCGGACCGAGGTCAGCCGCTTGTTGGCGTTCGCCATCTCGATCAGCCGGTCGCGCGCGGCGAGGAACTGCTCGCGCGGCATGCCGCTGCTGTTCTGGAACTGCATCGTGAAGCCCGAATCGCCGAGCCCGCGCACCGCGCCCGGCACCGTCGTGAAAATCTGGGCGTCGCGCAGCCCGCGCAGCGCCGCCGCGGTCCGCTGCGCGATCGCGTCGGCGCTGTTCTCCTTGCCGGGACGGTCGTCCCAATGGACGAGGTTGACGAAGCCCTGCCCCGTATTCTGCCCCGTCGCGCTGCCGCCGCCGCCGCCCGCGAGCAGGAACACCGCCTGGATGTTCGCGCGCTCCTGCTCGAGCAGATATGTCTCGACCGCGTCGCGCACCTCGAGCGTGCGCGCCTGCGTCGCGCCCGCGGGCAGGCGGAACTGCACCGACACCCGCCCCTGGTCCTCATTGGGCAGGAAGCCGCCGGGCAGGCGCAGGAACAGGAAGGCGAGCAGCGCGCACACCACGACATAGAGCGCGAGGAAACGCCATTTGCGCGCGACGACCTTTTCGGTCGCGCCGACATAGCGGTCGACCCCGCCGTCGAAATTGCGGTTGAACCCGTGCTTCGCGCGCTCGAACGCGCGGCTGATCGCGGGAAAGCGCCCGCCCCCCGCGGCTTCATGGTTCGGCGCCTTGAGCAACGTCGAGGTCAGCGCGGGGCTCAGGATCAGCGCGACGAGCACCGACAGCACCATCGCCGAGATGACGGTGATCGAGAACTGGCGGTAGATGACCCCCGTCGACCCGCCGAAAAAGGCCATCGGCAGGAACACCGCCGACAGCACGAGCGCGATCGCGATCAGCGCGACCTGCAACTCCTGCATCGACTGGATCGTCGCCTCGCGCGGGCCCATGCCCGGATTCTCGTGCATCAGCCGCTCGACATTCTCGACCACGACGATCGCATCGTCGACGAGCAGCCCGATCGCGAGCACCAGCCCGAACAAGGTCAGCGTGTTGAGCGAGAAGCCCGCGACGTAGAAGATGGCGAAGGTGCCGAGCAGCACCACCGGCACCGCGATCGCGGGGATCAGCGTCGCGCGCCAGCTCTGCAGGAAGACGAACATGACGATGATGACGAGGATGATCGCTTCGAAAAGCGCCTTCTGCACCTCGCTGACCGACAGCTTGATAAAGGTCGTCGCATCGTTGGTATAGGCATAGTCGAGCCCGTCAGGCATGCCGCGCGCCAGCTCCTCCATCCGCGCCTTGACCAGTTCGGCGGTGCGCAGCGCGTCCGACCCCGGCGACAGCGAGATCGCCATGCCGGCGCCGGGGTGCCCGTTGACGCGGCTGATCGTGCTGTAATTCTCGGCGCCAACCTCGACGCGCGCGATATCCTTGATCCGCACGCTCGACCCGTCGGGCAGCGTCTTGAGGACGATATTCTCGAACTGTTCTGGGGTCTGCAGCCGCGACTGCGCGGTCACCGTCGCGTTGAGCATCTGTCCCTGCGGCGCGGGCAGCCCGCCGACGTCGCCCGCCGCGACCTCGCTGTTCTGCGCAGTGATCGCCGACACCACGTCCGACGGCATCAGCGCCATCGCCGCCAGCCGCTGCGGGTTGAGCCAGATGCGCATCGCATGCGGCGATCCGAAGACATTGACGTCGCCGACCCCGTCGACGCGCGACAGCGGGTCCTGGATGTTCGACGTCATATAGTCCGACACGTCCTGGTTCGAGCGCGTGTTCGTCGTGTCGAACACCGCGACCATCAACAGCGAATCGGAGTTCGACTTGGTGACGCGCACGCCCTGGCTCTGGACCTGCGCGGGCAGGCGCGACACCGCCGCCTGGATCTTGTTCTGGACCTGCACCTGCGCGATGTCGGGGTCGGTGCCCTTGGCGAACACCGCGGTCAGGCTCGCCTGCCCGCGCGAGCTAGAGGTCGAGCTGAAATAGAGCAGCCCGTCGATCCCGGTCAGCTGCTGTTCCAGCACCTGCGTGACGCTGTTCTCGATCGCCTCGGCCGAGGCGCCCGGATAGTTGGCGCGCACGTTGATCTGGGTCGGCGCGATATCAGGATATTGCTCGATCGGCAGCGCCGAGAGCGCACCGACGCCGCCCAGCATGACGATGATCGCCAGCACCCACGCAAAGATCGGGCGGTCGATGAAGATGCGCGACATGCTGCGTCAGCCGCCCTTGGCCGATGATCCGCCCGCGCCACCGCTTGAACCGCCCTTGGCCGCACCGCCCTTCGGCGCTCCCACCCGCTGCGGGGTGCCCGCCGCGACGGGCCGCACCGGCTGCCCCTGGCGCAGCGTGCCCAGCCCCTGCGTGATCACCTTGTCGCCCGGCTTCAGCCCGTCGGTGACGACCCAGTCGTTCCCCACCGTACGCTCGGCGGTGATCTTGCGCCGTGCCGCCTTGTTGTCGACCCCGACGAGATAGACGAACGCCGACCCGTCGAAATCGCGCTGCACCGCCGCCTGCGGCACCAGATAGACGCCGGGTTCGATCGCCTGCTCGAACACCGCTTTCACGAACATGCCGGGCAACAGCCCACCCTGCGGGTTCGGGAAACGCGCGCGCAGTGTCACCGTCCCCGTCTCGGCGTTCACCACCGCTTCGGAAAATTCAATCGTGCCGGCAAAGCCATAGGCGCTGCCATCCTCGAGCAGCAGGCGGACATTGGTGTTGCCGGGCAGCACGCCGCCGCTCGCCAGCCGCTGGCGCAGCGTCGTCAGCTCGGCGCTCGACTGCTGCATGTCGACATAGATCGGGTCGGTGCGCTGGATGACCGCCAGCGGGTCGGCCTGATTGGCGTTGACCAGCGCCCCGGCGGTGAACAGGCTGCGTCCGATCCGCCCGCTGATCGGCGCGCTGATCGTCGCATAGCGCAGGTTGATCCGCGCGGTTTCGAGCGCGGCGGCGTTTTGCGCGACCGCCGCGTTGGCGACGCGCGCCTGCGCCGCAGCATCGGTATAGTCTTGCTTGGCGATCGCCTCCATATCGGCCAGCGGGCGGAAACGGTCGGCCTTGACCTTCGCGGCCTCGGCGCTGGCGCGGGCGCTCGCCAGATTGGCCGCCGCCTGCTCGACCGCCGCCTGGTACAGGCTGGCGTCGATCTGGAACAGCGGCTGGCCGGCGCGGACATAGCCGCCCTGCTCGAACAGCCGGCGCCGGATGATGCCGTTGACCTGCGGGCGGACCTCGCTGGTTTCAAAGGCGACGGTGCGACCGCCCAGTTCGATCGCGACCGGGACCGTCCCGGGCTGCGCGACGACATAGCCGACCTCGGGCGCGGAGCGCCCGCCGTCCTTCTCGTCATTGCCCGAACATGCCGCGAGCGATGCCGCAAACAACAGGATAGCGCCGAGCCGGAGCGTCGACCGCCGGTAAGATTGCATTCGAAACCTCTGATGGCTGGGCGGTTGCCGTTATGCCCCGCCATTCAGCAAATTGGCGCGCGCGGCGCAATGCCTGTGGGCGCGATTGCGACAATTCGCGACAATTTTGCCGGACATGGCGAATATTTTTCCAAGGTCGCGCGCTTCGGGCTCCGTCTTGCGGCTGTACGGGACCATCCCCGCCACGATTTCAAGAGGAACCCAATGCGCAAGACCTTGCTCGCGTCGACCTGCCTGGCCGCGATGATCGCCGCCCCCGCTCAAGCCGAAACCGTGATCGGTAACGCGCTGACCACCCCGATCCGCACCTCGACGGTCAAGGAAGGAACGACCCCCGACGACGTGAAGCTTGCCGCTTCGGGGTCGATCAAGCCGACATCGGGGACCGCGATCACGATCGACAGCAACCACAAGGTCGTCAACGAAGGCACGATCCAGATCACCAATGCGGACGGCGCACGGGGCATCTCGGCCAATGCGGGCACGACCGGCGCGATCACCAACGCCGCGACCGGCAAGATCATCATCGACGAAAACTACGCGCCGACCGATATCGACAATGACGGCGACCTCGACGGCCCCTTCGCGATCGGCAGCAACCGCGTCGGCATCGCGACCGCGGGTGCGTTCAACGGCAATATCGTCAACTCGGGCGAAATCACGATCGAGGGTAATGACTCGGCGGGCATCAAGCTCGGCGGGCCGCTCATCGGCAACTTCACCAACGACGGCAAGATTTCGGTACTCGGCGACCGCGCGCTCGGCGTCGGGCTCCAGGACGTCACCGGCAACGTTCGTCTCGCCGGCACGATCACCGCGACCGGCCTCGACGCCACCGCCGCGCGCCTTTCGGGCGACATCACCGGCGCGCTCGTCGTGCAGGGCGCGCTGACCTCGACCGGCTACCGCTTCACCACGCCGCCGAGCGACCCGTCGAAACTCGACGCCGACGATCTGCTCCAGGGCGGACCCGCGCTGTCGGTCGAGGGCAACGTGACCGGCGGGATCGTCTTCGCCGTGCCGCCGAAGGACAACAGCACGACCGACAATGACGAGGACAAGGATGGCATCGAGGATTCGAAGGAAGGATCGGCCGCGGTCCGCTCCTTCGGTTCGGCTCCCGCCGTGCGGATCGGCGCCGCCGGAAGCGACGTGACGATCGGCGCGGTCGCCGGCACCGGCACCGGCTTCGGCGTGATCGTCGACGGTTCGATCATCGGCAACGGCCTCTATGCCGGCAAGAATGCAACCGGGATGCAGATCGGCGGGATGGGCGGCAACGTCACCATCGCGGGCGGCCTCGCGATCGGCGGCAGCGGCAACATCGCAGCGATTTCGAACGGCGCCTCGGCAACCGCGATCCAGGTCGGATCGGGTGCGAACCTCGCCGAAATCCGCAACGCGGGCAAGGTCGAGGCGACGGGCGGCAACGCCGCGACCGCAATCGCCACCGGCGTCCTCGTCGAGGCGGGCAGCAATGTCGGCATGATCCGCAACAGCGGCACGATCGCGGCCAAGGCGGCAGGCGAAAACGGCACCGCGCGCGCGATCGTCGACCTGTCGGGCAATGTCGACCTCATCGAAAACAGCGGTGCGATCACCGCGTCGGGCGCGCTCGCGAGCTCCGACCGCAACGTCGCGATCGACCTGTCGGCCAATGCCGGCGGCGCGACCGTCAAGCAGACCGCGGTGGCGTCGGGCATCACCGCGCCGACCATCGTCGGCGACATCCGCTTCGGCGCCGGCAACGACACGCTCGACATCGCCGACGGTTCGGTCAAGGGCGACGCCTTCTTCGGAACCGGCAACAACAGCCTCGCGCTCTCGGGCGACGGCACCTACGACGGCACCGCGCTGTTCGGCGGCGGCAACGACAGCCTGACGCTCGCCGGCACCTCGAAATTCGGCGGCCTCGCAGACTTCGGCGGCGGCAATGATACGCTCAGCATCGGCGGCACCGCGCTCTTCTCGGGCCGCCTCGCCAATTCGCAGGGGCTCGGCGTCACCGTCGCCGGCGGCACCTTCGACGTCGTCGGCGCGGCGACCATCGCCTCGCTCGCGGTGACCGACAAGGGCGCGCTCGGCGTGACGCTCGACGACGGCGCCACGGGCACCGCGATCCAGGTCACCGGCAACGCCAGCTTCGGCGCCGAATCGCGACTGCTGCTCAAGCTGTCGAGCATCGACGATGCCGAGGGCCAGCATGTCGTGCTGACCGCGGGCTCGCTGACCGGCGCGAACAACGTCACCGCCAACTCGACGATGCTGCCTTTCCTCTACAAGGGCACGCTGTCGTCGAACGCGACCCAGCTGATCGTCGACGTTTCGCGCAAGAGCACGACCGAACTCGGCCTCAACCGCTCGGAAGCCGGCGCGTTCAACGCGGTGATCGACGCGCTCGGCGGCGACGAGGACATCGAATCGGTGTTCCTGAACATCCGCGACGGCGAACAGTTCCGCGGCCAGCTTGGCCAGATGCTGCCCGACCATGCGGGCGGCGCCTTCGAAACCGTCACCTCGGGTTCGCGCGCACTGGCGCGTCACCTGATGGACCCCAACGCGCCGTTCCAGGACGAGGGCAAATGGGGTTACTGGATCAACCAGGCCGTGTGGGGCACGTCGAAGAGCATCGGCGACACCGCGGGTTATGACGTCACCGGCTGGGGCATCTCGCTCGGTGCCGAGATCGAGACCGGCATGGGCAACTTCGGCGGCTCGATCGGCTATCTCAGCGGCAAGGACGGCAACAAGGCGAACGCCAACGAAGTGTCGTCGAGCCAGTTCGAGGGCGCGATCCACTGGCGCCTCGCCTCCGACGGCTTCCTCGCGCACGCCCGCGTTTCGGGCGCGCCGATCAGCTTCAAGGGCACGCGCCTGTTCCAGGCCGAAGCCGGCGCCGAGGACATCGACAAGACGATCCGTGGCAAGTGGGACGGCACGCTGTGGTCGGCCGCGGGCTCGGTCGCCTATGACACGCGCCTCGGCGGCATCTCCTTCCGCCCGACCGTCGCGGTTGATTATTACAAGCTGACCGAAAAGGGTTACACCGAAACCGGCGGCGGCGACGCTCTCGACCTCACCGTGCTCGGCCGCGACAGCGACGAGCTCGCGGTGTCGGGTACCGTTGCGCTCGGCCTCGATTTCGGTGGTCGCGACGAATATGACGGCTGGACGCGCTTCGAAATCGAGGGCGGCCGGCGCCAGATCGTCGGCGGCGCGCTGGGGACGACCACCGCGTCGTTCAAGAACGGCACGCCCTTCACCCTGGTTCCTGAAGATCGCACGAGCGGCTGGGTCGGCCGCATCCGTGGCCTCGCCGGCAACTCTGCATTCCAGGTTGGCGGCGAACTTTCCGCGGAAGAACAGCAGGGCCACATGGCCTGGGCTTTCCGTGCGAGCCTGCGGGTCGGTCTCTAAAGGGCAAGCCCCCCGCCCGACCGGCCTGTAGCACGCAAGGGGGGAGCACCCACCCCCACCCTCCGCTTCCCCCTTGCACTGGCTCATTCGAACAAACGACGAGGTCCATGATTGCCGCCACCGCCTCTTTCCCGACGCACCGGCTCCGCCCCGCTCCCCGGCGTGGCGACACGCCACGGTTGCGCCTGCGGCCCGGCGCGCTATATGACGGCACCGCCAGGGGGATGTGGGGCACCATCCGGGCAGGTGCCGATCAACAGCAGATGGCGTTCCGAACCAACCGATCCATGACCGCGAACGACGCACCCCCAGCCGCGCAGGGCATCGAGGCGGTACTGCTCGCCAATCGCGAGCGGATCATCCGCTTCCTCGAGGTGCGCGGTGCGGGCGCGGCCGCCGAGGACCTGTTCCAGGACCTGTGGATGCGCCTCACCGATCGCGCCGTCGGCCCGATCGCCGAGCCCCTGTCCTATGTGATGCGCGCCGCGAACAACCTGATGCTCGACCGCTATCGCTCGGCGCGCCAGCGCGAACTGCGCGACAAGGCGTGGAGCGAGCATGCCGTCACCGAGGGGCCTTCGGCCGAAGCGACGCTGATCTCGCGCGAGCAGCTGGCAGAGGTCGAGGCGGCGATCGCCGCGACCGGCGAGCGGCCGGCGCGCATCTTCCGCCGCTTCCGCTTCGACGGCGTCGCCCAGCGCGAGATCGCCGCCGAACAGGGTGTCAGCCTCAGCACGGTCGAGGCCGACCTGCGCAAGGTCTACGCCGCGCTCGCCATCGTCAGGAGGCAGTTCGATGCGCCCTGACCCTGCCGCCATCGACGCGCGCGCGATCGAGTGGATCATCGCCCAGCGCGATCCCGCCTTCGCCGACTGGGACGGCTTCGCCGACTGGCTCGCGGCCGATGCGGCGCACGCCGCCGCCTATGACGCGCTCGCCAGCCTCGACGCCGATCTCGACGCGCTGCCGCGTATCCCCGCGCCGTCGGTGGTGATCCGCGACGACGCGCCGCCGCGCCGCCACCCGACGCGACGCGCCTGGTTCGGCGGTGCGGTCGCCGCCGTGCTCGTCACCGCGATCGCGCTGCCCAGCCTCGGCCTTTTCGCCGATCCGAACCGGATCGAGACCGCGCCGGGCGAGCATCGCATGCTCGCGCTCGCCGACGGCTCGAAGGTCGAGATCAACGGCGGCTCGGTGCTGCACCTCGACAAGGACCGCCCGCGTTTCGCGCGGCTCGAAAGCGGCGAGGCGATGTTCCACGTCGTCCACCGCGACGCCGATCCCTTCGTCGTCGAGGCGGGCGGCGCCCGGATCGTCGACCTCGGCACCGCCTTCAACGTCGTCCGCCGCGAGCGCGCAACCTCGGTCGCGGTGTCCGAGGGCGTCGTCGCCTGGAACCCCGAACGCGCCAATGTCCGCATGACCGCGGGCGAGGGAATCGACGTCCGCGACGGCGACCCCCGCCCGCCCAAAGTGCGCAACGTCGACACCGCCACCATCGGCAGCTGGCGCACCGGCCAACTCGTCTATGCCGACACCCCGCTGGCGGTCGTTGCGGAGGATCTGCGGCGCACCGCGGGCATCACGGTCAGCGTCGCGCCCGATGCCGCCGACCTGCCCTTCCGCGGCGTGCTCGTCGTGGCAAAGGACCGGGATCGCACCGTTGCCGATCTCGCCGCGCTCTCGGGCACACGCGCGGCGCGGCGCGGCGACGACTGGGTTCTGACGCGCTAGGATGCGTCGCCCCCTCGCCCTCCTCGCCGCGAGCGCAATGCTGTCGGTGCCGGCGATCGCGGCGGCGTCCGAGCAGCGGGCGTTCGACGTACCGAAGGGCAGCCTGTCGAACGCGCTCCCGCTGATCAGCCGCCAGGGCGGGGTCAGCATCAGCGTCGCCGACGCCGCGCTGTGGCAGAGCCGCGTCAGATCGGTGCGCGGACGGATGAGCGTCGACGAAGCGATCCGCCGCATGCTCGCCGATTCGGGCACGCGTGCGGTTCGCGTCAGTGCCACCAGCTGGCGCATCGAGCGAGCGCCACAGGCCAGGGTCGCGCGCCGCGCGACCTCCCCGCCGCGGACGGCGCCGTCTTCGCGGCCGGCCGCGCCGGTCGAGACGGTCGCCGCGCCCGAAGACGAGATCATCGTCACCGCGTCAAAGGCCGACATTCCCTACGCAAGCTTTGCGGGCGTCGCCACCGTTCTCGATGGCGACGATTTGGCGTTCGGCGGCGAGCGCGGGATGGACTCGATCCTGTCGCGCATGGCGACTCTGTCCTCGACGCATCTCGGATCGGGACGCAACAAGCTGTTCATCCGCGGCATCGCCGATTCCAGCTTCACCGGCCCCACGCAATCGACCGTGGGCCAGTATCTTGGCGACATCCGCCTCAGCTACAACGCCCCTGATCCCGACCTGCGCCTGTACGACGTTGACAATGTCGAGGTGCTCGAAGGGCCGCAGGGCACGCTCTATGGCGCCGGGTCGCTCGGCGGCATCATCCGCGTCGTTCCGAACGCGCCCGACGCCCGCGATCAGTCGGTCCAGGCGATCGCAGGCCTCTCGCTGACCCAGCATGGCGACCCCGGCGGCGATCTCGGCGCGATCGTCAACCTGCCCGTCGGTGACGGCGGCCACGCGCTGCGCCTCGTCGGCTACATGCTCAGCGACGGCGGCTATATCGACAACCCGCTGCTGGGACAGAAGGACGTCAACCGCACCCACATCCGCGGCGGTCGCGGGACCTTCCGGTTCGACGCGGGCGACAACTGGACTATCGACGTCGGCGGCGTCTATCAGTCGACCCGCTCCGACGACGCGCAATATGCGGACAAGGATGCCCCGCCGCTCGAACGCAATTCGCTGGTCGAGCAGAATGCCAAGGCCAAATACGGGCTCGGCACGGTCGTGGTGATGAAGGACTGGGACGGGCTGCGTTTCCAGTCGTCGAGCGCCTGGGTCAGCCACCGGCTGTTCGAACGCTTCGATGCGACGCGGCCCGACGCCCCGCCGCGCGTGCTCGACCAGACCAACGAAACGCGTATGATCGTCAACGAGACGCGCCTGTCGCGTCCCTTTCACAACGGCTTGGGGTGGGTCGCCGGGATCAGCCTGCTCGACAATCGCACGCGCCAGAACCGCGAAATCGGCAATTTCGCGTCGCCGATGGCCCTGACCGGGGTCACCAACAGCATCACCGAATTCACCGGCTATGCCGAGGCGACCGCCGAAGTGATGCCACGCCTGATCGCCTCGGCGGGGTTGCGACTCTCGCACGCGCGGCTCGGCGGCGGGGGCGAGGATGTCGCGCTCGACGTCGCCTTCGCGGGGCGCGCGGTCACCGCGCATCGCAACGAGACCGACCTGCTGCCTTCGGCCTCGCTGCTCTGGGCACCGGTCGAGGATATCACCCTCTACGCCCGCTATCAGGAAGGATTCCGTCCCGGCGGGCTCGCGGTCGAAAGCAATTTCGTGCGGCGTTTCCGCAACGACCAGACGCGCACGATCGAGGGCGGCATCCGCTTCGGCCGCAAGGGTGAAACGCCCTTCGACGCCAGCCTCTCGGTCTCGCACACGCGCTGGCGCGACATCCAGGCCGATTTCATCGACGCCGACGGCTTTCCGACCACCGCCAATATCGGCGACGGCCGCATCACCAGCATCACCGGTGCGATCGCGGTGCGCGCGACACGCGAACTCTCGTTCGAACTCGGCGCGGTCTACAATCACAGCCGCGTCGACCGTCTCGCCCCCGCGATCGTCGAGATTTTCCGCGCCGCGAATGCCGCGGTGGGCTCCGGCAACGCTCCGCCGCCCTCACCGCTGCCGCCATTCTACTATTCCCCCGAAGACCGCCTTGGCCGCATTCCGAACGTCGCGAGCCACGCGATCCGCGGCTCGATCAACTATGCGACCTTCATCGGTGACGAAGAATTCCGCGCGAACGGCTGGGCCAATTACGTCGGTCCCTCGCGCCTCGGCATCGGCCCGATCCTCGGCGAGGGCCAGGGCGACTATGTCGACACTGGCCTCGCGATGCGGATCGGCGACCGCCGCCGCGGTCTCTCGCTGACGCTGACCAACCTGTTCGACGCCCGCGGCAACCGCTTCGCGCTCGGCACCCCCTTCGTCGAAGGCAGCGCCGGCTACCTCACCCCGCTGCGCCCAAGGACGCTGCGCATCGCGGTCGACGTGGCCTACTGACGCGGCGCGCCATCGCGTACCACGGCGATGTCTTTTCGTTCCATCCGACCGGGCCTCGCTGCGCGAAGGCGGCTGCGATCAGGTCGGGCGAGTAGCTTGGATGTCGGCTTCGGGGTGGGGAGCGGACGTTCCCGCCTGCCTTCGTCATCCCGGACTTGATCCGGGATCCATAGCAGCGTCGAAGTCATGGACCCCGGATCGGGGCCGGGGTGACGACGAAAGACAGGCCCGTAGCCGGTCGAAGCGGCCCCGCTCCTCCCTGTCACGCCGCCATGGGGAGGTGCAGCCCGCAGGGCTGATGGAGAGGCGAAGTCGTTGCCATCACAGCCCGATCCGGCAATTCGGCCTCTCGCGGCCGCTTCCACCGGGGAACGGCACCGATGGGGAACGATCGCGCCCGCCGTCGGGCGGCGGGCGCAACCTGCTCCGCGTTACGCCGCCAGCGTCAGCTGCTCGAACCGGTCGATATGATAGTCGGCGCTGCCGAATTGCCCCTCGATCATCGTCGCACGCTTGAAATAATGGCCGATCGCCAGTTCCTGCGTGATGCCGATGCCGCCGTGCGTCTGGATCGCATTCTGGCCGACGAACTTCGCACCGCGCGCGACCTTGTTCTTCGCCGCAGACACCGCCGCCTTGCGTTCGTCGGCGGACAGGCCGAGCTTGAGCGTGCCCATGATCGTCATCGAACGCGCCTGTTCGACCTCCATGAACATGTCGACCATGCGGTGCTGGAGCACCTGGAACTTGGCGATCGGAATGCCGAACTGCTTGCGCTGCTGCGTATATTCCAGCGTGCCTTCGTGCAGCTTCTGCATCACGCCCGTCGCCTCGGCGCACACGGCGACTGTCGCCTCGTCGACGATCTGCTCGATCAGCGGCAGGCCGGCCCCCTCGCCGCCGAGCAATGCTTCAGCGGGGATCGCGACATTCTCGAAATAGATTTCGGATGCACGGCTGCCGTCGACGGTCGGATAGTCGCGGCGCACGATGCCCGGCAGGTTCGCGTCGATCAGGAACAGCGACACGCCCTCGCGGTCGCGCTGGCCGCCGCCGGTGCGTGCGGTCACGAGCAGATGCGATGCCCAGGGCGCGGCATAGACGACGCTCTTGTGCCCGTTCAGCACATAGCCCGCCGCGTCCTTCTTCGCGCTCGTCTTGAGGTTGGCGAGGTCGTAGCGACCCTGCGGCTCGGCATAGGCGAAGGCGACGATCATATTGCCCGCGATGATCTCGGGAATATATTTGTCCGCCTGCGCGCCGCCGACGGCCTTGAGCGCTCCGCCCGCGATCACCACCGTCGGCAGATAGGGCTCGATACCCAGCACCTTGCCCAGTTCTTCCATGATGATCGCATTTTCGAGCGCGCCGCCGCCGAGACCGCCATGATCTTCGGAAAAGGAGGCGCCGAGCATGCCGAGTTCCTGCGCGAGCGCAGTCCAGATCGCGGGGTCGCGGCCGTCGTCGCTCGCGATGAACTTCTGGCGCGTTTCAAAGTCATAGGTGTCCGCCAGGAAGCGCGAAAGCGTGTCGCGGATCATGTCCTGCGTGTCGGTGTAGGTGAAATCCATTGTCTCTGTCTCTTTCCGTGTTCCCCGGCGAAAGCCGGGGCCCATTGCCGCAAGCGGCCTTCAAGGCCGTTGGAGACCCCGGATCAGATCCGGGGTGGTTTCGGGATCACAATCCCAGAACCATCTTCGCGATGATGTTGCGCTGGATCTCGTTCGATCCGCCATAGATCGTCGTCTTGCGGACGTTGAAATAGGTCGGCGCGGCCCGATGCGCATAGTCGGGGCCGATCGGATGCTCGTTGTCGCCGTCGCCGAAGCCGCGGAAATAGGGCGCGCCGTAGTGACCGACCGCTTCCAGCGTCAGCTCGGTCAGCCGCTGCTGGATTTCGGACCCCTTGATCTTGAGCAGGCTCGATTCGGGGCCGGGTCCCTTGCCGGCGTTGGGACCGGCGAGGCTGCGCAGCTCGGTGAATTCGAGCGCGGTGAGGTCGATCTCCAGCTCGGCGATCTTGCGCTTGAAAAAGGCGTTCTGGAGCAGCGGCTTGTCGCCGTCGACCTCGGTGCGCGCGATTTCCTTGACCTTCTCGACACCGCGCTTCGACGCTGCGACGCCCGCGATGCCCGTGCGTTCGTGCGCGAGCAGGAACTTGGCGCAGGTCCAGCCCTTATTCTCTTCATAGACGCGCTGCGCCTGCGGGACGCGCACGTCCTCGAGGAACACTTCGTTGACCTCATGCTCGCCGCCCAGCGTGATGATCGGGCGCACGGTGATGCCGGGCGACTTCATGTCGATCAGCAGGAAGGAAATACCCTCCTGCTGCTTGGCGTCCTTGTCGGTGCGGACGAGGAAAAAGCCCCAGTCGGCGTGCTGCGCCATCGTGGTCCAGGTCTTCTGGCCGTTGACGATATAATCACTGCCGTCGGGAACCGCGACCGTGCGCAGGCTGGCAAGATCGGATCCCGCGCCGGGTTCCGAATAGCCCTGGCACCACCAGTCCTCGCCCGACAGGATGCGCGGCAGGAAGCGCGCCTTCTGCTCGGGAGTGCCGAAGGTGTAGATCACCGGCCCGACCATCGCGAGCCCGAAGGGCATCAGGCGGATGCAGTCGGCGCGCGCGGTTTCCTCCGAAAAGATGAAGCGCTGCGTCGGCGTCCAGCCGGTGCCGCCATATTCGACCGGCCAAGCGGGGGCGACCCAGCCCTTCTTGTACAGGATGCGGTGCCACGAGAGGAAATCCTCCTTGGACAGTTCGTCGCCCTCGTCCTGCTTGCCGCGCAGATCCGCGGGGTAGTTTTCGGCGATAAAGGTCCGCACCTCCTGCTGGAAGGCGAGATCCTCGGGGCTGAACTCCATGTCCATTTTTTGATTCTCCCACTGGGCTGTTCCGCCCTTATAGGCCTGGTTCACGCTTACGTAAAGGTAAGTTGTCTTTCGCAACGCACCCCTGCTGCGCGGCAACTTCGCCAACTTCCGGCGCCTTGTCCAGCACCGCATTCACCGCCATGATGCGCGAAACAGGTGGGGGATGACCGATGGGCAAAGGCAAATGGGCGGTGCTGCCGCTCGTCCTGATCGCACTGGGCGGCTGGCTGTTCCAGCGACCGGTCGGCATGTGGATCTTCGATCGCGCGGTCGAGCGCAGCGCCGCGCGCAATCCTTATGCCGACCTGCCCGACGGACTCCACGTCGGCCTTTGCGGCACCGGATCGCCGCTGCCCAGCCGCGATCGCGCCGCCGCCTGCACCGTCGTCATCGCGGGCAAGACGATGCTGGTCGTCGATGCAGGCGAAGGCGGCGCGCGCAACATCGCTCAAATGGGCCTGCCCAACGGGCGGATTCGCGGACTGTTCCTGACGCACTATCATTCGGACCATATCGACGGGCTGGGGCCGATGATGCTGCTGCGCTGGACCGCCAGTGGCAACCAAAGCCCGCTTCCCGTCCATGGCCCGACAGGGGTCGAGGACGTGATTGCGGGCTTCAACACCGCTTACGCCCGCGACAATGGCTATCGCACCGCACATCACGGGCCGGCGATCACCCCGCCCGCGGCGGCCGGCGCGATCGCCCGGCCCTTTGCGATCCCGTCCGCACCGACGATCGTCTACGAAACGGACGGGCTGCGCGTCACCGCCTTTCCGGTCGACCACCGCCCCGTCGCGCCTTCGGTCGGCTATCGCTTCGATTACAAGGGCCGCAGCGTCGTGATCAGCGGCGACACCGGTCCGTCGAAGATGCTCGAACAGGCCTCAAGGGACGCCGACATCCTCATCCACGAAGCGCTCCAGCCCCGGATGGTGAAAGCGCTCGCCGCCGCACTCGACAAGGCGGGCCGCGGACAGACCGCACAGATCATGCGCGACATCCTCGACTATCACGCCACTCCGGCGCAGGCGGCCGACAGCGCGCGTGTCGCGGGGGTGAAAATGCTGGTGCTGAGCCACCTCGTTCCGTCGATGCCCTCGCCCTATCTGAACGCGGCCTTCCTCGACGGCGCGGGAGAGCATTTCGACGGGCCGATCATCGTCGGCGAAGACGGACAGTATTTTTCGCTTCCCGCGGGAAGCGATGCGATCGAGCGCGGCAGCTGGTTCTAGCTCGCGCCGTCCGCCACCAACGCGTTACGTTGCCGGCGGTTCCAGTGCGCCTCCCGGGACGCTCCGGCCCGACGCAGAAAAGCCGCGCATCGAACCAGCGCGGCCTTTTCGGGAAACAGCGCAAGTTCAAACGGTCGCGTGTCAGTTACGCGCCGGAAAAATCCCTTGCAGCGCAATGCACCAGCGCATCGTCAGATAGGGCGGCCGGTTCGATACCGGCTGCGAATTGCCGGCAGGCGCGACCTGAACCATCGTGCCATCCATGGCATTGTTCGGATCGACCCCGGAAAGATAGCTGTTGTTCGCTGAATAGGCGAGCGCATTGCCGTTCGCGCTCGTCGTGTTCGCGGCCGCGTTTGCCGTCTGGATCGCACCGCGATGGTCGTGCCGCGGGAGATTGGTCGAGAGGAGTGTGGTCGTTTCGCTCCCGCCGAATTCGCCGAGGACATAGGGCGACAGCCCCGGGCCGCTCCCTTGGTTGATCGCCGTGCGTCCACGCAGATCGGGCAAGGCAAAGGTCGTCTGCCCATTGCCGCCATAGGTCGTCCCGAGCAGCGAGAAGAGCGCGGTATTCTGGCTGATCGCCAAGATCTGCCCCTCTGCGCTGGCCCAACCAGCGGGACAGAAAGTGAAGCCTACCTGGATCATTTGCCCGAGATAACGATCGGTCTGCGCCAATGCCGGCGTTGCCACCGCCAGCGAGGACGCGCTGGCCAGCGCCGCGATCGTCAGGTTCCGGATTGCTCCTTTGCGTGTCATACCCCGCCTCCAGTCTTCATCTTGTTCGGTCGATAGTCGATCCGCAATCAGTTGCGCGACGGGAAAACCCCCTGGACCGCGATGCAATAGCGATTGACCAGAAACGGCGACATGTTTGCCACCGGGTCCGAGCCGCCGGTCTTTTGCACCGTCACCGTGGCGGCATGCAGCGCGCCGTCGAACTGGATGACATTCGAATATTGGCG
Source organism: Sphingopyxis sp. YF1 (assembly GCF_022701295.1). NCBI lineage: Bacteria > Pseudomonadati > Pseudomonadota > Alphaproteobacteria > Sphingomonadales > Sphingopyxidaceae > Sphingopyxis > Sphingopyxis sp. YF1. The sequence goes on from NZ_CP033204.1 coordinate 1,804,258, forward strand.
ATCGGGTGTCACGGCAAAGGCGTTGCGGAACGGCTTGATATCGTTCGTATTCTGATTGACTGACAGGATCGCACCGCGATGTGTATGCTGCGCGAGCTGGCCTATCGTGAGAGTCTGGTTCTCGACGCCACCGACTTGGCCTTGCACATAAGGCGAGAGTCCCGGCCCCTGCCCCTGCCCGATCAGCATCCGCCCTTGCAGATTGGGCAGCTGGAAATTCGTGGTGCCGTTGCCGCCATATGTCGTGCCAAGCAGTGAGAAAAGTGCGGTATTCTGCTGGATTGCCAAGAGCTGGCCGTTGGTCGGAACCCAGTTTCGCGGGCAGTAATCGGCCCCCGTTTCGATGATCTGGCCCAGATAATAGGTCTGCGCCAAGGCCGGGGCCCCAATGCCGGCCGCGCTGACACCGGCCATCGCCAATGCTGCTGCCTTCAGATGCCGCATGTCTCCAACTCCCCCTCAAAAACCCATCGCCGCTGGCGTCGCCGCCCTGCGCGCTTCGCCGTCAATTGCGCGACGGGAAAATGCCCGCGCTGATGACGCAATAGCGGATCGCCAGATAGGGTGGCAGATGATCGAATGACGTTCCTTCGCCGGTGTGGCGGATGTCGAGCGTATTGATGTTCATCAGCTGCGCGGCGGGTGCGGTGCCCGACACATATTTGTTCGCGGGTGTCGTTGCAAAGATGGCCCGGAACGACTGTCCGGTGTTGCCAGCGCTGCTGGTGGTCCGGATCGACGCCGTATGCTCGTGCCGCGGCATCTGGTTCATCGTCAGGGTGGTGGTTTCGGTCCCGCCCGTCTGCCCCCGGACCCGCGGCGACAGGCCAGCGCCCGTGCCCTCGTGCATCGAATAGCGGCCCGCCATGCCGGGCATCGCGAAAGTGGTCACGCCGTCACCGCCATAGGTCGTTCCGTAGAGCGCGTAGAGTGCGCTTTCCTGGGCGATCGAAACCAGCTGGCCGTTCGCCTCCAGCGTTCCGCGCGGACAGAAATTATACGGGACCTTCATCAGTTCGCCGAGGTAGAAGTCCTGCGCCGACGCCGACCCCGACAGTCCTGTACCGGCCGCCACGGCGGCCGCGGAAAGATAAAGACTTGTTTTGCGCGCGAATGCCATCGCCCAGCCCCCTGCCCGATTGCCCTAAAAAAAAGCTAGACCAATTTGAACCAAAGTCAATTTACGAACGCGCGGCACCCGATTGAATCACCGAAATCATCCGGCAAGTCCGTGATCAGTTGCGCGCCGGAAATACGCCCTCAACTGCAATGCACCAGTTGAGCGCGATATAGGGCGGGCGGTTCGACACCGGCTGCGATTGCCCGGCAATTCCCGAGTCGGCAATGCCCGGCGCCATCAGATTACCCGACGGTACCGTGCCCGAAACATAGCTGTTGTTCGCCGAATAGGCGAGCGCGTTGCCGTTCGCACTCGTGCTGTTCGCGGCCGCGTTGGCGGTCTGGATTGCCGCGCGGTGATCGTGTCGCGCCATATTGGCGATGGTCAGCGTTGTGCTCGGCGCCCCGGCCTGCTCGCCGATCACATAGGGACTCAGCCCCGGCCCCTGCCCGTCGAGGTTCGCCGTCCGGCCCGCAAAATTGGGGAGCGCGAAAGTCGTCTGGCCATTGCCGCCATAGTTGGTGCCGAGCAGCGAAAACAGTGCCGTATTTTGTGCGATGGAGAGAATTTGTCCCTGCGCTGCCATCCAGCCGCGGGGGCAGAAAGTAAATCCGACCTGCATGATTTCGCCGACATAGGGACTTGCAGCATCCGCAGACGCTGGCGCCGTATAGGCAAAGCTGCTGCCGCCGGCCGCAAGCGCCAGCGCGAAGTTCCGAATTGCCGCCCTACCTGTCATGCCCGCCTCCCGATTTCCCAAATTTCCATGTTACCGCGACGGCACCTTCAATTGCGCGACGGAAAAATACCCACCAACGCCATACAGTGTCGAGTCACGAGAAACGGCGACATGTTGCTCATCGGCTGACTGCCGCCGGTCTTTTGGACCGACACCGTATCGGCATGCAGAACGCCGTCGAGAGCGCTCGGCCCCGTCGCAGGCGGCACCTTATATTGCTTGTCCGGGGTTACCGCGAAGGCGTTGCGGAACGGCTTGATATCGTTCCCGTTGGCATTCACCGTGTGGATAAAACCCGGGTGAATATGCGCCGGCAAGTTGGCGAGCGTCAGGGTTATGGTTTCGGATCCGCCGACCTGCCCAAGTTGCACCGTTCCATCCGGGCCGGCCCCCACGCCGATGACCATCCGCCCGCGAATGTCGGGCAGTGCGAAGGTGGTGACGCCGTTGCCGCCATAGGTCGTGCCAAGCAGCGAAAAGAGCGCCGTATTCTGCTGAATCGACAGAATCTGCCCGCTCGCGCTCGCAAAGCCTCTGGGGCAGAAATTGGCCCCGGTCTCGATCATCTGTCCGAGAAAAAAGGTTTGCGCCGCAGCGGGCGACGACGCGGCGATAGCCATGCCCGATGCCGCCGCCAGCGCCAAGGATTTCCGGTGCCGCATGTCATACCCCCCTCGTTTGCCCTTTGCCCGCCATCGGGCCCGTAGCCCGATCAGTTCTGCGACGGAAAAATGCCGTTGATGTTCACACAATAGCGGATGGTTAGCGTCGGCGCCCGATGATCATATGCCTGATCGCCGCCCACGTGCCGCAAATCGAGCGTTTCGATCGCCATCAACTGGGCGGCAGGCGCGGTGCCGGTGACATATTTATTTAAGGGGGTCGTCGCGAAATAGTTGCGAAACGCCTTCATCGAATCGCCCGCCTGCGACGTCGTGCGGATCAGCGCCGTATGTTCATGCCGCGGCATCGTGGCGATCGTCATGGTGGCGGTTTCGGTGCCGGCCCTCTCGCCGAGCACGCGGTTGGTCAGCCCAGGCCCCTGGCCGTCGTTCATCGAGGATCGCCCGCGAAAATCAGGCAAGGCGAACGTCGTCACGCCATCGCCGCCGTAGGTCGTTCCATAAAGGGCGAACAGCGTCGATTCCTGCGCAATGCTGAGCAGGCGACCATCGGCGGCAACCGTCCCGCGCGGGCAAAAATTGGCGCCGGTCTTCAGTATCTGGCCGACATAATTATCCTGCGCCATCGCCGACGAGGCAGCCGCCACGCCAGCCATCGCGATCACGGACGCCGACATCAAAACCGATTTGCGCAGCATGCCCACCCCCTGTCTCCCTTACCCCATGGGCGTGATGGGTAGCGCAATTTCGAACCGAATCAACCCAAACAATGTCGGGCCGGGTCCATATACAATCCGTTCCGGGTCACTTTTCGCTGGCGGGCGCAAGCTTGTCCTGTGTCTTCGTATCGAAGTCCGCCGCATCGTGGCGCTCGTGCAACTGGCTTGCAGGATCCCCCATCACGCGGTTGACCATTCGCCCGCGCCGGACAGCCGGGCGCGCCGCGATCGCATCGGTCCAGCGCTGGACATTCCTGTAATCCTGCACCTGCAGGAACTCGCCCGCCTCATAGATCAGACCCTTGGCAAGCGCGCCGTACCAGGGCCAGGTCGCCATGTCGGCGATGCTATAGTCCGCGCCGCCCAGATATTCGCTCTCCGCGAGCCGGCGATCGAGCACGTCCATCTGGCGCTTGACCTCCATGGCGAAGCGATCGATCGCATATTCGATCCTGAACGGCGCATAGGCATAGAAATGGCCGAAACCGCCGCCGAGATAGGGCGCGCTGCCCATCTGCCACATCAGCCACGACAGCGTTTCGGCGCGGGCGGCGCGTTCGCTGGGCAGGAAGGCGCCGAACTTTTCGGCGAGATAGATCAGGATCGATCCCGATTCGAACACGCGCACCGGCGAGCTCTCGCCATGATCGACGAGTGCGGGAATCTTGCTGTTGGGGTTGGCGCCGACGAAGCCGCTCGAAAACTGATCGCCTTCGTTGATGCGGATCAGCCAGGCGTCATATTCGGCGCCGGCGTGACCGAGCGCGAGCAGTTCCTCGAGCATCACCGTCACCTTCACGCCATTGGGCGTCGCGAGCGAATAGAGCTGGAGCGGGTGCTTGCCGACGGGCAGGTCCTTGTCATGCGTTGCCCCGGCGATCGGGCGGTTGATGTTCGCGAAGCGCCCGCCATTCTCCTTGTTCCATTCCCAGACCTTCGGCGGAACATAGTCGGTGGCGTCGCTCATCGGGATACTCCTGTGAGATATTATGTACTGATCGGTATCTAACCATCCGTCATCCGGGCGTCCAGCCGGGACGTTTCAAATTATCCTTTCGGCGCGCAAAGCCGAAATCGCGTCGGCGTCGTAACCGATGTCGGAAAGGATCGCGTCGCTATGCTCGCCGACGCGCGGCGCCGGTACAGGCGCCGCCTTGGCGCTTGCCGACAGGGTGATCGGCGTCCGGACGACCGGCGCCGCGCCGAACGCGCCCGGATAGGCCATCGCATCGACCAGCCCGGTCGCCGCGACCTGCGGGTGCGCCAGCGCCTCCGACGGCTTGAGCACCGGCCCCGCGGGCACCTTCGCCGCGCCGAGTTCGGCCAGCGCCTCTTCATTGCTCCGCGCCGCGCACCACTCGGCCATCATCGCGCTCAACTCCGCGCCATGGTCGCCGCGCGCGATGTCGCTGGCAAAGCGCGGATCGTCAGCCATATCGGGGCGCCCGACCAGTCGCGCCCAGCGCGCGAAGATCGGATTGCCGACGACCTGCGTCATGATCCAGCCGTCGCGCGTCGCGAAAATGTCGGTCGGCGCCGAACTGAAGGCGCGATTGCCCAGCATCCCGCGCTCGACGCCGTTGATCGCATGGTCGATCGTCAACCCGTTCGAGACGGCAAGTGCGGTGCCGAGCAGCGACCCCGACACCCGCTGCCCCTTGCCGGTCCGCTCGCGATCGCGCAGCGCGAGCATCACCCCGAAGGCGCAGTGCAGCGCCGTCGTGAAATCGACATAGTTGACCTGCGCCCGCGCCGGCGCGCCATTCTGGCCGGCGATGTGCGCCGCCCCCGACATCGCCTGCCCCACCGCGTCAAATCCCACATGGTGCGCCAGCGGCCCCTCGCTGCCGAACGCCGAAGCCGCGACGAGGATGATCGCCGGGTTGATCGCCGACAGCGTGTCATGGTCGAGCCCCAGCCTGACCAGCGCATCGTCGGGCATGTTGGCGATGACGACGTCGGCCGTCGCCACCAGCCTGCGGACGATCTCGCACCCCGCCTCGCTGCCCGGTTTCAGCGTCAGGCAGCGCTTGCCGCGGTTCATCTGGAGGAACATGCCCCCCGACCCGTCGTCGGCGACGGGCACCGAAAAGCGATCCTCGTTACCGCCCGGCGCCTCGATCCGGATCACGTCGGCGCCATAGTCGGCGAGCAGCGCGCCGACATAGGGGCCCGCGATATAGCGCCCGAAATCCAGCACCCGGATACCGTTGAGCGGCATATGATGTCCCTCCCGTCGCCCCTGGCTTGATCCGGGGCCTGCACCTCTTGAAGGGAAAGGCGCGTGCCGGGTCAAGCCCGTCCCGGGCTTGCCAACGGAGCCGGCCGGGCCGCAAGCCCGGCCGCCGCCCATCGACCCGCCGCGCCGCTTCGTCGAAACCCCGGCCTTGCGCTCGCGAACCAAAGCCATATGGTCGCATCATAATTTCAACAGGGGATAATATGATGGCGCGCTTTGCACTCGCCCTGGCCATGTCGCTGGCCTGTTCGACCTCGGTCTTCGCGCAAACCGCCGTGGTGCCCGCCGCCGCGAGCGACGCCGACGCGAAGAAGGACGAAAAGTGGGACGTCAACGCGCCCCCGGGGATGACGACGCGCAAGGTAGCGATCGCGGTCGACGAGGGCAGCTGGATGAACATCGACGTCGCGCCCGATGGCCGCACGATCGCCTTCGACCTGCTCGGCGACATCTACACCATGCCGATCGAGGGCGGTACGCCGACGCGGATCGCCGAGGGCCTCGCCTTCGAACATCAGCCGCGCTTCTCGCCCGACGGCAGCCGCATCGCCTTCGTCTCCGATCGCGCGGGCGGTGACAATATCTGGGTCATGAACCGCGACGGCAGCGACAAGCGGCAGCTCAGCAAGGAAGATTTCCGCCTGCTCAACCAGCCGAACTGGAGCCCCGACGGGCAGTATATCGTCGCCAAGAAACATTTCACCACCGGTCGCTCGCTCGGCACCGGCGAGGTGTGGCTGTACCATGTCTCGGGCGGCCAGGGCGTGCTGCTCGTCAAACGGCCCAATGAGCGCCACCAGAAGGAATTGGGCGAACCGATCTTCGCCCCCGACGGCAAGAGCGTCTACTACACGCGCAACGTCACCCCCGGGCCGATCTTCGAATATGCGCAGGACAGCAACACCGACCTGTTCCACATCGAACGCTATGATCTGGAGAATGGCGAGACGAGCACTGCCGCCTCGGGGGCCGGCGGCGCGGTGCGCCCGACTCCCTCGCCCGACGGCAAGCGCCTCGCCTTCGTTCGCCGCGAAGGCACCCAATCGAAACTCTATGTAAAGGACCTCGCCTCGGGGATCGAGAAGAAGGTCTACGACGCGCTCGACCAGGATGTGCAGGAAACCTGGGCAGTCACCGGCGTCTATCCCAACATGGCGTGGACCCCCGACAGCCGCGACATCGTCTTCTGGGCGGGCGGCAAGCTCCGCCGCGTCGCCGCAGCCGGCGGCGAGGCGCGCGTCATTCCCTTTCAGGTCAACGACGACCGTGTGATCGTCGATGCGACGCACCCCGCGGTCGAGGTTGCCCCCGACCGCTTCGAGACCAGAATGCCGCGCTGGGCCGAGGTCTCGCCCGACGGTCGCAGCGTCGTGTTCGAAACGCTCGGCAAATTGTGGATCCAGCCCGCAAACGGCGGAACCGCGCGCCGCCTCACCGGTGCAAAGGACGCCGCCTTCGAACTGTGGCCCAGCTGGTCGCGCGACGGCAGGTCGATCGTCTTCGTGCGCTGGACCGATGCCGGCATGGGCGAAATCCATGTCACCCCGGCAGCCGGCGGCGCGTCGCGCAAGGTCACCAGCGTTCCCGGCCACTACGCCGAACCGCGCTTTTCTCCCGACGGCAAGACGATCGTCTTCGAACGCCGCGGCAGCGGCGGGCTCACCTCGGGCCGCTGGAGCGAGGATCCCGGCGTCTACCGCATCGCCGCGGCGGGCGGCACGCCCGACCGTGTCGCGCCGGGCGCCGCCAAGCCGCAATATGGCGCCGACAACGACCGCGTCTTCATGGTCGGCGCCGCCGACGGCAAGAGCCAGCTGGTGAGCACCGACCTCGCCGGCCAGGACAAGCGCGTCCACGCGAGCGGCGAACTGGTCAGCGACTATGAAATATCGCCCGACGGCCGCACCCTCGCCTTTCGCCAGAATTACGACGCCTATGTCACCCCGCTGATGCCGGGCGGACAGGATGTGCCGCTGGGCACCAAGAGCGGCGCGCTTCCCGTCACGCGGGTGAGCGGCAGCGGCGCGGACTATATCCACTGGTCCGACGGCGGCAAACGCCTCCACTGGAGCCGCGGCGCAACGCTGTTCAGCGCCGACCTCGGCCAGCTCTTCGCCAACGCACCGACCGACGACAAGGCGCCTAAATTCACCCCGCCGACGACCGGTGTCTCGCTGGCGATGACACAGGTCGCGGCAAAGCCCCGGGGGACGGTGGTCATCACCGGCGCGAAGATCGTGACCATGGCCGACAAGTCCGGCGGGGTGATCGAGAATGGCGCGATCGTCATCGAGGGCGACCGCATCACCGCGGTGGGGCCGGCGGGCGCGATCACCGTTCCCGCGGGCGCGGTGACCGTCGACGCGGCGGGCAAGACGATCGTCCCCGGCTTCGTCGATGCGCATGCGCACGGCGCGCACGGCGACGACGAACTGGTGCCGCAACAGAACTGGTCCGAAATCGTCAATCTCGCGATGGGCACGACGACCAGTCACAACCCCTCGTCGCGCGCGTCCGAAATCTTCGTCTCGTCGGAGATGCAGCGCGCCGGGCTGATCCTCGCGCCGCGCATCTTCTCGACCGGTGAAATCATCTATGGTGCCAAGGCCGCCGGGGTCTATGCCGAGATCAACGGCTATGACGATGCGCTCGCGCATGTCCGCCGGCTGAAGGCGCAGGGCGCCCACAGCGTCAAGAACTACAACCAGCCGCGCCGCGAACAGCGTCAGATGGTCGTCAAGGCGGCGCAGGCCGAAGGCATGACCGTCGTGCCCGAGGGCGGCTCGCTCTTCACGCAGGACGTCACCCTGATCCAGGACGGCAATTCGACCGTCGAGCACAATATCCCGCTCCACACCTTCTACAAGGATCTGGTGCAGCTCTGGGGGCAGACCCGGGTCGACTACACCCCGACGCTCGTCGTCACCTACGGTGGCCCCGCGGGCGATCCCTACTGGCGTGCGCATACCAATGTCTGGGAGCACCCGATCCTGTCGCGCCACGCGCCGCCCGCCGAACTCGCGGCGAACAACAAGCGCCGCGTGATCGCGCCCGAGAGCGATTATGTCGACGATGATTCGGCGCGCGAGGCGGGCAAGATCGCCGCGGCGGGGCGCAACGTGTCGATCGGCGCGCACGGCCAGCAGTCCGGGCTCGGTGCGCATTGGGAAATCTGGTCGTTCGTGCGCGGCGGCTGGAGCAACATCGACGCGCTGCGCGCCGCGACGATCATGCCCGCGACCTCGCTCGGCTATGGCAAGGATGTCGGCTCGCTCGAGGCGGGCAAGCTGGCCGACCTCGTCATTCTCGACGCCGACCCGACGCAGGATATCCGGAACACCGACAAGATTCACCGCGTGATGCTCGGCGGGCGGCTCTATGATCCGCTGACGATGAACGAAACCGGGACGGGCGGCGCGACACGCGCACCCTATTGGTGGGAGGCGGATTCGCCCGCGGCGCGCTGATACCGGGTTTCCCTGACGGCGACGTCGCTCCCGGAATGACACGACGAATGGTTGCGGTGGACGGCGCATCGGCCTTGCGCCGCCAACCCCTTTGCCTATAGACATTTAGGCTTGGGGATGATGTGGCCCGTTTTGGGCCGGGGGGAAGAGACTTGCGACGACTGGGTACCAGGCTTGCGGCAATTGCAGCCTCGATGACGACGCTGTTCCACGCGTCGCTCGCGCATGCGCAGAGCAGCCTGCCCGACCCCGAAGGCTCGGGTGCGATCGTCTCGGCGGTGCGCTGGCTTCAGGGAACACTGCTCGGCACCGTCGCGACCGTCGTCGCGATCATCGCGGTCGCCTCGGTCGGTTTCCTCATGCTCACCGGACGGATCAACTGGCGCTACGGCGCGACCGTGATCCTCGGCTGCTTCATCCTGTTCGGCGCCGCGAGCATCGTCGCCGGCATCCAGTCGGCATCGAGTACCGGGCTTTAGGAGGAACGCGATGAGCGACCTCGACCGGGACACCTTGTTCGTGGCGCTGACGCGGCCCCAGATGTTCGCGGGCGTCACCTACAGCTTCTTCGTGATCAATGCGATCGTCGCGACCGAATTGTTCCTGATCTTCCGCTCGGTCTGGGCGCTCGTCGGCGCGCTTGTCGTGCATCTGGTCGGCGCGCTCCTCTGCCTGCGCGAACCGCGCTTCTTCGACATCTGGCTGACCAAGGTCAGCCGCTGTCCGCGCGTGAAAAATTTCAAGACGTGGCAGTGCAATTCCTATCGCCCCTGAAACGCCCGGCTGCGGCGCCTGACGGCGGCGAGGTGTCCGCGGGCAAGCATTTGCCCTATGCGCGCCACGCCGACGATCACACGATCGAGACCCGCGACGGCCTGTTGATGCAGGTCATCCGCTTGCGCGGAATCCTGTTCGAGACCGCCGATAGCGACGAACTCAACTATCGCAAGCTGCTCCGCGACGCGATGCTTCAGGCGATCGGATCGTCGCGCTACGCGCTCTATCACCACGTCGTTCGGCGCGAGGCCGGCATCACCCTCGACGGTGAGTTCGGCGATGATTTTTCGGCGGGGCTCGACGCGCGCTGGCAGGCGCGGCTTGCGACGCGCCAGCTCTATCGCAACGACCTCTATCTGACCCTCGTCCGCCGCCCGGCGCCGGGGCGCATGGGCGTTCTCGACCGGCTGTCGGGCTGGCTCGGTCAGACCGGGCAGGATTATCAGGCCGGCCTCGCGCAGGAACTGCGCCTGCTCGACACCGCGCGCGAGGCGCTGGTCGCGCAGCTCGGCAGCTACGAACCCGAACTTCTCGGCCTTTACGATGGCGATCAGGGGCTTTGCTCCGAGCCGCTCGAATTTCTCGGCCAGCTCTATTCGGGCGAACCGCGCCGCCTGCTCGCACCCTATCAGGACGCGGGCGACTATCTGCCCGACCGGCGGATCAGCTTCGGGGCGGAGACGATCGAACTCGCCCCCTCGGGCACCGCCGACCGCCGTTTCGTCGGGATGGTCGCGATCAAGGATTATCCATCATCGACCGCCACGGGCATGTTCGACGAGCTGCTCCGCCTGCCGTTCGAGATGGTGATGACGCAGAGCTTCGCCTTCGTCGACCGCCAGCCCGCGCTCGGCAAGATGAACCTCGCGCTGCGCCGCATGCGCTCGACCGAGGACGAGGCGATCAGCCTGCGCGACCAGCTGTCGCGGGCCAAGGACGATGTCGCCGCGGGGCGCGCGGCGTTCGGCGAGCATCATATGACGATCGCGGTGCACGGCGCGAGCGAGGAAGAGGTCAGCGCCAACATCGCCGACGTCCAGGCGTCGCTCGCCGAACTCGGCATCATATCGGTGCGCGAGGATATCGCGCTCGAGCCGACCTTCTGGTCGCAGTTCCCCGGCAACTTCAAATATATCGTCCGCCGCGGGCTGATCTCGTCGGCCAATTTCGCCGGGCTGGCGAGCGGTCATAATTTCGCCGCGGGCCGCGCCGACGGCAATGCCTGGGGCAAGGCGGTGACGGTGTTCGAAACCACCGCCGCGGGACCTTATTATTTCAATTTCCACCAGGGCGACCTCGGCAACTTCACCGTCATCGGGCCGTCGGGGTCGGGCAAGACCGTCGTCGTCAACTTCCTGCTCGCGCAGGCGCGGCGTTTCGATCCCCGGATCATCTTCTTCGACAAGGATCGCGGCGCCGAGCTGTTCATCCGCGCGATCGGCGGCCGGTACGACCAGCTGCGCCCCGGCGTAGCGAGCGGGCTCAATCCGCTTCAGCTCGACGACACGCCGGTGAACCGCCAGTTCCTGATCGACTGGCTGGCGCAACTCGTCGGCGGCGCCAGCATCGAGGAAATGGCGCAGATCAAGGATGCGGTCGACGCGAGCTACGCCCAGCCGCCCGCGCATCGCCGCCTGCGCCACGTCGCCGAGCTGTTCCGCGGCGGCCACCGCCCGCGCGCCGACGACATGTGGTCGCGCCTGCGACCCTGGTGGGGCGACGGCGAGCGCGCCTGGCTCTTCGACAATGTCGAGGATCTGACCGACATGGACAGCGCCACGATCGGCTTCGACATGACCGTCATTCTCGACGACGCGGCGATGCGCACCCCGGCAATGATGTATCTCTTCCACCGCGTCGAGGAACGGCTGACCGGCGAGAAAACGATCATCGTGGTTGACGAAGGATGGAAGGCGCTCGACGACGAGGTGTTCGTCCGGCGGATCAAGGATTGGGAAAAGACGATCCGCAAACGCAACGGCATCGTCGGCTTCGCGACGCAGAGCGCGCAGGATGCGCTCGAAAGCAAGATCGCCAGCGCGCTGATCGAACAGGTTGCGACGCAGATCTTCATGGCCAACCCCAAGGCGCGCGCGGCCGACTATATCGACGGCTTCGGCCTCACCGAGCATGAGTATCAGCTCATCCGCACCCTGCCCGACAACGCGCATTGCTTCCTCGTCAAGCATGGCAACGACAGCGTCGTCGTGCGGTTGAACCTGACCGGCGAACGCGACATGCTGACGATCCTGTCGGGGCGCGAACGCACGGTCCGGCTGCTCGACCAGATCCGCGAGACCGCGGGCGACGACCCCGGCGTGTGGATGTCGCGCCTGCTGGCGGTCGCATGAGCATCGCCCTCGCCCCCTGCGCAGTGCCATCGGCCGGCGACAGCTTTGTCGCCGGAACGCTGAAGGCCATCGAATGCCAGGCGCAGACCATCGGCAACGCGGGGTATCTGGCGCTCTCGGCACCGGGGTCCGACATCGCCGCCTTCCTGACCGCGATGCTGACGCTGTTCATCGCGTTCATCGGCTATCGCATGTTCGTCGGACGCGGACCCGACCTGGGCGGCGGCCTGCTGATCATCGCCAAGATCGGCATCGTCGTCGCGCTCGCGACGAGCTGGCCGGCGTTCCGCACCCTCGTCTATGACGTCGCCATCGACACGCCGGCACAGCTCGGGGCAACCGTCGGCGGCGCGGCATCGCTCGCGGGCAGCGACCAGAGCATGGCCACCCGCCTGTCCGAAACCGATCGCGCGCTGCGCACGCTCAACGCCTGGGGGGTCGGCAACGATCCCAACCGCGCGGGGGTCAGCGACGATCAGGGAATCGACCCCGACACCACCTATGAAGCCAAGGCGCTCGGCGCCGCGCGCATGTCCTTCCTCGCCGGCTCGCTCGGCAGCATTGCCCTCACCCGCCTCGCGGCCGGGGTCCTGCTCGCGCTGGGACCGCTCTTCATCGCCTTCCTGCTCTTCGACGCGACGCGCGGGCTGTTCGGCGGCTGGTTGCGCGGGCTGGTCGGCCTGACGCTCGCGACCACCGCGAGTTCGCTCGTCCTCGCGGTGCAGACCGCGATCGTCCAGCCGCGCATCGTCACGCTGATCAATATCCGCGCGTCGGGCTATGCCATTCCGGGCGCCGCGACCGAGTTGCTGGCCCTCGCGATCGTCTTCGCCTTCGTCACTCTCGCGGTGCTCGCCGTCTCCTTCTACGTCGCCGCGGGCCTCGGGCTGCCGCGCTGGCAATGGACGCAGCAATATCTGCCGGCATCGATGCGCGGGACGACGACGCTCGACGCGCGCACGAACGCCCAGCCCGCCGAACGCAGCGATCCGCGCTCGCGAGCGGCGGTCGTCGTCGATGCCGTCGAAGCGATGCAGCGGCGCGAAGCGACGGCCGCGGGCGGCGGCGCAGGAAGCCAGACGCGCGCGCGCGCGGTCGCGGCGGCCGCGGGCAGCGCGGGCGCGCGCGACGCCCGGCGGGTAGCGGTTGAAACCGGCAGCGACGGTGCACCGCGCCGTCGCACGACGGGCCGGACCTCGACGAGCGGCAGCCGGCGGGACACACGGTGATGAAACAGGATATGAAACAGACTCGCGAAGATTATCTGCAGGCGGCCGAGGGCTGGGGCGCCGATCGCCACGCCGAATTGACCAGGTCGCGCCGGACGGCTTGGATCGTCGCGAGCGTCGCGGCCGCGATTGCGCTGATCGAGGCGCTGGCGCTTGTCTTTCTGACGCCGCTCAAGACGGTTCAGCCCTACACGCTGCTGGTCGACCGCCACACGGGTTTCGTGCAGGCGCTCGACCCGCTCCAGCCCGCACGGGTGACCAGCGACACCGCCCTGACCCAGAGCTTCCTCGTCCAATATGTCATCGCGCGCGAAAATTACGACGTCGACGCGGTCCAGAACGACTATCGCAAGGTCGCGCTGTGGTCGGCCGACAAGGCGCGCACCGACTATCTTGCGCTGATGCAGGCCGACAACCCGGCCAGCCCGCTCGCGCGTTATCCGCGCACGACCACCGTCGAAACGCAGGTCAAGAGCATCTCGCCGATCAGCGCAAGCGTCGCGCTGATCCGCTTCGACACGCGCCGCCGCGACGCGACCGGCGAATGGCAACCCGCGCAAAGCTGGGTGTCGACGGTCAAATATCGCTATTCTGGCGAGCCGATGAAGCAGGAGGACCGCGTGTTCAACCCGCTCGGCTTCCAGGTCGTGAGCTACCGCCGCGATGCCGAAATGCTGCCGCCGCCGGCCCCCGCCGACGCCCGCCCGGCCCCCTCGGAAAGCGAGGCTCCGGGTCAGGCAAGCGCCGCGGCCGCCACCCTTCCCCAGCCCGGTGCGCAACCGGACGGACGCCGCCGCGGCGACGTCGTCAAGGTGATGCCCGATGGCACGCAGGTGACGCTGTGACCCGGTTCCCGCCGCTCCTGTTCGCGGCGCTGCTCGCGCTTCCTGCGGCGGCACAGGTCGATCCCCAGCCGATCGGGATCGATCCGGCGATCCAGGCGGTGACCTATGCCGAGGGCAAGGTCGTGCGCCTGACCGCGGCACCGGGCTATCAGCTCACGGTCGAAATCTCGGCCGACGAGACGATCGAGAATATCGCGCTCGGCGACAGCGCGGCATGGCAGGTCTCGCCCAGCCGCCGCGGCGACCGGTTGTTCATCAAGCCGCTGCAATATGGCGTCACCACCAACATGACGGTGGTCACCGGCACGCGCACCTATTTGTTCGAACTGGCGCCGTCGAACTATGGCGGCGCGGGCGCGGCGCAGATCGTCCGTTTCGCCTATCCCGAACCGACGCCCGTCTCGACGCCGCCCGACGAACAGCGCGTCGACCAGGGACTCTACAAACTCACCGGCACGCGCGCGCTCTATCCCAGCGCGATCAGCGAGGACGGCCAGCGTACCTATATGCAGTGGCACGAGGATGCGATGCTTCCGGCGGTTTATATCGTCGACGAACTGGGGCAGGAAAAGCTGGTCGACGCGATGATGCGCGACGGCATTCTCACCATCGACGACGTGATCCCGCGCCTCGTCTTCCGGCTCGATGGGAAGCTCGCGCGCGCCGTGCGGCGCAGCGAGGCACGCGTCCGATGACCGAACCGGATATCCCGCCCGAAACCCCGCGCGCGACCAACGCGCCGGTTGTGCGCCGCCCGCGGCAAGGCCTGCCGACGCCGCTCCTGGCCGGCGTCGCGGTGCTCGCCGCGGTCGTGCTGTTCGTCGCGCTCGAAGGCCGCCGACAGGCGGCCGAAGCGCCCGCTATCGCGGGACAGGGCACCGCGCTGATCGCCGCGCCGCCGCCGCTGGCGATTCCCAGCTATCCCGAACCGCCGCAGCGCTTGCCGGTGCTGCCCGAAACGCCTGCGACCGGCACGCTGCCCAGCGCGCCACCGGCGCCGCCGCAGATCGTCTACGTGCCCCAGCCGGTGCCCGGGCCGCCGCCGAGCTACGATCCGCCGCCCGCACCGCCGCGCCCGGTCAACGCCGGTCCCGTGCTCGTCTATGACGGCGGGGCGACGACCGGAACGCCGAACGCCGACGGCAGCGGCGGCGAGACGCCGCGCGGCGCCACACCTGCCGAGGCGGGGCGCGTCCGCGCGGGCGTCCTCGCGAACCGGTCGACGACGGTGGTTCAGGGATCGCTGATCCCCGCGGTGCTCGAAACACCGCTCGATTCGTCGCGCCCCGGCTTCTCGCGCGCGGTGGTCCAGCGCGACGTCCGCAGCTTCGACGGCAGCCGTGTGCTGATCCCGCGCGGCAGCCGCCTGATCGGCGAATATCGCTCCGAAGCGACGCAGGGCCAAAAACGCGCCTTCATCACCTGGACGCGCCTCATCCGTCCCGACGGCGCGACCATCGCACTCAATTCGCCCTCGGGCGATCCGCTTGGGCGCGGCGGGATCAAGGCAAAGGTCAACAGCCATTTCTTCTCGCGCTTCGGCGAGGCGATCCTGCAGTCGGTGCTCGACATCGGCGTCAACGCCGCGGCGAGCGCGACCAACTCGCCGGTGGTCATCCTGCCCGGCGGCACCGGGACGCAGCGGCCGCAGCCCGCCAACATCGCCCCGACGCTCAAGGTCGCCCAGGGCACGAGCATATCGGTCTTCGTCGCGCGCGATCTCGACTTCTCGGGCGTGGAGCGCCGCTGATGGGCAGCATCGCGGCGCTCGCCGACGATCGCGTCTATTTCCGCAGCTATCTCGCGCCGCTCGCCCCCCTGCTCGACCGGAACGACGTCACCGACATCTATGTGAACCGCCCCGGCGAAGCCTGGGCCGAATCGCTGAGCGGAAAGATCGAAACCCACGCGATTCCGGCGCTGACCGAGCAGTTGCTCGAACGGCTCGCGCGCCAGATCGCGTCGCTGTCGCATCAGGGGATCAACCGCGAACATCCTTTGCTCTCGGCGACGATGCCCGACGACGCGCGTGTCCAGATCGTCGCGCCGCCCGCGACCCGCGGCGGCGTCGTCCTCGCGATCCGCAAACATGTCTCCCCCGACCTCCGGCTCGAGGATTATGCCGGCAGCGGCGCCTTCGATGCGACCAGGGCCGGGCGGATCGGCGACGCAAGCGCGCTCGACGGGCGCCTCCAGCAGCTGCTCGACGCCGGCGATATCCCCGCCCTCCTGCGTGCAGCGGTGCAGAACCGTCGCAACGTCCTGATCTCGGGCGGCACCTCTTCGGGCAAGACCACCTTCCTCAACGCGCTGCTGCGCGAGGTGCCGACAAGCGAGCGGCTGATCCTGATCGAGGACACGCCCGAAATCACGATCCACCATCCGAACGCGATCGGCCTGCTCGCGGCGCGCAGCGCGCTGGGGGAAACACACACGAGCGCCGAGGATCTGCTCAGCGCCTCGCTGCGCCTGCGTCCCGACCGTATCATCCTCGGCGAACTGCGTGGCGTGGAGGCCTTTTCCTTCCTGCGCGCGGTCAACAGCGGACATCCCGGATCGATGACGACGATCCACGCCGACAGCCCCGAGCGCGCGATCGAACAGCTCACGCTGCTCGTGCTCCAGGCGGGCAGCCGGCTCGACCGCGCCGACGTCCATCACTATGTCCGCTCGACCGTCGACGTCTTTGTCCAGCTCGACCGCACCGGCGGCCAGCGCCGGATCGCCGAGGTCAAGCTGCGCGAAGTCTAGCGGGCAAAAGAAAGGGCGCCCGGCCGCCGGCCGAGCGCCCCCTTATCCGTTTGTCCCGCGATTATTGCTTGGTTGCGGGGCCGGTGAAGCTGCCATTGCTGACATTGCCGGCGACGATATTGTCGCCAAAGCTGGTCAGTGATGCCCCGGTCAGCACGGTGAGGCCGGTGGTCGTCTGGGTGATCTTGCTGCCGCTGACCTGCACCGATGCGCCGGCGCCCCCGGCAACCAGGCCGAGCCCGCCGCCGTTGATGACCGTGTCCTTCACCAGCAGTTGCAGCGGCGTCGTCGACGACTGCACGATGATGCCGGCGCTCGTATTGTCGGTGAACAGGCTGTTCGTCACCGTGCCTTTGACGCTTGCACCCGTCACCGTGTCGGTGATGATGCCAAGGCCGAACCCGTTGTTGTCGGTGACGCGGACATCGTTGAGCGCAAAGGTCGCAGCGACGTTGGCGGCAGGAGCGATGACGATCGCCCCGCTGTCGTTGGTCGTGGCGACATTATTGACGATCGTCACATTGTCGACCGTCAGCGACGCACCGGTGCTCGCCGGCTGGAAACCGATCGCCCCGCCATTGGTGCCGCGAAATCCGCGGAAGCTCGAGTTGCGGATGATGACATTGCCCGCCTGCACGATACGGACCCCGAACAGGCCCTGGCCGAAGCCGTCGAAATCGAGACCGCTCAGGACGACCGTATCATTGACTCCGGCATTGACGTTGATGCCGTTCCCGCCCGATGCCAGAATGCCGCCGACGGTGAAGTCACAACGGATCGTGATCGACTTGGTGATCGTCACCGCACCGAAGCCGGCGGGGTCGAGGCAGTTGATCTCGCCGCCCGCAGCGGTCTTCGAAATCGAGCCGGCAAAGGTCTTGCACGGCGCGGTACGGCTGCACGGATTGGCGTCGTCGCCGACGCCCGAGACCCAGGTTCGGGTCGCCTGCGCCGAAGCGGGAGCAGCGAAGGTCAGCGAGCCGCCGACCGCGAGCAAGGCGTAGAACAGCCCTTTGGTGCGAATTTTCATGATGATCTCTCCAGATAGCGGTGAGAAGGGCGGCCAGCTTCGAGCCGCGCCATTCGGTTACTGCTTGGAAACGGTGCTGGTGAAGGTGCCGTTGGTGCCGTTGTTCGTCAGCTCGTTGTCGCCATAGCTGATCAACGTCCCGCCGCTGATCGAACGGACGCCGAAGGCACTGTTCGACGAGATCAGGTTGTCGCTGACGCGAACCGTCGCACCGACATCCTGCGAAACAACGCCGTTCTGGTTGGTGCCGATGCTGTTCCCGGCCACCAGGATGTTGGCTGTACTACCGGCGGGGACCTTCGCAAACACGGCGTTGGCGGCATCGGCGAAGACGCTGTTCGACACGACACCCTTGACCGATGCGCCGTTGATGCCCGTCGTATCGACGCGCAGCCCCGTTCCGCCATTGTCGGCGATCTTCACCTTGTCGATCGCAAAGGTCACTGCGACATTGGCCGCGGGCTGGATCAGGATGCCCCCCGAATTATTCGCCAGGCCGTTTTTGACGATCGTCACATTGTCGAGGACCAGTGTCGCGGCGAGCGAGGTCGGCGCAAAATTCACCGCATAGCTCGTTGCCGACTTGAAACCGCGAATTGTCGAATTGCGCAGGTGAAGCCCGCCGCCGCCAAGGAAACGGATGCCATTGACCCCGGTGCCCAACCCGTCGATTTCGAGCCCGCTGATGACGATGACGTCGTCCACCCCGGCGTTGATCGTGATACCGTTCGTGCCAGAGGCGGTGATCCCGCCGCCGACATTGTCGCACAGCAGCTTGATCGACTTGGTGATCGTCACCGTACCGAAACCGCCCGGGTCGAGGCAGTTGATCTCGCCGCCCGCCGCCGTTTTTGCAATCGAGCCGGCAAAGGTCTTGCACGGTGCGGTACGGCTGCACGGATTGACGTCGTCGCCGACCCCCGAAATCCACGTCCGCGTCGCCTGCGCCGAAGCCGGCGTCGCCAGCGGAATGGCAAGCGTCGCCGCGGATGCAGCCATCAGGCCGCGTATGACATATCTGTTCATCGATATTCCCCCATGATCGCCCGGTGCCGGCCCGCAAAGGCCCGGCCGGCCGGAACAGTTCCCACGCATGGCACCGAACGAAAGGACGAGCGCAGTGCGACCCCCCGCCTGCGTCATTTCCGTCGGGCCCGAAGATTCGCCGGCTCCGCAAAGCCGCCCTCTCCTGCGGACAGCATGACAGGATTGCCGATGGCTAGCAAGCGCTTAACCATCCGGGTATCGGCTTCTACATCGCTGTTTTCCTTCATTCTTCACGAACAATGCACTTTGTTTGACACGGAGGGGTTGCATCATTGATCCCCCTTCGCTAGGGGCGTCCGCCTCAGCGAGGAGAGTTGGCTGAGTGGTCGAAAGCGTCGCACTCGAAATGCGAAGTGCCGGCAACGGTACCGAGGGTTCGAATCCCTCACTCTCCTCCAATTTCTTGTTTTCACACATTCACGACCATCCGCCGAGAGCCTAGGACAACCTGGGCTCTCCGGGGTGTTTCGTGTCCTCATGTACCCATGCTGTCCAGACCCGCACATTTGAATTTGTGGTAAAAAACGTGGGAAAAGATCAGCATGAAAAGGCTATCGGTCAGCGCTGTTAAGTCGGCTACCCGTCCCGGACGATTCTCCGATGGTGACGGCCTCTATCTCGTCGTGCAGCCGGGAGGCAGCAAGAGCTGGGCATGCCGGGTCCAAAAGGCGGGCAACCGCCGGGACTTCGGCTTGGGCAGCGCCTCCAAGGTCAGCCTCGCCGATGCCCGCGAGCGAGCGCGGGAAATCCGCAGTCAGGTCGAGATCGGGCTGGCCCCGCTTTTCGAGCGCCGGAAGGCGCAAGGCACTCCAACCTTTCGCGAAGCCACCGCCAAGCTTCTGGCGGCTCCCCGAAGCGAAAGGCGAAAAGCCATCTTGTAGAGACTGCAATTGTGAATCATCCTCGCGCGCGAGGGTGAGGAACATGATCGGACGACAGCGACGATTTGAATATAACGATGCTGACAGGGCGGCTGTGGACCGTCTTGATCGTGAATTTCGTCGTTCGCTGCTGAGCTATTTCGGCCGTCGGACGCGAAACGGCGCCGACCTTGAAGACATGGTCCAGGCGGTGTTCGAACGGCTGATCAAGCGCGGAGGAACATCCGAACTGGAGCGTCAGAACCTCAGCGCCTATGTATTCGAAACCGCCAGCAGCGTCCTCGCCGATCATTTGCGCCAAAGGCTCTCGCGCCGTTCCGACGTCCATGAACCCTTCGATCAAAATCAGCATGGAGGTACGGATTTTTCTCCCGAGCACGTTCTTATCGATCGGCAGGAACTCGCGCGCGCGACCGCCGCGCTGCTCGAACTGCCCGAACGGACACGGGTGATATTTGTGCTGAGACGGCTTGAAGGCATGCGGTTGGGCGATATCGCGTCGCGGCTCGGACTATCGGTGAGCGCGGTCGAGAAGCATATCCAGCGTGCCGTTCTTCACCTCATGCGACGCGTTGATCCCGAATGACGGCCAAGCCTTCCGCTTTATCGCTTCGCGGGCTTGCCCCTGATGAGGCCGCGGCTGCGTGGATGGTCCGCATGGACACATCGACGCTTGCCCCGGACGAGCAGGCGGCCTTCGATGCCTGGCGGGCGGAATCCGAGGCCAACGCCGCCGCCTTTGCGCGCGCGAAGGCCGCGTGGAGCCTGTTCGACGATGTGCAGGGTGATCCGGCGCTCGACGCCCTGCGCGTCTCGGCGCTGGCCGCCGGGCGCGAACCCCGGCGCGGACTTTGGCTCGGCGCGGGCGTCGGGATCGCCGCCTCGCTGCTCGCCGTCCTATTGTTCCAGGGCAACATCCTGACGCCCCCGCCCGCTGGAGACGGACAGCGCATAGCCGTTCAATCCCCGCCAGAGGCAGCGAGAAGCGCGCAGCAAAGCACCAATGGCGAGTTTGTAACAGCGAGGGGAGAGCGCCGCACCGTCCGCCTGGCCGACGGCAGCACCATTACGCTCAACACCGACAGCCGCATCCGCGTCGGCTATGGCGCCGATCGCCGCCTGATCCGCCTGATCAAGGGCCAGGCGCTGTTCGAAGTCGCCAGGGATGCGCACCGTCCCTTTGTCGTGCAGGTCGGAAACCGGCAAGTCACCGCGCTGGGTACGGTGTTCGAGGTACGGTTCGATGCCGATCGTGTGAAGGTCACCCTCGTCGAGGGCAAGGTGGTCGTCGATGAGGTCGAGGACCGGCCGGACAGGAACGGCCCCATCATGGTCCCCACCGTTCTGGCCCCGGGACAGGCGCTGGTGACCGTGGACGGCGCGAGGCCGCGACTGACGAAAGTCGACGTCGACCAGCAACTGCGCTGGCGCGAAGGCTTCGTCGAGTTCGAGGACGCGACGCTCGCCGAGGCGGTGGCCGAGATGAATCGCTACGCCGGCAAGCAACTCGTCATCGCCGATCCGCGCGTCGGCAATCTGCGGGTCAGCGGCGTGTTCCGCACCGGCAGTCCCGATCGTTTTGCGGCCATCGTCGGCGAACTACTGCCGGTTCGCCAGCATCCGCTTCCCGACGGCACCGTCGAGTTACACGCCGCGGGACGCTAGGGAAAAGCCGTTCCTGGGCGCTTCCGGGAAATATTACGCAAATCCCGGTACGGATTTTTCCTCCACTCACGTTCTGATGTCCGACGCCGGCAAGCGGCGCTCGCGGAAACGCAACATCAGGGGGAGGCAAACATGGCATTGGCAGGACGCACTGCGATTTCGTTCAAGGCGGCGATGTATCTGGGGGGCGCCGCGGTCGCGACAAGCGTCGCCAGTCCGGCGCCGGTGCAGGCGGCAGAGGCCAAGCGGCTCGACATTCCGGCCCAGTCGCTTTCCACCACGCTGACGCAGATCGGTCGTCAGACGGGCAGCGAGGTCATTTTCCAGGCGGGTGACGTGCAGGGTCTGCGAGCGCCTGCGGTTCGCGGGGCGCTGACCGCCGATCAGGCACTGGGGACAGCCCTGCGCGGCAGCGGGCTGCGCGCGCGCCGCACCGCTCATGGTGCCTATGTGGTCGAGCGCGAAGCCAGACCCAATCCGACATCGGCCGGGGAGAGCCAGCATCACGAGGAAATCGTCGTCACCGCGCAGAAGCGCGAGGAAAGGATCACTGATGTTCCCATCGCGATGACCGCGCTGTCGGGCGCCGCGCTCGACGATCGCAAGATCGAGGGCGGCGCCGAACTGCTGCGCGCGGTGCCGAACGTCAATTTCTCCAAAAGCAATTTCAGCATGTACAATTTCTCGATCCGGGGGATCGGGACCAAAGCAATCTCCGCGTCGAGCGACCCGGCGGTTGCGGTCAGTTTCAACAACACGCCCCTCGTGCGCAACCGCCTCTTCGAGTCTGAATTCTTCGACCTTCAGCGCGTCGAGGTGCTGCGCGGGCCGCAGGGCACGCTTTACGGCCGCAACGCGACGGGCGGGGTGGTCAACATGATCCCGGCGCTGCCTAGCGCCAATTTCGGCGGCGAGGTGAAGGGAGAGGTCGGCAGCTTCGCCACGCGCCGCCTCAGCGGCATGCTCAACCTGCCGGTCACCGACACGCTGGGTGTGCGCGTCGCGGGCGCAATGACCAAGCGCGACGGGTTCGATTACAACACATTCACGCAGCAGCGTGTCAATGGCCGCGACCTCTGGTCGACGCGCGCGTCGATCGCCTGGGAGCCGAGTGACCGTTTTCGGGCCAACGTCATCTGGCAGCATTTTGAAGAGGACGACAACCGGTCGCGAACGGGAAAGAGCCTGTGCACGACCGATCCGGGCCTGTACCAGGTCGGTAATTCGACGACCACGGATCCGATCGTTGCTGCCCGTATGAGCCAGGGCTGCCTTCCCGGCTCGCTCTATGATGACGCTGCCTTCGACGCGCCCAACGGCTATTCGCTGTCCTATGTCATTGCGCCCATTGGTGTCAGCATCGGGCGCGAACCCGGTACCCGTCGGAACATTACGATGATCCGGCAAGGCGACCCGTTCGCCAGCGTCGTGCAATCGCGCAACCTCAGGGAAATTGCGACGAGCTATGACCCGGTGTTCCGTGCGAAAAATGACGTAGTGCAGTTCAACATTGAGTTCGAACCGTCAGACGGGCTGAAACTGGTGTCGCAGACCGCCTATGCACGCGACCGATATTACTCCTCGCAGGATTATAATCGGTTCGTCACGGCGCCAATCTTCAACGATTCGGCTCAACCCGATCTGCGCAACGTTCTGAACCAGCCGATCGATACGACGCTCTATCCGGGAGGAACGCCCGGAGGGAAATTCTGCGACCCGCAGCTAGGTTGTTCGGACCGCCTTCTTTCGGTGGACATCAGCCAGTCGCGCAACCGGCAATGGTCCCAGGAATTGCGCCTGCAATCCGATTGGGACGGTCCGGTCAACTTCAACCTGGGTGCCAATTACCTCGATTTCAGATCGCAGGACGATTATTATGTCTTCAACAATTTCTTCACGCTGATCGCGCAATATTTTTATGCGACTATGCACCCTGTAACCCGACTTCCGACACCGCGTTCTTGTCCGCTCGGTTATGAGGAACTCGAGTGCATCTATGTCGATCCGAATCCGATCGGCAGCCTCGACAATCAGGGGCACAATTATTTCCTCAGCCAGAACGGCATTCGCATCAAATCGCGCGCGCTGTTCGGCGAACTCTATTGGGATATGACCGACAGGCTGAAACTGACGGCGGGCCTTCGTTACACCGAGGACCGCAAGATATCGACGCAGGTACCAAGCCAGCTCATGCTGGCGGGCGGAACGGAGACCATGTTCCCCGGACAGAATACGGGCGGCCGCGTGAACAGCGGCTATCCCGCGCTTCCCGACATTCGCCAGAAATGGAACAAGTTCACCGGCCGGCTGGTGCTCGACTGGAAGCCCGACCTGGCTTTCACCGACGATACGCTGGTCTACGCCTCGGCCTCGCGTGGCTACAAGGGCGGCGGCACCAACCCGCCGCGGGTCGATATCAATCCGGCGATCGTGCAATATCAGCCGCTGGAAGGGACATTCCGGCCGGAATATCTCAATGCCTTTGAAATCGGCACGAAGAACAGCTTCGACGGTGGACGCTTCACGCTGAACGCCACGGCCTTCTACTACGACTACAAGGACTACCAGATTTCGCAGATCGTCGATCGCATCGCCTTCAACGAGAATTTCGACGCGACGAGCTGGGGGCTGGAGTTCGAGGCCGCCTGGCGTCCGTCGCGTGCCTTCCGGATGGACGCCAACCTCGGCTATCTGCGGACCCGCCTCAAGAAGGGTTCGGAATCGATCGATGTCATGAACCGAACGCAGGGCAATGAGGATTGGGTAGTGCTGCGTCCCTGGTTGCAGGCGCCGTCCAACTGCATCGCACCGCGCGTTCTTGTCGAGCGAATCCTGGCGGGCAACCCCTCGTTCCATCAACTGGCGCTGCCGGCCCTATGCCCCGGCAGCAACCGGATCGGCGATTTCAATCCCGCCATTGCGGGGGGCGTGCCCTATGACGTCCTTTTCGGCTTCACCTATGATCCGTTCGCGCCCTACAACCCGGATACGATCGGACGAAACATCGCGGATGGCGGAAGCGGCGCGCCCAATACGGGTCGCGGGTTCATGGCCGACCTTTCGGGCAACGAACTGCCGAACTCGCCGCGCATCACGGCCAATATCGGTGCGCAATACACGTTCTTCATCGAAGGTGGCGACTGGGAGCTGACTTTCCGCGGCGATTATTACCGTCAGTCGAAAAGCTATGCGCGGATCTATAATACGACCTATGACCGGCTGAAAGCCTGGGATAATGCCAATCTTGCCGTGACCCTGACACGTCCCGAAAGCGGTTTTGCAATGCAGCTTTACGTCAAGAATCTGTTCGACAAGACACCGATCACCGACGCATTCACCAATGCGGACGACACGGGACTGAGCACCAACGTCTTCACGCTCGATCCCCGTATCATCGGTTTCAACGTGTCGAAGAAATTCTAGCGTCCCCCCACAGTCCACTCCGGGGACGAACTCGGGCCGTCGTCATGCTTGCTCCCAAAGCTTGCCGCCGGCCCGGTTTGATCCGCGTGCTGGAGCCTTGGTGCAGGCCGTTCGATGGCTTCAACCTCTATACGCTTTCACGTGAGCAAATCCCGCTGAAGTTGCGCGTGTTTGTCGATTTTCTGGTCGAGAAGCGCCAAAGCCTGATGGCAAAGCAGGACATTTGACCGTCCGCCCCAAATGACTGGCCGCTTTCAATTTGCTGGTTGCTGAAAGAAGACTGACCGCACGCGGCCATCCGTTACCTGGCATTTTTGTACGAGATTGGGGCGGGCCACGGGCAGCTGAGGCATCATGTTCAATGTTCTTGATGCTACTCGCTCATCAACGGATGCGACCCCATGGTCCAACCTAGAAAGTAGCCTCTGTCCGAAAACGATTTATGCTGGTTCTCAATTTTCTCTCCTAGCCGCCCCAGCATGATCCCAAGCTGCACCTGCAAATCTGCTGGACAGGTCGCAAGGCGCGCCCTCATCGTTGCATAGGCCTGCAATTGCTCGTTCTTTTCGAGACGCGAGAGGTAGGCGACCATCTGCCGCCAAGCATAAGCGGACTGTTTGATCGCGATCAGCCTTGCGTGGCGATGGGGCGGCTTTTTTTGCAGGTTTTGTGCGATCCATTCGAAAGAAGCGGTCGCGGCTCGGCCGAAATTGACTTCGCGGAGCGGCAGTTGCTCAAACACCGTCGCCAGATTGTGTGAGGTGAGGATCATCGCCTGCTCCAAGACCATGGCATTACCCCGGGCATCCTCATTGGCCTCAAAGCAGGCTGGCCTATCGTCGAAAACTATCGACGAGCATCGGCTATTCTGGCCATATAAATCACGGTCTGAAACGCGCATTCGGGATGCGCGAGGTAGGATGTGCGGCAGGAAATCCGGGCGAGCGAGTTACCTAAATCATTCCGAATGTTTAGGTTTTTTCCAAAACCCCTCACTCTCTTCCATCTGTTTCGCCTAGCGCGTTGATAAGCCGCCTCTTTTCACCGGGGCGGCTTTTTCGTTCCCGCATTCCATGCCGCATGGACTTTTCCCTGTGAGGCCCGCGCCGCCCGGCCACGCCGCAGGACGCCGCCTACAATGCGAGAAGGAGGATGGCGCACGTCGCCGCGACGATCGCGAGCAGCACCGCCGCGCGCGGCGCATAGTCGCGCAGCAGGCGCGCTCCGCGGGATTCGGCCGGAGGCCATTCGGCCGCGACCGCGGGTTCGCGCTCCGCTGCGTCCGGAGCGGGGCGGCGCCCCGGAAGGGCGGGCGGCGACGCGAGGTCGGGGCCGCTGATCCCGCCCGCCAGCGCGAGCTTTTCGAACGCCACCGCCATCTTGCCCTGCCGCACGCTGCGTCCGATCCGGCCCTGCCGGACCTCGTCGGACGCCAGCGGCAGCGCCGCGATGACGCGTTCGATCTCGACGTCGAGCGCGTGAAGATCGTCGATCGCCTCCATCGCGCGCGGCCGGTCGCCGCGTTCGAGCGCCAGCTGGAGCCGCGTCAGCGACAGCATCCCGCTCCGGTAGAGCTGGAGGCTCATCGCATGCTCCTCGATCGTCGGCGCCGCGCCGCCGCGCGCGTCCGCATCGGGCGCGCGGTGCCCCTCGGGCCAGTTCGAAAGCGCGCTCATAGTCCGGTCTCCTGCCACCCGCTCCCCCGGACACCGGTTAGAGCGAAGGCGGGCACGCGGCGAGCCACGATCGGGTCCGCTGTGTCGCGGATACGCCGGACGGTGGCCGCGCCAGTAGGGCACGCGTCTCGTCGACGGATCAGGCCGCCTCGCCGCGCCCCACGGCCCGGACCCGCTCCCACACCTCTCCGGGCCGGGCGATGTCGAGCGCGAACAGCGTCGCCAATATGTCGGCCAGATGGTCGGCGCTCGTGATGCGCTGTTCGTCGATGCCCGTCGCGGTCACCCGGCGCAGGCCGTCGTTCTGGAGGCTGAGATAACCGTTCTCGACGTGCCGGAACATCGCGAGCGCGTTGGTGAAGGGCGATGCCGCATCCTGCATCAGCCAGCCCTGCATCGCCGCCAGCGCGCCTTCGTCGCCATGCTCCGGTCTGAAATCGACCGTGCGCGCGACGCCGTACGCATGGTTGTGGAGCCGCATCCAGCCGTCGTCGGTCGCGCCGATCGAAAAGTCGAACCCGCGCTGGCGGATCGGCCCGACGGCAAGCGGAACCGGCTCGATCAGCGCATCGGCGACGCCCACTTCGGCCAGATAGGGCCGGTCGAGATCGACGCGCAGCGTGAGGTGGTTTCCGATCGCCATGTCGCCGAGCTTGCCCCGGTCGACGCATCCGCAAAGGCGGGTCACGCGAAACCCGAGCGCCGCAAGCGCCGCGCCGAAGAGGCCGTTCATCTCGTAGCACCAGCCGCCGCGCCGCCCCTCGACCATCTTGGCAAAGGCCGCGTCGGGCGCGAGCGACGAGGGCCAGCCCATGAAGGCGTCCAGCGCCTCCCAGGTAAAGTGCATCAAATGCGCGCGATGCAGCGTCGCCAGCGCCTGAAAATCGAGCGACACCGGAACATCGCACCCGATCCTGGCGAGATATGCGTCGAGCTGCCCGGCGCTCAGCGCCATGTCATTTTCGTTCAAAGGCCCATGCGCCATTCCGGCGTCTCCTGTTGCATGTCTGTGTCCGCGCCGAATCTCGCGCCCGGACGAATGAATGACCGCGGGTCGAAACGATCCTTGCGTCGCCCCCGCCGATGTCGAGCGATAGCCCGTGCCGCGGCGCGGCGTTCCTAAATGAATGTGCAAAGCGTGCCCGATTTCCTAAAAGCTTGCTAAATGGCGGGGGCACAGGGGGGAACGATGCGGCTCGACGACAGGCTGGTCGAATTTTTGCGGCGTCCCCTGATGTGCATCGTCGCGGGGGTCGACGCACAGGGGCGCCCCGCCGCCGGGCGGGGGATAGGCGTTCAGGTCCTCGAAGACCGCGAGACGATCGACGTGATCTTCTCGGCCTGGCAATGGCCGCGGGTCGCAACCTCGATCCAACAGACGGGACGGCTTGCCGCGACCTTCGTCAGCCCCGCCGACTATATGACCTACCAGATTAAGGGGCCCGCCGCGATGCGCGGGGCCGAAGCATCCGATCTCGCTTGCGCCGACCGCTTCATGGCGGACGCCACCGACGCGCTGACGTCACTCGGCGTGCCGCCCCCAATCATCGCGCCATGGCTGACCGCCCACGACGCGAAGGTCGCCCGGCTCCGGACGTGCGAAATCTATATCCAGACGCCGGGTCCGCAGGCCGGCATGCTCGCCGGGACGGAGGCCCGATGACCGTGCGCCTCGCCGACCTTGAACCCTGTTTCGAGGGGGTCATTCCTTCGATCATTGCGACCGCCGCCGCCGACGGCATGCCCAATATTTCCTATCTGTCGCACGTCGTGCGCGTCGACGACGACCATGTCGCGCTTTCGAACCAGTTCTTCGCCAAGACGGCGGCGAATATTCGCGCCAATCCGCAGGTCACCCTGATTCTCGTCGACTGCCTCACCGGCGACCAGTATCTGCTCGACATCGCCTATGTCCGCTCGGTCGACACCGGCGCGCTGTTCGACAAGATCGCCCTGCAACTCAAGGCGAGCAGCGCGCAGGTCGGCATGTCGGACGTCATGCGGCTGCGCAGCGCCGACATTTTTCATGTTCGCGCCATCGAGGCGGTTTCTTCGCCTGTCGAAGCCCTCCCCGCGCCACCGAAGCGCGGCCCGATCGCGCTCCCCGCGCTCGCGGCAGCCGGCAGGGCGATCGAGCGCGAGGTCGAAGCCGAGGGCATCATCGACGGTCTGCTCCACTGCGTGCGCGATCTTCTCGGATATCCCAACGCGCTGGTCCTGATCGCCGATCTCCACGGCGGCCGCCTCGTCACGACCGGCAGCCTCGGATACGAACGGTCCGGGCTCGGCTCGGAGGTCGCGCCGGACGAGGGGCTGATCGGCGCCGCGGCGCGAAGCGGCCGACCGATCAAGGTGAACGACATGAGCCGCGTGCGCCGTTTCGGCGAAGCGATCGCCACCGACGCCGAGGGGACCGAGAACAGCACGCGCATCGTCGCCTTTCCCCAACTGCCCGACGCGATGAGCCAGATCGCCGTCCCGATGCTCGTCCGCGATGACGCAATCGGCGTCCTGTTCGTCGAAAGCCCCGACCGGATGGCGTTTCGGGACGAGGACGAGGCCGCACTCGAAATACTGGCGGGACAAGCGGCGCGGACGCTGAAGGCGGGCGAGCGCCTCGCGACGACCGCAGACCCCGGACATGATCCGTCCATCCGCGACCGCGCAACGAAGGGGGGCGACATCCGCATTGCCCATCATCGCCTCGACGACAGCATATTCGTCAACGACACCTATGTGGTCAAAGGCATCGCCGGCGCGCTGCTGCGGCAGATGCTCGAATGGCATTTGGCCGACGGGCGCAGCCAGTTTTCGAACCGCGAACTGCGCCTGGCGCTCGCGCCGCGCATGCCCGACATCAAGGACAATCTCGAAACCCGGCTGCTGCTCTTGCGCCGCCGGCTGGACGAAAAACAGGCGCCCCTCCGCATCGTCCGCATCGGGCGCGGCCTTCTGCGCCTCGAAGCCGCGGGAACGCCGATCTTCGTCGATGCCCCCGAATGACCACGCCTCCCCGGCCCTGCTCGCGGGGCCGGCGCGCTTGTCTTGGCCGCCGATCGAGGCCCGGAATGGATGTTATCGCACTTGAACGGCCGCGGAATCGTCATAGATTGATAATATGACGCTAGAATCACCGTCCGACATGCTTTCCGACACCGCCCGCCGACTCGTGCCCCCGCTGATCGAACGGGCCCGCTTCGCGCCGGGTGATATCGTGCGCCACCGGATGTTCGACTTTCGCGGGGTCGTGTTCGACATCGATCCCGTCTTTTCGAACAGCGACGAATGGTACGAGGCGATTCCCGAGGCGATCCGGCCTGCGAAGGAACAGCCTTACTACCACCTGCTCGCCGAAAACGAGGATTCGTCCTACATCGCCTATGTCAGCCAGCAGAATCTGGTTGCCGACGGCGACAGCGGCCCCGTCGACCATCCGCAGATCGAGGCGATGTTCGAAGGTCCCGATCAGGGCCGTTACCGCCTGCGCGCGATCCACCGCCACTAGGGCGTCAAATCTGCATCATCTCCAAGCCCGTTTGTGCTGAGCTTGTCGAAGCACCGTCCTTCTTTCTTTACCGCTTAAAGTAAGAACGGCTCTTCGACAGACTCAGGGCGAACGGTTCATATTGGACGCACGCCGCTCTGGAACCGATCGACATTCGGGGGATGTTGCGCCGGAAGTGCCGGTTTTCGGCGCCCCGGAGCGCCGCGTGCCGATGGCACGCGAGTAGCGGAACCGCCAATGCCGATCGGCCTCTCAGGCTGGCGCGCGGGTCAGGCCTTGAGCTTCCACCCCGACGCAAGCAGGCGGTAGGTCAGCAGGCCGAGCACCACATTGACCCCGACCAGGACGAGGACCGCCGTTCCGATCGGATTGGCGATCGTCGAATCGACCGTGCCGATGAAACCGTAGCGAAAGCCCATGATCGCGTAATAGACCGGGTTCGCATGCGCGATCGCCTGAAAGGTCGGCGCGAGCCTGTCGATCGCATAGAAGGTGCCCGACAGCAGCGCCAGCGGCGTCACGACGAAATTGGTCACCGCCGCCGCATGGTCGAACTTCTCCGCCCAGACCGACGTGATCAGGCCGAGAAAGCCGAGCATCGCCGCGCCGAGCAGGCCGAAAACGACGACCGCCCAGAAATGGCCGGGCATCACATGCACCCCGGGCCACAGCAGCATCGCCAGCCAGAGCGCCAGCCCGACCAGCACCGCGCGCGTCACCGCCGCACCGATCAATGCGATGATCAGCTCGCCCACTGCGAGCGGCGGCATCAGATAGTCGACGATCGTTCCCTGGATCTTGCCGACGAGCAGCGAAAAGGAGGAATTGGCGAAGCTGTTCTGGAGCATCGCCATCATGATCAGCCCCGGTGCGACGAAATCGGCGAAGGGCACGCCGATGACGCTGCGCCCCGCACCGCCCAGCGCGACGGTGAAGATGACAAGGAAAAGGAGCGTCGTGATCGCGGGCGCCCAGATAGTTTGGAGTTGCACCTTGAAAAAGCGACGCACCTCCTTGACATATAGCGCCTGCATGCCCGGTACGTTCAATGTCCGGATATGCGGCACGCCGGGTTCCGCGAATGGGCGGGCGGCGGCGGAATCACCCGAGTCGCGGGTCGAAAATTGGGGCTGGTCGTTCATGGCGTTCTCGCCTATCGCCTCCCCGACTTTCCCGCAAGCTGGCCGGCGACGGCGGATTGCCGGCGGAGCCGCCTCCGCGGAATGATGAGGAATTTTAGAAGATGTCTTGGACCGACGAGCGCATCGAGCAACTGCGCAACATGTGGGAAAAGGGGCTGACCGCCAGCCAGATCGCCGACGAACTCGGCGGTGTCAGCCGCAACGCGGTGATCGGCAAGGCGCACCGCCTCGGCCTGAAATCGCGCCCCTCGCCCGTCAAGGCGACAGAAAAGGTCAAGCCGGCAAAGCCCGCTGCGCCGCCGGCTCCCAAACCCGTGGCGGCGCCACCCGTGGCGCGCGTCGCCGCGCCGGCGCCTGCGCGCCCCGCCGCGCCCGCGCGCCCCGATCCGCGCCCCGCGCCCGAAGCGAACGCCGATGACGAGGGCAGCGTCGCAGCCGCGCCCAAGCCCGACGCGCCGCGCGTCGTCTCGATCGGCCCCGGCGGCTTCATCCGCCAGGGTCCGGGCGATCAGCAGGCGCCGATCCCGCCCGCGCCGCCGCGTCGTCTCGTGCCCGCCAAGCCGAGCCCCGAAATCGCCGGCAAGACCACCCTGCTCGACCTCAACGACCGCATCTGCCGCTGGCCGATGGGGCATCCGGGCGAGCCCGATTTCCATTTCTGCGGTGAAGCGGTGAACCCCGGCTTCCCCTATTGCGTCGAGCATTGCGGCCGCGCCTACCAGGCCCAGCTGCCGCGCGGCACGCGCCGCCCGCCGCCGCCGCCGCCCTTTGGCGGACCGCGCGTCCGGTGAAGCCCTTCGGGCAGGAGTTCGAATTCGCGCGCATGCTCGGCTTCCAGATGGTCGAGCGTGGCGACGGGCGTTGTTCGATGGCGATCGACGTCGAGCCTGCGCGCCATTTCAGCCCGCAGGGGGCCGCGCATGGCGGCGTCGCCTACAGCCTCGCCGACACGGCGATGGGCGGCGCCCTGACCAGCCTGCTTGGCGACGATCAGTGGTGCGCGACGCTCGAGATCAAGTTCAACTACCATGTCCGCGTCGGCGAAGGCCGGCTGACCTGCGATGCCGAAGTGCTCCACCGCGGCAAGCGCGTCGCCAATATCGAGGCGCGCCTCTATCAGGGCGGGCGCCTCGTCAGCAGCGCCAACGGCAATTTCGCGATTTTCGCGGCGCCGCACGCCCGTCAGGAGGCGCGCGCATAGCGGAAAGGCGCCGGGTCCATTGGACCCGACGCCTCCCGCTCCCGCCAGCAGCGATCTTCAGAAGCGCAGATTCAGGGTCGCACGCACGCTGTGCGTGCGCAGGCTGTCGTTGCTGCGCTTGATGTCCGTACCCGTGCCATTTTGCAGGAACGGGTTGGTTGCGGGCGCGCTCCCGGCGCCGACGTTGACGACATAGTCATCGTCCTTGAGGTCGGTGTAGAGATATTCGAGACCGAGCGAAATCTTGTCGGTCAGCATCGCCTCGGCGCCGCCGCCCGCCGAATAGCCCCACGCGTTGGTCTTGCCGTTGTCGGCGAAGCTGTTGACCGCATTGGTCGTGGTGAAGCGGTTGTCGAGCTTGGCGAAGGCCCCGCCGCCGGTGGCATAGAAGAGCACGCCGCCGCCGGGCGTGTAGCCCGCGCGCAACCGCGCCCCGGCCTGCCAGTCGGCTTCGCGGCTCATCGTATAGCTCGCGGGGGTACCCGAAAAGCCGCTGACGCTGTCGCGCACTTCGCTGCGGCCGCCCTCGATCACCGCGCCAAGCACGAAATTGCCCATGCGCTTGTCGTAACCCGCGCGCGCGAAATATTCGAAACCGTCCTTGTCGTTGCGGCAATCGAGGTTGGCGGTGCCCGTCGCGGCCCCGCCGCAGAAGCCGGGCGCGAAGGCGTTGTCGCCCGTGCTCGTGTTGACGCTATCGTCGAAGCTGCCGTCCTGGTTGGTGTCGAAGATCAACGTCTCGCGCCCGTCGTTCGGCTGGACGGTATAGCCGCCCGACACGCCGATATAGGGGCCGTTGAAATCCTGCGACTTGTCGCGATCGCCCTGCGCCAGGGCGGGCGTCGCGAGCGACAGGGCCGCCGCGGTCGCGGCGAGGAGAGAGAGGGTTTTCATTATGTTGCTCCACTTTTTGGATGACTTTGCAGTCGGTGGAGAAACCGGCGGCGACGAAGCGGGGTTCCTCGCTGTGCCGAAAACGGGGTGAACGGAGCCGCGGCGCGGCCTTCGGTCGCACCCCCGAATCGCACGTCGGACATGTCCGCGCCGGGGCGGGTGTCAGGCCCTTGGCGCGGCCCGCCGCACGGCTTCGTCGGCGAAGGTGACCGCGCCGGTGGTCGACACGGTGAAACGGTACGCCTCGTTGAGGCCGCGTTCGCCGCTGTGCGTGAACGCCAGCACGCGCTCGCCGTCGGTGCGGATATGGATGATCCCGAAATTGAGCCGCTGGAAGCCGTCGAAAGGCGGGCCGCCGCTTTGGGCGGTCACCTTGCCGCGATAGGCAAAGAAGGCCGCGAGTTCGGTGTTGAAGATGATCGCGGGCGTGGTGCGCGACGCCTTGCCGAGCGCCGCCATCAGCGTTGCGCGCGGATGGATGTGCTCCTTGCTGGCATTCTCGTCGCCCGACGAGATCAGCGACACGACGGGGGCGGCCTCAAGCAGATAGTTCATCTCGAAGTCCGAGGAACCGTGGTGCGGCGTCTTCAATATGTCGGTCGCCAGCGACGCGTCGGGCAGCGTTTCGCGCAGCATCTGCATCGATTCATGGTTGAGATCGCCCGTCATCAGGAATCGGACATTCCCGTATCGCATTCGAAAGCTTATCGAATGTCCGTTGATAGTATGCGACGCCGACACCGCTCCCCCCGCCCCCGCCACCGTCCCCACCATCAACGCCGCATTTTTCGGCGGCTTGCGAAAGAAACGCAGCCCTGCGGCTCCGGCGGCATCTTCGACGATCGGTCCGTGCAATTCGATCTCGATGCCCTCTTCAGCCAGAAATGCAAAAGCGTCGCCGGAACGGTGGTCGATCCGGCGCACCTCCATCGCTTTGCCGGTCGCCGCGGCGGTCCGGTCTCCCCAATGGTCGAGGGTCGCGCACCATTCGTTGAACGGCCCGTTGCGCTCTGACGCCACCACGCCGCGCGGATCGTCGACGAGTTCGATCGCGAAAGTGCGTCCATCGACCTTCCTCGTGGCGCCGAACATCTCGACATCGGGACGCTTTTTGTTGTTGGGCAGATTGCCGGGCCGCTTCACCAGTCCGTTGTGGAATATCCGTCGCGGCGCGATGAAGAGCGACTTGCTCGAGGATTCCGACGCGCGGATTTCTGACAGGCCCTTGAAATGGTCAGCGTCGCCGTGCGTGACGATGATCGCATCGACGATCTTCGGCCGCGTGTCGCTGCTGCCGGGATAGCGCTTGGCGGCATGCCGCGCGAACAGCTTGTTATCGCCGCCGTCGATCAGTACCGTTTTCCCGCCGGGAGTTTCGAGGATCAGACCGTCGCCCTGCTGCACGTCGATCATCGACAGCCAGAGGACGGGCGTCGATCGCAAACGGGTCTTGTCACTGATGAAACCGTCCCACAACCGTCCGTCCTCGCCGCGCATGCGCACACGCATTTTCCCGGGCAGGTCGCCGGCGGGCATATGTTCAACGGGATCGCCCCAATAATGCTCCCATGTCCGCCCATCGTCGCGGCGCAACACCACGATATCATCGTCGATATAGTTTGCCATCACCCCCTCCTCCGCTTCCCCCATCCTAGCGCGGAGCCGGACGGCAGTATGGGATCAAAGCGCCAACACCGGCCTTGCCACCGCGACTCCCGCCCCCCTATAGAAACGGACATGAGTCACGATTTGTTCGACAGCAGCGCTCCCGTCCAGGACAGCTACAACGCCTCGCAGATCGAGGTGCTCGAAGGGCTCGAACCTGTCCGCCGCCGCCCGGGCATGTACATCGGCGGTACCGACGAGCGCGCGCTCCACCATCTCGCCGCCGAAGTGATCGACAACAGCATGGACGAAGCGGTCGCGGGCCACGCGACGCGCATCGAAGTCACGCTCGACGTCGGCAACCGCCTGACCATCGTCGACAACGGACGCGGCATGCCCGTCGATCCGCATCCCAAATTCCCGGGAAAGTCGGCACTCGAAGTCATCATGACCATGCTCCACTCGGGCGGCAAGTTCGAAGGCAAGGCCTATGCCACTTCGGGCGGGCTTCATGGTGTCGGAGTGAGTGTCGTCAACGCGCTGTCAACCGAAACAACGATCGAGGTCGCGCGCAACAAGCTTCTTTATCGTCAGCGCTTCTCACGCGGAACCCCGCTTGGCGCGCTCGAGGAACTCGGCCCCACGCCGAACCGGCGTGGAACCAGCGTTTCCTTCATACCGGACCCCGAAATTTTCGGCGAGCATGGCCGTTTCAAGCCGCAGCGCCTGTATCGCATGGCCCGCTCGAAGGCCTATCTGTTCGCCGGGGTCGAAATCCGGTGGAAATGCGCCCCCGAACTGATCGGCGACGATACCCCCGCCGAGGCGGTCTTCCAGTTTCCCGGCGGCCTTGCCGACCATCTCAAGGAGCAGATCGGCACGCGTGAATGTGCGACGGCCGAACCCTTCGTCGGGGGTCAGGAGTTCTCGGGCGATCAGGGGCGTGCCGAATGGGCGATCGCCTGGCCGCTCTGGTCCGACGGCTCTTACAGCTGGTACTGCAACACCATTCCGACCCCCGCCGGCGGCACGCATGAAGCGGGGTTGCGCGCGGCGCTGACCAAGGGATTGCGCGCATTCGGCGAGTTGATCGGGCAAAAAAAGGCGGCGCAGATCACCGCCGAAGACGTCTTCAACGGCGGCGAGATGATGCTCTCGGTCTTCATCCGCGACCCGCAGTTCCAGAGCCAGACCAAGGACCGGCTGTCGAGCCCCGAGGCGGCGCGCCTTACCGAAAATGCGGTGCGCGACCATTTCGACCATTTCCTGTCGGACAATATGGATCGCGGCCGCGCGCTCCTCGGCCTCATCCTCGAACGCATGGACGAGCGGCTCAAGCGCAAGGCCGAGCGCGAGGTCAAGCGCAAGACCGCGACGAGCGGGCGCAAGCTGCGCCTGCCCGGCAAGCTCACCGATTGCGCGAATGATGGTCCCGAGGGCACCGAATTGTTCATCGTCGAAGGCGATAGCGCAGGCGGCAGCGCCAAACAGGCGCGCGATCGCAAGACCCAGGCGATCCTGCCGATCCGCGGCAAGATCTTGAACGTCGCAAGCGCCAGCGCCGACAAGATCCGCGCCAATCAGGAAATCGCCGATCTTGCGCTAGCGCTGGGTTGCGGCATGCGCAAGGATTGCGACGCCGACCGGCTGCGCTATGAAAAGATCGTCATCATGACCGACGCCGACGTCGACGGCGCGCATATCGCGACCTTGCTGATGACCTTCTTCTTTCAGGAAATGCCCGACGTCGTCCGGGACGGCCATGTCTATCTCGCGCAGCCGCCGCTCTACCGCCTCACCGCGGGAAGCACCTCGGCCTATGCGCGCGACGATGCGCACCGCGCCGAGCTCGAAGCGACGCTGTTCAAGGGCAAGAAGGTCGAGGTGGGGCGTTTCAAGGGTTTGGGAGAAATGAACCCCAACCAATTGAAAGAAACGACGATGGACCCCGCAACGCGCTCGATGTTGCGCGTCACGCTGCCGCAGGAATATGAGGAGCGGCACCTGGTGAAAGACCTCGTCGACCGGCTCATGGGCAAGCATCCCGAACATCGTTTCCAGTTCATTCAGGCCAATGCCGCGAGCCTCGACGAGGCTGCGATCGACGCCTGACCGGAATATTCCCCATCCGCCGTCAGAAAGTCGCGGCGCCTTCGACTAAAAGGGCATGCGACACGGACGGCCGGAGACGGGAATGAGAAGCAGCCGGCAGGATGATCTGTTTGTCGAGGCGATGGCGCGCTTCGGGCCCGCGCTTGTACGCCTTGCGCGCGGTTATGAAGCCGACGCCGACCTGCGCCGCGATCTGGAGCAGGAGTTGCAGGTCGCGCTATGGCAGAGCTTTGGCGCCTTCGATGGTCGTTGCTCGCTCGGCACATGGGTTTGGCGCGTCGCACATAATCGCGCGACATCGCACGTGCTGCAGCAGCAGCGCCGCAACCGCCATGGCTGGTCGTCCATCGAAGACCTCGATCTTGCCGACGACGCGCCGTCACCGCTCGATCGCGCCACGAACGAGCAGGCGATGGCGCTGGTCCTTTCGATCGTCGGACGCCTCGATCCGCCCGACCGCCAGATCCTCCTCCTCTACCTCGAAGGCGTGACGGGCACCGAGACCGCCGAGATCACCGGCGTTTCCGCCGATGCCGTCGCGACCAAGATTCATCGTTTCAAAACAATGCTCGCGCGCCGTTTCGCCGGGCAGGGAGACGTCCGATGACCGACGATATCCGCATTCTGTGGCAGGCAGACGATACCGGGCTCGCGCCCCTGCCGCTCGACGAGGTCAAGCGCCGCGCCGCGACGTTCGACGGCATTGTCGGTCGCCGCAACCGGCGCGAATATATCGCCGCCGCCTTCGTCGCCGCCGCCTTTGCCGTCTATGCCGCGATCCTGCCCGAACCGCTCCTCAAGATCGGCAGCCTGCTGGTGATCGCCGGCACGCTGTTCGTCACATGGCAGCTCGCGCTTCGCAGTCCGCGCCCCGATCCGACAGCCGAAGCTGCGGATATCCGAAGCCACTACCGCGACCGGCTGGTGCGCGAGGAGCATATGCTCGCGCGCGTCGGCCTCTGGTATCTTGCGCCAATGCTGCCGGGGCTGCTCGTTTTCATGGTGGGGCAGGCGCTTGCCGCGGGCAGTGCACACCCGCTCGGTTTCGCCGCCTACGTCGCGCTGCCGTTGATGCTTTTCACCGGCATCTGGTTGCTCAACCTCCGTGCCGCGGCCATGCTGCGTATGCAGATCGATCGCATCGACCGCACAGCACCTCCGAAGGAGATATAAAATGAGGGTCTTGCTCGCTGCTCTGCTCGCGGTTTCTACGCTGACGCCGGCGCTCCCCGCCGCGGCGCAGCCCCCCGAGGCGAACGCTCCAGCGCCGACGGCCTTCGAGCGCCGGGCGGCACAACTCGTCGATCTGCTCGCCGGACGCATCGCCTATGCCGACTATTTCGATGCCTCGTTCCAGACTGCGGTGCCCAAGGCGAAATTCGACGCAATCACAGCGAGCCTGATCGCGCAATATGGCCAACCCTTGTCGCTCGACAAGGCGACCTCGACCAACGGCCGATCCGGGACCATATTGCTTCGCTTCGAAAAGGGGATCGGCACGATCTCGCTCGAAGCCGGAGCCGATCCCGACGCGAAGGTATTCGGGCTGCTTTTTACCCATTTCGCGATGGCGAACGATGACTTCGCCAAGGTCTCGACCGAGTTCGCCGCCCTTCCCGGCGCCGCGGGCTTCCTCGTGGCCGAGCTCGATGGCACCGCGATCACCCCCCTTGTTGCGCTGCATCCCGATACCCAGTTCGCGATCGGATCGACCTTCAAGCTTTACGTCCTGAACGAACTCGCGGCGCAGGTAGCCAGCGGAAAACGCAAATGGTCGGATGTCGTCCCGCTGTCGCACGCCAGCTTTTCCTCCGCGGGCACCGCCAACTGGCCGAAGGGCATGCCGGTCACGCTGCAGACGCTTGCCAACTGGATGATCTCGGTCAGCGACAACGGCGCCACCGACACGCTGATCCACCTTCTCGGACGCGAAAATATCGAAGCCCGAATGACAGCTACGGGACACAGCGCGCCATCGCGCAACATCCCTTTTCTGACGACGGTCGAGGCCTTTGCACTCAAGGGCAATAATTTCGCCGCCGAGCGCGCCGCCTTCATCGCGGGCGATGACGGTGCGCAGCGCAAGCTCATCGATACCAGTCGCGACCGGCTGGTCCTTGCGAACGTCGACGGCGTCAGCTTTTCCGGCGGCCCCCGCTTCATCGACAGCCTCGAATGGTTCGCGAGCCCGAACGATATCGCGCGGCTGATGCGCGATCTGCGCACGCGTGGATCGGAACCGATGATGGCCGCGATGGCGATCAACAACGGGGTCGGCCCGGGCGCGGGCGCCGCCTGGCGCTGGCTCGGCTACAAGGGCGGCTCCGAACTCGGGGTCATCTCGATGAGCCTGCTCGGCGAGCGCAAGTCCGACGGCAAGGTCTTTGTCGTCACCGCAAGCTGGAACAACCCCGAAGCCGAAGTCGCGACCGACACGATGGTCGGGCTGGTTACGCGGCTCTTGGCGCTGGCCGCGAAATGATGCGCCCGGCACTCTCGATTTTGTTTTCCCCGTATTTTCCGGGCCGTCAGGTGGGTCCACCTGACTTGAAAACACTCTAGGCGGTCAACGCAGCGACGAGCGCCTTGACCTTCGCCTGTCGCCATTGCGGTGTCGGCGCGACAAGCCAGTAGCCGCGCTTCGCGGCAAATGCTTCGCGCACCACACGCACCCGGCCCGACGCGATATCGGCTTCGGCGAGCATCGCGGGGACATTGGCCTGCCCCAACCCGTTCGCGGCCGCGTCGATCGCGAGCCCGGCGTCGCCGAGCCGCAACGCGGGTTCGCCGTCGTCGACCGGACACCCCGGCCAGGCAATGCGCGTATCGCTTTCGCTGCCCGGTCCAGCCACGGTGACCATCGTCGCCTCCGACAGCGCAACCCCTTCATGGTCGCCCGCGCCATCGGTCCAGAAGATTGCAAGGTCGAGGTTCGCCTCGGTAAAGTCGATCCCGCCGTCCGCCGACACAAGCGTGAAGCGCACGTCGGGGGCCTGCTGGCTGTAACGCGCGAGCCGCGGCGCCAGCCATTTGGCGGTCAGATCGCGCGGTGCCGCGATCGTCAGCGACTGCGAAGACTGCCCGGCCTGCATCGCACGCACCGATTCCTCGAACTGCAAAAAGCCCTGGCGCAGCGCGTCGAGCCCCGCATGCGCTTCGCCGGTGAGTTCGAGTCCCTTGGGGGTGCGGCGGAACAGCACGACCCCCAGCATATCCTCAAGCGCCCGAATCTGTTGCCCGACGGCGGCGGGGGTCACGGCCAGCTCGTCGGCGGCGCGGGTGAAGCTCAGGTGGCGGGCGGCCGCGTCGAACACGCGCAGCGCATTGAGCGGCAAATGGGTGCGTTTCATGGGGCGGTCGCAGGCATCTTCAGGGCAAAATGCGGAATGGCGACCAGCATGTGCGAGCCGTCGGCGGTTTCCATGTCATAGCTGCCGATCATCGACCCTTCGGGGGTCGGCAACGGACAGCCCGACACATAGTCATAAGCGCCACCGGGCTGAATCAGCGGCTGTTCGCCGACGACACCCTCGCCCTCGACCTCGCTCACCTGACCGTGGCCGTCGACGATACGCCAATGGCGGCTGATCAGTTGAACTGCGCCGTCGCCATGATTTTCGACCCGCACATGATAGGCCCAGAACCAGCGACCAAGCGACGGATGCGATTGTTCGGGCAAGTAGCTCACCGCGACGCGTACCGTCACGGTTCCGGTCGTTTCGGCGTAGGGAAAGAAGGAGTCGATCATCACCCTGCCAGAATCGCCTAAAGCCCGACCCTGGTCAATGCCTGGTCCAGATCGGCGATCACGTCGCGCGGATCCTCCAGCCCGATATTGATCCGCAACATGCCCTCGACCACTCCCATGTCGGCGCGAGCCTCAGCACTGACGCCGTAGTGGGTCGTCGAGGCAGGGTGACAGCAAAGGCTTCGAGAATCGCCGATATTGTTCGAAATATCGACCAGTTCGAGCGCGTTGAGGAAAGCCATCGCCTGTTCGCGTCCGCCATCGAGAATGAAGGAAAAGATCGGTCCGCAGGCTGCCATCTGGCTCATTGCCAGATTGTGCTGCGGATGGCTGGCGAGCCCCGGATGGAGCATTTGCGCGACGCGACCTTCGATGGCGCGCCCCACGGCGAGCGCATTCTCCGACTGGCGCCGCGCCCGCAGGTCGAGCGTCTCGAGCCCCTTCAGCACCACCCAGGCATTGAACGGCGAGAGGTTCGGCCCGGTGTTGCGCTGGAACGGAAGCAGAACATCGTTGATGAATTTCTCGGTTCCGCACACGGCACCGGCAAGGACACGCCCCTGCCCTTCCATCAGCTTAGTCGCCGAATAGGCCACGACGTCGGCACCGAAATCCATCGGGCGCTGGAGCACGGCGGTCGCAAAGGCATTGTCGACGACACTGGTAATGCCATGCGCCTTCGCCAGTCCGCAGACATGTTTCATGTCGACGATGTCCATCGTCGGATTGGCGGGAGTTTCGAAGAAAAAAACCTTGGTGTTCGGCTTGATCGCGCGCTCCCACGCGTCATTGTCTCGCCCGTCGACGACGGTGGTTTCGATCCCGAAGCGCGGACACAGATGATCGACGAGCCAGCGGCACGAACCGAACGCAGCCTTCGCCGCAACGACATGATCACCGGCGGACAATTGGCACAGCAGGGCGGTCGTCATCGCCGCCATGCCGGTCGCCTGGACGCGGCACGCCTCGGCACCCTCGATCAGCGCGATACGTTCCTCGAGCATCGCGACGGTCGGGTTCTGCAGGCGCGAATAGGTCATACCGGTTTCTTCGCCGGCAAAACGCGCCGCGACTTCCTCGGCGCTTTCATAGGTGTAGCCCGAGGTGAGGAAGAGCGCCTCCGACGTCTCGCCATGCTCGCTGCGCCACGTGCCGCCGCGCACCGCCTGCGTCGCGGGCTGCCATTGGCGCGTCTTGCTGCGATCGAAACCCGTCGTCTTCTTCATCATCTTATCCGTTCAAAGCCGAAACCACCGCATCGCCCAATGCCGTCGTTCCCATATTGCCCCCCAGATCGGCGCCGCGGCATCCGTCAGCCAGCACCCTGGCCACCGCCGCCTCGATCCGCGCCGCGCTCGACTCGTCGCCGCCCGAATGGCGCAGCAGCATCGCGAGCGACAATATCATCGCCAGCGGGTTGGCAACGCCCTTGCCCGCGATATCGGGTGCGCTGCCGTGGATCGGTTCGTACAACCCCTGCGTGCCCTCGCTCAGCGAAGCCGATGCGAGCAGCCCGATCGAGCCCACGCACATCGACGCCTGATCGGACAGGATGTCGCCAAACAGGTTCCCGGTAACGACGACGTCGAACTGGCCGGGGTTGCGCACGAGCTGCATCGCGGCGTTGTCGACATACATATGGGTGAGCGCCACGTCGGGATATTCGCGGGACACTTCGACAACGACGTCGCGCCAGAGCTGCGACGTCTCCAGCACATTCGCCTTGTCGACCGAGCACAGCCGCTTCTGCCGCCCTTGCGCCGCACGAAAAGCGACGTGCGCGATGCGTCGTACCTCACTCTCGCTATACGCCATGACGTCATAGCCTTCGCGCTCGCCGGTCGCGGTCGTGCGCGTGCCCTTTTCGCCGAAATAGACGTCGCCGTTGAGCTCGCGCACGATCAGCAAGTCGATCGCCGAGGCGACTTCGGGGCGCAATGCCGACGCATCCTCCAGCCCCGGAAACAGCTTGGCGGGACGCAGGTTCGCGAACAGCCCCAGTTCGGCGCGGAGACCGAGGATCGCCTGTTCGGGGCGCAGATGGCGTTCGACATTGTCGAAACGCGGGTCGCCGACCGCACCGAAAAGGATCGCGTCCGCAGCCCTGGCCTTTGCCAATGTCTCGGGAGGCAGCGGATGCCCGGTGGCTTCATAGGCCGCTCCGCCGACGAGTGCGCGGTCGAGCACGACAGGCAGCGCGAGTGCAGCCAGCACCTTTTCGGCCTCTGCCATGATCTCGGGACCGATGCCGTCGCCGGCCAGCAGCAGGATGTTCAATTCTCGCCCTTTCGTTTCCGAACGCCACGCGCTCGAAATACGCCGTCCGCCCCGATTTCTTTCGAAGGGCCGCTCTGCTCTGGCGCCGCCACGAATTAGGACGATGCTTCGACTAGCTCAGCACAAACGGAAAGGGCATACAGCCGTGGTGTGACGCTGCCCCTCTAGGCAGCACGGCCGCCTCACGCAACCGCCCTCTTGAGCCGCGCGATCAATCTTTCCCTCGTCACCAGCAAGTCATGATTGCGTCCGTCGAGCAGGTCGCGATCGAGGAAATGACCCGTGATCACCAGTCCGTCGAGCGCGTCGGGCAACGACGGATCGGGGTCGGCGCCGCGCAGGAACGGCGGCAGGCGAAACAGGCGTGCCTCGTAACCCGCGGCCGCCGCGATGCTGACCGCGCCGCCCGACCGGGGGCTGACGAAGGCGAGATCATGCGCCGCCCCGCTGGCCACGCACTGGTCGAGATCGAGCCCGAAACCGAGTTCGGCAAGCAAAAGCAGTTCGTAGCGTGCCAGCGCCGCCGCCCATTGCCGCGCCGCCGGTGCGACGCCGATCGCGTCGAGTAGCGCCGACAACGCGGCGTACAGCGCGGGATAGGGCTGGCTTTCGGGCAGAGTGGCGGCGGTCAGGCTGGTCACCCAGTCGATTGCTGCGGCAGGCAATGGCTCGGCGAGCAGCGGTGCGCGGCTCTCCAGCAATTCGGCCGTCGCTCCGGCAAGCTGCTCTTCGGTCCGTGCCCGCAGTTCGAGCGCGATGCGGTTTCCGGGCATCAGGATCGGCCGCAGCCGCCGCGATCGCCCGCCGCGGACATAGCCGGCGACGAGCCCCGCCTCGCGCGTCAATGCGCGCAGGATCGCGCCATGCTCGCCGTGCGCGCGTACCGCACAGACGATCGCCTCGGCGCTCAGGCTGGCCAAAGCGCCATCTGCGTCTGCGTCACCAACGCGACTTCGGCGCCCTCTTCGGTGCGGATGCGCGTCTGCCACACCGACAGGCGTTTGCCGATCTTCACCGGCACCGCTTCACCGACGAGCACCGACCCGACCGGACCGCCGCCGAGGAAATTTGTCTT
This sequence comes from Sphingopyxis sp. YF1, assembly GCF_022701295.1. Classification (NCBI taxonomy): domain Bacteria; kingdom Pseudomonadati; phylum Pseudomonadota; class Alphaproteobacteria; order Sphingomonadales; family Sphingopyxidaceae; genus Sphingopyxis; species Sphingopyxis sp. YF1. The sequence continues at coordinate 1,848,399 of NZ_CP033204.1, forward strand.
GCTCTCGATCGTCGTCGTGCCCGTCGCGCCCTCGGGCAGGGTCAGGAACGCCCCGACCGCTCCCAGACAATCGGCAAAGGCCATGATCGCGCCGCCGTGGACGATGTGGCCCGCGGTACAGATTTCGGGCCGCACGGGAAGCGTTCCGGCCACGCGGTCCTTCGTCCCTTCCTGAATTACGACGCCCAGCGTCCCGGCAAGCGGCATGGCGGCTGCAAAATCCATGATCCGTCTTCTCCCTGTTGCGCCATCTCGGCGGCGACCGCCGCCGAGAGACGTCGTCCTTCATCCGCCGGGGTTGTAGAAATCATACACCGCCTGCGCGACCCCCGCGCTCACCCCCGGCGCGCGTTTCAAATCGTCGAGGCTCGCCCCACGGATCGCACGCGCGGTGCCGAAGTGCATCAGCAGGGCCTTCTTGCGCGCCGGGCCGATGCCCGGCACCTCGTCGAGCGGCGAGCTTCCCGTCGCCTTCGCGCGCTTCTGCCGGTGCGCGCCGATCGCAAAGCGGTGCGCCTCGTCGCGCAGCCGCTGGATATAGAAGAGCACGGCATTGTTCGGCGGCAGCGTGAATTCGCGCCCGTCGGGCAGGTAAAAAGTCTCGCGTCCGGCGTTGCGATCGGGTCCCTTGGCGACGCCGACATAGGGAAGATCGTCGATTCCGAGCTCGGCAAACACATCCGACACCGCCGACACCTGCCCCTTGCCGCCGTCGATCAGCACCAGATCGGGCCATTCGCCTTTCGTCCGTTCGGGATCCTCCTCGATCGCGCGCGCGAAGCGGCGCTGGAACACCTCGCGCATCATCGCGAAATCGTCGCCCGGTTGCGTTTCGGCACGCTTGATGTTGAACTTGCGGTACGCGCCCTTGATCCAGCCCTCGGGACCCGCAACGACCATGGCGCCGAGCGCATTGGTGCCCTGGATATGGCTGTTGTCGTAGATCTCGATCCGCTGCGGTGGCGCATCGAGGTCGAACAGGTCGGCGAGTTCGCGCCCCAGCTTCGCTTGGCTGCTGCTCTCGGCGAGCCGGCGGTCGAGTTCCTCGCCCGCGTTGCGCACCGCCTGTTCGAGCAACCGCTTGCGGTTACCGCGCTGCGGCACGCTGATCTCGACCTTGCGCCCCGCCACTTCACCGAGCGCTTCGGCGAGCAATGTGCATTCGGCGGGCTCGCGGTCGACGAGAATCGTCTTCGGCGGCGGCACCCCCTCGTAAAATTGCATCAGGAAGCTTTCGAGTACCTCCTCTTCGGGCACACCGGCGACATGCGCGGGAAAGAAGCTGCGATGCCCCCAATTCTGCCCGCCGCGGATGAAGAAGCCTGCGACGCAGAGTTGCCCACCCTTCGCCGCGAGCGCGAAAACATCGGCATCCCCCAGCCCGTCGGCGTGCACCGACTGGCTACCCTGGATGAAGGTCAGCGCCTTCAGCCTGTCGCGCAGCACCGCCGCCTGCTCATAGTCCATGGCCTCGGCTGCCTTTGTCATCGCGTCGCCGAGACGCTTCTGGACGGCAGTGGAGCGCCCTTCGAGAAAGTCCTGCGCATCGCCCACCAGCGCGGCATAATCATCCTTGCCGATGCGATCGACGCACGGCGCCGAGCAGCGGCGGATCTGGTAGAGCAGGCATGGCCGCGAACGGTTCGCGAAAAAACTGTCGGTGCAACTGCGCAACAGAAAGGTCTTTTGCAGCGCGTTGAGCGTCCGCGCTACCGATCCCGCACTCGCAAACGGCCCATAATAACGTCCCTTCGCGCGCCGCGCGCCACGATGCTTCTGCACCCTGGGGAAGTCATGATCGGTGCGCAGCAGGATGAACGGAAAGCTTTTGTCGTCGCGCAGCAGCACATTATACGGCGGGCGATAGCGCTTGATCAGTTGCGCTTCGAGCAGCAGCGCCTCGGCCTCACTGTTGGTCGTGACGATTTCCATCGCGCGCGTCTGCGACACCATGCGCTGGAGGCGCTGCGGCAGTCGCGCGACTTGCGTATAGTTGGTCACGCGATTCTTGAGCGCGCGCGCCTTGCCGACGTACAGCACATCGCCGCGCGCATCGAGCATGCGGTAGACGCCGGGGCGCGTCGGAAGCTTGCGAACGACGCCGCGTATCACTTCGGCGCCGCGCTCGAGGTCGGGCTTGTCACCCTCCTCACCGCTGCCGCGGATCACATATGTCGCTTTCTCTTCGTTGAATCGATCGGGAGCGTTCGGGCGAGCCATGATTTTGCATGTAGGCGAGGACGATGCGAGCCGCCATAGTGCGACAGGTAAAACCACCATGGGAGGGGTCGCATGGACGTTCGCGGGAAAACGGCATTGGTTACCGGCGGCAGCGACGGGATCGGTCGGGAAATTGCGCTGCAGTTGCAGGGATTGGGCGCCGATGTGATCGTCAGCGGGCGTTCGCCGGAAAAACTGCAGGCGATGGCTGCGCTGGGGTTCGGGATCATCGTCGGCGACCTGTCGGGTCCCACCGGGATCGATGCGGTGGTCGAAGGCGTTGCGGGCAAACCGCTCGCACTGCTGGTCAACAATGCCGGCGTCGGCAGCGACTATGCGCTCGACGATATCGCTTCGCTGGCCAGCGCGGCGCAGTGCATCGACACCAATTTCTACGCACCGATCGCCGTGACCACCCGCTTGCTGCCTCAACTCAAAGCGCAGGGCGAGGCGATGATCGTCAACGTCACATCGGGTCTGGCGATCGCGCCGCGCGCCGGCGGGCCGATCTATTGCGCGACCAAGGCCGCGCTGCGCAGCTATACCCAGGCCGTTCGCTACCAGCTCAAGGACAGCGGCGTGAAGGTGCTGGAAGCCCTGCCGCCGCTGGTCGCAACGAACATGACCACCGGGCGCGGCGGCAAGATGATGAGCGCGGCGGACTGCGCCGCCGAGATCGTTGCGGGGATCAAGGCGAACCGCGCGGAGGTTGCGGTGGGGCAGACCAAGCTGCTGCGACTGGTACACAGCATGTCTCCCGCGCTCGCGCGGCGGATCATGATCAAATTTTGAAGGGCAACGACATATGATCACGGTGTATGGCGAAGGCCGCGGGTTCCGCGTGATGTGGCTGCTCGAAGAGATGGGCCTCCCCTACCGACCGCGACCGGTCGACCTCCTCGACGGGATCGAGAATGATCAGGAGTTTCTCGTGATCAACCCCGCCGGTTTCATCCCGGCGATCGTCGACGGCGATACGGTGATGGTCGAGTCGATTGCGATCATGCAATATTTGCTGGCCCGATACGGTCCGGGTTCGCTGGCACCGGCAGTCGGTGACGCAGATTTCGCGACCTATCTGCAATTCCTGCATATGGGCGAAGCGGGGCTGGCAGGACCCGTCAATGCGATCGTCGCGACCGACATCCTGGCGCCGGAAGCCGAGAAGGGCAATTGGACCACCCAATGGGCGCGCGGCATTTTCGAGAGTCGGCTCGGACTGGTCAGCCGGCAACTGGCAAGCACGCCATATATCGCCGGTGAGCGCTTTACCGCTGCCGATATCTCGGTGACCTATGCGCTGCAGTTCGCCGAACGGACCATCGGTTTCGGACATGGCGCGATCGAACGAGCCTATATCGACCGGACCACCGGGCGCGCCGCTTATGCAAGGGCGATGGACAGCTGCCCCGCAACCAAGGCCTGGGTAGCCGGGCTTGCGGGGCAAGGCTGAAAGCAAAACGCCCGCGGAAATCCGCGGGCGCCCTGTATTCAGCTGCGTGGCAAACGTCAGGCTTTTGCGACCGCCGCGATCGCGTCGTCGACCAGCGCCTTGTCCGCCTTGGCGTCGTGCTTGTCGGCGATCAGCTTGGCTGCGGCCTCGGTAGCGGCCTTGGCGGCGGCAGCACGGACTTCGCTCAACGCGGTGGCTTCGGCCGCGGCAATGCGATCCTCGGCCATCTGTTTGCGGCGCGCGATCAGCGCGGTGGCGTCGGCTTTCGCCTTTTCGACGAGCGCCTCGGCTTCGGCGTCGGCGCGCGCGCGAAGCTCTTCGGCTTCCTTCGCCGCACGGGCGAGCTTGGCCTCATATTCAGCCTTCAGCGACTCGGCATCGAGGCGCAGCTGTTCGGCTTCGTTGAGCTGCTTCGAAATCTCGGCGATCTTGCCGTCGAGCATCGCACCGATTGCCGCAGGCACTTTTTTCCACGCAAGAATACCCAGAAAAACGAGCATCGCGATCGACACCCACACGGTCGCATCCATCCCGAACGCGGTCGGAGTGGCGTGCGCCTCGCCCGCGGCTTCCGAAAGGAAAAGTCCGAAATTAGCCATGGAGCACCGCCTTCACTGCCGCTTTGCTGTCCGCCGCAGCCACCGTCACGCCCGACAGCTTGGCAACGAGATCGCTCGCCGCTTCGGCCGCGACCGATTCGATCTCGGCCATCGCCGACGAACGCGCCGCCGAGACGTCGGCCTCGGCCGAAGCCAGCTTTTCGGCCATCTCCGCATCGACCTTCGCGAGACGCTTTTCGGCGTCCTTCGCGGCCTTGCCCTTGGCATCGGCCACGGCCTTCTGCGCCGCGGCACGGCTCGCATCGCTTTGCTGGCGGTAGTTTTCTTCGAGGCTGTCGGCGGCGGCATGCGCCGCCTTCGCCGCCGCCAGATCGTCCGCCACCTTGCGGTCGCGGGCGTCCACCGTCGCTTCGATCTTGGGCAGCATGCCGCGACCGATCACGACATAAATGCCGGCGAACACGACGAGCAGCCAGAAAAGCTGCGAGGCAAGATACCAATTGTCAGCGGTAAGCTGGGCTATCTGGGGCATGAAAGGCGAGCCTTAAACTTTTGAAAAACCTGCGCAGGCAAAACCGGTCCCGCCGGGACCGGCATCACCCGATATCGTCCGAAATCAGACGACGAAGAGCAGGATCATCGCAACGACGAACGCCAGCAGGCCGAGAAGTTCGGCAGCGGCGAAGCCGATGAACAGGCGGCCCTGCTGACCGTCGGCGGCGGCGGGGTTGCGCAGCGCGCTTTCGAGGAAGCTGCCGAACACATTACCCACACCGATGGCGGCCATGCCGGCACCGATAGCGGCCAGACCGGCACCGATCAGCTTTGCTGCTTCTGCGTCCATTATCGTAACTCCTTGGTAGAATCGTTTGGTTTTAAACGGGATTAGTGAAGGTTGACCGCATCGTTGATGTAAAGCGAGGTCAACAGGGCGAAAACATAGGCCTGGATGCCGGCGACGAGCAGCTCGAGCGCGCTGATGCCGATCATCAGGGTAAAGCTGAGCAGCGACACGACCGAGCCGATCACGACATTTTCAGCGTTGAAACCGTTGATGACGAAACCCGACAGCACCTTCAGCAGCACGTGACCCGCGGTCATCGCGACGAACAGACGCAGGCCAAGGCTGAACGGGCGGATCATGAAGGAGATGAACTCGATCACGGCGATGAAGGGAATCATCGGCAGCGGCGTACCGTGCGGCACGAACAGCGAGAAGAAGTGCAGGCCGTGGCGCCAGAAACCGACGATGAGCACGATCGAAAAGGAGAGGAGCGCAAGAACGCCGGTGATCGCGATATGGCTGGTGACGGTGAAGGGGTGCAGCCCGAGCACGCCGAGCGGCAGCATGCCGAGCAGGTTGCAAAAGAGGATGAACATGAAGAGCGAAAAGACATAAGGCGTAAACTTGCGCCCTTCACTGCCGATATTCGCGGTCATCATGCTCGAGATGAAACCGGTGAAGCCCTCAACCGCGGCCTGCCAGCGGCCGGGAACGAGCTGGCGACGCATGCCGCCCCACATGAACAGGCCGAGTACCATCGCCGCGATCACCATCCACAGCGCGCTGTTGGTGAACAGGATCTCGTGACCGCCAAGGTTGAAGCCGCCGCCAAGCGGGGTCACCTCGAACTGGTGCATCGGGTCGATCTTGCCGGATTCCGCCGCCACTCTTCACTCCACGCGCATTGCGGGGCGGCACATCAGGCCGTCCCGCGGAAAATTTCGCCTACATCCCGCTATTTGCGGGGCGTCGATGTCAGGCGGATGATATTCCGGAACGCCACGACGATTCCCATGAACAACATCCCCAACAGGCCCCAGGGCGAGGTTCCCGCAAAACGGTCGATCAGCCAGCCGAACAGCGCTCCGCCGATCATTCCGCCCAGCAGTTCGGCCAGGACGCGGTTACCGAGCCGGTAATTGGCATCGGATTCCGGCCCGGCGTTTACCGCGGTCCGTTTCGCCTCTGCGGCTTCGGCCCGGTCCAATCGCTCTTCGAGCGAGACCAGGCGCGAATCCTCCGAAGCTGGTTCCGGATCGCTGCCGTTCCCCGTCATCTCTTGCCATCCTCCTGAAACAGAGCGGGAAACTCCCGATTCTGCCTGCAAAAAAAGGCCCGAAAATCCGGGGGACCCCTAAGGCGCGGTCCGTTTAGGAATGCCGCCCCATTAAGTCAATGCCCGCGCGCAGCCGCGACGCAATAGTCTGTGCAGGTGCACAAAATGCGGCGACCTTCCGCAAACGAAAATGCCGCCGCGTTTAGGGGCGCGGCGGCATTGGGCACCCTCGGGCGCCATCGTTGCAGCAAAGACTTCAGGGACAGCGCGAATCCCGCACCGGCGCGCCGCTGTCGCGCGTCTTCCAGCTACCGTCGGGCGCCTTGTACTTCTCGCCCGGCTTGGTCTTGTTGATGAGGTTGCACCCGGTAACGAACGCAAATTGCTCGACCGTGCTGCCCGCAGGCGCGCCGCTGGTATAGGCAGCCTTGCGCTTGATATTGATGTCGTTGACGATGTCGCGCACCGCCGGGGTCGGCGTCGAAACAAAACCGAGATAACCGTCGGGTTGCTCGCCGATCTGGCCCGCCGAACGCGCGGCTTCATACGCCGGGTCGCGCTGCGCCATCGCCGAGGGCACAGCAAACGCCAGCGCCGCGGTCACAGCCACGGCAGCCATCGCGATTCCGGTCGGTTTCCACATATTCTTGCTCATCTCAATCATTCCCCAGTCTTTCCAAGACCTCAGAATATCTCGCTATTCTGTTCGATCAGCTTCTTGGCGTCACCATCCAGCCTGTACACGATTTCCTGCTTGATGTTGATGTTCAGGTTGATCTCGATCGGTTTGTCGGGGGTGTCGATCTGAACGCAGGCGGTCAGCCCCGCCGCTCCGATCACCACCGCCAGACACCGACCGCCGATGGCCAGCCTCCTCGCTTTTTCTCTTGTCATCGTCATTGCACGGGCTCGCTTGCTGGGGGCTGAACGGTGGGCGGACTGGTTGCGGCTGCTTCGGCATCCTGTTGCGCCTGCATCAGCGCGCCCAGATTCTGTTCGATGTAGATCGCCGGATCATAAAATCCCTTGGCCGAAGTGATCAACTGGCGGAAGGGGGCCTGAATCTTTACGTTGAAGACGAAGGGCAGCTTGGCGACCTGCCGGGTGATGAAATTCTGCGTCGCCCCCTGCCCCTGCCCGACGCCCCCGAAGCGGATGTCGGTCACCATCTCGCCGTCGAGATCGCCGTTGAGGATGATCGTCAGATCGTCATATTTCAGCGAACGGAGCGCACCGAAAGCGAAATTGGCAATCGCACCAAGGTTACGGTTCGACAATTCGCCGACATAGGCAAGCGTACCACCGCCCGCCCGGGCATCGATCCGTCCATCGACAATCCGTCCGCCGAGCCCGCTGAACTCGATCGGCAACGTACCGTCGAATTTTCCGGTCGCGTTGATGTTGTCGAAGCCGAAATTCTGGAGGAAGATCGCGGCATCGACCCCGACGATGTCGAACGTCAGACGCCGCGGCTGATCGGTGTTGAAGTTGAGCGTCGTCGGATGGAGCAGCAGTTCGCCGCCGGCGAACGGCCAGCGGCCGCCCTGAATGCGGATGCGATTGTCGCCGAGCAGCTGATATTCGATCGTGCCGTCGATCACCGGTATGCCCGGATTGACCTCGGCCATCGTCACCTTCTGGTTCGGAACCGAATGCAGGCCGATCAGGTCGTCGAAAGTCAGCGTCGTGGTCAGCCCGTTCACCGGACCGAAGGCCGCGGCAAGATTGGCGTCCGTCGTCGCAAAGGTCCCGCGGCTGGTCACGCCCGCCGGAGACCAGTCGATTCGACCCTCGCCGCGCACCGTCCCCTGCACATTGGCGACGACGCCGAGCGCGAGACGTGTGAGCTGGTCGGGCTGGAACGCGTCGCCGAATCGCAGTTCGCCGATATCGAGGCTGGCGAAACCCGTGCCCCCGGTCAGTTCGTGGCGAATGACCGTGTCAAGGATCTTGGTCCCCGTCCGCCGTTCGGCGAAACCCGCCGTCGCATCGATGACCCCATCCCTGAGCACGAGCCGCGCATTCTCGCTGAACAGCGGAAAGAAGCGCGCGTCGGGTTCGGCGTCGGTGAGCAGCATCCTGCCGTCGAGTGCGAGCGCTCCGTCGGCGAAGCGCCAGCCACCGTCGATCTCGTTCATGTTGAGCGGCACCGCACCGATCCTGGCCGCCGCCCCGGCGAGATCGCCCGCCATCCCGCGCCCATCCGGTCGACCGCTCAGGCGCGCTGCGGTGAACCAGGTCGCATCATCCCCCTCGCCGAGCCGGACATCGGCGCCCGCCAATGACCAGCGCATCGTGGCAAGGTCGAAATCCGCCGGTCCCGATGCCAATGTGAAGAGCGACGTTCCGCTCGTCCCCCGGAGCGCGATGCGCGGGACGCGAACCTGGCCCTTGATCCCGCCCGGTCCCATCGACAGCAGCGGTTGTCCCGCGCGGCTGCACAGGTCGATCGCCGGCGCGGCGAAGCCGAACCCGCTCACAGCGATCCGGTCGGCTGCGACGCGGCTGCACCCGCCGTTCAGCGCCAGCGTGCCGGTTGCGCCCAACGCCCCCGCCAGCGGCACGCGAAGCCGTTCGACGCGGCCACCGGCGATCGGCCCGCTCAGCTCGGCGAGTGTCGTAAAGCGCATCGCGCCGCCCGGCCCGCTCGAAAAGCGGACCGGCTGCATCGCGAGCCGCGCATTCCCCGCAACATAGGGCTCCATCCGCGCGAGCCCGCTCAGCGTCCCGTCGGCGCGCCGGTCGAGATCGAGCATCCCCGCGGGCAGGTCGCCGCCACCGAAGCGCCATTGCCCCTGCACGGTGAATGCCGGCCTGGCCGTGGCAAACAGCCATGCGATTCGGCTTTCGGGACTGCCCGCGAGCCGCGCGCCGCTCGCGCTGGAAATTTCGGGCGCGATGAGCTCGATCCGCGCCGTCCGCCCTTCGCCGACGAGCGCGAAATCGGCCTTGCCGCCGACGCTGGCCAGCATCCGCGCAACCGCACCGGTGGCCTTGCCCGCCAACGGCCCGACGGGGGTGCCGTCGAGTCCCTTCGCGCTCGCCGCAATCCGCTGGCGCAGCGAGGGGCTGGCCGCCGCCTGCGCGAAGCGCAGGCTTCCCACGAATCGCGGCGCGGCATCCCCCACTTCACCTGTGGCGTCGATATCGACCCGGCGCGCGGCAAAGTCGGGGCCCGTCAGCCATACCGCCTCGCCATCAAAGGTCAGCGCCGTCCGTGCTGCGTTGCCCTTGAAGCCCGCGAGCAGCGCGACGCGCTCGGCGCGGGCTGGGCCGGCCGCAAGTGCCGCAACCACAGCGTCGGCGCGACCATCCCAACTCGCCAGATCTTCGCCCAGCGTCACGTCGAGGGCCACCTGCGGTGCCGTCGCGGCGATCGCTCCGTCCGAGCAGGTCATGCCCCGCCCGCGCAGGGCGCCTTTCAATCGCGGCTTCATGCCTCGTACCGTCACCGGACCGTAAAAGCTCATCGCCTCCGCGGCGCAGCCGCCGGCAATCACGCGCGGCGCCAGCAGCGCCAGCGTTCCCGCAAAATTGCGCTGCAAATGTCCCTTGCCGCTCAGCGCCGCGCCTACCGTGCCCCACGGGGTCTCGATCCGCGCCCGGGCGTCGCTCAGTGTCGCGGCCAGATCGGGCAAGGCCAGCGGATCGGTACTCGTCGGATCGCGGAATTTGTCGAGCGCGCCGAGCGACAGCCGCCCGTCCATGAACCGGCCGTAAAGCCGTACACCGTCGGCGGTGATCGACGACACATACGGGCCACGCCAACCATAGCCCAGCGCGACCTCGACGCTCCTTGCCGTCAGGTCGGGGCGTTTCGGATCACCGATGACGACGTTCGACAGGCGCTCGGTACGGAGCCCGATCTCCTCGATTTGGTAACTCGCGGGCACACCGAGCGTGTCGAGCTGTTCGCGCACGAACCGGTCGGCGATCGGCTCGCGGGCGAGCCACAGCGCGCCCACCAGCACGATCAACGCGCCGCTCGTCAGCCAGCGTTTCTTGATACGACGTCGGCGCTTCGGCACATTTTCGCTATCGGCGATGTCGTCGGTCATGGCGCCTTCTGCTGATCCTCTCGCGCCCCGACGGGTTCGCCCTGTGCAACGAGATAACGCCGAAATGGCGCAAATGGCTGCGAAAAACAGGACGGTGCCATAAGCGCGAAACCTTATGGCCGTTGAGTGCGACCGACAAGCGGGTTATTCCCGGCTCGATGGGGGACGAGGCAGATCATGCAGGCCACCGCGCCCGGCTCCGCAGCCGCCTGCTCGGCGGGGGCGGCGACGCGCTCGCCGACTATGAGCTGATCGAATATCTGCTCGCACTCGCCATCCCCCGCCGCGACACCAAGCCGCTGGCCAAGGCATTGCTGCGTGAATTCGGCTCGCTCGCCCAGCTCGTCAGCTCCGACCCCGAATCGCTGCGCCGCGTGGAGGGGCTCGGCGATAGCGCGATCGCAGCGCTCAAGATCGTCCAGGCGACGAGTCTGCGCATGCTTCGCGGTGAATTCGCCGAACGCCCCCTGCTGTCGAGTTGGGACGCACTGCTCGACTATCTTCGCGCCGACATGGGGCCGCTCGACATCGAACGCGTTCGCGTCCTCTATCTCAATTCGCGAAACATGCTGATCCGCGACGAACTTGCCAGCGAAGGATCGATCGACCAGTCGGCCATCTACGTCCGTGAAGTCGTCAAGCGCGCGCTCGAACTCGGCGCTGCGGCGATCATTCTGGTCCACAATCACCCGAGCGGCAGCCCTGAACCGAGCCGGCAGGATATCGCGATCACCCGCGACATTGCCGACGCCGCCCAACGGCTCGGTATTTCGCTGCATGACCACATCGTCATCGGCGGCTCCGATTATCGCAGCATGCGCGCGATGGGGCTACTCTAGCCGCAGCGGACCCGCTGCATGGCCATTTGACTTTCTCCGACGCCGGTCACATCATCGCGCGATGCAGATTCGACGCGGCCTTCTCCGCTTCCGTTTTCACGGAGGACAGCTTCTCGCGGGCTTTTAGCCCCGGGTTCAGGCGCGACTGCCCCGAACCCGGGGCACATTCCGTCCCAATTCGGCGTGCACGCAAAATTTCGGGCGCCCGCCATTCCGGAAAGTCCGCATATGTCCAAGAAAAAGAACCCGGCGGCGGCGCGGCCGCCCATCCATATGATCGACCGCGAGGCCGACCGGCTGACCGAACTCGCGCTGCAAAAGCAGCACGATCTGCCGCGTCACCACGAACTGCTGCTCGATGAAATCGATCGCGCCAACATTTGCAGCGCCGCCGATATTCGTTCCAACGTCGTCACGATGGGATCGAGAGTGACCTTCACCGACGAAAAAACGGGCAATCAGCGCACGGTCGAACTCGTCTATCCGGGGGAAGCCAATATCGATGCCGGCCGCATCTCGATCCTGACCCCCGTCGGCGCGGGACTGATCGGGCTGAGCACCGGTCAGTCTATCCTGTGGCCCGACCAACGCGGCGCCGAACATCAGCTGACGATCGTCGAGGTCGAGCAGCCCGCGCAGTGACGCCTCCGTTCACGCGCCTCGCCGCGCCGCTACGCCGAACGCGATGAAGCCGCCGGATTTCTCCGACGGCTTCACCACCCGGTCAGGAAGCGCCTTCAGGCGCCGCGCGACAGGAAACTGGTCAGCTCTTCCTTGCTGACGCTGCCCGACTTGTCGGCATCGGCAGCCGAATAGGCCTGTCCGATCCATGTCTGCACCTCGACCGACTCGACGTCGACGCTCGGCTCGGTTGCAGCACGCAGCTTCTTCATCCATGCCGCAAATTCGGCTTCGCTCAACTCGGCGTTCGAATCCGCGTCATAAGTCGGAAACTCCTGGTTCACGATCTGGGCGACCTGCGTCGGGGTGGCTGCGGTGCCCTGCGCTGGTGCCGGCTGAGCAATTGTAGCCTCACCGGCCGGCGGCGTGGTTGACGCATCGGGCGCCGGAGTCGGTTGGGGTGCGGGCTCCGCCGGCTCGCCAGCCGGAGGCGCCGGTTCGGTTTGCGCGGGGGGCGCGTTCGGATCATCGGCCGGCGGCGTCTGCGCCAGCGCGGGAAAGCTGATCGCCGCGGCGCCGATCAAAAGCATTTGTTTCAACATGATACTCTCCTGTTTTCATCAGCGACGCTTCGCCTTGCGCGCCGCTGTCCTGAAGGGGCATGGAGTCAATCGGCCGGAGAAAGCGTAAGTTGCATCGCAGCGCCGATTGGCGAAGCGCCTTGTCCCTGCTAGGGCGCGCCCCGTCGCGTTCCCGCGCCGATTCCGCGACAAATCGATCCTAAAGGAAGGAAAAACCATGGTTCCCCGCTACGCCCGACCCGAGATGACCGCGATCTGGGCGGCGGAGAACCGCTTCCGAATCTGGTTCGAGATCGAAGCGCACGCCACCGACGCGCTGGCTGACCTCGGTGTCGTCCCGAAGGACGCCGCGAAGGCCCTGTGGGACTGGTGGGCCACCAATCCCGCCATCGACGTGCCCGCCATCGACGCGATCGAGGCCGTCACCAAGCATGACGTGATCGCCTTCCTGACCTGGGTCGCCGAAAATGTCGGCGAACAGGCGCGCTTCATGCACCAGGGCATGACGTCGAGCGACGTGCTCGACACCTGCCTCGCGGTGCAACTTGCGCAGGCGGCCGACATCCTGCTCGCCGACCTCGACGCGTTGCTCGCGGCGATCAGGAAACGGGCTTACGAACACAAGCTCACCCCGACGATCGGCCGCAGCCACGGCATCCACGCCGAACCCGTCACCTTCGGGCTCAAGATGGCCGAAGCCTATGCCGAATTTTCGCGCTGCAAGACGCGTCTGCTCGCGGCGCGCGCCGAAATAGCGACCTGCGCCATTTCAGGTGCGGTCGGCACCTTCGCCAACATCGACCCGCGTGTCGAAGCGCATGTCGCAGCCAAGCTCGGCCTTGCGGTCGAACCCGTCTCGACGCAGGTCATCCCGCGCGACCGTCACGCGATGTTCTTCGCGACGCTGGGCGTCATCGCGTCGTCCATCGAGCGCCTTGCCGTCGAAGTCCGCCACCTTCAGCGAACAGAAGTGCTCGAGGCCGAGGAATATTTCTCGCCGGGACAGAAGGGCTCGTCGGCGATGCCGCACAAGCGCAACCCCGTGCTGACCGAAAATCTTACCGGTCTCGCGCGCATGGTCCGCAGCGCGGCGATTCCGGCGATGGAGAATGTCGCGCTGTGGCACGAACGCGACATCAGCCACTCGTCGGTCGAGCGCTTCATCGGCCCCGACGCGACGATCACCCTCGATTTCGCGCTGGCGCGGCTGACCGGGGTGGTCGACAAGCTGCTCGTCTATCCCGAACGGATGCAGAAGAATCTCGATCGCATGGGCGGGCTTGTCCATTCGCAGCGCGTGCTGCTCGCGCTGACACAGGCGGGTGCGAGCCGCGAGGAAAGCTATGTCCTCGTCCAGCGCAACGCGATGAAGGTCTGGGAATCGGACGGCCAGCTGTCGCTGCTCGACCTGCTCAAGGCCGACGCCGATGTCACCGCGAAGCTCTCGGCCGACGATCTCACCGCGCTGTTCGACCTCGACTATCACCTGAAGCACGTCGACACGATCTTCGCGCGCGTGTTCGACTGAGCCCACCGCTATCGCGCGACGCGGCAGAGCGGTGTCGCGCGATAGCGATTCTGCCGCGGTCGGGGAACCGGTGGCCTGCCATTGATGCAAGTCTCGCCGACACGTCAGCGAGCAGGCTCCGCGGAGAGCTGTTCGAGCCCTGCGGTACCGGCTTTGCGCGCGACACCGGTCGCTCTATGACACAGGGCCATGCCGATCATCCGCTTCGTTCGACTACCGCTGGAAAGACAGCGCCTGCTCGTCGCGACGACACTGATGCTCGCGCTCGTCGCCCTGCTGCGTCGTTTTTTCCCCTTTCGGCACATCGCGGCGCGGACAACCCATGCTCCGCCGCCCTTTCCCGACCGGGATAGCCAAGAACAGCTGATCGCGGAAATCCGCTGGGCAATCTGGGCCGCCGCACGGCGGGTGCCCTGGCGCGCACTTTGCTTTGAACAGGGATTCGCCGCGCAATGGCTGTTGACGCGGCGCCATGTGCCGGCGACGCTGCACTATGGCGTCGCCAATCGCCCGGATGAGGGCATGATCGCGCATGTCTGGGTCCGCGCGGGCGATATCGATGTCGTCGGCTGCAAGGGCCTTGACGAATTCACCGAGCTCGCGCGGTTTCCGCTGGCGGCGGCGGATCGATCCACAGTCTGACATTCGCCATGTCATGCTGGCCCAGGATCGAAATATCCTGACCGGCCGACGGGTCGAGCATGGTTTCAAACGCGTGAAAGACCGCCGCCCACGCCGAAGGTTCGGCCTCGGGTGACGGCCGGTTTTCGTACGCCGTCACCCCGTCCATATCGAGTGTGATCCACTGCACCAGCCCGTTGGCCCGATCACCGGTGGCGGCGACAGCGGCTTGCCCGCGCGCGCCGGTCCATGGACCGGGCGATGCGAAATCGAACGCGAACAGGTCGACCGCGTCGCTGCACAGCGACAGTCCGCGGCGGTTGGTCGGAATCCGGAAATTGGGTTCGCGCAGCCTGTCGAACGGCGACAGGTCGAATCCCGATACGTCGCCCATCGATGCCGGAAGATCGGCCAGATGGGCCAGGGCGACGCGAATCGTCCCACGCGCCGGGATGATTGCGCCCCCGGGCCTGACCAGACGCGCGATCGCGTCCTCCATCGCCGGCAAAACCCCTTCCCCCAGCATTTCATTGCTGACGATCTCGGACACGAGGATATCGACCGGGCCGCCGATCTCGTCCGCCGTCACGTCCTTCGAATGCCTGTCGAGTACCGTGATCCGGTCGGCAAACCCGTTCCGCGCGATAATCTCGCGCGCCGTCATCGCGACCGCCGGCTCCATTTCGCACGTATAGACATGCGCCGCGCCGGCCCGCGCCGCCATCATCGCCAGCAGGCCGCTCCCCGTGCCGATTTCCAGCACGCGGCTTTCGGGTGTCACCGCACGGCGCAGCGCCGCGTCATAGGCCAGGTTGCGCGCCAGATCGGTGACGATGACGAAGTGCCATTGCGGGACGTCGGTCGTGATGACGTGCCGTGCGATCGTCCGGGCGCCCACGTCGCCGTCGGGCAGCGTCAGAACCTGCGAAGCGATTTCGGCCGCGCGCGCCTTCCAGCCATCGCTGCTGTACAGCAGTGAAAGCCCCGCGAGCGCGGTCGCATTGCCCTCGGCGCGGCGGGCGAGCGCTTCGAACCCCTGCAATCGGTCATTTTTATCCATCGCCGCCCTTATATCGGTGCCGCAAGCCGCCGCCATCAAAACCTGCCGCTTTACGGGCTGCGCCAATGTCGGCAAAGACCATGCGCCATGACAACGGCGACCATTCGACATTCGCTTCGGATCGGCGCAGCGCGAACCGAAATCGATGACGGCACAGCTGCCGTCGCGCAGGCGCGCGCGGCCCTGTCCCGGCACGCGGCGCTGTCTTTCCGTCCGGAGTGGGAAGATGGCCTCCTCGACCGGACGCTGAGCCTCTGCCGCAACGGCGCCTTCGTTCCCGAAACGATTGTCGGCGTGGGATCGCGGACGGTCGAAAAGAGCGATCAGGCGGGCCGGTTGCTGCGTTTTCTCCTGGAACGGCCCAATTTCCTCCAATGGGCGGCCGCGATCGCCGAAAGCGAACCGCTGCACCACGTCACCGGCCTGATCGGCGAGATGGCCCCCGCGACGGCGGAAGGGCTGGGCTGGCACGACGATCTGAACGACGGCGGATTGCGCCGGCTGGCGCTGACGGTGCACCTCAGCGATGCGGACTATGACGGCGGCGTGTTCGAGATCAGGGAAAAAGGGCAGAAACGCACCCTGTTCCGTCAGGAAGCACAACCCGCAGGAACCCTGACGCTGTTCCGAATCGGTCCGCGGCTCCACCATCGCGTGACCCCGCTGATCCGGGGCGGACCGCGCCGCGTGTTCGGCGGCTGGCTGAGCCTGTAGCCCACGCAGCCGTCGCCTCGGCTTGCACGGTTGGCGAATGAACCGACCGCTGGTATCGCCGGGGCAGGTTCCGACCCAATCACGCGCGCACAAGACGGAGGCCATGCATGGCATGGAATGGTGAGAACCGGATATTTGTACCAAATCCGGCGATCAGCTGGACCGACAATGGCGGTCCGCTCCTGCTCTTCGATCATGAACGCGCAAGCTATCACGCGCTCAGCGAGCACGCCTCCGACATCTGGCGGATGCTCGACGGCGCCGCGAACGAAGCGCAGATCGCCGCCGCACTGGCCGCTCGCTACGACGCGCCGATGGATGTGCTGTCAGGCGATGTAGCCGATTTTCTCGACAAGGCGGCGGCAAGCGGCCTGATCGCGCGGCGCGCATGAGCGGAATCGCAGGGCTGGTCTATACCGACGGCCGGTCGATGACATCGGGCCCGCTCGAGCGGATGGCGGACGCGACGCCGCATCTGGGGATCGACGGCATCGATCGCTGGCAGGACGGTCCCGCCGGCCTCCTCCGTTTCGCCCTGCACACCACGCCCGAAGCGGTCGGCGAGACCCAGCCGCACATCGATCGCGCCTCGGGCGACGTCATTCTGTTCGACGGCCGGCTCGACAATCGCGATGCACTGCGCGCCGCGCTCGGCCCGGATGATCCCGGCCCGCGAGTTGCCGACGGCGCCATCGCGCTTACCGCCCACCATCGCTTCGGCGAAGCCCTGCCGCAACAGCTCGTCGGCGACTATGCGTTCGCCATCTGGCAGCCGCGGCTGCGCCGCCTGTTCGCGGCGCGGTCACCGGTCGGCATGCGTCCCTTTTTGTGGACGCGGCAAAAGGGTTTCTTTGCCTTTGCGAGCGAACCCTCGACGCTGGTACGCGGGCTCGACCTTCCCCGCCGCCTGAACGAAGGGGCGATCGGCGAGCATCTGGCCGCCCGCTTCGTCACCGATACCGACACCTTTTGGGAAAGCATCCACCGCTTGCCACCCGGCGCGGCACTGCTCCTCAAGGATGAGGATGTCCGGACCTGGCGATGGTTCGAAGGCCCATTCGAAGACCAGTCCCACCTGTCCGATGCCGAGCATGTCGAACACTTTCGGACGCTGTTCGACCAGGCGCTGATCGCTACGACCCGCTGCCAGGGCGGCGTCGCAGCGCAATTGTCGGGTGGCCTCGATTCGTCGGCCGTCGTCTGCCGCATCGACCAGCTGGTACGGGGCGGTCGCATCCCCGGCATGGTCGAGGCGATCTCGGCGCGCTATCCGGGCGAAATCTGCGACGAAGGACTATGGATCGCCGAGGTCGAACGGCAATGCGACCTGCAATCGGCCATGGTCGAAGGCGCCCGGTTCGACGAAGCAGCCGCCGCGCGCTGGTGCGCCGACACCCTGCACCTGCCGCTCCGCCCCAATACGGCGGGCACGATCGAGGCCATGTGCCGGCATATGGCCGGCCGCGGTATCCGCGTCGCGCTGACCGGCGAAGGCGGCGACGACTGGCTTGCGGGATCGCGGGCGCACTGGCCCGATCTGCTGCGGCGCGGCCGATGGGGCCGCCTTGCGCGCGAAGCGGGGACCGTCGGCGCGGGCTGGCGCCATCCGCCGCGCGCCGCGCGGGCGCTGTTGGCGGAGGCCCTCGGTCCGCTGGTGTCGAAACGGCGGCGTGAGCGCGTGTTGCACCCCCATCTCGACTTTTCGCACGACATGCCCGCCTGGCTCTCGCCCGACTGGGCCCGCCGGATCGATCTGGCTGATCGATGGGCGGCCGCCCCGCAACCCCCACCCCTCGAACATTTTTACCAGACCCAGCGCTACCGCGTCTATTCGCTGGCACGGCGCCATATCAACATGGACAATGTCTTCAGCTATGTGTCGAGTCAGGGAATGGAATTGCGTCATCCCTTTCACGACCTGCGCCTGACGCGCTTCCTGATGGGGGCGTCGGGAGACATGTTGCGACGCGGCGACAGCAAGAAATATCTGCTCCGCGAAGCGGCGCGCGGCGTTCTGCCCGAAAAAATCCGTCAGCGGACCACCAAGGCCAATATCTCGGCGCCCATCATCGATGCCGTCACGCAAAGGCTGAAGGCCCGCCCCTTTCGCGAGATGCACGGCGTCAGGAACGGCTGGGTCGATCCCGCCGTGCTCGAAACCATCCAGGCCGAGCATCTGGCGTGGCGGCAGACGGGTTCGGGGCCTCCCCCAATGTCCGCCTACGCCGCGGTCTGGAACATGGTTGCGACCGACATCTGGCTTGAATATGCGTTCGCGCAGTAATGCAGCAAAACAGGGATATAGCGATGATAGCCGAAGAGAGCGTTGTGGGGCGCGTCGATACGCTGGTGTCATCCGAAGTCGACGGCCAGGTCGTCATCCTGAACATCGACAGCGGGCATTTCTTTCAGCTGAACCCGATGGCGTCGACCATATGGGACCTGCTCGACACGCCAAAGGATCTTGCGACGATCGTCCGGCAACTGGAATCGCGATTCGATATGGGCGGCGCCGATTGCCGCACCGAGCTGGCCGATTTCATCGACGCGATGCGGACGAAAGGGCTGCTGACGGTCAACTGACGCCGATGGGACCGCTCATGCCGGCCGGAGCGCATTGTCCTGCAGGAAGCGCAGCATCATCGCGTCCCCGACGCCGTCCGCCTGCCGCTGCATCCGGCGCGGTCGGGGAACATCATTTTCTCCACCAAGCTCGCGGAGCAGCGCGCCGATGACGCGATCGGGGTCTGCCACCATATCCTCATAAGCGATGACGTGCGGCGCGATGCCATTCGCCGTGAAGAATGCGCGCCAGTGACCATGGCTGAACGCGCCGAAGGCGAGCAGAGCCATGATGCGATCATAATCATATTCCGCCGGGCCTGCCGCCGGCCTCCCCGCCGCGCCTTCGAGCAGCCGCCATATCCCGGTCTGGGTCGCGATCAGCGACGACACCGCCTGCCGCAAGGCGTCGCGGCGATACAGATAGACATAGTGCGGATTGGGCAGGATCGTCCCCAGCATCGCGGCGATGCTACGATAGTCCTCGACCGGCGTCTCCTCCGCGGGGCGTTCCAGAAGCTCCAGATCATAATCCGGCCGGCGCTCCAGCAGGAGTTCGCCGATGTCCTGCCAGAATAATTTGATCGACAGCGTCCCGTTCGCATCGGTGCGGTGCCGATGCATCGCCGCGACATAGGCCTCCAGATCGGGCGCCTGCCAACGCTCGGCAAGCGCCGGGCGGAAACCGCGGTGGAGATACTCCAGCGGACAGCCCAGTCCGCCGGCAAAGGCGATCGCCTCTCCCAGCATCGTGCTGCCCGATCTTGGATGGCTGGCGATGATCAGGCTTTTGCGCGGTGCGCCCTGCCACGGCGCATAATCCGCCGCCGCCAGCGAGAGATCGTAGCGCGTCACGACGCGGGTCCGTCGACAAGCGTCGCGATCGCATCGGTAACCGCGGACAGCTTCGCATAGCGGCGGGGATAGGCGAGCGCGAAAACCGGCACGTCGCGCGTCACTTGGCCGAGCCGTCGCATCAAATCTCCACTTTCCGCGACGTCGCGCGGGTTGAAAGGCACGATCTGCGAACAGAGCATGACCAGCACTTCGGGCCCCTCCAACCGCTCCAGCCGGATCACATCTGCGTCGGTCGCCACCGACAGAAGGATGATGGCGGTCAGCGGAAGCGCTGCCGAAGGTCCGGCACCGGGCCGGTAGGCATATTTGCCTTCATAGCCGGCAAGCGGCACGATCTCGTCGGACGCGATATCGAGCCCGTCCACCGCATCCTGCCACAAGGACACGCCCGCAACGCCGCCAAACACGGCCGGATGCCGTCTGTCATCGAGGATCGACATGTCGTCACCGAAAATCCGCCAGCCGCGATATCGCGCCAGTGCCGCGGTCAGCGTCGACTTGCCGCTCCCCGATGTTCCGAGGAGCATCGCCGCGCGCGCGCCCTGCCCCCCTGCCCCGTTGGCCAGCGTCGCTGCATGAAGCGGCAAGCGGCCGTGGCGATAGCATAATTTGGGCAGGATGCGCCGGACCAGAATTTCGGCGAGCAGGAGCCCGTCGGATGGACGGGGGCAATGGCAGACCAGCCGCAGCCCTTCAGCATCCACAACGACGCCTATGTCGCGGTGGCGAAAAACCCAACCCGAACCGAGACGATGCAAGGCAAGGCCGAAACGTCCCGACGACTGGTGCACCAACGGTCCGTCAGGCAAGGCCGAACGCGAGACGCTGATGAGGATATCGACATCGCTGTTCGGCGCAGCGGCTGGCAGTGCAGCAAGAAGTGGCAAGTCGAGCGACGATGACAGCCGCAACCCGCCAAATTCATACGTTTTGGCGTCCACACGGCAAACAGAAACGGCCCCGAAACTGTTCGTATCGGTCAAAACGCCATCCTGTGGCCGGAGCGTTAATGCGACTCAGCTGAGGTTGCTGATGCCGTCCCCGATGCGGTAGCTGATCCCGCGCGCCACTGTGACCGGCTGGTAGTCAGCAATTTCGGGCTTCGACCAAATCTCCTTGGCGACCGAAGTCACCTCGTCCGAACGAAGCTGGTTGTCGCAGCCAAGATCTGCAGTCTGCTTGTCGGTCATGGTCAGCCTCCTCAAATGCAGATGAAAGCATAGGGCAAAGCCGCTTTGTCCGCAAGCACCTGCGCCCCCGCCACGCCGTTTCAAATGCAGCGCCAGCCCGGGTTCAAACTCGGTGCCAGCCCGGGACAGAATGGACGCGTCGCGTCGCTTCGAGGCGATCATTGTTTCGGTTCACCGCGAAACGGGACGGCAGCTGTGTAATGCTACCGACGCCATGCTATTGAGTTCGACGGTAAAATTACGGAGATTCAGAGGACAATGCAGACCATATTGGTATGCGACGACGATGAATTGCTGGTCGAACTTCTCAATCACCGGCTCGTCGGCCGGGGTTTTCAGGTGCTCGTGGCGAACGACGGCGGAGCCGCGGTCCAGCAGGCAATCGAGCGCCGGCCCGATGCGATCGTTCTCGACATGATGATGCCCGTTCTCGATGGCCAGCAGGTGCTTCGCCGCCTGCGCGCCGACGCCGCGACGGCGACCATTCCGGTCATCATGCTGACCGCCCGACGGCAAGAGCGCGACATTGTAAGCGCGCTCGAACTGGGCGCCGACGACTATCTGGTAAAACCCTTCATCCCGGAGGAATTGATGAGCCGTCTGACCCGCCTGCTGGCGGCGCGCCGATGAAGCGGTCGTTGCTGCTGTGCCTCGCGCTGAGCCAGGCCGTGACGGCGTGGGCCCAGCCCGCCGCCCCGGGCGACTATGACCGGGCCGTCGAAGCGCGACTGGCAGGTGATCCCGCGCGCGCCGCAGCGTTGCTCGAACCGCTAGTCGCAATCGATCCACGGAACAGCGACGCTTGGGTGCAGCTCGGCCTCGCCCGGCTCGCGCTGGGACAGCTCGATACCGCCGAGGCCGCTTTCAATTCCGCATTGACCATTGCACCGGGCTACGCGGACGCCCGCATCGGCCTCGCACGGATTGCACAGCGTCGCGGAGATCGGGCGGCCGCCCTGCGCGCGCTTGATGGTGTGGAGCCGGGCAACCCCGACGTGGTCGCGTTGCGGCGCCAACTCGCCGATGCGCCCGCAGCAAACCGGTGGCAAATGGATGTCGACGCAGCCTATAGCTGGGTCGACGCGCCCCAACGCGATTGGCGCGAACTCGCCCTCCAGATCCGCCGCGAGGGGCCGGTCGCTACCGTCGGTGCACGCGCCGAATATGCGCGGCGTTTCGGTCGCAGCGATGTCTACGGCGAATTGCAGGTCGACTATCGCCTGTCCGACGCGGCACGTTTCTACGCAACGCTGGGCGGCACGCCCGACGCCGACTTCCGCCCCGAATGGCAGATCGGCCTCGGCGGGACGGTCCGCGTGCACGAGGGTCCCAATGCAACGGTGCTGACCCTCGACGCCCGGCAGGCTCGCTTCGCGAGCGGCGACGTGCAAAGCCTTTCGCCGGGTATCGAGCAATATGTCGGCGGCCGGATGTGGTTCACGGGCCGGTGGATCAATCTCTTCGACGAGAAGGGAACGCACCGTTCGGGCTATCTGGTGCGCGGCGACATCGAGGCGAACGACGCGCTCCGTTTTTTCGCCGGCTACGCCGACGCACCCGACACCGACGAAGGGACCGTCGTCGATGTTCGCAGCTTTTTCGGCGGCGTCAGCTTGGACATCGGACGCGGCCGCACCCTTCGCCTGAATCTCGCTCATGACGATCGTGCCACGGGCGCCGACCGGACCCAGCTCTCGGCTGGCTTCGGACTCCGCTTCTGACGATGCTGCACCTGATATGGGACGTCTCGCTGCTTTTCGCCGGGACGGCCCTCGTCGTGATGACAATCCTCGTCGTCCTGCGGGTCGCATCGACCTGGCACCGGGACCGGCTGCTTGCGGCCCGCCGACGCCTCGCGCCACTCCTCATGGCAGGCGCCAACACGCCCGAGACGAATCTCAACGGCATCCCCGACCCGGTCGTCACGCACCTGACTCTCGATCTCATCCAACTCGTCCGCGGCGACGAGCGGACCCGCTTCGTCGAAAAGGCGCGCGCGCTGGGCGTTCCCGAGCGACTGCGACGCCAGACACGGTCCTTCTCCAGACGACGGCGGATGATCGCGGTGCAGGGCCTTGCCCTTTTCGACGATGCGATGTCGCGCGAGGCGCTGATGAAGGCGCTGGCCGACCGCGACGACGATATCCGGCTGGCCGCCGCGCTGGCGCTCGCAAGCGGCGACGATCCGCTGGGCCTCGACGAACTGGTGGCCCGCCTCGCGCTGCGCGAAGGGCATTCCTCGCTGCTGACCATCAGCCTGTTTCGCCACTATGCCGACCACGCGCCCGACGAGGTGCAGGCACTCGTCCTCGACCCCGCCCTGCCGCTCTCGATCCGGCTCGCCGCGATCGAGGCGCTGGCGGTGACGGGAGATTACCGGCTCGTTCCCGCGATCGTCGAGCTCGGGCTTCACGCGCCAAACGACGGCGAAGAACTGCCGCGCTATCTCCACGCGCTCGGCCGGATCGGACACCCCGCCGCGCGCGAGGCCGTGCTGGCCGGGCTCGCCAGCAGTTCGATGCCGGCGCGGGTCGCCGCGGCGGGCGCGGCGGGACGGATCGCGCTTCTCGAAAGCGCCGACCTGCTTGCCGATTTGCTCGATGCGCCCGAATGGTGGGTCCGCTTCCGCGCCGCCGAAGCGCTGCTGCTGCTCGGTGAGCCGGGGGTCGCCCGCATGCGAAAAACGGCAAAAGACGGCGGCGAGCAGGCGCGCGAGGCCGCCGTTACAATGCTTGCCGAACGAGGAATCTCGCTATGACGGAGCTTCCGGCCTGGACCTTTCGCGCCGCCGAGATCGTCACATGGTTCGTCATTGCCTGCGGTCTGGTGCAGGTTTTTCTCTACGTAATTCAGCTGGCGTTCGCCGCGGTCGCCCTGCATCGCCGGCCGGCGTTTTCGTCGACCAGCGCGCTGTGGGACCGCTTCGCCGACATTGCCCCGTCGATCGCGATCGTCGCGCCGGCCTATAATGAAGAACTCACGATCATCGAAAGCGTCGATGCCCTGCTCGCGCTCCATTATCCCGATTTCGAAGTCATCGTGGTCAACGATGGTTCGAAGGACTCGACGCTCCAGGTCGTGATCGATCACTATGGCATGGTCCCCGTCACGCGTTACCACGACCGGGCAATCGCGCACCAACCCATTCGCGGTCTCTACGCGGCGCCCGAACGGCCGCGCCTGTTCCTCGTGGACAAGGAAAACGGCGGCAAGGCCGACGCGATGAATGCGGGTATCAACGTGGCGCGGACACCTTTGGTGTGCGTGATCGACGCCGACACACTGCTCGAACCCGATGCGCTGATGCGCGCGGTCCGCCCCTTCATCGATGATCCCCTGCGCACGGTGGCGGTCGGCGGCACGATCCGCATCGCCAACGGCTGCCGCGTCGAGGGTGGGCGCGTGCTCGAGGCGCGCCTGCCCCGGAACTTTCTCGCGCTCGTCCAAGTCGTCGAATATCTGCGCGCTTTCCTGATGGCGCGGCTCGGGCTCAGCGAGATGCAAACGCTCATGATCATCTCGGGCGCGTTCGGATTATTTCGGCGCAACAGCGTCATCGACGTGGGCGGGTTCAGTGCGGATACGGTCGGCGAGGATATGGAACTCGTCGTCAAACTGCACCGCCGCATGCGCGACCAGAAACGTCCCTACCGGATCGTCTATGTTCCCGAGCCGGTCAGCTGGACCGAAGCGCCCGAAACGCTGGACATTCTGGGCAACCAGCGCGCGCGCTGGCAGCGCGGTTCGCTCGAAACCTACCGCACGCACAAGGACATGTTCCTCAACCCGCGTTATGGCCGGATCGGCTTTCTCGGCTTTGGCCAGGTCTGGATCGTCGACGTCATCGGCCCGATCGTCGAGGTCGCGGGATATATCCTCGTCCCGCCGCTCTGGCTGCTCGGGCTCGTTTCCTTCGACTATTTGCTGGCGTTCGTCGCTGTCATTTTCACCTTCGGCATCTTCATCAGCGTCGCGACGCTGATCCTCGAGGAAGTGCAGCTCCGCCGTCTTCCGCGCGCCCGCGACCTCGTGACCCTGACCCTCGTCGCAGTGCTGGAGAATTTCGGATACCGTCAACTCAACAACTTCTGGCGCGTGCGCGGCTGGTGGCAGTTCGTTCGAAAAAAACAGGGATGGGGTCCGATGGTCCGAAAGGGCTTTCAGCGCTCCTGACGCAAGCTGCGCAGGCGATCGAGCAACCCGGCGGCCAGTCGTCGAATTTCATCGGGCGAAGCGCCTGCACCGACCGCTTCCTCGACCGCTCGCGCGGCGTCGCCGATCGCGGCGTGACCGAACATGCCCGCCCGCCCCGCGAGACTGTGACAGGGCATCATCAGTTCGTCCCACGCCCCCCGCACCAGACACGCCTCGATGACGATTGCGAACTCTTCAGCCTGCACCACGAAGCGTGCGGTCAGCGCGGCGAGACGGGTGTCGATCTCATCCATCGAGAAAGTCGCGGACCTGCCGCACCAGCAGCATGGGATCGAAAGGCTTGGCGATTACCCCGCGGGCACCGAGCGCACGAAGATGCGCGACCTCGTGCGCCTGCGTCCGTGCCGTGATGAAAACAACCGGAATGGCCTCGGTCGCCGGATCCGCGCGTAGCTGCCCCAGCACGGCGGAACCGTCGAGTTCGGGCATCATTACATCGAGCAGAATCAGATCGGGTTGCCAGTCGCGCGCCTGCGCAATTCCGTCGCGCCCCGATCCGCAGCTCCGGACGCTGAACTGCGGGTCCAGTTCCAGCGCCATCTCGGCGATCTCGCGAATGTCGGCTTCGTCATCGACATAGAGGATCCGGCAACTCATCGATCGCCCCCCGTCCCGTTCCGTGCCGCTTCGACGCGGTCCAGCGTTTCCCGCACCAGAATATCGAGACTCGCACGCGACTTGATCAGCACCAGATCGACTCCGTCCGCATGATTGTCGATCTCCTGCGCGGTAAACAGGATCACCGCCGGCGCAGGCGACTGCTTGCGAAGCGGTACGGCAAGATCGGTTCCGATCCCGTCGAGCATCCCGACGTCGAGAATGGCCCCATCGTAGCGGTTCCGATCGATCAGCGCGCGCGCTTCGGCCACGCTCGCGGCCGAATGCAGCACCGCCTTGCCATCAAAGACGCCAGCGACAACCGCCAGCATGTCGGGATCGTCGTCGACGTGAAGGACGAGAGGGAGCAAGGCGTCGCCGGACGATGGCGAAGGCGGGTCGAGCGGCGCGACCGAAGCCCCCGGGACGTCGGCCGCAGGCAAATCGACGTGAAATGCGCTGCCTTCGCCTTCGACGCTGTCGAAACTCACCGAGCCGCCCAGCCGGACGACGATTTCGCGCACGATGCTGAGGCCGAGGCCGGTCCCGCCCTTTTGCCGCGAATCCGATGCATCGGCCTGCGCGAATTTTCCGAAGACCCGGTCCCTGAACGCCGCCGGAATCCCCTCGCCGCGATCGA
Source organism: Sphingopyxis sp. YF1 (assembly GCF_022701295.1). Taxonomy (NCBI): domain Bacteria; kingdom Pseudomonadati; phylum Pseudomonadota; class Alphaproteobacteria; order Sphingomonadales; family Sphingopyxidaceae; genus Sphingopyxis; species Sphingopyxis sp. YF1. Next base: position 1,874,776 of record NZ_CP033204.1, read on the forward strand.
CAACGCTGATCCGGTAACGCCGATCGAGCGGCACGACCTCGACGCTGACCGTTTCGCCGCGCGGGGAAAATTTGATCGCATTGGACAAAAGATTGGTGATGACCTGCATCAGCCGGTCTTCGTCCGCCAGCACCGCGGCGTCGGACGCGAAGGGTTCGATACGGACGGCCACACCATAGTCGTGCGCGAATCCCTCGGTCTGACGCACCGCCGCGTCCAGCACGGACGTGAGCGCAAGCGGTCGGACATCGAACGCCATGCGCCCCGCCTCGATCTTCTCGATATCGAGGATGTCGTTGATCAGCCGAACCAGCCGCGCCGCATTGCTGTGCGCGATTTCGATCAACCGCGCGACCTTCGGCGGCACTTCGCCCGCCGCACCCCCGCTGATGAGGCCCAGCGAACCCGCGATCGACGTGAGCGGGGTCCGCAGTTCGTGGCTCACCGTCGCCACAAACTCCCCTTTCATCTGCTCGACCTCCCGGCGCTCGCTGATGTCGCGGATCACCGCGAGGAAGGAAGTCCCGTCGGCGAGGTGCACCGGGCTGACCGACACTTCCAGCGGAAAGGTCGTCCCGTCCCCCCGGCGTCCGACAAATTCCTGTATCTGCCCGTGATGTTCCTTTCGGTTGGCCTTCAGACGGCGCAGAAAGGTTTCGACCTGCCCGCGATCGGGAGCCACCTCGAAAAGCGAACCGATGTCGCGCCGCAGCAGTGAAACGGGCGGAGTATCGAACATGGCGGCCGCTGCGGGGTTCAGGCTTTCGATGCTGCCGCTGGGGTTCAGCACGATCATGCCGTCCTTGGCACTGTCGAATATCGCTTCCTGCCGTGCGGCAAGGTCCCGCGAGCGGCGATGCGCCTCCTTTCGCGCCGATTGACTGCGCGCGATCAGTAGCGCGGACAGCATGAGCAACACGATCAGCCCGATCTGGAGCGCAAAGGTCCGCTGCCTCAGGGCGCGGCGGGCGGCATCCGCGACGGCCGTGCGTTGCTGCAATTCCTGTCGTTCGCCCTCCGAAATCTTGCCGACGAGCGTCCGGATTTGATCCATCGACTGCTTGCCTTCGCCGTTCGCGATCAGGTCGATCGCCTCGCCGCGTCGTCCCGCCTCCACCAATTCTATGGTTTGTGCGGCGAAGCGCCGCTTTTGCGCCGAGGCCTGCCGCAACTGGTCGATGAGCCGCGCCTGCTCGCGACCTCCCGCCAGAAGCTCGAACGCATCGATATTCCTGTCGATACGCGCTTCCGCGTTCCGATAGGGTTCGAGAAACGCCGGATCGCCCGTGATCACATAGCCGCGCTGCCCGAGTTCGAGATCCTGATGTCGCGTCAGAACCGCCTGTAGCGACGCTCTGGCGTCATAGGACGCCGCAACCTGCTCACGCAGGCGCGCATTTTCGGCGAACTCCCGATCGATGGCGAGCGCGAGAAAGAGCAGAATCAGGAGGGCGCCCGAACAGGCAGCGATGAGCAGCCCATTCGCCTTGACCGCCCGCCACCACATCGACCCACGCTGCATGTCCGGATTCCATCGTTTCGGGCAAGCGCCCACGTCCATCCACCCGTAGCAGAAGATAGCCCGAACGACACGAAAAGGAGTGGTTAATCAATGGCTCCCGACCTTGCGCGCGCATGCCCGCCGCCGCTTCGCGCCTATGCACCGCTGCACGTTCATGGTTGCCGCAACACGAACGCTTGGGCTCCGCCGGGCCGTGGACGCATTGGTCACCGTCGCGGTGGAGGGGTGGAAACCCGCGCCGAACTCGCCTAGGACTCGCGGCAAGGGCGCAAATGGAGGAGCATGCCGCATGGGAATCGTACGAACGATCATCTGGGTGCTGCTCACTGCCGTGCTCGTCATCTTCTCGATGGCGAACTGGATTCCGGTCACCGTCACGATCTGGCCCGGCCAGGTTCTCGACACCAAGCTGCCCGTATTGATCCTCGTTTCCTTCCTGATCGGGAGCATTCCCTTGTGGGTCGCGCTGCGCGCCGCGCGATGGTCGCTCAAGCGCCGGCTCGATCATAGCGAGCGCCAGCTCAGCGATCTGCGCGCGATGGCGAACCGCCCCGCCGACCCGGTCGCCGAACCCGCACCGACGCCGCCCTTGGCGCCGGTCAATGATGTTCCCCCTTCACCCTTGAGCAGCACATGACCTCGCCTCTTTATCTCGCCATCGACACCACCCACCTCGATGCAGCGCTGATGCTTGCGCAAAAGGTCCGTCACCATGTCGGCGGGCTCAAGCTCGGGCTCGAATTCTTTTGCGCCAACGGCCACCACGGCGTCCACGAAATGGCGAAGCTCGGCCTGCCGATCTTCCTCGACCTCAAGCTCCACGACATCCCCAACACCGTCGCAAAAGCGATCCAGGCGCTGCGCCCGCTCGAACCTGCGATCCTGACTGTCCACGCAGCAGGGGGGCGCGCGATGCTCGAAGAGGCGAAGGCGGCGGCCGGTCAGCATACGAAGGTGGTCGCAGTCACCGTCCTGACCAGCCTCGACGCCCCCGACCTGGACGATATCGGGGTCGGCGGCACGCCGCACGATCAGGTCGTCCGGCTGACCAGGCTCGCGCGCGAATCGGGTCTCGACGGCATTGTCTGCTCGGGACAGGAAGTAAGGTCGGCGCGCAATGCATGGCCCAGCGGCTTTTTCGTCGTCCCCGGCGTGCGCCCCACCAACGGCAAGGCGGGCGACCAGAAACGCATCGTCACCCCCGCGCAGGCGATGAGCGACGGAGCCTCGATCCTCGTCGTCGGGCGCCCGATCAGCCAGTCGGAAGACCCCGACCTGGCCGCGCGCGAGATCGAAGCGACGCTCTAGCAGCACGAACGCCGAACCCGGGGTCCGGTCGTATCGAGCGACGTCAGGACGCCCCCCGGGCCGAGCGCCAAACCGACAGGCATCGCGGCTTCGCTCGTTGCAAACGAGCCGATCCAGATCGTGAGAGACAGAACATGCCCCCACTCGTCAAAATCTGCGGTCTTTCGACGCCCGAAAGCGTTGATGCCGCCATCCGCCTCGGCGCCACGCACATCGGCCTCGTCCACTATGAACCGAGTCCGCGCCACGTCGATCTCAAGACCGCCGCGGCGCTGCGCCAGCTCGCTGGCGACGCGGTCCGGGTCGCGCTGCTTCTGGTCAATGCCGGTCCGGAAATCACCGGCGCAGCGTGGAGCGCGGTACGTCCCGACATCATCCAGTTCCACGGCAGCGAGACGCCCGAATGGATCGCCGCGGTCAAGGCGAACACCAAGGTCGAAGCGTGGAAAGCTGTCGGCTTGCGCGACTCCGGTACACTCACCCGCGCGCAGCAATATCATGGCGTCGCCGATCGCCTCCTTTACGACGCGCCGGCGCAGGCGCTTCCGGGTGGCACCGGCACACGCTTCGACTGGTCGCTGCTCGTCGGTCATCGCCACGCCGTCGACTGGGGCATTGCCGGCGGGCTGACGCCGGCCAATGTCGGCGAAGCGCTCGCAGCAACGCAGGCGCCGCTGGTCGACGTCTCCTCGGGCGTCGAAAGTGCGCCGGGCATCAAGGATGTGGACAAGATGGCGGCTTTCCTTAAAGCGGCCGGGCGATGACCGACTTACCCAACAGCCTCCGCACCGGCCCCGACGATCGGGGCCATTTCGGCCAGTTCGGCGGCCGCTATGTCGCCGAAACGCTGATGCCGCTGATCCTCGACCTCGAACGCGAATATCGCGCGGCGCAGGCCGACCCCGCATTCAAGGCCGAGTTCGACGACCTGCTGAAGAACTATGTCGGGCGGCCGAGCCCGCTGTGGTTCGCGCAGCGACTGACCGAACATCTCGCCGGGGCGAAGATTTACCTCAAGCGCGAGGATCTCAATCACACCGGCGCGCACAAGATCAACAATTGCATCGGCCAGATCCTGCTCGCGAAGCGGATGGGCAAGACGAAGATCATCGCCGAGACCGGCGCGGGCCAGCATGGCGTCGCGACCGCGACCGTCGCCGCGCTCTTCGGCCTGCCCTGCACGATCTTCATGGGCGCGGTCGACGTCGCGCGGCAACAGCCGAACGTCTTCCGCATGAAGCTGCTCGGCGCCGAAGTCGTCGCGGTCGAGAGCGGCGCGAAGACGCTCAAGGATGCCATGAACGAAGCGCTGCGCCACTGGGTCGCGAACGTCCACGACACCTTCTACATCATCGGCACCGTCGCGGGGCCGCACCCCTATCCCGAACTCGTGCGCGATTTCCAGTCGGTGATCGGCGACGAGGCGAAGGCGCAGATTCTTGAGGCCGAGGGCCGCCTGCCCGACATGCTGATCGCCCCCGTCGGCGGCGGATCGAACGCGATCGGGCTGTTCCATCCGTTTCTGGACGACGCCGGCGTCGAGATCGTCGGGGTCGAAGCGGCGGGCGAAGGGCTGGAGGGCAAGCATGCCGCGAGCCTTGCGGGCGGACGCCCGGGCATCTTGCACGGCAACAAGACCTATCTGCTGCAGGACGAGGACGGGCAGATCACCGAGGCGCACAGCATCTCGGCCGGGCTCGACTATCCGGGCATCGGCCCCGAGCATAGCTGGCTCCACGACATCGGGCGGGTGCGGTATGAGCCGGTGACCGATGCCGAGGCGCTCGCAAGCTTCCAGAAGCTCACCAAGCTCGAAGGCATCATCCCCGCGCTCGAAAGCGCCCACGCGATCGCCGCCGCCGAACGCATCGCGCCGACGCTCGGCAAGGACAAGATCATCATCGTCAACTGCTCGGGCCGCGGCGACAAGGATATCTTCACCGTCGCCGACGCGCTGGGGGTAAAGCTGTGACCCGCTTCGCCGCCACCTTCGCCAAGCCGCAAACGGCGCTGGTCGCCTTCATCACCGCGGGCGACGGCGACACCGCCGCGAACCTCGACGCGCTCGTCGCCGGCGGCGCCGATGTGATCGAACTGGGCATGCCCTTCACCGATCCGATGGCCGACGGCCCCGCCATCCAGGCCGCGAACCTGCGCAGCCTCGCCAAGGGCACCACGACCGCGGACATCTTCGCCATGGCGGCGAGCTTCCGCAGCCGCCATCCCGACACCCCGCTCGTCCTGATGGGCTATGCTAATCCGATGACCGTGCGCGGCCCCGAATGGTTCGCCGCCGAATGCGCGAAGGCCGGGGTCGACGGCATCATCTGCGTCGACATCCCGTCGGAGGAAGATGCCGAACTCGGTCCCGCGCTGCGCGCCGCCGGGGTCGACCTGATCCGCCTCGCCACCCCGACCACCGACCCGACGCGCTTGCCCGCGGTGCTCGCGGGCGCGGGCGGTTTCCTCTATTATGTTTCGGTCGCCGGCATCACCGGCCTCCAGCAAGCCGCGCAGGCGAGCATCGAGGAAGCGGTGACGCGCCTCAAGGCCGCCACCGACCTGCCCGTCGCGGTCGGATTCGGCGTGCGCACGCCCGCGCAGGCCGCGCAGATCGCGCGCGTCGCCGACGGCGTCGTCGTCGGTTCGGCCTTCATCGATATCATCGCCGAGCATGGCGACGCTGCGGCGCCGCATGTCGAGGCCTTCACCCGCACCCTCGCCGATGCTATTCACGGCGCCAAGGAGATCGCCGCATGAGCTGGCTCGACCGCGTTCGCAACGCCCTGCCCTTCGCCGCAAAGCGCGACACCGCCGACAATCTCTGGCACAAATGCCGTGAATGCCAGCAGATGGTGTTCGTCAAGGAATGGCAGGACAATCTGAACGTCTGCCCGCGCTGCGACCATCACGATCGCATCGGCGCAAGCGAACGTTTTCTCCAGCTCTTCGATGGCGGCCTGCACGAATTGATCGCAGCCCCCGCAGCCCCCGAAGATCCGCTCAAGTTCCGCGACACCAAGAAATATGTCGACCGCATCAAGGCGGCCCGCGCGCAAACGGGCGACCGCGACGCGTATCAGAACGCCTTCGGTCGCATCGGCGGTCATCCGGCAGTAGTCGGCGTTCAGGATTTCGCCTTCATGGGCGGGTCGATGGGGGTTGCGGTCGGCGAAGCCTTCGTCTCAGGGGTGGAGGAAGCAATCCGCAAGGGCTGTCCCTATATCGCAATCACCGCCGCGGGCGGTGCGCGCATGCAGGAAGGCACCTTGTCGCTGATGCAGATGCCGCGTGCGACCGTCGCACTCGCACGCCTGCGCCGTGCCGGGCTGCCCTATATCGTATTGCTCACCGACCCGACGACGGGCGGCGTCACCGCCAGCTATGCGATGCTCGGCGACGTCCAGATCAGCGAGCCGAAGGCGCTGATCGGTTTTGCAGGCCAGCGCGTGATCGAGAATACGATCCGCGAGAAATTGCCCGAAGGATTCCAGCGCGCCGAATATCTGCTCGATCACGGGATGATCGACATGGTGGTGCACCGCAAGGAACTGCCGGCGACGCTCGGTCGCCTGATCGGTTATCTGGCCCCCGAAAAGGCCGCATAGACCCCGACCCACGATCCATTTTCCGTTTGCCGCCCAGCTTGTCGCAGCACCGCCCTTTCTTCTTTCGATGATCGCAAGGGAAGAATGGTCCTGCGGCGAGTGAAACGCGAGCGGCTTTAGAGAATTCCAGAGACGGCCCATGCCCGACCACGCCCACAGTTCCGATCCTGCCGTTCAGGCCCAGCTCGACCGCCTCGCCGCGCTGTCGCCCGGTCGCGATATCCTCGGGCTCGAACGCATTGCCGAGCTTTGTGATCGGCTCGGCAACCCGCAAGTGCGGCTCCCGCGGACGTTTCATGTCGCCGGCACCAACGGCAAAGGGTCGACCTGTGCCTATCTCCGCGCGATTCTCGAAGCCGACGGCCGCCGCGTCCACAGCTATACCAGTCCGCACCTTGTCCGTTTCAACGAGCGCATCCGCCCGGCCGGCGAACTCATCGGCGATGCACAGCTCGCCGCGCTGCTGGCCGAAGTCCTCGATGCGGCCGAGGGTTTGCAGGCGAGCTTCTTCGAAGTCACCACCGCGGCCGCCTTTTTGGCATTTTCGCGAACCCCTGCCGACGACCTGATCCTCGAAGTCGGGCTTGGCGGACGCCTCGATGCGACGAATGTCATCCCCGCTCCGGCGGCGTGCGGAATCGCGTCGCTCGGCATCGACCATGAAACCTTCCTGCTCGCCCCCGAAACAGACACGCCGGCCGATCCCGCACAGCGTATCGCGTTCGAAAAGGCTGGAATCGTCAAGCCGGGAACCAAACTCGCGACACTCGCCTATCCGCCCGCGGTCGCAGCCATTGTCGCCGAGCGCGCCGCCGCTGCGGGCACGAGCGTTTTTGCCGAAGGCACCGACTGGACGGTGGAAGCGGACGGCGACGCCTTTCGCTGGCGCGCTGACGAAATCTCGACCGGCCTGCTAACTCCGCGCATGGCGGGCGCGCACCAGCGCCGCAACGCCGGGCTGGCGATCGCCATGCTTCATCTTGCCCCCGGACCACGCCCGTCTGCCGAAGCGATCGCGCGCGGCGTCGCCGCGGCAAACTGGCCTGGACGGATGCAGTTGCTGGGGCCGGGTCCCCTCGCCGACATGCTCCCGACCGGGCATAATCTTTGGGTCGATGGCGGCCACAACCTCGACGCCGCGTACCAGCTTGCCGACTTCCTTGGTGCTTCGCTCGCGCGCAGCGCACCGATCGACCTCGTCCTCGGGATGCTCGCCAACAAGGATGCTGCTGGCTTTCTGCGGACGCTTGCCCCGCACGTCGGTCGCCTCATCGCGGTCCCGATCGACGGACACGAGCACCACGCGCCCGACGATCTCACTGCTATCGCACGCGAAGCCGGCATCGCCCAGGTGCGCCCAGCCATCGACCTGACGGCAGCGATCCGCGCGCTTGCGGTCGATGAGCCGACGCGCAACATCCTGATCGGCGGCTCACTCTATCTCGTCGGGCAGGCACTCGATCTCAACGGCGAGTGGCCCGCCTGACCATTATGATCCGGCGGCCGGTTTGACCGGGGCCGGATCGTCAGCGGGGACGGCACCGGCCGTGCCGACGGAGGCATCGACCAGCCCGCTCCGCATCATCAACCAGAACAGGATGATACCCGGCAGCGCCGCAACGACGGTGAAGAGATAGAAATTCACATTCCCGAACTCTTCCATCATCGCGCCGGCCGTGGTTCCCGTCAGGAAGCGCCCGACGACGCTTGCGGCCGAACTGATCAGTGCATAGTGCGCCGCGGTGAAGCGCAAGTCGCACAGCGCCGAGAAATAAGCGACGACAACGACACCGCCGATCCCGCTCGCGATATTTTCGAACCCGATCGCGCCCGCCAGCCCCCAATTGCTGTGCCCCGCCATTGCGAGCAACGCGAAGCTGAAATTGCTGATGGCCATCAGGACAAGGCTCAAAAGCACCGACTTTTTCATACCGATGCGGGCATACAGGATGCCGCCAATGAAGATGCCGATCAAATAGGCCCAGAAACCGATCCCGACGTCATAGATGGCGATCTCGTCATTGCTGAAACCCAAGTCGTCGAGGAGCAGGCGCAGCGTCAAATTCGCAAGCGTATCACCGATCTTGTGCAGCAGGATGAACAACAGCACCAGCCACGCACCATGCCGGCTGAAGAATTCGGTGAACGGACCGACTATCCCGGCGACGATCCCGGGGCGCCCTTCTCGCGTTACCGCCTCACGGTGCCGTTCGGGCTCGCCGACCCAGAATGCCGCGACGACGGCGGGCAACGCGAACATGGCGCAAACCACATAGGCGGCTTCCCAGCCGTGCCGGGCAGCCAGGAAGAGCGCCAGCGCTCCCGCACCTGCCGACCCGAGCCGCCAGCCATATTGCGACATGCCCGACCCCACGCCGAGTTGCTCGGGTTTCAATATCTCGATGCGATAGGCATCGATCACGATGTCAAAGGTCGCGCCGGCGAACCCGACAAGAATCGCGCCGACGGCCATTTCGAACAGGGCCGCGAATTCGCCTTCGCGACCCAGACCGAACAATTGCATGACCTGTCCCGCCGGCGATCCGCCGACGTTCGTCGGATCGACCATCGCGAGATTTGCCACCGCAAGCATCACCAATGCCGCCGTTACGATCAGCCAGGACACCCGTTGCCCCATTCGGCCGATCCCCGGAAGGCGCACCGAGTCCACGGCCCAGGCCCACAAGGGTTTCAGATTGTAAACGAGGAAGGCCAATGAAAACGCGGTGATCGACGATTTCTGAAACCCGTCCTGCGCGAGCCGCGTGGTCAGCGTCGCCCCGATCATCGCAAAGGGGAAACCCGACGAAATACCCAAAAGGAGTGCCGCCAGCGGCGCCCGTTCGAGATAGGGGCGGACGCTTGCGCTCCAGCTGCGTTGCCCCGGCGTCAAGGTTTCGGCTTGCACGTCGCTTTTCTCCCCTTCCGCCGCACCCTGCGAACGTCGAGCGAAAGGCCTAAAGCTTCGGCATCAAATTGGAAGCGGCTAAATGGCGGGCTGCGCCAAGCGGTGCAGCTTATGCTGCCTCTGGCCGCCAATAGGTCTCCAGGCCGCTGACCTTGCGCGGCGGCTTCTGCTGGCAGATCATCGTCTCGATCGCCTTGAGCGCCGACACCAGCGCCGACGCGCTATGCGGCTTGGCGAGGCAGGCCAGAGCGATCTCGCCCGCATCCGCGGGCGGCGCACCGGTCACCAGCAACACTGCGATCCCGCGGTCGCGCGCAAGCCGCGCAACATCGCGTCCGGTCATGTCCCCGGCGAGCGTCAGATCGAGCACCAGCGCGTCGATCGCCTCCGATGCCATCACGGGCACCGCGGCCTCGCCCGAATCGACCGTCGCAATCACCTCATAGCCGCCATGGAGCAGCGTCCGCTCATTATCGAACGCAACCAGCGGATCATCCTCGATGACCAGCAGCCGCTTGATGCACGACGGGCGGGACGCAAACAGCATGACAACTCCCTTCAGCGGCGACATGACGCTCCCTCCGGTCTCGTGCAAGCGGGCATGTGCTTGCCATCGACGAGGCGGTGCATTTCCGGCTATGAGCGTGCTCACAGAGCAACACTTTTGCTCCGGATAACGACAAGAAAGCTGCAACCGTTCCCATGACCATCCGCCGCCCTCCCCGTTCGGGACCCCGAACCGCACGCCCCACCGACGATGGCCGCGAAGTCCCGCGCGGACGACGCGCCGCACGCGGCGCCACAGCGCCGCGCAAACCCGGGACGGACGAGTCGGAGCGTGAAGACGGGCCGCAACGCATCGCCAAGCTGCTCGCACGCGCCGGGGTCGGATCGCGCCGCGACGTCGAACGGATGATCGAGGAAGGGCGCATTGCGCTGAACGGCGAGATCATCGTCCAGCCCGCGCCGCTGCTCGCCTCGCTCGAGGGCCTGACCGTCGACGGAAATCCGGTCGCCAAGCCCGTCTCGACGCGCCTCTACCGCTTCCACAAGCCCGCCGGATGCATCACCGCGGCGCGCGATCCGAAGGGGCGCAAGACGATCTACGACCTGCTGCCCAAAGGGCTCCCGCGGCTGATGCCCGTCGGCCGCCTCGACTATAATACCGAAGGGCTGCTGCTGCTCACCAACGACGGCGAATTCAAGCGACAGCTCGAACTCCCCGCAAGCGGGGTCGAGCGGACCTATCGCGCGCGCGCTTTCGGCGACATCAGCCAGACCCAGCTCGAGGATCTCGTCGAGGGAATCGAGATCGACGGCGTCCGCTATGGCAAGATCGACGCCAATCTCGAACGCCGCACCGGGCGCAACCAGTGGATCGAGATGACGCTGACCGAAGGCAAGAATCGCGAAGTCCGCCGCGTTCTCGAACATCTCGGACTCCAGGTCAGTCGCCTCATCCGCACCCGCTACGGCGAATTTACGATCGCCGACCTCGACGTGGGTCAGGTCGAAATCGTCCCGCGCGATGCGTTGTTCCAGTTCCGGCGGCGCCTCGACAAATGAGGGTGATTTCAGGCGAATGGCGCGGCCGAAAGTTGCTCGCGCCCAGAAACGACGCGACCCGCCCGACCGCCGACCGCACGCGCGAAACGCTCTTCTCGATGCTGGCGAGCCGCCTCGGCAGCTTTGAGGGACTCCAAGTCGCCGATCTTTTCGCGGGTTCGGGCGCGCTCGGCATCGAAGCGCTGTCGCGTGGCGCCGCGCATTGCCTCTTTGCCGAACAGGATCGCGACGCGCTCGACGCGCTCAGGACGAATCTGTCCGTGCTCGGCGCCGCGCCGCGCGCCGATGTCCGCGCGGGCTCCGTCCTCGCGCTTGGCCCGGCAAAGCGCAGCTTTGACCTGCTGATGTTCGACGCGCCCTATACGACCGGCGCGGGCAGCGTCGCGCTCGACAAGCTCAATCGCCTCGGCTGGATCGGTACCGAAAGCTGGATATCGATCGAGACCGCCGAAAAGGAGAGCGTCGACGTCGCGGGGTTCGAAATCGACGCGCAACGCAAGGTCGGCAAGGCCAAGCTGACTTTGCTCCGGCTCTCCTGATCAGTTGTCGGCGAGCGCCGGGCCGCGCGCGCGCACCATCAGCAGTCCGGCAAAACTGACAACCCCGGCCAGCGCCAGATAGAGCCCGACCGCGCCGGTCCCGCGCCAGTCGCCCAGCGCCTGCGCGATGATCGGCGCCGCGGCACCGCCCAATATGCCCCCGGCGTTGAAGGTCACCGACGCCCCGGTGTAACGCAGCTCGACCGGAAACAGTCCGGTCAGCCACGCGCCGAGCGGGCCGTAGACAAGCCCCATGACGAACAGCGAGATCGCGAGTCCCGCGAAGATGAGGGGCCAGCTCGCCGACGCGAGCGCCGGCCCGAACAGGAAACCCACGAGGATCGTGGCCCCGCACCCCCACGCGAGCACCTTCTGCGCGCTCGCGGCATCGCTCCAGTAACCGGCGAAGACGATCCCCGCCGCCATGAACAGGATCGCGCCGAGCTGGATCAGCAGGAACTGCTCCTTGGGATAACCGAGTATCGCCGTCCCGTGCGCGAGCGCAAAACTCGTCGCGAGATAGAAGATCGCAAAACAGGCGACGACGGCGAAGGTCCCTGCCAGCGTCGGCAACAGGTGACGCTTCAGCAGGACGCCGATCGGCACGCTCACCGGCTTGTCCGCCTCCAGCGCCGCCGCGAAATCAGGCGTCTCGCCGATCTTGAGGCGCACCCACAGCCCCAGTCCGACGAGCACCGCCGAGAAGAGGAAGGGAATACGCCAGCCCCACGCCGCAAATTCGGCGTCGCTGAGCCCAAGGCCAAGCAGAAGAAACAGTCCGTTCGCAGCGATGAAGCCCACCGGCGCGCCGAGTTGCGGCACCATACCGAAGCGCGCGCGCCAGCCCGGGGGGGCATTTTCAACCGCCAGCAGCGCGGCCCCGCCCCATTCGCCGCCAAGCCCGAACCCTTGGCCGAAGCGCAGCAGGCAGAGGAGCAGCGGCGCCACCCAGCCGACCATCGCATAGGTCGGCAGAAAGGCGATCAGCAGCGTCGAGATACCCATCAGCATCAACGATGCGACGAGCGTCGACTTGCGCCCGATGCGGTCGCCATAATGGCCGAACACGATCGCCCCGACGGGACGCGCGAAAAAAGCGAGCCCGAAGCTCATGAAGCTGAGCATCAGCTGCGCCGACGGCGATTCCGAGGGAAAGAAGAGCGGCCCGAACACCAGCGCCGCGGCGGTGCCGTAAATGTAGAAATCATAGAATTCGACCGCAGTGCCGACCAGGCTCGCGGTCAGGATGCGCCGGTTCTTGCGATAGGGTGCCAAGTCCACGGCCACACGCTCTCTCCCTGCTGCTTCCGCCGCGCCATGGACGCCTTCGCCCGGCGCACGCAACCCCAATCTGGCGAGTCGACACGCCCAAAAGGGCAGAATCCTTGACTTTTCATTCGCCTTGCCCTATATCGGGCGGGCTAACGTCGCCTGCGACGGAAATTTGATACCCTTTCGGGGGCGGATACTTCCCTTCACTCGCTACCAGCTCCGCCGGTGCTTTTGCCGGTGGATTCCCTGTTTTCGTGAAAGGAAACACCCATGCCGATCGGCACCGTCAAATTCTTCAACACCGACAAGGGCTATGGCTTCATTTCGAATGAAGATGGCTCGGGCGACGCGTTCGTCCACATCACCGCCGTCGAGCGCGCCGGAATGGCGACGCTCAACAAGGACCAGCGCATCTCGTATGAACTGGAAACCGGTCGCAACGGCAAGACCTCGGCCGTGAACCTCCAGTCGGCCTGACCTTGGCCAAGGAGGAAGTTCTCACCTTCGACGGGGTGATCGATGAAATCCTGCCCGACGCCCGTTTCGGTGTCGTGCTCGAAAATGGTCATCGCATCATCGCCTATACCGCCGGCCGGATGCGGCGTTTCCGCATCCGGTCGGTCGTCGGCGATGCCGTGCGGATCGAAATGACCCCCTACGACCTCAGCAAGGGCCGTCTCGTCTATCGCGAGCGCGGCAATTCTCCGGTCACCGCCCAACGCCAGCGGCGTTGATTCTCGCCAACTCAAACTGCAATCAAAAACCCGATTCAAAGATAAAGATGATGACTATGTTTCAGAATATACAAATTTTTCCTGCGCTTCCCGCGCTTGCGCTGGCCGGAAGGGCAATTACGGCCCCGTCCGTTCTGCGTCGCCGCCCGACACTGTCGCGCCGCGAACTCCGGCGCCTCGTCGCCGATATGGTCGACTGACCGGTCCCAACGGCCGCCCCCTTTGCAAAGGGGGGTGGCCCCTCGGGACATTCCGTCGCGGCGTGCTGGACAGGTCGCGCGCTGTTCCCTAATCGTTCGCGCGTGAACGATACCTCCGCCTCGATGCCCGACCTGACCCGCCCCGACCCGTCGGACCCGCCCTATCTGCAAGGATTGAACGGTCCGCAACGGCAGGCGGTGCTCACCACCGAAGGCCCGGTGCTGATGCTCGCGGGTGCCGGCACCGGCAAGACCGCGGCGCTCACCGCGCGGCTCGCGCATATCATGGCGACACGACGCGCGTGGCCGTCCGAAATTCTCGCGGTCACCTTCACCAACAAGGCGGCGCGCGAAATGCGCGAACGCATCGGGCGCATGATCGGCGACGCGGTCGAGGGGATGCCCTGGCTCGGCACTTTCCACAGCATTTGCGCCAAGATGCTGCGCCGCCACGCCGAACTCGTCGGACTGCAAAGCAATTTCACCATCCTCGACACCGACGACCAGCTTCGCGTCCTGAAGCAGCTGATCCAGGCCGAGGGGCTCGACGAGAAGCGCTGGCCCGCGCGCCAGCTCGCCGGGCTGATCGACAAGTGGAAGAACCGCGGCCTCACCCCGCCCGATCTCGATGCCGCCGACAAGGAGGCCTACGCCGACGGCAAGGGCCAGCATTTCTACGCCCTCTATCAGGCCCGGCTGAAGACGCTCAACGCCTGCGATTTCGGTGACCTGCTGCTGCACATGCTGGTGATCCTCAAAAACCACCGCGACGTGCTGGAACAATACCAGCAACGCTTCAAATATATCCTCGTCGACGAATATCAGGACACCAATGCCAGCCAGTATCTGTGGCTGCGGCTGCTCGCGCAGGCCCGCAAGAATATCTGCTGCGTCGGCGACGACGACCAGTCGATCTATTCGTGGCGCGGCGCCGAGGTCGCGAACATCTTGCGCTTCGAAAAGGATTTCCCCGGCGCGACCGTGATCCGGCTCGAACAAAATTATCGCTCGACCCCGCAGATCCTCGCGGCGGCATCGGCGCTGATCGCCCAGAACAGCGGCCGCCTCGGCAAGACGCTCTGGACCGACCTCGAACCCGGCGACAAATTGCGCGTCGTCGGCGTGTGGGACGGCCCCGAGGAAGCGCGGCGGATCGGCGAAGAGCTCGAAAGCCTCCAGCGCCAGCACGTCTCGCTCGACCGCGCCGCGATCCTCGTCCGCGCGCAGTTCCAGACGCGCGAATTCGAAGACCGTTTCATCGCGATCGGCATGCCGTACCGCATCGTCGGCGGCTTCCGCTTCTACGAGCGCGCCGAGATTCGCGACGCGCTCGCTTATCTGCGCCTCGTCCAGTCGCCCGCCGACGACCTCGCGTTCGAACGCATCGTCAACGTCCCCAAGCGCGGGCTCGGCGACAAGGCGATCCAGCGCATTCACCAGTTCGCGCGGCACGAACAGGCGCCGCTCCTCCACGCGGCATCGCGGATCATCGAAACCGACGAGCTCACCCCGCAGGCACGTCGTCAGCTCGCCAATTTCGTCGCGCAGATGCGCGGCTGGCGCACGAAGGCGAACGAGCTCTCGCACCCCGAGCTGACCCAGCTGATTCTCGATGAATCGGGCTATACAGCGATGCTCCAGGCCGACCGCAGCGTCGAGGCCGCCGGCCGCCTCGAAAACCTGTCCGAGCTCGTCCGCGCGATGGAGGAATATGACTCGCTCGAGGCTTTCCTCGAGCATGTCAGCCTCGTCATGGACCGCGACAATGACGATCAGGCCGAAACCGTCACCATCATGACGATCCACGCCGCCAAGGGGCTGGAATTCGACCATGTCTTCCTCGCTGGCTGGGAAGATGGCGTCTTCCCGTCGCAGCGCTCGATGGACGAAGGCGGCACCGCCAGCCTCGAAGAGGAACGCCGCCTCGCCTATGTCGCAATCACGCGGGCACGCCGGCGCGCGACCATCTACCATGCCGCGAACCGCCGTATCTACGGCCAGTGGATGAGCAGCATCCCCAGCCGCTTCATCGGCGAAATCCCGCCCGAACATGTCGAGAGCGAAAACAGCTTCGGCGGCGGACAGAGCCTGTGGCGCGCCAACTGGTCGGCGCAAGGCGACCCGTTCGCCCACGTCGCCGAGCGCAACGCCGCGCGCACGATGACGCGCGGCCCCGCATGGCAACGCGCCGTCGCCAGTTCGTCGACGATCACGCGTGCACCGGCTCCCTCCGAACGGAGCCCTGCCGCATCGGTCGGCGCCAAACCGCGCGCGGATCTCGCGGTCGGCATGCGCGTCTTCCACGAAAAGTTCGGCTATGGCGAAATCGCTGACATCGACGGCAACAAGCTCGAGGTCGAATTCGAGCAGGCCGGCAGCAAGAGGGTGCTCGACAGCTTCATCAAGCTCGCCTAACCCCTATTGTCTACTTTATTAGTTATGATATGCTATCCCACGCGACCCGAGTCGCGTTTTGGGAGAATCTGCATGAAGATTAAGCTCTTAGCGGGCGCGATGGCGCTCGCCCTGGTCGGCTGCAGCGAAAAGCAGGCCGCCGAAGACGCCCCTGCCTCCTCCCCCGCCGCCGACGCCGCGATCGAAAGCACCACCCCGGCGGCACGTTCGACCGATGCCGAGGTCCCCGGCGTCGCCACCACCGCCGCCCCAGGCGTCGCTTTCGATTATAGCTACGCTTTCCGCCTCGACGACGACCGTATCGCCAGGGTCCAGCAGGAACACGCCGAGGCCTGCGAAATGCTCGGCACCGCACGCTGCCGTATCGTCGATGTCCGCTACCAGTTGAACGACGAAAAGCGCGTCGAGGCGCAAACCCAGTTCAAGCTCGACCCCGGCATCGCCCGCCGCTTCGGTGCCGACGCGATCGCCAGCATCGAAAAGGCCGAGGGCGTACTCGCCGACGCGACGGTCGCTGGTGAAGATGTCGGCACCCAGATCGACGCGTCGCAACAGCGCAGCGCGGGCGCCGCGGCAGAGGTCGAACGCCTCGAGGGACGACTGAAGGCGGGCGGGCTCGACAAGAGCGAGCGCGCCGAACTGCTCGGCCAGATCGCGGCACTCAAGGGCCATCTCGGCGACGAGCGCGCAGCACGCCGGCAGAGCGAAGCGCGGATCGCTTCGACGACCGTGGTCTTCAACTATCTCGGAAATGGCGGCCTGCCCGGAATCGGGCACAAGAATCCCTTCGCCGACGCTGGCGAAACACTGATGCTCAGCGGCGGCACCGCACTTTCCCTGGTCCTCACGCTCGGGGCCGCGGCGCTGCCATGGGTCCTTCTTCTCGCACTGATCCTGCTGCTTTGGCGCAGCCCGTTGATGACAGGGTTCCGGGCGCGTCTCGCTCGCCCGGTCCCCTCTGAAACCACCCCGCCACCCGCAGGCTGAGCCGTGCCGGCCGGGAACGGCGGAGCGCCGTTCCCGGCCGATAGGGGCTGGCATTGCCCCTCCTCCCTGCTATGCGAATTGCGAATTTGGGAGGAATTGACACAATGACAAATCCGGGCATGGACGCCGATATCTACGAAGCCTTCATCGAGCAGTTGCAGCGCTATGTGCGCGACCGTCTGATCCCGGCCGAAGGCCAGCTGGAGGAACTCGGCCGCGTTCCCGACGATATCCTCGACGAAATGCGCGAGATGGGCCTGTTCGGCATCACCATGCCCGTCGAATATGGCGGCGCGGGCATGAATGTCAGCCAATATGTCAATTTCATCAAGGAAATTGCCTATGCTTCGCCCGCCTATCGTTCGATCGTCTCGATCAACATCGGCATGGTCTGCAAGTCGCTGATCGGTTTCGGCACCGAAGCGCAAAAGACCGAATGGCTGCCCAGACTGGCAACGGGCACAATCGCCGCGTTCGGCCTCACCGAGCCCGACAGCGGTTCCGACAGCGCGGCCATGAAAACCCGCGCAGTGCGCGACGGCAACGGCTATGTCCTGAACGGTACCAAGCGCTACATCACCAACGCCCCCTTTGCCGACGTCATCCTGGTGATGGCGCGCACCAATGCCGAGGCGCTGCCCAAGAACGCGCATGTCAGCGCCTTCCTCGTTCCCCGCAACGCGCCGGGCGTGTCGATCGGCAAACCCGACGGCAAGATGGGGCAGGCCGGCTCGCAGATCGCCGACGTGATCCTCGAGGATGTGCACGTCGACGGCGACGCGCTGCTCGGAGGTGAGGAAGGCATCGGCTTCCGCGCCGCGATGCAGAGCCTCGACAACGGACGCCTGTCGGTAGCCGCCGCCAGCGTCGGCTATGCCAAGCGGATGCTCGACGCCGGCCTCAAATATGCGATGGAACGCAAGGCGTTCGGCGAACCGATCGCCAATTTCCAGCTGATCCAGGCGATGCTCGCCGACAGCAAGGCCGAAATCTACGCCGCCGAATGCATGCTGAACGATGCCTGCGCGCGCGCCGATCGCGGCGAGAAGATTCTGGTCGAAGCCGCCGCAACCAAAATGTTCGCGAGTGAGATGTGCGGCCGCGTCGCCGATCGCGTCGTCCAGATTCACGGTGGCGCCGGCTATCTCAAGGAGTATCTCGCCGAGCGCTTCTATCGCGACTGCCGCATTTACCGCATTTATGAAGGGACGACGCAGATCCAGCAGCTAGTCATCGCGAAGAACATGATTCGCGACTACGCCGGCTGAGCTCGGCGGTCAAAGGCTTCGGATGGGGAAAGGGTCGCTGGTGGAGCCGAGGGGAATCGAACCCCTGACCTCTGCAGTGCGATTGCAGCGCTCTCCCATCTGAGCTACGGCCCCGCGACCGGGCGGCTCTTAACCGCACTCGATGTTGCTGGCAACGGCTTTTCTGATGATTGGGCGAACGACATAGATTGAGGGGGATAGGATGGCGCGAGCGTGGCACCTGACCAGCAGGCCGGCGGGTCTGCCGACGATGGATAATTTCGCGCTGCGCGAATTGCCCGATCCCTCCCTCCAGCCCGACCAGCTGCGCGTCCGCAATCTCTGGCTGTCGGTCGACCCCTATATGCGCGGCCGGATGAACGACGCGAAAAGCTATGCGGCATCGTTCCAGATCGACCAGCCGATGACCGGCGGCGCGATTGGCAAAGTCGTCGAAAGCACAATGGACGGCTTTGCCGCAGGCGACCTGATCCTGCACATGGGCGGCTGGCGCGACGAAGGGGTGATCGGCCTCGACATGTCGCCCTTCAAGCTGCCCGACGAAGCGCTGGTTGCGGGCATGCCGCCGCAGACCTTCCTGCACAATATGGGGTTGACCGGCGGGACCGCATGGATCGGCCTGCTCCGCGTCGCCGCAGCAAAGCCCGGGGACACGGTGTTCGTGTCGGCGGCGGCAGGCGCCGTCGGGTCGGCAGTGGTCCAGATCGCGAAGGCGCGCGAGATGACCGTGATCGGCTCGGCCGGCGGGCCCGACAAATGCGCATGGGTGAACGATCTCGGCGCTGACGCGGTGATCGACTACAAGGCGGGGCCGGTGCTCCCGCAACTTGCGGCAGCCCTCGAAAAGCTCGGCAAGCCCGGCATCGACGTCTATTTCGACAATGTCGGCGGCGAGCATCTCGACGCGGCCTTTGCGGCCGCCAACGACTTTGCCCGTTTCGCGATCTGCGGGATGATCGACGTCTACAACGACGGCAAGGCACAGGAGATGAAGTACATTATCCGGGCCATTCCCGCCCGCATCCGCATGGAAGGCTTCATCTACACCGACCAGTTCTTCGACTGCATGGAAGAATTCTACGCCGACATGGGGGGCCTGATCGCCAGCGGCGCGGTGACGATGCGCGAGACGGTGCACGAGGGGTTGGAAACGGTGCCCGAGGCCTTCCTCGGACTGTTCGCGGGTGCGAATATGGGGAAGATGCTGGTTCGGCTCTGAAGCCTGACAGCGGCCGCACAGCGAAAGGCCGCGCTTGCAACCTGCCAGGCATTGGCGCTTTCGATCGACAACGAACCTCGCGCGGCACCGGCCCCGCTCGCATCAAGCGAGGCACACGGCACGCTCACGCAAATTCGACGGGGCCGATCAGCCGGTCGTCAAGGTTCCGAAACCGACCGACAGGAAATCGGGCATCGGACCGTTCCAGCCGTCATCCGGACCATCGTCGTCCTGCTGGCGATGCTTCGCGGGCGCCGGTTTGCGGTCATCGCCCTTGCGCGCGGGCTTCGCCGAGGGCCTTTCGGTCTCGGTGCGCTTCGCTTTGCCGCCGCGACCACCGCGTTCGGACTTTTCGCGACGCGGCTCGCGCTCTTCGCGCGGCGCGTCCTTCGCCGGCGCAGCGCCTGCCTTGCCGGTATCGAAGACCGGTATGGTGTAGCCCGTCAGCTTCTGGATATTGTCGATCGCCTCATCGTCCGAAGGCGACACCAATGTGAACGCCCGCCCCTTCGCGCCTGCGCGGCCGGTGCGGCCGATCCGGTGGACATAATCGTCGGGGTGCCAGGGCGCGTCGAAATTGAAGACGTGCGTCACGCCCTTCACGTCGAGCCCGCGCGCCGCCACGTCCGATGCGACGAGGATATTGATATCGCCGCGTTTGAAGCGGTCGAGTTCGGCGATGCGGCTCGACTGGTCCATGTCACCATGGATCTCGCCCGCCGCAAAGCGCGAACGCTGCAGCGACTTGGCCAGTTCGCGCACCGTCGTCTTGCGGTTGCAGAAGATGATCGCGGTGCTGATATCCTCGGCGTCGAGCAAGTCGCGCAGCGTGTCGCGCTTGCCGCGTTCGCTCGTCTTGACCAGGAACTGTTCGATATTCTCGTTGCGGCTCGCCGGGCGCGCGACCTCGATCGTCTTGGGATTCGACAGGAATTTGTCGGCCAGCTTCTTGATCGGCGGCGGCATCGTTGCCGAAAACAGCAAAGTCTGCCGATTCGCGGGCAGCTTGGTGCAGATATTCTCGATGTCGGGGATGAAGCCCATGTCGAGCATGCGGTCGGCTTCGTCGATGACGAGCAGGTTGCAGCCGGTGAGCAATATCTTGCCGCGCTCGAACAGGTCCATCAGGCGACCCGGGGTCGCGATCAGCACGTCGACGCCCTTTTCGAGCGCCTTGACCTGGTCGCCCATCTGGACGCCGCCGATGAGCAGCGCCATCGAGAGCTTGTGATATTTGCCGTATTTTTCAAAGTTTTCCGCGACCTGCGCTGCGAGTTCGCGCGTCGGCTCGAGGATCAGCGAGCGCGGCATGCGCGCGCGGGCGCGGCCGTGGGCAAGGATATCGATCATCGGCAGAACGAACGAGGCGGTCTTGCCCGTTCCCGTCTGCGCGATACCGATCATGTCGCGCATCATCAGCACCGAGGGGATCGCGCCGGCCTGAATCGGGGTCGGCGTGTCGTAACCCGACTCGTCGATGGCGCGCATAAGTTCGTCGGAAAGGCCGAGGTCGGCAAATTTCATAGGGTCAACTTGTCCGGAATTTGAAGCCGCGCGCCGTCCCACGCCGGCAATCGCTGCGGCGGCCCTTGCGGAACTGTTGACGGAAAGTCAAGAAAAGCCGTCGAAAGCGGGCGATTAATCCGCGGTCAGTCTTCGTCGCGGACCGCAACCATCAGCCGGAATTTGTCGATCTCGCATTTCGCGCCCGTGCGCGCATGGATTTCGTCGCGATCCTCGCAAAGCCGGCCGTCCTTGTTTTCCTTCATGTAGAATCCGGCATAAAAGTCCAGCGCACGGCAGCCGCGATTGAGCTGCGCCCGCAGCCGCTGCTTCTGCCGCGTGATCAGGTCGATGCTGTCGCGCTGCACCGCCTGCATCCCCATGATATTGCGCATCGCGACGCATTTGGGGCCCTTTTTCTCTTTCCAGACCACCGGCATTTCGCGAACGCGCGGAGCCGGGCCCGGGCTGGCGGCGAAATTCGTCAGCGACGAGCGCTGCGCGGGAACGCGAATGATCAGCTGCTGCTCGATCACGACCTGAAACCACGGCGCATCGGCGCTTTCGGGCAACGGCAGGATTGCCGTCAGCGACTCGGGCGCGGCGGAGGGCACTTCGGCATCGGCCGCGGGCGCCGCCGCGACCAGCAACAGGGCGGCGGCCATCACCACGGGCGGCTCACCATCCGTTCCGCCTGTTGTTGACGATCTGCGAAACCCACCCTTCAGCTCCCGAACCCGATCCTGGCTGGACGAAAGAGGTCTTCTCGTCCATTGCCACCCCCTTAGCGAAGATGATTGAACAGCAAATGAACTGTTGTCGAGGCAAATTGCCGCAACGTTGCGCAAAGTACGGGGCCCGAAACGCATGACCCGCGCGCCCTCGCCCGCGCTGCTCGATCGGCTCGCGCGACTGCTCGGCCCCAAGGGTTTCGAGCGCGATCCCGATGCCCTCTCGCCCTGGCTGACCGACTGGCGCGGCAAATATCACGGCCGTACCGCCGCGATGCTGTCGCCCGCGACGGCTGACGAGGTGGCCGAGGTGGTGCGATTGTGCGCCGACGAACGCGTCGCGATCGTTCCGCAAGGCGGCAACAGCGGCATGGTTGGCGGCGCGACCCCCGACGCGAGCGGAGACCAGCTGCTGCTCAGCACGCGCCGTATGAACCGCATCCGCGCGATCGATGCCGACGCACGGATGGCGGTGGTCGAAGCCGGGGTGATCCTTGAAAATTTCCACCATGCCGCGCTTGCCGAAGGCCTGCGTTTTCCGCTGACGCTCGGCGGCAAGGGATCCGCGACGATCGGCGGGCTCGTCTCGACGAACGCCGGCGGCACGCAGGTCCTGCGCCACGGCACGATGCGCGCACTCGTTGCGGGAATCGAGGCCGTCCTGCCCGACGGAAGCCTCTTTGACGGATTGGCGCCGCTCAAGAAGGACAATCGCGGCTACGACCTCAGGCAATTGCTGTGCGGCGCCGAAGGTACTTTGGGCATCGTGACGGCCGCCTGCCTTCGCCTCGTTCCGGCGGCCGAAGCGCGCTGCACCGCGTGGGTCGGCCTCGAATCGCCCGAAAGAGCCCGGCTCCTGCTGCACCGGCTCGACATGGCGATAGGCGCCCCGCTCGAAGGATTCGAGATCGTTCCGCACGGCTGCCTCGACGCGGTGTTGCGCCACATCCCGCAAACGCGAGCGCCGCTTGCCGCCAGCCACCCCTGGTACGCGCTGATCGAGCTCACGGGAACGGTCGCCGACGACTTGCCCGCCCGGATCGAGGGCGAACTCGCCGCAGCACTCGAAAGCGGCCTCATCGACGATGTCGCGATTGCCCAGAGCGACCGCGAGAGTGAGGATTTCTGGCGCCTGCGCGATTCGATCTCGGAAGCCGAACGCGCCGAGGGACCCGCCATCCAGCACGACGTCAGCGTGCCGGTCGACCTGATGCCGCGCTTCATCGCCGACAATCCGCACCGTCTCGCGGCCGCATTTCCCGGCGCGCGCGCCTTGTCCTTCGGGCATCTCGGCGACGGCAACGTCCATCACCATGTCCAGCCGCCCGCCGGCAGCGACGGCAGCGCATGGCTGGCTGCGCACGGCGAAGCGGCGAGCCGGCTGGTCTATACCCACGTGCTCGAACTCGGCGGCTCGATCTCCGCCGAACATGGGATCGGCCAGATGAAACGCGACATTTTTGCCGAGCTCGACAGCCCTGCGCGCCTTGGCGCGCTGCGCGCGATCAAGGCCGGGCTCGACCCCGCCGGACTGTTCAATCCCGCCAAGCTGATCGGTTGATCGCACGCGCGCCGCCATCGGCCCCTTGCGTCGCGGCGCGCGGCCCAATAAGGCGCTCCATCGCACTTTTCGCCTGCATGTCGCGGGCCGTTCGTTTCGGAGCTTGACCATGGCCACTGCGCCCGCCGCCAATTTGCCGCTTTTTTACAAGGACCTCATGCCGCTTTCGAGCGTCGATCACGCCAATTTCCGCGCCCGCGCGCTCGACAAGGCGGATTTCCTGATCGACCAGCACGCGGTTCCGCTCACCTCGGACGAGTTCATCTCGGCGTCGCGCTATTACCCGATCGTCTTTTCGGCGGGCGACAATCCGGTGCCGCTGGCGCTGATGGGCCTCAACGAAGGCGTCAACACCTTCGTCGACGCCGAAGGCAAGCTGATCAACCCGGTCTATGTCCCGGCCTATGTTCGCCGCTATCCCTTCATGCTCGCCAAGCTGCGCCCCGACACCGACGAACTCTCGCTCTGCTTCGACCCGACCTCGGGTGCGGTCGGTGAATTCGAAGAAGGCGACGCGCTGTTCGAAAATGGCGAACCGACGGAACCGACCAAGGCCGTGCTCGAATTCTGCAAGAATTTCGAGGAAGCCGGACAGCGCACCGGCCAGTTCATCGAGGAACTGCAGAAGGCCGACCTGCTGATGGACGGCGAAGTTGCCATCCAGCCCGAAGGCAGCGACAAGCCGTTCATCTATCGCGGCTTCAAGATGGTCGACGAGAACAAGCTGCGCGAACTGCGCGGCGACGTGCTGCGCAAGATGATGCAGAACGGCATGCTCGGCCTGATCTTCGCGCACCTTTTCTCGCTTCAGCTGATGCGCGAAATCTTTGCCGAACAGGTCCGGTCGGGCAAGGTGCCGCTCGTCAGCGAGGCGCCCGTCGCCTGAGGAGAACAAGCAGATGGCCACAACCGCGTCCGACATCGCGCCGCAGCGATATACGCGTGTGGCCATCTGGCTCCACTGGCTGATCGCAACGGCGGTCGTCACCAACATCGCACTCGCCATGCTGACCGAGGGTTTGCCGCGGGCGACCCGGACCGCCGCGATGAACATCCACAAGCCGCTCGGCATCGCCGTGCTGGCACTCACTGTCCTGCTGATCCTGTGGCGCATCGCCCATCGCGCACCGCCGCCGCCTGCGGGCACCCCCGCCTGGCAGCGCCCGGTCAGCCGCATCGTCCATTTTCTCTTCTACGCGCTGCTGATCCTTCTCCCGCTCTCGGGCTGGATCTGGTTTTCAGCCGCGGATCGCCCGATCGACTTTTTCGGCCTGTTTACCGTCCCCGCGCTTGCGGGCGCCGACGAGGCGCTTGCCGATGCGATGCACGACCGGCACGAAGCGCTCGGCCTGACCATGCTCGCGCTGGTGCTGCTGCACGTCGCGGCGGTGCTCAAGCATCAGTTCGTCGACCGCACCGGGCTGATCGGGCGAATGAATCCCTTTTGACCGTCGCTGCCGACGCGTCAGAAATCGATCGCCAATCCCTTGAGCTCCCAGTCGCCATAGCGAACGGGATTGCGTCCGCCGGGCTGCTCGGCAGCCGCATCCTCGCGGATCGGCTCGGGCGGCGGCACGGGGTCGTTGGTCCAGCTTTCGGGGGCTTTCACATGCGCGGGCCGCTTTGCCGCGCGCGGGGTGCCGCCGATCGTATCTGCTTTGCTGTTTTCGGTCATCACGCCGATGTTATAGGAGTTTCCGTGTTTCACGCCAACCGCCCCTGTGCCCGCCATGGCTGATCGACGTCCGCGCCGTCCCCGCCGCTCCGAACAGGCCGATCCGCCGGGTACCGCAACCCGCAAGGCGGCACTGCGCCTGATCGACGCCGTGTTGCGCCGCGGCGATCCGCTCGACATCGCCGCACATGCGGCGACGCAGGGCCTGCCCCCTGCCGACCGCGCCTTTGCCGTCGCGATCGTTTCGGAGGCACTGCGCTGGATGACGGACATCGACGCGCTGATCGATGACGCGACCGCCCAGCCGCTGCCCGAAGATGTGAAATCACGCGCCGTGCTGCGTCTCGCGCTCGCGCAGTTGCTCATATTGAAGACCCCCGCGCATGCGGTTGTCTCGACCGCGCTGCCGCTCGTGGACGGCGGTCCGCGCCGCCTCGTCCACGCGCTCCTGTCGCGCGCGCAGCAGGAAGACTGGCAGCTTCCTCCGGGCGCGAGCCTGCCGCCCGCGACCGCCGAACGCTGGTCGGCGGCCTGGGACGACGCCACCGTTGCAGCAGCCGAAACCGCATGGAGCGCCGCACCGCCGGTCGACCTCAGCTTTTCAGGGGAACCCGATCCCGTCGGATGGCAGGACGCCCGCCCGCTCGCTCCGCTCCACCTCCGCCTGCCGCGCGGACAGGCGATCGAGGACCTGCCCGGCTATCGCGAAGGCGGCTGGTGGGTCCAGGACCTCGCCGCGAGCTTTCCCGCCCGCCTGCTCGGCACCGGCAACGGCCGCTCGGCCCTCGACCTGTGCGCAGCACCGGGTGGCAAGACGATGCAACTCGCCGCCGCCGGCTGGTCGGTCGTCGCGGTCGATTCGAGCGCCAAGCGCCTCGCGCGGCTCGAGGAAAATCTCGACCGCACCGGCCTGGAAGCCGCTGTCGTCCAGGCTGACATCCGCACCTGGCAACCCGGCGAGGCTGCCGATGCGGTGCTGCTCGACGCGCCTTGCTCGGCGACCGGCATCTTCCGCCGTCATCCCGACGTGCTCCACCGCATCGAACCGCGCCAGATTGCCGAAATGGCGGAATTGCAGGCCGAATTGCTCGTCCGCGCCGCACAGTGGGTGAAGCCGGGCGGCACGCTCGTCTATGCTACCTGCTCGCTCGAACCCGCCGAAGGCGAAGAACGGATCGCCGCCTTTCTCGCGGACCATCCCGGCTGGATCATCGACCCGGCCCGCGCGGACGAACTACCCGTCGGCATCGCCCCGACCGCACGGGGCTTCGTCCGGACCCTGCCCGGCCTGCTGGTCGACGCCGGTGGCCTCGACGGCTTCTTCGTCGCGCGGCTGCGCGCGCCCTAGGTCGCTCGGCGCGACAGGCGGTAGAGCGCCAGTTCGCCATAATCCTTGGCGAGCCGAACCTTGCCGACATAGTCGCAGTCGAATTCGCGCGCGTCGCCGAGCGCCAGCATCGCCGCCATCGGCTGGGTGCAATAGATCTGGCCGACAAGCGTCACCGGTTCGATCCGCGCGGTGCGCGTGACTTCGGTCCCGTACCAAAGCTCGTTGCCGACGACCGGATCCTGCCCGCGGTAGATCGGCCCGAAGTGGATGCCGGTGCGCATCCCCGCCTTGTGCCCTTCAAGGCCAAGCCCCGCGGGCAACACGTCGAGTTGCGCCTGCATGGCCAGCGCAATCCGCGCCGCGATCGCAGGATCCGAAATGATCGCATATACCGCATCGCCCCAGGTGTTGCGGAACAGCACCGCCTCGCCAAACTCGTCGAGCACGCGCCCGATTCCGCCCATCACCTCATGTGCAAAGATCGGCAGCTCCGCCTCGCCAAGCTTTGAAAAACCGGCAAAATCGGCAAACAATATCGCGTAGAGTCCGCGCCGTGTTCCCGCGGGAGGCGTGGGCGCGGGCGGGAACTGCAGCGCGCGGTCGAGCCCGCCGACGGGGATCGTCACCGTCCGTCCGCCATGCCTTTGCCATAGCGCAATATCCGCATTGGTGCCGGCGATCGCATCGGCGCTGCGCGCCGCAACGTCAGGATCGACCACCGCCAACTGGATCGCCTCGGCTTCCAGTTCGCGCGCGCGCAGCTTCGCGAGCCCCATCGCGGTGTGCGAACCCAGGACGAACTGGCAATCGTCGCTGACGAAGCGCGAATGGCTCGCGAAATGGACCATGGCCGCGGCATCGCGACAGCGCTCGTAGCGCGCCACCCATGCCTCGCCGCCCGACCGCACCGACTGGGCGATGAAATCCTCCTCGGCAAAGGGCAGGATGATCGTCAGGTCGATCCTCCGCGCGATCGCTTCCTCAGCAAAGAGGATGTCCGCGCCGCACGCGAGCGGTCCGATCAGTGCCGACAGCGGCTGGTCGTCGAGTGCCGCGGCGATCGCGCGTCGCGCGCCTGCCTCGCCTTCGCCCCCGGCGCGGAACATGCGCCCGCAATAGACACCCACCGGCGGCGGGCGCAGCAGGTCGACGATGGCTTCGGCGCTCTCCGCCTCGACCGCGCCGCTGCGCGCCAGTCGCAGGAACTGGCGGCAGGTCGACGCGCGGTCGCCCGCTCCCGCGCTGCCTATGATCTCCAGCGCTTTTGCGTGCCGCAGCGCATCCTCGCCGCGCCCCAGCAGCAACAGGGCCTCGATCAGCGTGACCGCGTCCCAATAATTGCCCGCGGCCCCCGCTGCCGCGATGGGTCCGGCCAGCGCGGCGGCGCGCTCGCGTTCACCGAGCAGCGCAAACAGGCTGGCGGCATTGATTGCCGGAAAGGTCGCGCCCGACACTTCCCATGCGTGATGATAGGCCGAAGCCGCCTTTTCGAGCCAGCGACGGCGCTCGGCGACGGGATTGTCGAACGCCCGGTCCTTCCATATCCGCCCTGCGAGCGCGAGGCTGTCGACGTCGCCCGATGCTCCCAGATCGAGCGATTGGTAAAGATGCATCGCGCCCAGACTGTCGCCCGATGCCGCAAGTGCGCGCACCATCAGATAGCGCAGTCGCGGACTGTCGATACCGCCGCGCCGCGCCGCGGCGGCACAGTCGAACGCGCTCAGC
This sequence comes from Sphingopyxis sp. YF1, assembly GCF_022701295.1. Classification (NCBI taxonomy): domain Bacteria; kingdom Pseudomonadati; phylum Pseudomonadota; class Alphaproteobacteria; order Sphingomonadales; family Sphingopyxidaceae; genus Sphingopyxis; species Sphingopyxis sp. YF1. The sequence goes on from NZ_CP033204.1 coordinate 1,902,847, forward strand.
GCATCGCCCTGCCCCAGCCGCTGTGCGACCTCGCTTTCGATGGCCGCGCAGTCTGGCCGCACCTCTTCGCTCATCGTGCCGCGGCTTCGGCCGATTTCAGCAGCGCCACATTGGCCTTTTCGACCGGCGACAGCTGCGCGTTGTCGGTCGTCGGACGGTACCAGTCGAACTGGCTGAAATGGGCGCGCAGGCGCGCATCCCTGAAACGAAGGCCGTTGCGCGCAAAAATCTCGTTGCGCGCGACGCGCAGTTCGAGCGCACTGTAATTGCCGAGTTCGTCCGCCGACAGCAATCGCTCGCTGCTGTCGGGGATGACGACCCCGCTGCCGCCGACGCCGCTCGGCATGGGGCCCGCCGCGATCGACGCATCGGCGCCGCTGCCCGGAGCGGGATCGGGCGTCGGCCCGTCGAGAACGCGGATCAGCTTGCGGAACATGTAGCCGGTGGTGCCGTCCCCCTTGCGCACGCGCCACCAGGCACCGCCTTGCTGGTAGGTCAGGAACTTCTCGCCCTCGAGCACCTTGCCGACGATCGCCGACTGCGCCGTCGGCTTCGCGCGGATATTGGTGAAACCCTCGGGGTCGTCGATCACCGCGGCGAGGACAAAGGCCTCGACCGGCTTGGCGTCGGCTGCGCCCGTCCCGAGGTCCGCCGCCACCGCCACGCTTCCCGCCCCCGATCCTTCGCTTGTCGCCGTGCGCATCGGCGCGGGCTGCAGGAGCCACCAGACGAGCGCCGCGGCGGCGATCGCGGCCGCCCCCAATATCCAGGGCAGTGGCGAAGAGCGCTGCGGAGCGGCGCCGCTTTCGGCGGGCGCTGGCCGCGGTGGCGGCGCGGGAGCGGCAACCGGGGGAGCCGCCGCCGGCGGTGCCCGCCCGCACAATTCCTCCAGGCTCATCAGCACCTTGCGCCAGCCACGATGGTCGGGTTCACCCTGCCAGTCGGCAAGCTCGGCAAACTGGATCTGGTTGAACGGCAGTGGCGGCATGACGTCATCGATCGCCGTCTGCACCAGCTTCTTCTGGTTGCGCGCGACATCGGCCTCGGCGCGCACCCATTCGGACTGCGCCGAGGATTGCGACCAGACGACGATCGCGGCCTTCGCCATGCCGATCTTTTCGGTGATCACATCGCCGTAGCTGCGGTGCGGCGGCAGTTCGGCATCCCACCAGACGTCGTAGCCCGCCGCCTCCACGGCCTGCGCGATCGTCGCGACGCGATCCTTGTTGTCGCGCGAATAGGAAATGAAGACATCGACCATCGACCAGCCCCTTTACAGGGCAAGGCTAGCGGGAGGCGACGCGATTGGCCAGCGTTAGGCACATGCGCGCCGCCTCACCGAAAGCTGTTCCCGGCCGCGATCAGAACACCGCCTTCGGCGCATCTTCCTTCATCATCGCCGCGCGCACCATCGGGATCGGCGGACCGCCGTAGGACAGGAACTCGTCGTGGAACGCCTTCCACTTCGTCTTGTCACCCTTGGTCCAGTCATCGCGCAGCTTGCGGATCATCAGCTTGCCCATCGTATAGTTGAGATAGGCAGGATCATAGGTGCCACGCGCCGCCTGCTGCCGCGCATTGCCCTCGTCCTGATAGCATTGTTCCTTGAACAGCTTTTCGGAGTCCGCGACCGTCATGCCCTTGGTGTGGAGGCCGATCGCGGAAAGATAGCGACAGTCGCGGAGCAATGCGTTCGACAACTGGCCGATGTGCGTTTCGGGATCGCCCGCGCCCAGCCCGGCGTCCCACATCATCTCCTCGGTATAGTGCGCCCAGCCTTCGGCAAAGGCATAGCCGACGAACAGCTTGCCGAAGATGCTTGTCGCGCGGTTCGAATGGAGGAAGTTGAGGAAGTGCCCCGGCCACACCTCGTGCACCGAGGTGAAGAGCAGGTCCTTGCGCCCCGGCACGAAGTCGTTCTGCGTCTGCTTGTCCCACGCGGGATCGGGTGGCGAGATATAATAGACCGACGGCAGGCCTTTTTCATACGGCCCGGGAATATCGATGTAGGCGCTGTTCTGCCGGTTGTAGGGCGGCGACTCCTCGACCTGCGCCTGTTCGGTTCCGGGGATCGTCACCAGATCCTTCTCGATCAGGAACGCGCGCAGCGTCGGAAGCTGGCGCCGCGCTTCGGCGACCGGCCCGTCGGCGGGTTTGTCCGAATTCATCTTCTTCATGCAGTCGGCGATCGTCATTCCGGCGGCATAGGTCGCACAGGCGGCCTTCAGCGCATCCTGATTGCGCTTGAGATCGGCCTGTCCGATCCGTTCCAGTTCATCGAGCGGGGTGTCGACCCCCTCGTTGGTCAGGATCATCTTCGCGAACTTGTCGGCGCCGAGCGCATAGCCGTCGGCGGTGCCGGGCTGCGATCCGACATATTTGGCAAGGTCGGTCATTGCTGCACCGGCCTTCGCAGCGGCTTCGTCGAACTGCTTCTGCAGCGCCTCGTCCTTGACCGATGCGAAGGCCGCCTTGGCATCGCCCTTGTAATAGTCGGCAAAGCCGCCGAAGCCCGCCGTACCATATTTGACGAAGGTCGCGGGCAGCGGAAGCTTGAGGTTCGCCTTGATCTGCGCGGCCGCCGCAGGAACTTTTTCCGCATAGGCGATGAACGCCTTCATCCGCGTCGTCGCATCGGCATAAGGCCGCGCGATGTAGACGTTGGGGTCGAGTGCGCCGGTATAAAAGGCCGGGTTCTTCGCCGCAAAATCGGTGTCGCGCAGGAAGAAGAGCTGCCCTTCGGCGACCTTGATCAGATAGTCGCGCTCGAATTTCTCGGCGTCGGTCATCTCGCCGTCGAACACCTTGGCGTCGGCGATCGTCTTTTCGAGGAAGGTCGCCTGCTTTTCGAGGCCTGCGGGCGACCAGTCGGGCAATTGCCCGTCGAACTCGTGCTTGCCCTGGTAGACCGCGAAATTGGGGTTGAGCGGAAAATATCCCGCCAGGAAATTGTCGCGGAACTCGGTCCAGTTCTTCGCGTCCGATGCCTGTGCAGCCTTGTCGCCGGACGCATTGCAACCGGCGAGTATCAACAGCGTGGCAGCCATCGCGGGACCGGCAAAACGAGCGAATTTGCGTGTCATAGATCGTATCTCCCCGAAACCAACGGCGCACTTCTGCCAGCCGGGTTGGGGGGTGGCACCTCCTAATCGACGAACGACAGCCCCATGCGGTGTGGACAGGGGCGAAAAGCGGGCTAGGGCGAAAGCGATGGCGACGATCCTCCCTCCCGACAGCGATGAGCCGGCCCTGCCCGAAACGCCTTCCAGGCCCCCCTCGCCGCTCAGCTTCGTCGACTATCGCTATTTCTGGCTCGCGCGCTTCACCGCGGTCATGGCGACGATCGCGATGGTCGTGGTCATCGGCTACCAGCTCTACGACACCGCGCGCACCGACTACGGCATGTCGATCAAGGAGGCGTCGTTTCAGCTCGGGCTGCTCGGGCTGTTCCAGTTCGTGCCGCTCGCACTGCTGACGCCGGTTGCGGGCTGGGTCGCCGACCGCTTCGAACGGCGCAGCGTCGCGATCTTCTCGAATCTCATCGACCTTGCAATCGCTGCCGCGCTCGGCTGGTTTACCTGGACCGACGCGCTCACCCTGCCGCTGCTCTTCAGCCTTGCCGCGCTGCACGGCGTCGCACGCGTTTTCTCGGGCCCCGCGATGAGCGCCATTGCCCCGAACATCGTGCCCCCCGCCGTGCTGCCGCGCGCGATCGCGATGAGCAGCATCGCCTGGCAATCGGCATCGGTGATCGGTCCCGCCGCGGGCGGCCTGATCTACGCGGCGCATCCGACCTCGGTTTACATCTTCGCTGGCGTGCTGCTCGCCGTTTCGGCCTTCACGATCAGCCGCGTCCGCCCTGTCCTGCCGCCGCAGGCCGAGGTCCGCCGCCACCCACTGCGCGAAATGGCCGACGGGCTGCAGTTCACCTGGCGCGAGCGTTTCCTTCTCGGCACGATCACGCTCGACCTGTTCGCGGTGATCCTGTCGGGGGCAACCGCAATGCTTCCCGTCTATGCGCGCGACATTCTCCAGACCGGCCCCGAAGGCCTCGGCTTCCTGCGCGCCGCCCCCGCGGTCGGTGCCGCCGTCGTCGCGCTCGGCCTCGCCTGGCGCCCGATCGAGCGCAACGTCGGCGTCAAGATGCTGTGGGCGGTGGCGGTGTTCGGCCTCGCCACCATGGCCTTCGGCCTGTCGACCAACCTCTTCCTCTCGCTCGCGATGCTGGCATTGCTCGGCGCGGCCGACATGTTCTCCGTCTTCGTGCGCGGCACGCTGATCCAGCTCAACACCCCCGACCATATGCGCGGCCGCGTCAGCGCGGTGTCAGGGCTCGCCATCTCGGCCTCCAACGAACTCGGCGAGATGCGCGCGGGTTCGATGGCCGCGGCGCTCGGTCCTGTTGCCGCGGTCGTCGTCGGCGGCGCCGCAGCGGTTGGCGTAACGGCCCTCTGGGCGTGGCTGTTTCCCGAACTGCGCCGCGCGCGCACCTTCGAACCCCAGTTTAAACAGACCGGCTGACGCATTTCCGCGGCGGCCCGGCGCCGCCGCATCAACTCATCGCAATCGGCTGTCCTTTCGCCACAAAGTCATTGTCAATTTATTTAATTGAGTTATCTCGACTGCACCCGTCACCGCGGTTTTCCCTGTCCCCATCATGGAGAATCCGAGATGCACAGCAGCACCATCCGTCACAAAATCCTGACGATTCCGGGCCTCGACAACAGCGGCCCGCGCCACTGGCAGAGCCTGTGGGAACACAAGTTCGCCGATTGCGAACGCGTCGACCTCGGCGAGTGGCATGCGCCCGACAAGGACCAGTGGGTCGAACGCATCGACGAAGCCGTCGCCGGCGAAGATGCCCCCATCCTGATCGCCGCGCACAGCCTCGGCTGCCACGCCTTTGCTCACTGGTTCGCCCGTGCCGGCGGCTTCGCCCGGACCCGCATCGCCGGGGCGCTGCTCGTCGCGCCGCCCGACCTGTCGGATCTTCGCCGCGACAGCCGCGTCGCCGCCTTCACCGATGCCCCCGCCTTCACGGCGCGCACCCCGATGATCGTCGTTGCCAGCGACAACGACCCGTATGCCAAGACCGCGCATGTCTGGCGCCTGTCGCGGCAATGGGATGCCCGCTTCGTCAATGCGGGTCCGTTCGGCCATATCAATGCCGATTCGGGCATCGGCGACTGGCCTTATGGACAGTATCTGCTCGCATCGTTACAACCCGCGCCGACGCCGGCCCTCGCCGACGAAAAGCTTTGGATCCGGGCCGGCGACTGGCCCAACCGGGTCCGCCGCGATCCGCGCTTCGAACATAGGGAAAGTGCATTCCGACCATGAAAGCCAATTCGATTCTCGACACCATCGGCAACACCCCGCACATCCGGGTCGCCAGGCTGTTCCCCGACGCCGAAGTCTGGGTGAAGTCGGAGCGCAGCAACCCCGGCGGGTCGATCAAGGATCGCATCGGCCTTGCGATGATCGAGGCGGCCGAACGCGACGGCAGCCTCAAGGCGGGCGGCACCATCGTCGAGCCGACGTCGGGCAACACCGGCATCGGCCTCGCGATGGCCGCCGCGGTCAAGGGCTACCGGCTCGTGCTCGTCATGCCTGAAAGCATGTCGCTCGAACGCCGCCGTTTGATGCTCGCCTATGGCGCGACCTTCGACCTGACGCCGCGCGAAAAGGGTATGAAGGGCGCGATCGAGCGCGCGATCGAACTGGTCGAGACCACCCCCGGCGCCTGGATGCCGCAACAGTTCGAAAATGAAGCGAACATCGACGTTCATTTCCGCACCACCGGTCCCGAAATCTATGAGGATTTCAAGGACAGCCCGATCGACGCGCTGATCACCGGCGTCGGCACCGGCGGGCACATCACCGGCACCGCGAAATTCCTGAAAGAACGCTGGCCGAACCTCAAGGTCTATGCGGTCGAACCCGAGGCCTCGCCGGTGATTTCGGGCGGCCAGCCCGCGCCGCATCCGATCCAGGGCATCGGCGCCGGCTTCATCCCGCGCAACCTGCACACCGACCTGCTCGACGGCGTGATCAAGGTCGACGCCGCCGCCGCCAAGGATTTCGCCCGCCGCGCCGCGACCGAGGAAGGCATGCTCGTCGGCATCTCGTCGGGCGCGACGCTCGCCGCGATCGCCCAGAAGCTGGCCGAACTGCCCGCGGGCAGCCGCGTGCTCGGTTTCAACTACGACACCGGCGAACGCTATCTGTCGGTGCCCGACTTCCTGCCCGAAATCTGATCCGGCGCATGATCCCGAGGGGGCTTTCCCGCACGTTGCCCCTGCGGCGCGACTGGTCGGCGTGGGCGTTCGCGCTGCTGTCGGTCGCGGCGATCGCCGCCGTGCTCTATGCGAGCACGGCGAGCGACGCGCCGCGCTACAGCGTCCGCATCCCTCCCGCAGCCCCTCCGGCGAATACCATCCCCGAGGTCCTGCCGATGGACCTCGCACCGGTCGACGAAGCCGATGCACGTGCCGCCAACGCAAAGATCCCGCTGGTCACCAGGGGCTTCGTCGCGGCGCGCCCCTTCGTCTATTCGGGCGATGCCGACAACCGTGGCCGTGCACGCGACTGCCTCGCCGCAGCGATGCTCTACGAGGCAGGTGACGATAGCCAGGGCCAGCGCGCAGTCGGACAGGTCGTGATCAATCGCGTCCGCCACCCTGCCTTTCCCAAATCGATCTGCGGCGTGGTGTTCCAGGGATCCGAACGCACTACGGGCTGTCAGTTCACCTTCACCTGCGACGGCGCGCTCGCACGCCGCTATTCGGACGCGGCCTGGACGCGCGCGCAGGTAAACGCCGAAATCGCGCTCGCGGGCGGTGTCGATCCGCGCGTCGGACTCGCGACGCATTATCACACCGACTGGGTGCGCCCCTATTGGAGCGACAGCCTCGAAAAGATCGCCATCGTCGATACCCACCTCTTCTTCCGCTGGCCCGGCTACTGGGGCACGCCCGGCGCCTTTCGCGGCAATGTCGCGGGGACCGAGACGCCGGTCGCCAAGATGGCGGGCTTGTCCCCGCTACATCTCGGCGGCGCCACGGGGCTCGCCGATGCCGCCGTCGACGCCGCCGCGGGCGAAGCGCGCATCACTGCCAATGCACCGGTTCCCGGTCAGGTGGTCTCGGGCGGGCGCGAGACGATCACGATCCTTCTCGATCGCAAGGCGGCACCCGAAAGCTTCGTCACCCTCGCGCTGCGCCTTTGCGGTACCCGCGAATATTGCAAGTTCATGGGCTGGACCAACCCGGTGCTCAAGCCCGAAAGCGAAGCGATGAGCGACACCCAGCGCGCCGGCATGACCTTCTCCTACCTTCGCGACGACAAGGCGGGTTTCGAAAAGGCGCTGTGGAATTGCAGCGAATACAAGCGCGACGACACGCGGCAGTGCATGAAACGGTGACGAGGGCGTAGCCGCCGTCCGTCAGCGTCCGGTCAGAACTGCCCCATGATCCCGATCGCGGCATAGCGATCGCCCAGATTGCCCTTCAACTTCAGCTTGGGCAGCAGGTCGAACGCCGCCGTACCATAGATTCGCGTCCGGTCGCCGCTGATCCGCGCGCCTGCGCCGATTTCGGCGAACGCCGGGATCGTCACCGTCGCCTCGGCCTTGGCATAGGGTTTGATCTCGCGCTCGTCATTGTCCGAATGGATCAGCAGCCCGCCGATCGGGCGCAATGTGATCGGGCCGGCACGGAAACCATAGCCCGCACCGAGTTCCCCGCCCCAATGCCCCTGCGCCCGCGCAAGATTGCCTTCGACCGCGACGCTCTCGGCGCTGGCCGCGGCCGGAACGGTCAGGGCAAGCACCGCGCCGAGCGTTGCGGCGAATTTGAGAGCTGACATCTTGTTTCCCATGATCTGATCGATGGGCACGACCCTATGGACGCGATTCCGCGCTCGCAAGCGATCCACCCTCATTTTGCGGCGGAGCGAGTCGATTGGTCGACGGAGCCGTCCCTGACGGCCCGTCGAGCCATGGCCTCGATTTTAAGGATCCGGGCGCCGCCCTACGGCCGGATCAGATATTTCTCGCCGGTCCGCTTGGCGTTGTACGCGTGCGCCGTGTCGAGGTTGAGCGCCTCGACCAGCGAAATCTCGTGGCTGTAGTGGCTCTTGAAGGTCGTCGTCAGTTCGTCGACGACGCGCTGGCGCATCCGCCCGACGACCTCCCAGCCCGCCTTCTGCATGAACGGGGTGAGCAAAAAGCCGCCCAGCCCCCAGGTCAGCCCGAAGCTGCGGTTGAGGATCGTCGGTCCGACGTCGAGCGCGCCATAGATATAAACCTGCTTGAAGCTGTCCGAACCGTAGCGGCTGTAGGTCGTCATCCGCTTCACCGCCGCGACCTCCATCGCCGACAATATCTGCCCGGCCAGCTTGCCGCCGCCGATCGCGTCAAAGCCCAGCGTCGCGCCGGTCTCGACGATCGCGTCGACCAGCCGGTCCTGGAAATCGTCGGCGCTGCTGTTGACGATATGCGTCGCGCCAATACCCTTCAAAATTGCGACCTGCGCATCGCTGCGCACGATGTTGACCAGCGGGATACCGTCCTTGGCGCAGATCTTGACCAGCATCTGCCCCAGGTTCGACGCCGCGGCGGTGTGCGCCAGCGCGCTGTGCCCCTCCATCCGCATCGTTTCGGTGAAGGCGAGCGAGGTCAGCGGATTGACGAAGCACGACGCGCCGTCGACCGGATCGGTGCCGGCGGGCAGTTCCATCGTCATCTGCACCGGCAGGCAGCGATATTCGGCGTACATCTCGCCGCCGAGCAGCGCGACCGTCTTGCCGAGCAGCGCCTGGGCTTCGGGCGATTCCCCCGCTTTCACGACCAGCCCGCAGCCCTCGTTGCCGATGGGAAGCGCGTCGCCGATCCGCCCGCCCATCGCGCGCATCCCGGCGGGAGGGATATCGGCGGTGATCGCCGGCAGCCCGTCACGCGTCGAGGCGCGTGCGGTCGACATGTCGGCGCCGCCGAAGAGCAAGCCCAGATCCGACGGATTGATCGGCGTCGCGAGCACCTTCACCAGCACCTCGTGCGGCTTCGGCTCGGGCATCGGGCGCCGCTCGAAAAACACCTCGAGTTCGCCCTCGGGCTTTACCAAGGTCAGCATGACGAGGTTGGTGGCGGGCAGGTCGGTCATGGCGCATCTCTCCGGTGCAATTGGTTTTTCGATGCAACCGAAATAGGCGGCCCGGCGCGCGGTGGCAATCGCCAAGCGCGCACCTGCCCTGCGCGCTACCCCACCGCGCGGTCGCGTCCCTCCCAATAGGGTGCGCGCAGTTCGCGCCGCAGCACTTTGCCCGACGGGTTGCGCGGCAGCGCATCGATGAATTCGATGCTTTTCGGTGCCTTGTACGCCGCAATATGGTCGCGCGCCCACGCGATGACCGCGGCCGGGTCGGGCGCGCCGTCGGCCGAGGCGACGACGAGCGCCTTCACCGATTCGCCCCATTTGTCATCGGGTACACCGATCACCGCGACGTCGGCGACCCCGGGACAGCCCATGATCGCGCTCTCGACCTCGGCCGGATAGACATTTTCGCCGCCCGAGACGATCATGTCCTTGATCCGGTCGTGGACGAAATAGAAGCCGTCGGCGTCGCGGTAGCCGACATCGCCCGTGTGGAGCCAGCCGCCCGCGAGCGTCTCGGCCGTCGCACCCTCGCGGTGCCAATATTCCTTCATCACGATGCCACCGCGGATCGCGATCTCGCCGATCGCACCGTCACCGAGTTCGGCGCCGTCGCCGTCGAGGATCGCCATCTCCACCCCGGGCCACGGCTTGCCGCACGATGTCAGCTTGCCCGGCAGGTCGTGTGCGCCGGGCGAAAGATAGGAGCCGCCCCCGGCGGACTCGGTCATGCCATAGAATTGCACGAAGTCGCATCCGAAGGTCGCGCGCGCGCGGCGCAGCACGTCCTCGGCGATCGGCGAGGCACCATATGCGATCGACTTGAGTTCGGGATAGGCCCCCGCGCCCACCTCGGGCTGGAGCAGCATCATCTGGATCATCGCAGGCGCAAGAAAGGCATGCGCGACCCGTTCCTCGCGCAGCATGCGCACCGCATCGGGTGCAGAGAAATCCTTGACGAGGACAAGGCGCCCGCCCTGCGCAAGGCCCGAGAAGCTGACGTTGGTCCCCGCGACGTGGAACAGCGGCATCACGATCATCACCGTCTCGTCCTCGCCATAGGCGAAGCCGTCGACCTCGGTCGCGGCCTCCAGGAAGGTCCGGTAATTGGCGTGGGTAAGGACGACGCCCTTGGGGCGGCCCGTCGTGCCGCTGGTGTAGAGCTGGAGCACGTCGTCGGCGAGTTCGGGGCCGGGAAGCGGGGTGGCCGCGGCATCGCCGAGCCATTGCTCGAAAGGCTCGAACGCCGGGTGTGCGCCATAGAGCGCGATCAGGCGCGGCGGGCTGGCGAGGTCGGCCACCGCGGCGAGCGCAGCATCGAAGAAATCCTCGCCGACGAAGAGCAGCTTGGGTGCAGCGTCGCCGACGATGAAGCCGATTTCCGCCGGCGCGAGGCGGCAATTGACCGGCGCAAGGCAGGCGCGCGCGCGCGCGGTGCCGAAAAAGAGCGGATACCAGCCGTCGTGGTTCTTGGTGAGCGCCGACACACGGTCGCGCGGGCCCACGCCCGAAGCGATCAGCGCATGCGCAACGCGATTCGACTGCGCATCGAGCTCGGCAAAGCTGGTCTCGCGGGTCCCATATTTCACCGCAACCGCATCGCCCCGCTTGCGCGCCTGCGCCGCCGGAATGTCGGCCAGCGTCCGGATGGCGTCCAGATCGATCATTTTCCTCTCCTCACGCAGCTGTTTCGCTTGAATTGGATAGAATACTAAGTAAATCTTTGACCAGCCCTAAAATCGAGAGGACCGGCCTTGTTCGAACACCCTATCCTGCCGACAACGATCGTCGGAAGCTACCCCCAGCCCGACTGGCTGATCGATCGCGAACGGCTGAAAGCCAGCCTGCCGCCGCGCGTCCGCGCCGAGACGCTGTGGCGCATCCCCGAACCCTGGCTGGCGGATGCACAGGAAGCCGCGACGCTGATGGCGATCCGCGATCAGGAAGAACTGGGGATCGACATCGTCGGCGATGGCGAAATGCGCCGCGAAAGCTATTCGAACCGGCTGGCGACGGCGCTGTCGGGTATCGATACCGAAAAGCATGGCACCGCGATCGACCGCACGGGCAACGCCAATCCGGTGCCGCTCGTCTCGGGTCCGATCCGCCGTATCGCGCCGATCGAGGCGCAGGACGCCGCCTTCCTGCGGCGCCATTCGACGAAGCCCGTCAAGCTCACCCTGCCCGGCCCCTTCACGATGACACAACAGGCTGAAAACGGGTTTTACCCCGACGAACGGTCGCTCGCGATGGACTATGCCGATGCGGTCAATGCCGAGGTGAAGGACCTGTTTGCGGCCGGGGTCGACGTCGTCCAGCTCGACGAACCCTATCTGCAGGCGCGCGCCGCGGAAGCCAACGCCTATGCGATCGAGTCGATCAACCGCGCGCTCGACGGCGTGGGCGGGACGACCGCGCTGCACATCTGCTTCGGCTATGCGATGGTGCATCACGGAGCAGGCGCGACGGGGCCGAAGCCCAAGGCCTATGACTTCCTCGCCGAGCTCGAAGCGTCGGCGATCGACGTGATCTCGATCGAGGCCGCGCAGCCCGGGCTCGACCCCGCGATCCTCGCCGAGCTGCCGACCAAGACGATCATGTACGGCGTGCTCGACCTGTCGATCCCCGAGGTCGAGACACCCGAAGTGGTCGCGGGCCGCATCCGCGAGGCGCTGCGTTACGTCGACGCCGAACGGCTGTGGATCGCGCCCGACTGCGGGATGAAATACCACAGCCGCGAGCATTCGCAGGCCAAGCTGAAGGCGATGGTCGACGGGGCGGCGATGGTGCGCGCGGAACTGAAATGAACGGCTCCCCTCCCGCTTGCGGGAGGGGTCTGGGGTGGGCCAGCGACGGCTCGATTGCCTACCCCGCTGCGGCTAGCCAGCAAGCTGGCAAGTCTCGCTGCCCCTCCCGCGTGCGGGAGGGGTCAGGCGTCGATAAATTCGCTCAGCAACGGCACCACCACCTCCGGCGCTTCGACCGTCGGCAAATGCCCCGTGCCCGGCACGACTTCGAGCCGCGCGCCGGGGATTGCCCCGGCAATCTCGTCATGATGCGCGCGGCTGGTGATCCCGTCCTGCTCGCCCCAGATCAGCAGCGTCGGCACCGCAATCTCGCCAAGGCGCGGGCGGCTGTCGATGCGCGCCATGATCGCGCGCTGCTGGGCGAGGAAGGTTTCGGCGCCGGTGTCGGCCGCCATTTGCCGCGCGATTCCCAGAAGACGCTCGTCGCCACGCTTGTGCTCGGGAAAGAGGATCGGGATGCGCTCCTCGACGACCTGATCGAACCGCCCGCTCGTCACAAGGTCGATATACCCCTGCCGACGCGCAGTCTGCGCCGGACCGTCCGCCGAGGCGAGGGTCGAGATGAGCGCCAGCCTGGCGACGCGATCGGGCGCCCGGCGCATCACCTCGAAGGCGATGAAACCGCCCATGGCGTGACCGACGAGGATGAATTTCGACGGCGCATTGTCGAGCAGCCGCTGCGCAAACCCTTCGATCGTGTCGTCGCTCCGGTTATCGGCGACGATGACTTCGCGGTCCGGCCATGCGTCGAGCAAGGGCTGCCAGACCGCGTCGGTCAGGAGCTGGCCGGTGATGAGGACAATGGGGAGAGTCATGGGTTCAATCCTGAAGTTTCGTCATTGCGAGGAGCGAAGCGACGCGGCAATCCAGAGCAGGCGTAAACCGCTCCGGATTGCTTCGCTTCGCTCGCAATGACGAAGTGTTTCATATGACTTGATGCAGGAGCGGTTCGCCGGCGGTGAGCCGGCGACAATTCTCGTGCGCCACCGTCAGGCTGCGCACGAGCGTTTCGGGGGTGAGCCAGGCAATGTGCGGCGCCAGCACCACGCCCGGCAGGCCGAGCAGCGGATTGCCGCGCGGCAACGGCTCCTCGGCGAAGACGTCGAGACCGGCGCCGCGCAGCTGACCGCTGGTCAGCGCCTCGACCAGCCTCGCCTGATCGACCAGTTCGCCGCGCGCGGTGTTCACGAGGATCGCCCCCTTCTTCATCGCGAAGGGATCGATGCTCGCCCGCGTCTCGTCGGTGAGCGGGATGTGCAGCGATACGATATCGCTCTCCGCCAGCAGGCGCTCGAGCGGCACGAACTCATAGGGCACATCGCGCGGGCTGCGCGCGGTGTAGACGATCTTTGCCCCCAGCGCCGCCAGCGCGGGCGCCAGCAGCTGCGCCGAATGGCCGAAACCGACGAGCCCGATCGTGCGCCCGGCGATTTCGCCGACCTGATCGAGTTCGGACGGATCGGCGGTCCACCCCTCCCCGGCCCGCGTCCGTGCATCGAAGAAGCAGGTGCGGCGCAGCACCGCCATCATCAGCGACAGCGCCATTTCGGCGACCGCCTGGCTGTTGGTGCCGGGCATGTTGCACACGGCAACGCCATGATCGCGCGCCGCGTCGAGCGCGATGGTGTTCACCCCGACGCCGAGCTTCTGGATCAGCTCGAGCTTCGGCGCCGACGCGATGAAGCCTGGAGTCACCGGCGTGAGCACGTGGAGAAGTGCGGTAATCTCGCTCGCCACGCCGTCCAGCGGCTCGGCCTCGTCGACATGCGTCACGACGCCTGCGCCGAAAATAGCGTCGACCGCGTCGCGGAAGCCGGGGCTCGGGCGCGCGTGGAGGACGATCATGCGGGCACGCGGCCGATCGCGCCGGCGAAGGCCGAAAAGCCCGCGAACACCGCATCGGGACCCATCGCTTCCTCGATGCGCAGCATCTCGTTCCACTTCGCCATGCGTTCGGAGCGCGTGAAGCTGCCGACCTTCAACTGCCCCGCGTCCCAGCCGGTCGCGAGATGCGCGATGGTGACATCCTCGCTTTCGCCCGAGCGCGCCGAGACGATCGCGCCCCAGCCGCGCACGACCGCGGCGTCGAGCGCCGCCTTGGCCTCGGTGACCGTGCCGACCTGGTTGACCTTGATCAGCGCCGCGTTGCACACCGCTGCGTCGCTTGCGCGCACGACACGCTCGGCATTGGTGACGAGGACATCGTCACCAATGATCTGGACGTGGTCGCCGATCGCGGCGGTCACGGCGGCCATCGCCGTCCAGTCGTCCTGCCCCGCAGGATCCTCGATCGACAGGATCGGATAGCGCCGCGCCCATTCGACGATGCGCGCCGCCATCGCTTCGCTCGTCAGGCGCCCGTCGTCGAGCGCGAGGCTGTAGCCCGAAGCATCGCCAAGTTCGTTGGCGGCAATATCGAGCGAGATGAAGACGTCTTCGCCTGCACGGTGGCCGCTCGCCTCGATCGCCTTGGTTAGCGTGTCGAGCGCGTCCTCGTTCGACGCGAAGTTCGGCCACCAGCCGCCCTCGTCGGCGACCCCGGTGAGCGGACCCTTCGCTTCCATCAGCCGGCCGGCGGCGCGGTACACGTCGTCGGTGATTTCGAGCGCGCGACGAAAGCTGCCTGCCTTCGGGCACATGACCATGAAATCCTGCACGTCGGTGCGGCGTCCCGCGTGCGCCCCGCCGCCGAAAATCTGGATCTCGGGAAGCGGGATGCGGACCTTGCGTCCGCCTGCAAGGTAACGCCACAACGGTTCGCGCGCGTCCGCCGCCGCCGCATGCACCACCGCCATCGACACCGCGACCACCGCATTGGCGCCAAGCCGCGCCTTGTTGGGAGTGCCGTCGAGGTCGCACAGCAGCTGATCGACCGCCGCCTGCTCGCGCGCGTCCATACCGGCGATCGCGCCGGCGATCTCGGCGCCGATTCCTGCCACCGCGCCGTTGACGCCATAGCCGCCAAAGGCGTCGCCGCCGTCGCGCAGGTCGATCGCTTCATGCGCGCCGCGCGAGGCGCCCGCCGGGGCGATCGCACGTCCGACCACGCCCGATTCGAGCACGACTTCGGCCTCGACCGTAGGGCGGCCACGCGAATCCCAGAGCTGGCGGCCTGTGACGGAGGCGATGCGCGAGGTCATGAACTAGTCCTTTTCCAGAAGGCGACGAGCGCGTCGATCGGCTGCGGCGCGAGAATGAGCGCGCGCGCCTGATCGCGCACGACATGCTTGTGACCGGGATCGGTCAGATAGGGCGCGGGCGACTTGCCCTCGACGCGCGCGAGGAGCAGCGCGGCGGTGAGCTTGCCCGCGCGGAGCAGAAGGTCGGCGGCGTCTTCCCAGTCGATCCGGGCACGATAGGCTTCGACCAGCGCGACCGCGGCCTCGCGCAGCCGGGCGTCGTCCAGCCACACCGCCTTGAGGAGCAGGTGCGTGGTGCAGAATGCAAGATCGAAGGCCGGATCGCCATAGACCGCGCATTCAGCGTCGAGGAACACCGGTCCGTCGGCGCTGACAAGGATATTCTTGGGGCTGACGTCGCCGTGGACGAGCGCGATCTTGCACGCGGCCAGATCGTCGGCGAGCGCGGTCAGTACCGGCGCGAGTTCGGCGTCGTTCCGCGCCACATGGAGCAGGAAGGGATCGACACGCAGGGCGCGGAACATCGCATCGTTGGGGAAGGCGGCGCGATCGCGGTCGCTGTGTGCCGTGACGGCGTGAACCGCGGCAATCCCCTGCCCCACCTGCGCCGCGAAAGCGGGATCGACCCGCCCCGCGGTCAGCTCGTCCTTCCACATCGGACAGCCCGGCAGGAATCGCATCGCAAAGCCGTATCCGGGCAGCTCGGCCAGCACTTCGGGCACCAGATGCGGGTCGACCCCGCGCGCCCGGCGCAGCCAGCGCACCTCGCTCTGCCCGCGCTCGACGGGTGCGTGCCATTCGGCGGCGACGCGCAACTGCTCGAGCGGCCGCTTGACGACGATCGGGCCCGATTGCGCCTCGACCTTCCACACGTCGCACGACACGCCGCCGGTCAGGGGTTCGAGCCGAACGTCGCCCGCCCCGACCAGCCCGGCCGCGCGCAGCCCCTCGACAATATCGGCGGGCGCCGTGTCCACTTACAGCTTCTCCCGGATCCACGCGCCGACAAGGTCGGCGGCGTTCTGCCGTTCCTCGATCGAATCCTCGAAATAATGCGCGCCGGGGATCAGTTCGAGCGTCTTGTCGGTCGAGCCGAGGAAGTCGAAGATCTTGCGCGCATCGCTCGGAAAGACGCCGGTGTCGGCCGTCCCCTGCACGACGAGCGCGGGGGTGTCGTGCTTGGCCAGGTGCGGCTGCCCCTGGCACGGCGAGGTTTCGAGGCTCCACATGTTGAGCCAGGTCCGAATCGTGTTCGCGCGGCCGATGCTCGGGGTGCGGTTCGCGATCTTCGGGTCGCCACGATAGCACCAGTTGGGTTTGCGGTCCGACGGATCGATCGCGGGGTCGACGCAGCGGATGTCGCCCCAGCAGCGGAACATCGGAAAGATGCGGTCGGGGATGCCCGCGGCGTTGAGGCGCGCGAGTTCGGCTTTGGCCCAGTCGGTGATCCGCTGGTTGCGCGCGCGCTGGCCGGCGCGATATTTGGCGATGAATTCGTCCGAATAGGGCGGGCCGTTGTCGGGGTTGAACGGATCGAGTTCGGGATTGGTCGCAACGGGATCATTCTCGTCGATCACCGACGCGTCCATCCAGTCGGTCAGCACTTCGGGCCGCCCTTGGTGCGCGTTGAAACTGATGTAGAGATCGCCCTTCACGAGGCTCGCCAGCGCATCCTGCCCCACCGCAGGCAGGCGGTCGGTCAGCGTCGGCGCGATCGCTTCGGCCTGATAGGCGCCCATCAGCGAGCCGCCGCCCGAATTGCCGAGGATGACGATCTGCTCGACCCCCGCCTCTTCCTTCAGCCATTTCATGCCGACCCCGATGTCGAGGATCGCATGTTCAAGCAGGAACTGGTCCTCGAAACCGCGATAGCGCGTGTTCCAGCCGAGGAAGCCGAACCCCTGCCGCGCGAAATAGGGCGCGATATAATGTTCCTTGAAATCGACATTATAGTGGGTGGCGATGATCGCGACCTTGGGGCGCTTGCCCGCCTCGGTCCAGTAGATGCCCTGGCACGGGTGGCCACCCGCCTGGATACGCGGCGCGGTCGGCGACACGCGTCCGATGAATTGCGCGTCGAGTCCCTCGGTGCCGTTGGGGTCCATCATCGTCTCTCCTGTTTGTCGTTGCTGTGATTATCGGCTGACTTCGAAGGGCAGTTGATACCCCTCGAGCCCGGCGCGGATCGCCTTCTTGTCGATCTTGCCGGTCGGGCCGAGCGGGATATCGTCGACGAAGAGGACATCGTCGGGCAGCCACCATTTGGCGATCTTGCCGTCGAGATAGGTGGTGATGTCGGCGGCATCGGCGCTGGCGCCGGGTTTCAGCTGGCACAGCAGGATCGGCCGCTCATCCCATTTGGGGTGCGCAACCCCGACGACCGCGGCGTTGGCGACCGCGCCATGCCCCATCGCGATATTCTCGATCTCGATCGAGCTGATCCACTCGCCGCCCGATTTGACGACGTCCTTGGCGCGATCGGTGATCTGCATATAGCCTTCGGCATCGATCGTGCTGACATCGCCGGTGTCGAAAAACCCCTCGGCATCGAGCACGTCGCCGCCGTCGCCGCCATAATAGCCGCCCGCGATCGTCGGTCCCTTGATCATCAGCCGTCCCGGCGTCTTGCCGTCGTGCGGCAGGCGCTTGCCGGCATCGTCGACCAGCTTCATGTCGAGTCCGCAGAGCAGCCGCCCCTGCTTGAGCTTGTACGCCATCTGCTCGTCGTCGCCCTTCGCCGCGACCGATGCGTTCGGGACCGATACCGTCCCGAGCGGCGAGGTTTCGGTCATCCCCCAGCCCTGGATGACATCGACGCCATAATCGTCGCGGAAGGTGCGGATGATCGATTCGGGGCACGCCGACCCGCCGATCGTCACACGCTCGAGCGTCGTGAAGCGCTTGCCGTTTTCCTGCATATAGGTGAGCAGCATCTGCCACACCGTCGGCACCGCGGCGGAGTAGGTCACGCCCTCCTGCTCGATCAGATTGTAGATCGATTCGCCGTCCATGCGCTGCCCCGGCAGCACCAGCTTCGCGCCGACCGCGGGCGCCGAATAGACGACGCCCCACGCATTGGCGTGATACATCGGCACGACCAACAGCACCGTGTCGCGCGCCGACAGCCCGAGCGCATCGCGCTGCAGGGTCATCAGCGCGTGGATATAGTTGGAGCGGTGCGAATAGAGCACGCCCTTCGGATTGCCCGTCGTGCCGCTCGTGTAGCAAAGCCCGCAGGCCGTATTTTCGTCGAAACCGCCCCACGCGAAGTCGGTGGACCGGTCGGCGATCCAGTCGTCGAAGGCGACGGCGGGAAAGCTGGTTTGCGGCAGCGATGCGGCGTCGCAGAAGAAGACCACCTTCTCGATGCTCGGCACCTGCGGCAGCAATTCCGCGACCAGATCGGCGGTCGCCGGGTCGGCGATCAGCAACCGGTCTCCGGCGTGATTGGCGATATAGGCGATCTGCTCGAGAAACAGCCGCGGATTGAGCGTGTGCAGGACCACGCCCATTCCCGACGCGCCGTACCAGGCCGACAGATGGCGCGCGCTGTTCCAGCCCATCGTGGCGACGCGGTCGCCCGGCTGGATTCCTTCGGCCGCGAGCGCGTTCGAGACGCGCTTCGCGTCGGCATGAATCGCGGCATAGGTCGAACGGGTGACGCGCCCTTCGGCATCGCGCGACACGACCTCGCGCTGCCCGTGCCACGTCGCCGCATGATCCATGATCCGGTCAACCGTCAGCGGCACATTCTGCATCAAACCGTCCATGCGGCCTTCTCCCCTGTCCTTAAATGGATAGTATACTAAGTATTTCGATCTTGCAACGCCGCTCTGCCTTGCCTCACCCGCCTCGCTCTTCTAGCTTGCTGGAGTGGATCATCCGCCGGCTGAAGGCTATCGATAGCATAACATGCGCACCAATCAACTCATCATCGCGCTTTTCCAACGCTTTTGCTGGATGGACGAAGGGCTTCAGGCCCGTCTGCACGACCGCGGCTGGCCCGATGTCAGCCGCCCGCAGTCGATGGTGATGACCAATATCGTCAGCGGCGTCGTGCGCCCCTCGGACATCGCGCGCAATCTGGGCGTATCGCGTCAGGCGATCCACAGCACGATCAGCCAGATGGTGAAGCTGGGGATCGTGAGGCTCGAAACCGACCCCGACGACCGGCGGCACATGATCCTGTCCCTCACCGAAACCGGCGCGCGGATGCGGCAGGATGCCCAGCGCGCGATGGACACGCTGACCGCCCAGATCGCCGAAGTACTCGGGCAGGACCGTTTCGACGCCCTGCTCGCCGCGCTCGAAGCCGACTGGGGCGACAATATCGAGCGCATCCCCCAGGCGGCCACAAGGAAGCGCGCCCTGGTCGACTGAGCGCGCGGTTCCGATTCCATCGGGTCCCGCGCGCGCCGCGCGCCCCTATGTCGCGAGCGCCGTCGCCACTGCGACGAGGCGGCCGGCGGTCATGTCAACCAGCGATGCGGGGAGCGCCTCCTTGAGCTGCCCCGCCTCGTCGAAGGCGGCATGGGCGTTCGGAACGAGCACCTGGTCGGGGATCACCAGCATCTGGATCGTGCCGAGAATCTGGCGCAGATGCATCAGGCCGCGAATGCCGCCAAAGGGGCTGATCGAAGCCCCCATGATCGCCGCCGCCTTGCCGCGAAAGGCGACGAGCGCGACGGGCCCTTCGTCGCCGGTGGGGCGCGACGCCCAGTCGATGGCATTTTTGAGCAGCGCCGGGATCGAGCCGTTATATTCGGGCGACACCATGAGCAGGCCGTCCTGCGCCGCAAGCAGCGCCTTGAGCTTCAGCGCGTCCGGGGGGAAGGCATTCGCCTCGATCGCGGTGGTGTAGATCGGCAGATCGAGCGCCGCGAGGTCGACGATCGTCACATCGGCGCCATGCGCCTCCAGCCGCGCCGCAGCGAGCGCGCCGAGCGCCCGGTTGAACGAACCGTCGCGCGTACTGCCGACAATCACCGCAATCCTCGTCATGAATCCCTCCGCCGATAATGGTTAGAATGCTAACCGATTCGCGGAGGGCATCGCAACTCGCGGCGCCGGGATCAAGCCTTGACGTCGGACAGCACCGAAAGCTTGCGCGTTTCGTCGGCCAGGTTTTCGATCACGCGCCGCATCAGCCGCTGCAGCACCTCGACCTCGTCGTCACTCAGCCCGCGCGTCGCGATCTCGTGGATCTCGGCGTTCATCGGCGCGAGCACCAGTTCGAGCTTGCGCGCGTGCGGGGTGAGAAAGATGAACGTCTTGCGGCGATCGTCCTCGGTCTTCTTGCGCGTGATGAAACCCGCTTTTTCCAGCCCTTTGAGCGCGACGACCGTCGTCGGCTCGCGCATGCCCACGCGCTCGCTCAGCTCGCGCTGGGTAATGCCGTCCTCGCGCCACAACTGGCGCAGGAAGCGCCATTGCCCCGCCGACACGTCGTGCGTCAGCGTCCGGCGCTCAAGCAGCCGCGAAAAGGAGCGGAAAACGACGCGCGCGAGATAGCCGATGCTGTTGTCGGGATTGGTGTAATATTCGGCGGGATGCCGGAAATTCTGCTCTGCCTTGGCCAATGAACCTGCTCCCCTGCGCCCGCCCCCTGCGGCTGCGCCAAAGTGGAAGCTTAGGGGCCGAAGAATCGGGCGGCAACCCCGATCGTCGCCATTTCGCATCAACTTGCGGATAGGATTGGACAAAGCGACCTTGTGCATTTACTTAGCAATCTAAGTTTATCGCCGATGGAGGCCAGGTTGCAGAAGTTTGTCCGGGTGCACGCGGTGGCCGCCCCCTTGCCGCTCGCCAATGTCGACACCGACATGATCATCCCCGCGCGTTTCATGAAGGCGCTGACGCGCGACGGGCTCGGCGCGCATCTTTTCGAGGAACTGCGCTTCGCCCCCGACGGCGGCGAGCGCGACGATTTCATCCTCAACCGCCCCGCGTGCCGCACGGCGCAGATCCTGATCGCCGACCGCAATTTCGGCTGCGGATCGTCGCGCGAGCATGCGGTGTGGGCGCTGACCGGCTTCGGCATCCGCTGCGTCATCGCGCCAAGTTTCGGCGACATCTTCGCCAGCAATGCCCGCAAGAACGGGCTGCTGCTGATCCGCCTGCCCGACGCCGTCTGCGACCGGCTGCGCCGCGAAACCGAACTGGCGCAGTTCGCACCGATCGGAATCGACCTCGAAGCGCAGCACATCGCGCTGGCGTCGGGCGAAACGATCGCCTTTGCGGTCGATGCCGACGATCGGCGAATCCTGATGCAGGGGCTCGACGACATCGGCCGCACGCTGCGCCATACCGACGCCATCGCGCGCTTCGAAGCCGCCGCCTAGGCAGCTCGTCGCCGAATGGGCGCCGGGTTGGACCAGCGCCCTCCCCATGCCAGCCTCATCGGCGTTCGTTCACTCGTGCGGCTGGCCCAGCATCGCGGGCGATGCGATCTCCCCCGCGATCGCGCTTGCCGCGGCGAGCGCGGGACTCATCAGGTGCGTCCGGCCCGCGCGTCCTTGCCGGTTCTCGAAATTGCGGTTCGAGGTCGAGGCGCAGCGCTCGCCCGGCGCGAGCCGGTCGGGGTTCATGCCGACGCACAGCGAGCAGCCGGGTTCGCGCCAGTCGAACCCCGCGTCGCGAAAGACGATATCGAGCCCCTCGGCCTCCGCCTGCCGCTTCACGAGCCCCGAACCCGGCACGACCATCGCACGAACGTGCGGCGCGACACGGCGGCCGCGCGCGACCGCCGCGGCGATACGCAGGTCTTCGATCCGGCTGTTGGTGCAGCTGCCGATGAACACGCGGTCGAGCCGTTGCCCGGCGATCGGGGCACCCGGCGCCAGCCCCATATAGGCCAGGGCACGCTCTGCACTGGCACGCGCATCGGCATCGGCCGCAGCCGCCGGGTCGGGAATGATGGCGTCGAGCGCGATGACCTGCGCGGGATTCGTGCCCCAGCTGACCATCGGCCGCACGTCGCCGGCATCGATATGCAGTTCGCGGTCGAATCGCGCGTCGGAATCGCTCGCAAGCGTCCGCCACCGCGCGGTCGCCGCACTCCAGTCCGCCGGGACCGATGGACGCCCGCGAAGATAGGCAAGGGTCGTTTCGTCGGGTGCGACCATCCCGGCGCGCGCGCCCATTTCGATGCTGAGGTTGCACAGCGTCATCCGTGCCTCCATCGACAGCGCGCGCACCGCCTCGCCGGCATATTCGATGACGTGCCCGGTCGCGCCGTCGACGCCGACCGCATGCAGCAGATGGAGCGCCAGATCCTTGGCATGGACATGCGGCGCCAGCTGCCCGCCGACGGTGATCCGCATGTTGCGCGACCGGCGCTGCCGGATCGTCTGCGTCGCGAGCACATGCTCGACCTCGCTCGTTCCGATGCCGAATGCCAGCGCCCCGAACGCGCCGTGCGTCGAGGTGTGGCTGTCGCCGCACACGATCGTCATGCCCGGCTGCGACCGTCCCTGTTCGGGGCCGACGACATGGACGATGCCGCCGCGCGGATCGCCCATCGCGAAACGTTCGATGCCGAAACGGTCGGCGTTGATCTCGAGCATCTCGAGCTGCGCGCGCGCCTCCTCGTCGGCCACGCCCGCGGGGCCGGCGGCCTGCCCTTCGGTCGGCACATTATGATCGGACAGCGCGAGCGCGCGATCGGGCCTGCGCACCCCCCGCCCCGCTTCGGCGAGTCCGGCAAAGGCCTGCGGCGAGGTGACCTCGTGCAGCAGGTGGAGGTCGATGTAGAGGATCGATTCGCCCTCGTCGTCGGCGACGACATGTGCGTCCCAGATCTTGTCGTAAAGCGTGCGGCCCCGCCCTGTGCCTGCCATTTGCCTTGCCCTGCCTCGCACGCCCATGCGCGCACCAAAAATACTTAGATATCTAACTTATATGCAGGAGGACCGGGACGAAGCAAGCGCTTTTCCGCCATTTTCGATTTTCACATAAATGCAATGCTTAGCACTTGAAGTATTATTTTGCCATGATATGACCGCCGACGGGAACGAGGATCAGGCCCGACGGCACCCGCCGAGGATACGACAGATATCCCGCGCCGCCGGCAAGACGACCTCCGCCAGCGAGGCCCCGTTCCATGGACTGAAGAGGCCGGTGCGCATGCCGCATATCCGCCGCGACGACGCGTGCGGGTACGGACGCGCGCGGCCCTCGAACGGGAGGACAGAATGAAGACCGCTTTGCTTTTGCTTTCAACCGCCGCGATCGCGCTTTCGGCGGCGCCCGCATATGCCCAGGATGCCGCCGCCCCCGACACGGCGACCGGCAATGATGCCGCCGACAACAGCTATGGCGAGATTCTCGTCACCGCGCAGCGCCGCTCGGAAAGCGTTCAGGATGTGCCGATCGCCATTTCGGCTTTCAACTCCGACATGGTCGAATCGAGCGGCAGCACCAATATCACCAGCCTGAACGGCCTCGCGCCGAACGTCGTGCTGCAGACGCAGGGACTCGTCGCCAACGTGCCGATGATCTCGATCCGCGGCATGAGCACCGCCGATCCCGATCCCAACGCCGACCCCAAGGTCAGCACGATCATCGACGGCGTCTACATCCCCTTCGTGTCGAGCACGATGCTCGACCTGTTCGATGTCGAGCGCATCGAGATACTGAAAGGCCCGCAGGGCGTGCTGTTCGGCAAGAACAACCTCGCCGGCACGATCAACGTCATCAGCGCGCGGCCGACCGACGATTTCGGCGGCGAAGCCCGCGTTTCGCTCGGTTCGTACGGGCTCAAGCAGTTCCGCGGCAAGGTGAATACCGGCCGTTTCGCGGGCGACGCGCTCGCCGCCAAGGTCGCCGTCAACTTCCGCGACTACAACGGCTATGCGCGCAACGTCATCACCGGCAACCGCCTCAACGGCGCCAACGTCAAGTCGGTCCGCGGCGCACTCGAATATGATCAGGGCGGCGCGTTCGATTCGACCGTGATCGTCGACTGGCTGAAACAGAAGACCGTGGGTCCGGCACCGCACGTGCTCGACAATGGCGATGCCAACTGGGACCTGCTCCCCGACGCGGTGAAGACCGACGTCTACAAGGCCGCGGTGCTGTTCGACCCCTATGCGAACACCGAAAGCTATGGCGGGTCGTGGAACTCGAACCTCGATGTGGGCTGGGGCACGATCAGTTCGGTGCTCGGCTATCGTCATCTGACCTATGTCACGCGCGGCGACTTCGACGGGCTGATCACCCCCGCGCCGCAGCTCGACGTGACGCGCGACTTTTCGGGCGAGTCGAAAAGCGCGGAACTGCGTTACGTCTCGCCGGAAGGTGAACCGGTCGATTTCGTCGTCGGCCTCTATTACCAGGCCGACAAGTGGCGCCAGTTCAACACCGTGCTCGCGACGCCGACCACGACCACGCTCGCGCAACTGCATCAGGACACCGACAGCTACGCGATCTTCGCGCTGGTCAACGCGCACCCCGCCGACGGGCTGACCCTGTCGATGGGCGGTCGCTACAGCCACGACCGCAAGAAATATGACATCGCGTCGCAGGTGCTGCTGAACGGCAATCAGGTGTCGTCCTTCGCGAGCAGCCTCAAGTCGAGCTGGTCCGAGTTTACGCCGCGCCTGACGGTCAATTACGAAGTGACCCCCGACGCCATGGTCTACGCCAATTATTCGCAGGGCTACAAGGCGGGCGGCTATAATTCGCGCGGAACCATCCCCGAAAATGTCGGCCCCTATGACCCCGAGCGCGTCACCGCGTTCGAGCTTGGCGCCAAGACCGACCTGTTCGACCGGTTGCTGCGCCTGAACGTCGCGGGCTTCCTCAACAACTACCGCGACCTGCAAAGCTCGGTGACCAAGATGGGTTCGGTGCGCGCCGAAAACGTCACGACCAATATCGCCGCGGCGAAAATCTACGGCTTCGAGATCGAAAGTCTGTTGCGGCCGGCGACCGGTTTCACCATCGGTGCCAACGTTGCATATCTGCACGCGCGCTACACCGACTTCTGCGCCGACACCAACGGGGTGTTCACCAACGGAGCGCCCGAGGTCGGCCAGTGCGGGCCCGCGACGCCGATCCTGATCAACGGCGTGCCCAACGGTACCTTCGCCGTCCCGGTCGACTCGTCGGGCCTCGACCTTGCGAACGCACCCAAGTGGAGCGGCAGCCTGTCGGTCGACTATGCGATCCCGACCTCGTTCGGCGAAGTGAAGCTGCACAGCGACGCACGCTATTCGTCGCGCTTCAACACCTGGGGACGCAGCAACAACCCCGGCTATTACCGCAACGAAGTCGTGCTGCTCAACGCCAGCATCGCCGTCGCCGGCGATGACGAACAGTGGAAGGTCACGCTGTACGGAACCAACCTGACCGACCAGAAGGTGATGTCGGGTGCGACCAACGCGGGCGCGACGCCGATCTCGCAATTCTATCAGGCGCCGCGCGAATTCGGCGTCGATTTCGCGGTGAAGTTCTGAGGCCGTACCGCCCGCGGCGCACGCAGCGTCGCGGGCGGGACTCGACAGGGAATCAAGACGGGAGAGAGTAATGGGTTGGGATGTGAATCGCCGGACGTTCGTTGGCGGCATGGGGGCGCTCGCCGCCGCGGGGCTCGCGATGCCGGCGCTGGCGAAGAACGGCAAGAAGCTCAACGTCCTGATGATCGTCACCGACCAGGAACAGGGCATCGCCAGCTACCCCAAGGGCCTGCTCGAAAAGCTGCCGCACCATCGCGAACTGATGGAACGCGGAATGCTCGTCGAAAATTATCACGTCCACACGACGCCGTGCACCCCGTCGCGCTCGACGATCTTCCAGGGTCACCACACCCAGCAGACGGGGCTGTTCCTGAACAGCGACAACGCCCCCAACCCGGTTGCGGCCGAAGACATGCCGACGCTGGGCCACATGATGCAGGCCGCGGGCTATTACACCAGCTACAAGGGCAAGTGGCACCTCAGCCGGATCAATTTCGAGCGCAACTGGAACCGCGTCGTCGGCGGTGTCTATCCCAACACCGAACGCGCGATGGAGAAATACGGCTTCCACGATTACGGCTTCGACGGCGAGGAACTGGGGCTGACCTGGGACGGCTATCGCGCCGACATGTTCGTGGCGGGCGACGCCGCGCGCAGCATCTTCGACTTCACCCGGCGCGACAAGGCCGGCGGCAAGCCGTGGTTCATGGTCGTCGGCCTCATCAATCCGCACGACATCATGTTCTATGACGCGACGGGCAAACAGGCGAAACACCGCACCCATCCCGACATCCTGGCGCCGCTGCGCCGCGAGCCGGGCGACCCGATCTACGAGACCGACAACAAGTTCGACCTGCCCGAGAGCTTCTACAAGGACGACCTCAGCACCAAGCCCGAGGCGCACCGCGCGATCGTGCGGCTGAACGACCTCTTCTATGGCCCGATGCCGCACGACGACGAAGCGTCGTGGCACCGGTTCAACAATTATTACTACAACTGCCTGCGCGACGTCGACCGGCGGCTCGGGCAATTGCTCTGGGCGCTCAAGGAGAGCGGCCAGATCGACAATACGATCATCATGTACACGAGCGACCATGGCGAACGCGCGGGCGCGCACGGGATGCGGCAGAAGGCGGGCACGATGTACCGCGAGGAAACCAACATCCCGATGATCATCGCGCACCCCGACTTCGCGGGCGGCCGCGCCACCAAGGGTCTCATGGGCGCGGTCGACATCGCGCCGACGCTGATGGCGCTCGCCGGCCTTTCCGCCGACGAAGCGACGAGCCGGTTTCCGGGCCTGCCCGGGGTCGACGTCTCGGCGCTGCTCGGGGCGCCCGATGCGCCGACCGAACGCGACAAGCGCGGCCATTTTTTCAACTATGCGGTCGCGCACATGTGGGAACCCAATTCGGCGCGCACCGTCGGCCCCCGTCCCCCGGGCGAGACGATCCCCGACTATTCGAAGGTCTATGACCTGTCGAAACGCCGCCTGCACCGCGGCGTGCACGACGGCCGCTGGAAGTTCGCGCGCTATTTCGCGCCGGCGCATCACCATATGCCGACCGACTGGAAAACGCTGAGCACGCGCAACGACCTCGAGCTCTACGACACCCACGCCGACCCGAAGGAACTGGTCAACCTCGCGAACGATCCCAAGCATCGCAAGACGGTGCTGCGCCTCAACGCGATGGTGAACGCGCTGTCCGAGCGCGAGATCGGCAAGGGGCTCGACGACGGCCGCGAATATCCGGGGCCGACCGAGATGTACAACCAGCCGGGCTGACCCCGGCCGATCAGGCGTGCAGCATGTCCGCGTCGGCGCAGGGCGCCGTCTCGGTCTGGATCGTCGCATGATGGATCGCGAAGCGGTCCTCGAGCATCGCGGCGAGCCGCGTGCGCACGCCCTCGACCGCCTGCCCGTCGGCGACGACGACATGCGCCGTCAGGCTGGCGTCGTCGCCGGCGACCGACCAGAGGTGCAGGTCGTGCACGTCGGCCACCCCCGGTTCGGCGCGCATCGCGGCGCGCACCGCGTCGAGATCGAATCCGCGCGGCACGCCCTGAAGCAGGATGTGCGTCGTGTCGCGAAGCAATATCCAGGTGCGCGGCAGCACCCACAGCCCGATCGCGATAGCGACGATCGGGTCAACCCAGTTCCAGCCCGTCGCCCAGATCAGCAGCGCCGCGCCGATCACGCCCACCGAACCGAGCATGTCGGCCCACACTTCGAGATAGGCGCCCTTGACGTTGAGGCTTGCCTCCTTCCCGCCCGCGAGGATGCGCATCGCCACGAGGTTGATCACCAGCCCGCCGCTGGCGACCGCAAGCATGCCGAGCGACTGGACCTCGGGCGGCGTGAAGAAGCGCTGCACGCCTTCGTAGAGGACGAAGCCCGCGACGACGAACAGCAGCACCGCGTTGAACGCCGCGGCAAGAATCTCGAAGCGGCGATAGCCGTAGGTGCGGCGGTTGTCCGCCGGGCGCTGCCCGATGCGGATCGCCGCGAGCGCGATCGCCAGCGCCGCCGAATCGGTGAACATGTGCGCCGCGTCGGAGAGCAGCGCGAGACTGTTGAACAGCCACGCCCCGACCAGTTCGGCGACGAGGAAGGTCCCCGTCAGCCCGAGTGCGATGGAAAGGCTGCGCGCATTGGCGCCCGCCGCGTGATTGTGGGCGTGTCCGCCTTCGCCATGATCATGGTCTGCACCCATGTCGTTTCTCCGCTCGATATTGGGCCGGATAGCGGTCAGACCGCTTCGACCGCGTGCCCCCCGCGCAGTTCGCCGCGCGCCTGCCGGAACACGTCGAGGCTGCCCCAGATCGCAAGCCCGGCCATGATCGCCGCGACGGCAAGGTCGGGCCAGCCCTGCCCGGTCCCGAAAACGCCGAGCGCCGCCGCAAGCACGGCGAGGTTGCCGATCGCGTCGTTGCGCGAGCAGATCCACACCGATCGCATGTTCGCGTCGCCGGTGCGCCAGCGATAGAGCATCAGCGCGACGACGACGTTGGCGGCGAGCGCCGCGGCGCCGACGAACCCCATCGTCTCGGCGTGCGGCGCGGTTCCCGTCGCGATGCCCCAGACCGTCGAGGCGAGCACCGCGATCCCGAACGCGAGCATCGTCGCCGCCTTGAACAGCGCCGCGCGGGCGCGCCACGCCAGCGCCATTCCCGCGACGCCGAGGCTGATCGCATAATTGGCGGCGTCGCCGAGAAAATCGAGCGCATCGGCCTGGAGCGCGCGCGAATCGGCAGCGACCCCGGCAGCGATCTCGACCGCGAACATGCCCGCGTTGACGACGAGCGCGATCCACAGCACGCGCCGCCACCGCGGGTCGTTGAGCGCGGTCTTGCCGCTTTTGCCGGCACAGCATTGGTCGGACATCGGCCGAATCTCCTTGGGGTTTCGAGTCGACCGCCTATATGCACCCTGTAGCAACTACGGGGTCAAGGCATGAAAATCGGCGAACTCGCGCGCACCACCGGCGCCAATATCGAAACGATCCGCTATTACGAGCGCATCGGCCTGCTCCCCGAACCGCACCGCACCGCAGCCAATTACCGCAGCTATGGCGACGCGCACCGCCAGCGGCTCGCCTTCGTGCGCCATTCGCGCGACCTGGGCTTCACGATCGACGAAATCCGCTCGCTGCTCGACCTGTCGGACCATCCCGAGCGCGAATGCGCCGAGGCCGACCGGATCGCGAGCGGGCATCTGGAACAGGTCGAGGCAAAGATCGCACAATTGGCGAGCCTGCGCGACGAACTGGCGCGGATCGTCGGCCGTTGCCGCGGCGGGCTGGCGGGCGATTGCCGCGTCATCGAGGCGCTGGGCGACCATCGCCTGTGCGAAGGCGCGCACGCATGACCGCGCCGCTGGCGACGATCGGCTGGTATATTCTGGTGGCGCTGGGCGAGATCGGCGGCTGCTTCGCCTTCTGGTCGGTGCTGCGGCTCGACAAGTCGCCCTGGTGGCTGGTCCCCGGCGCGCTCGCGCTCGCCTTTTTCGCCTATGCGCTGACGCGCGTCGAGGCCGAAGCCGCGGGCCGCGCCTTCGCCGCCTACGGCGGTATCTACATCATTGCCTCGCTCGTCTGGCTCAAGCTGGTCGAGGACGTGTCACCCGACCGCTGGGACCTGATCGGCGGCCTCGTCTGCCTCGGCGGCGCCGCGCTGATCCTGTGGGGGCCCGGAAGAAGCTAGGCGCCGCGGCTAGGGCCAGTAGCGCTTGCGGATGTCCTGCTTGTAGAGCTTGCCCGTGTCGTGTCGCGGCAGCGCAGGGTCGAAATCGACCGAGCGCGGACATTTGACCGCGCTGAGATGGTCGCGGCAATGGGCGATCAGGCGCGCGGCAAGGTCGGGGCCGGCGTCGTTCCAATTCTTCGGCTGGACGACCGCCTTGACCTCTTCGCCCATCTCGGCGTGCGGCACGCCGATCACCGCGACGTCGGCGACCTCGGGATGCTGGATGAGGAGGTTCTCGGCTTCCTGCGGATAGATGTTCACCCCGCCCGAGATGATCATGAAACTCTTGCGGTCGGTGAGATAGAGATAGCCCGCTTCGTCGACATGGCCGATATCCCCGAGCGTCGACCAGCCCGGGTGCAGCGGATGGCGCGCATCGCGCGTCTTTTCGGGATCGTTGAGGTACTGGAAGTCCCAGCCGCCCTCGAAATAGACCAGCCCGTCGACGCCGGGCCCGACCTCGCCGCCGGCTTCGTCGCAGATGTGGAGCGTGCCCCAGTCGGCGCGGCCAACCGAGCCGGGATGTTCGATCCATTCCTGCGGCGTGATGAAGGTCGAGCCATTCCCCTCCGACCCGCCGTAATATTCATAGATGATCGGGCCGAGCCATTCGATCATCCGGCGCTTGACCTCGACCGGGCACGGCGCCGCGGCGTGGACGATCTTGTCGAGCGACGAAAGGTCGTGGCGCGCGCGCACCGCTTCAGGCAGCGCCAGCAGGCGGATGAACATCGTAGGGACCATCTGCATGAAGGTGACGCCATAGGCTTCGATCAAGCGCAGCACCTCGCCGGCATCGAATTTGTCCATGATGACGAGCGTCGCGCCGAGCCGATGCGCCGCCATGCCATAAGCGAGCGGCGCGGTGTGGTAGAGCGGTGCGGGCGAGAGCAGCACGCTGTGCGCGCCGACGCCATAGCGCCCGCCGATCCGGTCGGCGAGCATGTGCGGCGCGTCGGCGGGCTCGCCCGACAGCGGCAGCCGGATGCCCTTTGGCCGCCCCGTCGTGCCCGAGGAATAGACGAGGTGGTAGCCCGCCGATTCGTCGGCGATCGGGGTGTCAGCCTGTGCCGCCACGGCATGCGGCCACGAAGGCAGCGGCGCGAGCCCGGTCCCGAGATCGTAGATATCGGCGACCGCGGGCGCGAGCGTTCGGCTTTGCGCGACCAGCGTCGCCGCGGCCGGCACATCGGCGTGGGTCGCCAGCAGCTTCGCACCGCTGTCGTTGAGGATGTAGGCGGCTTCCTCCGCCGTGAGCTGGCTCGATATCGGGCAGAGATAAAGGCCGGCGCGTTGCGCCGCCCAGTAGATCGCGAAATATTCGGCGCAGTTCCTGAGCCAGACCGCAACCGTATCGCCCGCCATGATGCCATGGGCGCGGAAAAGCTGCGCGCCGCGATTTGCGAGCGCTTCGAGTTCGGCGTAACTGGTCGTCGCGCCGGTCGTCGCCATGACGACCGCCGGCCGATCGGGCGACACGCGCGCAAAATGCCGTGGATGCATCCTCGTCCCTCTGCTGTTTTGAGTTATATAACTACGTTTACTTTCTATGTCGATTGACTTATTGGCGGAAGAAAGAGGACAGGCGGCCCGGGGCCGACTGGCACGGGAAAGGACGAATGGTCATGGAATTGAAGCCGGGTTCGCGCTGGAAGAGCGCAGTGTGCGACGCGCAGCTGGTCGTCGTGCGCCCCCCGAGCACCGTGGGCGAACTCCAGTGCGGCGGCGCGGCGGTGCTGCCGATCGACGATGCCGCGGCGCCGGGCGGCGCGGTCAGCCCGGACTTCGCCGAGGGCGTCGCGATCGGCAAGCGCTACGTCGACGAGGCGAGCGGACTCGAGGTGCTCGGCGCCAAGGCCGGCAAGGGTTCGCTGGCGTTCAATGGCGTCGCGATGACGGTCAAGGGCGCCAAGCCGCTGCCCGCGTCGGACTGACACGATGCGCACGCCGCTGCTGCTCGATATCGCCGCCGACGCCTGTCCGGACCGGGCCGCGCTCGGCGGGGCCGGGGAAGATCTCGATTTCGAAAGCTATCGCGCGCGCGCGACGCAGGTCGCGGCGTGGCTTGCGGAAAAAGGCCGGGTGAACACCGCCTTCCTCGGGATGAACGGCAACGCCCTGCCCGTGCTGCTCTTTGCCAGCGGGATGGCGGGCACGCCCTTCGTGCCGCTCAACTATCGCCTTGCCGACGCCGACCTCAACAAGCTCGTCGCGCGCACCGCCCCCGCGATGCTGGTCGCCGACGACTCGATGCTGCCGCGGCTGACGCCGGTCGAAGGCGTCGAGATCGTCGCGCGCAGCGCCTTCGAGGCGCGTTTCCTGGCCGGCGAGACGCCCGACAAGCGCGATCTTCCCGAGGCCGAAAACGACATGGCGGTGCTGCTGTTCACCAGCGGGACCACGGGCGATCCCAAGGCCGCGGTGCTGCGCCACGCCAACCTGACCGCCTATGTGATGGCGACGGTCGAATTCCTCGGCGCGGGCGAGGACGAGGCGGCGCTGGTCAGCGTGCCGTCCTATCATATCGCGGGAATCTCGGCGATCCTGACCTCGGCCTATGGCGGGCGGCGGATCGTCTACCTGCCCGCCTTCACCGCCGAAGAATGGGTCGCCACCGCCGCCCGCGAGGGAATCACCCACGCGATGGTCGTCCCGACGATGCTCGGCCGCATCCTCGACGTGATGGCCGAGACGGGCGAGACCCTCCCGGCGCTGCGCGCGCTGTCCTATGGCGGCGGCAAGATGCCCGAACCGGTGATCGCGCGCGCGCTCGACGCGTTGCCGCACGTCGCCTTCGTCAACGCCTATGGACTGACCGAAACAAGCTCGACGATCGCGCTGCTCGGCGCCGAGGACCATCGCGCCGCCTTTGCCTCCGGCGATCCCGCGGTACGCCGCCGCATCGCTTCGGTCGGCCAGCCGCTGCCGAGCGTCGAGCTGGAAATCCGCCGCGAGGACGGGTCGTGCTGCGCCCCCGGCGAGCATGGCGAGATTCATGTGCGCGGCGAGCAGGTCTCGGGCGAATATCTGCACAAGAAGGCGATCGCCGACGACGGCTGGTTCGCAACCAACGACGCGGGCTGGCTCGACGAGGGCGGCTATCTGTTCGTCGAGGGACGGCTCGACGACGTCATCGTGCGCGGCGGCGAGAATATCTCGCCCGGCGAGATCGAGGATGTACTGCGCGGCTTTGCCGACATCGCCGACTGCGCGGTGCTGGGCGTTCCGTGCGAGACGTGGGGCGAAAAGGTCGTCGCGGTGATCGTGTCGCGATCGGGCACGCCCGACACCGAAGCGATGGCGGCGACGATCCGTGGCAAGCTGCGTTCGACCAAGACGCCCGAGCGATGGTATGTGCGCGACGAACTTCCCTACAACGAGACCGGCAAGCTGCTGCGCCGCCTGCTCAAGGCGGAACTGGCGGACGAGGTCTGCGCCGGGTAGGACGGCGCGATGACCCGGCCCGACCATCTCGACGCGGACCGCCTGTCCGCGCCGGGCGGGCAGCCGGTGCTGCTCGTCGACGCGGCAGGCTGGCGGCGGCCCCGGGCGCCGATCCAGGCGGTGGTGATCGGGGTCGATCGCGACGGCGTCCTGCCCGCGGTGGTCGTCGACGATTTCGACCTGTTGCTGACCGTCGCGGACCGAGCTCCGCGTCCCTGGGTTTCGATCCGGAAACCGGCCGATGCCGACCGGCTCGCCGATGCGGTGCGAACGAACCCGCTCGCGGCGACGATCGCGGCGCAGATATTGCGCCTGACGTCCAAACTGCCCTTCGCCGATGCGCTGGCGGTCGAATCGCTCGCCTATTCGAGCCTGCTCGGCGGTTCCGAATTCGCGCGCTGGCGCGCACATACAGATACCCATCAGCCACTGTCCGTTCCCGCGGAGCCCCTGCGCATCGAACGCGACGGCGACCGGATCACCCTCACCCTCGACGATTCCGCCAACCGCAACGCCATGTCGGCGGCGATGCGCGACGCGCTGTACGAGGCGCTCGCCAACGCGCTCGACGACCCGGGCCGTCCCATGGTGCGGCTGCAGGGCGCGGGCAAATGTTTCTCGACCGGCGGCGCGCTCGCCGAATTCGGGACGGCGCGCGACCTTGCCGAGGCGCATGCCGTGCGGACGCTGCACAGCTGCGCGCGCGCGCTCGATGCGCTCGCCGCACGCGCGGAGGTCCGATTGCACGGTGCGTGCGTCGGGTCGGGGATCGAGGTTGCCGCCGCGGCGCATCGCCGGATCGCGGGCGCCGACGCCTGGTTCCAGCTCCCCGAAGTGACGATGGGGCTCATTCCCGGCGCCGGCGGCACCGTGACCGTGGCGCGCGCAATCGGGCGGCACCGGACCTTGTGGATGCTGCTCTCTGCACGGCGCGTCGGCGCGGCGCAGGCGCTCGACTGGGGTCTGGTTCACGCGATCGAGCCGGCGGCATGAGCAGGCTGCTCGACGCGATGGCCGAGGCGGGGAAGCGACTGGTCGCCGCCTCGGACGGGCGCATCGCCTTCGACCCGCGCACCGCCCTGTCGCGTGCCGACGATCTGGCGCTCGCCGAGCCCGGCCTATGGTCGCCCAACCGCCATTGCCGGCTGGTGCGTTGCCGCGACGGATGGATCGCGGTGTCGCTGGCGCGCGACGACGATCGCGACATGGTCCCCGCGTGGACCGGCACCGACTTCGGCGCCGAGCCGTGGGAGGCCATCGCACGCGCCGCGCGCGATCGCGACGCGCGCGAAATGGCGCAGGCGGGGGCCGAACTGCACCTGCCCGTGGCCGAGGTCGGCGAAGCCGGTCCGGCCGCGACAGCCACGCTGGCACGGGGCAGCGCCGGAAACGGTATCGTGCTCGACCTGTCGGCGCTGTGGGCAGGCCCCTATTGCGGCGCGCTGCTCGCCGAGGCGGGCCATGCGGTGACCAAGGTCGAAAGCGCTGCGCGGCCCGATCCCACGCCGCTCCACACCCCCGCGCTCGACGCGCGCCTCAACGGCGCCAAACGCCGCATCCGCACCGATCTTGCCGGTTCCGAACTGCGCGCGCAGATCGCCGGCGCGCGCGTCCTGATCACCTCGGCGCGACCGCACGCGCTGGCGCGGCTCGGGCTCGACGAAGCCACGCTGTTCGCGCACAATCCCGACCTGCTCTGGGTCGCGATCACCGCACATGGCTGGACCGGCACGGCGGCGATGCGCGTCGGCTTCGGCGACGATTGCGCCGCGGCGGGCGGCCTGCTGCGCCGGGAGGACGGTGCCCCCCGCTTCATCGGCGACGCGCTCGCCGATCCGCTGACCGGGATGACCGCGGCGACGCTGGCGCTCGAAGCGCTCGCCGCCGGGCGCTGCGGATTGCTCGACGTTCCGCTCGCCGGGACCGCGGCAGGCTTTGCACGGGCCCTCGCATGAGCGATGTCTTCGACCTGATCATCCGGGACGGACGCGATGCGGCGGGCGCGCGGCTGGAGGTCGCGATCCGCAACGGGACGATCGCGGCGATGGCACCCGCGGTCACGGGGCGCGGCCTCGAACAGGACGCGCGCGGGCTAACCCTCGGCGCGGGGCTGCACGACCATCATCTGCACCTGTTCGCGACCGCAGCACGGATGGAATCGGTCGATCTTTCGGCTTGCCGCACGGTCGAGGCGGTGATCGCCGGCCTGCGCGCTGCCCCCGGCGCGCCCGGCAGCTGGGTGCGTGCGACCGGCTATGACGAGCGCGTCGCGGGGCTGCCCGATCGCACGGCGCTCGATGCATGGCTGCCCGACCGGCCGCTGCGCGTGCAGGATCGCACCGGCGCCTATTGGCTGCTCAACGGTCCGGGTCTTGCCGCGCTCGGCCCCCCGCCCTTTCCCGATTGCGTCGGACGCGACGCCGAGGGCGCGCCCGACGGCCGGATCTGGCGCGGCGACGCCTGGCTGCGCGAGCGGATCGGCGGCGCGCCGCCCTCGCTCGCCGCGCTGGGGGCGAGGCTCGCGCAATGGGGCGTGACGGGGGTGACCGACGCGGGCGCGGCGAACGGACGCGCGGAGGCGGCGCTGCTCGCCGGTGCGATGCCGCAGCGGCTGGTGATGATGGGAACCGAAGACCTGCCGCCCGGCGATGGCTATGCGCTCGGTCCGGTGAAATTGCTGCTCGACGAGAACGACCTGCCGCCGGTGGAGGCCGTCGCGGCGCGGATCGCCGCGGCGCGCGCACGCGGGCGCAAGGTCGCCGCGCACTGCGTGACGCTGGGCGAACTCCTCTTCTTTCTGGGGGCGCTCGAAGCGGCCGGCGGCGCCCACCCGGGCGACCGGATCGAGCATGGCGGGATGATCCCCGCAAGCCTGATCGGCGATGTCGCCGCGGCGGGGCTGACGGTGGTGACGCAGCCCAATTTCATCCACGACCGCGGCGACCGCTACCGCGCCCAGATCGACGCGGCGGAGCTCGACGATCTCTACCGGCTCGGCTCGCTCGTCCGCGGCGGAGTACGGGTGCTGGGCGGATCGGATGCGCCCTATGGCGATGCGAATCCGTGGATTGCCCTGCGCGCGGCAACCGACCGGCGAACGCGTGGGGGCGATGTCATCGGCGGCAGCGAAGCGGTCGGGCGGGCGGAGGCGCTCGCACTGTATCAATCGCCGCTCATTGTCGGGGGTCCCGCGGATCTGATCCTGTATGACTGGCCGAAAGATGCAGGAGCCCTCGGTTCGGTCGCGCTCACGCTGATCGGTGGCGAAACCGTCCGGCAGGGCTGAGCCGCGGGCGCCTCCGCCCCTTCGACGAACGCGCCCGGAGCGACCCGCCGCTAGTCGCGCACCAGCAGCATCGCCCCCGCCAGCGGACCGCCCGAGGTCGAGGTCGCGCACACCCGCGGATCGCCCCGCACCTGCCGGGCCCCCGCCCGTCCCCACAGCTGGGTACAAGCTTCGTGCACCGCGCCATAGGCGTGGAGGCGCCCGCCCGACATCGCGCCGCCGCCGGTGTTGACCGGCAAATCACCGTCCAATGCGATGCGGCGGCCGCCCTCGATAAAATCCTTCGCACCATAACGATCACAGAAACCGAAATTTTCGAGCCAGTTGATCGTGTGGAAGCTGAACCCGTCGTAAAGCTGCGCGATGTCGACGTCGGCGGGTTTGAGGTCGGTGCGCCCCCACATCATTTCTGCAACCTTCGGCTGCGCCTGCGTGTCGAGCGCGTCGAGCTGGGTCCAGCTGTTGCGGTAGCGCATCGACGATCCGATCGCCTCGATACGGATCGGTGGGTTGGGCAAGTCGCGCGCGACATCCATCCGCGACACGATGATCGCCGCCGCGCCGTCGATCGGCACGTCGCAATCATAGAGCCGCAGCGGGGTCGCGATCAGCGGCGACGCCAGATAATCGTCGATGGTGATCGGGGTCTTGTAGATCGCGTTCGGATTGAGCGCGGCGTTGCGGCGCTGGTTCACCGCGATCTGTCCCACCTGCTCGGGGGTGATCCCGCTCTTGTGGACATAGAGGTTGAAGAAGAGCGCCTGCTGGAGCGCCGCGGCGTAGGTGTAATAGGGCGCGTACCAGGCAAAGGGGCCTGCCTGCCGCTGGCCTTCGCGGAGCAGTGAATTGGCATAGGCCGTCTTGCGCGCGGTCGCCTCGTACATGGTGCGAAAGATCAGCACGTTGCGGCAAAGCCCGGCGGAAATCGCCCCGATCGCGTTGAAAACCGCACCATATTGGCCCGGCGCCTCGCCGCCGCCACCGTACCAGCCGACCTCGAGCCGCAGCGCATCCTGCAACGCGGCGCAGCCGACGGGCGAAAAGCCCGACCCGTCGGCGCGCTCGCCGGGCCAGGTCGCGATGCCGTCGATGTCGGCGCGGGTCAGGCCGGCGTCGGCGATGGCTTCGAGCGCGGCATCGACCGTGAGCGCGAGCGCCGACTTCGTCGCGCCGCGCGAGACTTCGGACATGCCGACGGCGGTGATCGCGGTGTCCTTTTCGGCGAAGCGGGTCATGACTGCACCGGTCGGAAGAGTGGAATCCACAGGTCCTCGACCGGTTCGAAAACCACCTCGACCGGCATGTCGAACGCGACGTCGGAGGGCGGACAATCGACGATATTGCACGCCAGGCGCACATCGTCCTGCTCGTCGATCGCGACGAGCGCGAGCACATAGGGTTCGGCGAGACCGGGCACCCACGCCTTGTGATTGACCGTGAAGGTCACCACCCGGCCGCGCCCCGACACCGCCTGCGGCGCGACGTCGCGGCTCTCGCAGCGCGGGCAGAAGGGCACCGGCGGATGGACATAATATTCGCAGGCGGCGCAGCGGTGGATCGCGAGTCTGCCCTCGCCTCCCCACGTCCAATAGGCCCGATTGTCCCGGTCGATCACCGGCAATGTTCGCGTGATCATATGCTCTCCCACTTATTTAACTATGTCATAATCCAATAGTTGACACATCGTCAATTTTTGCGATGATGACCGCAACAACAAATCATTTGAGAGGAGAGTCGCCATGCAGATGGACGACATGGTGATCATCAGCGTCGACGATCATGCGGTCGAGCCCCCCGAGGCCTTCATCCGCCACTATCCCGAAGGGAAAAAGGACCGCGCGCCGCGCATCGTCCAGGACAATGGCAAGGACATCTGGCTTTGGAACGGCCAGCGTTTCCCCACGATCGGCCTCAACGCCGTCGTCGGCCGCCCGCGCAGCGAATATGGCATGGAACCGAGCGCCTTCGACCAGCTGCGCCCGGGTACCTATGACGCCAAGCTGCGCGTCGACGACATGAACGCCAACGGCGTCCTCGCCTCGCTGAATTTCCCGACCATGCCGAGCTTCGCCGGCGGCACCTTCGTCGGCATGGCGCAGAAGGACCCCGAAGAGGCGCTGCTCGCCTGCCGCGCGTGGAACGACTGGCATGTGCAGGAATGGTGCGCGAGCGCGCCGGGCCGCTTTATCCCGATGTGCCTGATTCCGATGTGGAACATGGACGACACGCTCGCCGAGCTGAAGCGCATGAGCGACCTTGGCGTCCACGCGGTGAGCTTTTCCGACAATCCCGCGAACATCGGCCTGCCGAGCATCCACAATGAATATTGGGAGCCCTTCTGGAAGGCCTGTTCCGACTACAAGATGGTGATCAACTGCCATATCGGCACCGGCGCGCGCGCGATGCATCCGTCGAGCGAGAGCCCGATCGATGCGTGGATCACCGCGATGCCGATCTCGATCGCCAATTCGGCGGCCGACTGGACCTTCGCCACCTTCTGGCAGCGTTACCCCGACCTGCGCATGGCGCTCAGCGAAGGCGGCATCGGCTGGATTCCCTATTTCCTCGAGCGCGCCGATTTCACGCACGAACATCACCACGAATGGACCTACACCGATTTCAAGGGCGAACGGCCGTCGGACCTGTTCAAGCGCCACATCATCTGCTGCTTCATCGACGACCAGTTCGGGGTGAAGAACCTCGAATATATGAACGAGGACATGGTCGCCTATGAATGCGACTATCCGCATTCGGACACGGTGTGGCCCAATGTCCCCGAATATCTGTGGGCGTCGGTCAACGGGCTCGCGAAAGAAACGATCGACAAGATCACCCACCTCAACGTCATGCGCGAATACAGCTTCGACGCCTTTGCGCTCAACGGCGGGCGCGAGAATTGCACCGTCGGGCACCTGCGCGAACTCGGCAAACATGTCGACGTCAGTCCGCGCCACAACCTCGGCGGGCTCAAGACCGACAGCATGGACGCGATCGGCAAGGCGCGCCGCCCGATCACCTCGGGCGACATCGAACGCATGTTCGCCTCGGCCTGAACGGAGGCACCGATGACCGAAACCCTGTCGCGCTGTCCGGTCGCCCGCGCCGGTGCCGATGCGCCCCCCGTCCCCGCGCATGTCCCGCCCGAACGGGTGCTCGACACGCGCTTCGCGGCCGGGATCGTCCCCAACGACCTCGTCGAACCCTATCGACCGATGGACGTGGTGCGCGAGGACGGCTTTCCGCGCATCCATTATTATCCCTGGCCGATCAGCGGCAATCGCCACGGCGCGTGGGTGGTCACCCGCTACGAGGATATCCGCCGCGTCTACGAGGATAACGACCATTTCTCGTCGGAGGGCGTCGCGCAGTTCCAGCTGCTCGCGGGCGAGAGCTTTCCGTCGATCCCGCTCGGCATCGATCCGCCCGACCACGGCAAATACCGCAAGTTCCTGAACCCCTGGTTCACCCCGGTCGCAATGAACGAGCGCGAACCGCGTATCCGCGAGATCATCGGCGGCATGATCGACCGCTTCGCCGACAAGGGCGAGGTCGACATCGCCTGGGACTTCGGGCGCGTGTTCCCGGTGCGCGTCTTCCTCGACCTGATGGGCTTCCCCTTCACGATGTTCGAACAGTTCCTCGACTGGGAATGGAACATCCTGCACGAAGACGACCTGGAGAAGAAGGCCCAGGCGCTGCGCGGCGTGCTCGCCTATCTGCGCGGTTTCATTGCCGAGAAGCAGGCGGCGCCCGACGACACGCTCGGCAGCTATATCGCCAACGGCGCGATCGACGGCCAGAAGCTGACCGACGACGAAGTCATCGGCATGACCTGGTTCCTGTGGCTCGGCGGGCTCGACACCGTCGCCTCGACCGTCAGCCAGATGTTCCGCCGCCTCGCGATGCACCCCGGACTCCAGGCGCAGATCCGCGCCGACAAGGGGCTGATCAATTCGGCGGTGGAGGAATTCCTGCGCACCCAGCCGCTCGTCAATTCGGGCCGCAAGGTGAAGCGCGATTTCGAATGGCACGGCGTCCAGATCAAGGCGGGCGACTGGGTCACGGTGTTCAACACCTCGGGCAACTTCGACCCCGAACAGTTCGAATGCCCCCACCGCTTCGATCCGGCGCGCAAGAACAACCGTCATTTCACGCTGGCGGGCGGGGTCCATATCTGCCTCGGCGCGCATCTCGCGCGGCGCGAATTGCGCGTGCTGCTCGATCTGTGGTTCGAGCGCATCCCGCACGAATTCCGCGTCAGGGACGGCGCCGACACGACGGTCGTCCCCAGCCTCCTGTCGATCCGCAACCTGCCGATCGTCTGGGATGCCAAAGCCGCTTCATAAGGACAGGAAAACATGGCATTTCTGAAATATGCCGACGCCATTTACGTGGGCGGCGAATGGGAAAAGACCGACCAGCGCGAGGCGGTGATCAATCCCGCCGACGAAAGCCTGCTGATCGAAGCCCCGGTCGGCAGCGCGGCCCAGGTCGATGCCGCGATCGGCGCCGCGCGCACGGCGTTCGACAAGGGCGACTGGCCGCATCTGCCGGTTTCGGAGCGACAGGCGGTGCTGACGCGCTTCCTGAACGCGCTCGACGCGCGCAAGGGCGAGATTGTCGACATGATCGTCGCCGAAGCGGGCGCGACGCGGATGCTCGCCGAATTCCTGCAGTACGGCATCCCGATGAAGCACGCGCGGCGGACGGTCGAGGTCGCCTCGCGCCCCGCGGTCTCGTCGCTCCCGGTCGAGCTGACCCCCAATGCGCAGGGTCGCACGACGCTCGGCACCGGGGTGGTGAGCCGCGAGCCCGTCGGCGTCGTCGCGGCGATCTCACCCTATAATTTCCCCTTCTTCCTCAACATCGGCAAGGTGATCCCCGCGCTCGCGGTCGGTTGCACCGTGGTGCTCAAACCCTCGCCCTACACGCCGATGCAGGCGCTGATCCTCGGCGAAATCGCCGACGAGGTCGGGCTGCCCAAGGGCGTGCTGAGCATCGTCACCGGCGATATCGAGACGGGCAAGCTGCTCACCACCGACCCGCGCGTCGACCTGGTCCACTTCACCGGGTCGGACAAGGTCGGGTCGATGATCCAGGCGCAGGCGGCGCCGACGCTGAAGCGTATCGTCATGGAGCTCGGCGGCAAGTCGGCGCTGATCGTGCGCGCCGACGCCGATATCGCCAAGGCCGCGGCGGCGGGGATCATGGGCTTCACGACGCACTGCGGCCAGGGCTGCGCGCTCACGACGCGCCACCTCGTCCACAACAGCGTCCGCCCGCAGTTCGTCGAGGCGATGAAGGCGATGCTCGGGCATCTCAAGATCGGCAACCCGGTCGACCCGAGCGTCAACTACGGTCCGCTAATCCGCGAAGTCGCGCGGCGGCGCACCGAGGATTATGTCGCGATCGCGCAGGACGAGGGTGCAACGCTCGTTGCCGGCGGCAAGCGGCCCGACGGTCTCGACAAGGGCTATTATTACGAGCCGACCTTGTTCGACAATGTCCGGAACGACAGCCGCATCGCGCAGGAAGAGGTGTTCGGGCCGATCGGCGCGGTCATCGGCTTCGACGACGATGCCGAGGCGATCGCGATGGCGAACGACAGCGATTTCGGCCTGTCGGGCGCGATCTATTCGGCCGACGCCGGTGAAGCCTATCGCATGGCGCTCAAGATCCGCACCGGCGGGGTTTCGATCAACGGCGGTGCGGGGACGATGCAGTCCGACGCGCCCTTCGGCGGCATCAAACGCTCGGGCTACGGCCGCGAATATGGCGAGGATGGCCTCAACGAATTCACCTATCAAAAGGTGATCAGCTTTCACGCCGAATAAGGGCCAAAAGGGAGAGACACGGCGATGACAAAGGTCATGGAGGGCATCCGCGTCCTCGAGGTTGCGCAATTCACCTTCGTTCCGGCCGCCGGCGGCGTGATGACCGATTGGGGCGCCGATGTGATCAAGATCGAGCATCCGGTGCGCGGCGACGCGCAGCGCGGCATCCAGATGCTGCAGCGGCTCGCGGTCAATCCGCAACGCTCGTCGCTGATGCAGCATCCCAATCGCGGCAAGCGCAGCGTCGGGATCGACATCTCGACCGAGGAAGGCCGCGAACTGCTCTACGAGATCGCGAAGACCGCCGACGTCTTCCTGACCAACTACCTCCCCTCGGCGCGCCAGAAGCTCAAGATCGACATCGAGCATATCCGCGCGGCGAACCCCGACATCATCTATGTGCGCGGCAGCGCCTTCGGCGACAAGGGGCCCGAGCGCGACAAGGGCGGGTTCGACAGCACCGCCTATTGGGCGCGCGGCGGGTCGGCGGTGCTGGTGACACCCAAGGACCTCGACGGCCCGCTGACCCAGCCGGGGCCGGCCTATGGCGACACGATCGGCGGCATGAACATCGCGGGCGGGATCGCCGCGGCTTTGTTCCACCGCGAGCGCACCGGCGAGGCGACCGAGGTCGATGTGTCGCTGCTGTCGTCGGGCATCTGGGCGACCGCCTGCTCGGTCGACGTCGCGATGGAACTGGACAAGGACCCGTTCGAGAATCTGATGCCCGGTGGCGGGCAGTCGGTCGGGACCAACCCCTTCATGGGGGTGTTCAAGACCTCCGACGGCAAGTTCATCAACCTGACCGTGCTGTCACCCGGACCTTATATCGAGGATGTCTTCGGGCATCTCGGCCTCGCCGAGGCGGCGCAGGACGAACGTTTCTCGACCGCCGAGGCGATCATGGCGAATGCGGCGGAGGCCTATCCCTTGGTCAAGGCGGCGATCGCGGCGAAACCCTTCGACTATTGGTGCCAGCATCTCAAGACGATGAAGGGCCAATGGGCGGCGTATCAGTCGGTGCACGACGTCGCGAGCGACGAGCAGGTGCTGGCGAACGACCTGATCTTCGAGGTCGAGTCCGCCGACGGCGGCGCACCGATCCGCCTCGTCGCCAACCCCGTGCAGTTCAACCATGCGGGGGTCGAGAACACCCGCGCGCCCGAGGCGTCGGAGCATACCGAACTCTTCCTGATGGAACTGGGGCTCGACTGGGACCGGATCGAGGATCTGAAGAACCGCAAGGCGATCGCCTGACCGGCGGGCACGGCATGGCGTCCCCTCCCCTTCGCGTCGGCATCATCAGCGCCGCCTGGGGCGCGAAAGCGCATCTTCCGGCCTGGCGCAGCCTCGACGGCATCGAAGTCACGGCGATCTGCACCTCGCGGCCCGAAACCGCAGCAAAGGCCGCGGAGGATTTCAAGGTCGCGCGCGCTTTCGACGATTTCCGCGCGATGGCGGCCGATCCCGACATCGACATCGTCGATTGCGGCACGCGCCCGCCGCTGCGCCACGCGATGGTGATGGCGGCGCTCGGCGCGGGCAAGCATGTCTATAACGGCATTCCCTTCGCGAAGGACCTCGCCGACGCGCGCACGATGCACGACGCCTGGCGGCGTGCGGGGACGGTCGCGGTGGTCGACGCCTTCATGCAGGCGGTGCCCGCGATGGTGCAGATGAAGGCGATGATCGAAGCCGGCTGGATCGGCGACGTGTTCGGCGCCGACGTCGCGTTCGAAGTGCCACTGTTCAGCGCCGCGCAGACCAATGTGCCCGGCTATGTCTGGTTCGCCGACCCCGCCAACGGCGCGAGCGCGGGACGCAACCTCGGCAGCCATATGCTGCACCTGCTGGTGCACTTCTTCGGGCCGGTGGCGTCACTGGCTTCGGACCAGTCACTGGCGTTGAGGGCATGGCCGCTGGACGGCGAGACCATCCGTCCCGCGGTACCCGACCGCGCCTCGCTGCTGCTGCGCCACGCCTCGGGGCTGCCGACGCGGCTCGAAGCCAATTGGGCCAAGATCGGCGG
Source organism: Sphingopyxis sp. YF1 (assembly GCF_022701295.1). Classification (NCBI taxonomy): domain Bacteria; kingdom Pseudomonadati; phylum Pseudomonadota; class Alphaproteobacteria; order Sphingomonadales; family Sphingopyxidaceae; genus Sphingopyxis; species Sphingopyxis sp. YF1. Next base: position 1,947,241 of record NZ_CP033204.1, read on the forward strand.
CGAGGGTTTCCGCTTTTCGGTCTGGGGTTCGCAGGGGCGGCTCGAAGCGCGTGCACCGGTGTTCCCGATGGCGCACGATACGCGGCTGTTCGGGACGCAGAATCCGGCGCTCGGCAGCGCGGCGATGGAACAGCTGCCGATCGAACCCACATATCTCGCGGTGCCGGGGTGCCATGCCGTCGCGGATCGCCCCGAGACGGGGTTGCTCGCGCTGGCCTCGATCTTTGCGAAGATGCGCGATGCGATCGGCGGGGCGGGATCGGCCGCTCCCGATTTTGCGCAGGCGCTGCACGTGCACGAAGTCGTCGAAGCGGCGGTACTGGCGTCGGACGAGCGCCGCTGGATCGATATCACCGCGCCAGACCTATAAATCCGTTCGCCCTGAGCTTGTCGAAGGGCCGTTGTTTCTTTTCGAAGTCAAAGAGAAGAACGGTGCTTCGACAAGCTCAGCACGAACGGTGATTGTCTGGCCACCGATTCTCACGCCCGCCGGATCAGCATCGATCCCGCAATGAAGCCGCCACCCATGCCGCACGCACCCACGCTCGCGCCATCGACCTGACGCCCGCCGGCCTGTCCCCAAAGCTGGGTGCAGACCTCGTGTAACAGCCCGAAACCATGCAGGCGCCCGCCCGACAATTGCCCGCCCCCGGTGTTCACCGGAAAGCGCCCGCCGGGGCCGATATGCCCCTCGGCGATAAAATCCTTCGCCTCGCCATGGCCGCAGAAACCCATGGCTTCGAGCCAATAGGGCACGAAGATGCTGAAGCCGTCGTAGAGACCGAGGACATCGACATCGGCGGGCTTCAGGTCGGTGCGCGCCCACATGTCGGCGGCACTGTCATGGGCACCCATGGTCGTGAGGTCGGCGCGCTGGTCCCAGGTTTCCTGCGAGCCGAGCGCGGCGCCCATGGCCTCGATCGTGAGCGGGGCCTTCGCGCAATCTTTCGCCGCATCGGCGGCCGAGACGATCACGACGCACGCCCCGTCGATCGGCACGTCGCAGTCGAACAGACCGAGCGGCGACGAGATCATGCGCGCGCCGAGATAATCCTCCATCGTCAGCGGGGTGCGCATCACCGCCGCGGGGTTCGCTTGCGCAAAGGCGCGCTGGCCGGTCGCGACGAGGCCGAGATGCTCGCGCGTCATGCCGAATTCGTGGAAATAGCGCTGCGCCATCCAGCCCGCCCAGTTCGACGCCGACATCGCGTTGGCGGGTACCAGATAGCTGTACCAGCCGCCAAGCCGCGCGCGGCCCGCGCCGGGGATGCTCGCGCGCTGGCTCGCGGTCTGCGACGAGCTTTCGGTGAGCGCGCGGAAGCAGAGGACATGCCGCGCCTGCCCCGTCGCGACCGCCATCGCCGCGACCTGGATGGGTGCCATCTGCGACGGCCCGTCGGGGACCGCGCTGTGCCAGCGCGTCTTGAGCCCGAGTGCGTTGCGCACCTCTCCGGTGCCGAGCGGCGACATCCCGGGCGAATTGTCGGCCTTGCCCGGATAGGTCGAAATGCCGTCGATATCGTTCTTGGTGAGCCCCGCGCATTCGAGCGCGCGGCGCGCGGCTTCGGCGAGATGGATCATCGCGGGGCGACCCGTCTTGCGGCCGATGTCGGACATGCCGACGCCGGTGATGGCGGCGTTGAGGGTCATTGCGCGGGCTCCCACTGCGGGAACCAGACATCGTCGATGTTGAGGAAGCCGACCTTCATCTTCTGCCCGATGGCGATGCTTTCCGGATCGGCATTCACCACCTCGGCCGTCACGCGCGCCCCCGGCGCGCCGTCGAGATCGACCACCGCGAGCGCGAAGGGCACCGCCATGCCGGGGGCCCACGGCTGATGATTGACGGTATAGGTATAGACCGTGCCGGTGCCGGGGACCGCCCGGCTTTCGACCTTTTCGCTCCAGCATTCCGGACAGACGAGCTGCGGCGGATGGATCGCGCGGGCGCAATCGTCGCAAAAGGCGATCATCAGCCTGCCTTCGGCGCCGCCGGTCCAGAAGGCGGTGTTTTCGGGGGTGAGTTCGGGAAGCGGTCTCATGGCAATTCCTGCGATGGCTGTTGGCGCGGCAGCGCGAGCGCGGTGAGCACCGCGGCGGTGCACAAAGCGGCGATGACGGCGACGGTGACGTCATAGGCGAAGGGCGACGGATAGGCTTCGGTGCCGCGCCGCACGACGTCGGCGGCGAGCAGCGTCGTCACCATCTGCGCACCGATGCCCATGAAAAGCTGGCGGATGACGGTGAGCAGGCCCGAAATCTCGCTGATCCGTTCGGGCGGCGAGGCCTGCGCGATGATCGTCGGGGCGACCGAAAAGAGCATGGTGGTGCCGAAGCTGATCACGATCAACTGGACGACGACCTTGGCGAAACTGTCGACGTCGATCACGAACCAGAGCAGCCAGCCGGTGACGGTGACGATGCCGCCCGCGATCAGCGCGAAACGCCCGCCCCCGCGCGCGGCAAGCCAGCCGCCGAGCGGCCCCGCAAAGACCGAGCTGAGGTTCGAGGGCAGCTTGGCGACCCCCGCGAGCGTCGCGGTGAAGCCGAGTCCAGCGATCGTCCACGCGGGCGCCTGCATGAAGAGCGAGAAGAAGACCGTGATCTGCAGCGCGCTCATCGCGACCAGCGCGGTGACCGCGCTGCCGATGGCGATCGTGCGATCCGAAAAGCTGCGCACCGCGATCAGCGGGTTAGGGCTGGCAAGGCTGGCGCGCCACCACCAGAGGGTGAGCAAAAGTCCCGTACCCAGCGCGGCGAGCGGCAGCGGCGCGGACCAGCCCCAGTCCTTGCCCATGCTGAAATAGACGAGGACCAGCGCGACGCCGGGCGCAAAGGCGAGCCCCGACAGCCAGTCCACGCGCTGCGTCGCGGGGTGCCGCGGCGACGGCGGCAACAGCGCGAAGATCGCGAGCGCCGACACCGCGCACAGCCCCGCGCTGGTGAAGAAGACGCCGTGCCAGCTGAAGCTGTCGACGATCATCCCGCCGACGACCAGCCCCGCCGCGGTGCCGATCGAGGCGCCCGAGATCATCAGCCCGATCGCCATCGGGGCGCGTTCCTTGCCGGCATTTTCGTGGACGAGGCCGATGCACAGCGGCAGGATCGCGCCGGTGACGCCCTGCATCAGCCGACCGGCGAGGAGCACCGGGAAATTGGTCGACAGCGCGCTGATCAGCGAACCCGCCGCACCGATGGCCAGCACGACGACGAGCACCTGCCGTCGCCCGAACAGGTCGCCCAGCCGCCCGACGATCGCCGCGATCGCCGCGCCGACGATCAGATAGCCGGTGATCAGCCAGCCGACCATCGCAGGGCTGCCGAAATCCTCGATCAGCTTCTTGAGCGCGGCGAGGATCATCGCGGTTTCGAACGAGCCCGTGACCTCGGCGATCCACAGCGCGCCGATGACGAGCGGAAGGTTGCGGGAAGGAGCCGTCATGCGCGTCGGCGCCATAGCGCTGGGCCCGTCCAAGGGTGCTTGCCCGAGAAGCACCCTTCGACGGACTCGGGATTGCGGCTGCTGGAGCGAGAAAGGCTCACCCGTCGACCTTCTTCGCACCCTCGGGCACCCCGACCTGCGCGGCTCGGACCTCGATCAGGTCGACGCCGATGTCGGCGGGCAGGCCGATGACCGAAAGCAGCGCCTCGGCCATCGATTCGGGGGTCGCCCCCTCGCCCGTCATCGCGGCGTGACCGGTCTCGACGATCTTCTTGTAAAAGGCCGCGACGGTCTCCTGCGACCAGCTCTTGCCGCCCGACCCGCCCTTGACCGATCCCGATCGCAGCACGGTGACGCGGATGTCGTCGCTGCGCAGCTCGTCGCGCAGCCCGTGGCACAAGGTCTCCACCGCCGCCTTGGTCGCGGCGTAGAGCGCCAGCATCGGGAACGGCATGTTCACCGATTCGCTGCTGATCGCGACCACCTGTCCCCTGGTTTCGCGCAGGTGCGGGATCGCGGCGCGAACCAGCCAGGCGACGCCCAGGACGTTGATGTCGATATGGCTGCGGATGATGTCGTCGCTGCCCGCCTCGAACGCGAAGGGGTGGAAGATCGCGGCGTTGGCGACGATCACGTCGATCCGGCCGAAATGCTCGGCGGTGTGCGCGACGGCGGCATTGACCGCATCGGGCGCGGCGACGTCGCACGGCAGCGCAAGCACCGCGTCGCCGAATTCGCCGGCGAGCGACGCCAGTTCGTCCGAAGGCCGGGCAAGGCAGGCGACCTTCATCCCCGCCTCGACCATCGCGGCGACAAAATGCCGTCCCATCCCTTTCGACGCACCGGTCACAATCGCGACCTTGCCCGCAAGCCTTCCCATCCCGAATCCCCGATTTCTATCGTTGTCGTGTCATTTTTGACGATACGTCAATTTTTTGCCATATCGCAAGCCCGCTGTTAGGATGGCGGGAAGAAATCGGGGCAGGATCATCGTTTTGGCGCAGCAACAGGCAATCAATACGGCGGAAACCATCCCCGACGCGAGCGGACGCAAGCTCGGCGCAAAGGGTCAGCGCACGCGGCAGCAGCTGATCGATGCGACGGTCGCGCTGCTCGAAACGCACGGGCTGCGCGACGTGTCGGTGGTCGACGTCGCACGCGCGGTGCAGGCGTCGCCCGCGACCTTCTATGTCTATTTCAAGGGCGTGCCCGAAGTCGTGCTCGCGGCACTCGAAAGCGCCAGCCAGACCTCGCCCGCGCTCGATGCGATCATCGCGCGCGACTGGCTTGCCCCCGGCGCCGCCGACGCGGCACGCGATTTCGTCGACGAATATACCGAGCTGTGGAACCGCAACCGCACGATCTTCGTCGTCCGCAACCTCGCCGCCGAGGAAGGCGACACGCGCTTCTACGAAGCGCGGATGACGCAGGCACGGCCGATGATGGACGCGATCAGCGAACAGGTCGTGCGGGCGCAGGCCGCGGGACGGACGCCCGCAGGCCTGTCGCCGCGGTCGTGCGCGGGCACGGTGCTGATGATCCTCGAACGCCTGTCGGCGATCGGCCCGATGAGTAGCCACGCCGACGGCGTCGGTTACGACGACCTGAAGGCCGCGGCGGCGCACAGCATCGCGATGATGCTGGGCGCGCGCGACTGACCGCAGGGGCGGTCAACGGTCCGCCCCGATCGCGAGAGGCTAACCGGCCAGCGCCGCATCGAGGTGGCGGCGGAGTTCGGCCAGCACCAGCCCGGCCGCGGGAGCCATCATCTTGCCCTCGCGCACCGCGAGCACCAGATGCCCCTGCCGATAGTCGACGGGCCATGACGCCGGCAGCGGCAGCGCTTCGAGCAGCGCATAGGGCCAGCCGAAATCGGTGAGGGCCGGGGTCGCGACGACGAGCGCATCGCTGTCGAGCGCGACCCGCGCGAGCAGGTCGTAATCGTCGCACGACAGCAGCGGATGATAGCCCCCGTCGCGGCTGCGGCGACCATAGGCCAGCGGTTCGGAAAAGGTGCCGCCGAGCACCGGATAGCGCGCGAAATCGGCCTCACCCGGCGCATCCAGGCCGAACAGCGGATGGCCGCGCCGCGCGAGCAGCGCCAGCGGCATCAGCCCGACGCGGGTGGTCATGATGCCTTCGATCGCGGTCCCCGGGGGCAGCGAGGCGATCAGGAAGTCGAGCTCGCCCTGCGCGAGTTTCATCAGCAGGTTGGGCGCCGACCCGATTTCGGCGGAAATCTCCACCCCGGTTTCGTCGCGTGCGAAGCGGGTCATCGCCGCCGCCAGCGCCAGTTTCGCGGGCAGCGGGCCCAGCCCGATATGCACCTTGCCGAGGCGCCCGCTGCGCATCCCCGACAATTCGGCCTTCAGGTCCGCGACCCCGTCGAGCAGCCCGACCGCGCGGCGAAGCAAGGCGGTGCCCGCGACGGTCGGCGAAACCCCGCGCTTGCTGCGGTCGAAAAGGCGGATGCCCGCTTCGGCCTCGAGCGCCTGGATGCTTTTCGAAAGCGCGGGCTGCGTCAGTCCGACCCGGTCGGCGGCGGCGGCGAAGCTCCCCTCTTCGGCCAGCGCCTTGGCATGCACGAGATGGCGAAGCTCCATCATTCCTATTAGTTATCAATATGTCGAATAACATTCATTGGAGGAATTTTCTGGGCCTGTCTACACCGCCCGGCGAAAGGGGTTTGAGATGGAAATCGGAATCTATGTTCTTCCCGCGACGGCGGCGGTGCTGGTGCTCGAACTGCTGCGCGGGGCGCATCGCGGCATCTACAGCCGCAACGATTTCGCGACGCTGATCCTGTGCATCGCGGTTGCGCGGGTGGTGACGCGGCCGTTCCTCGCGCTCGCGATCGCCTTCGCGCTGACCGCGCTCTTTCCGGCAGGACGCGGCGCGCTCGCCGACATCGCCTTCCTCCCCGCCTATCTGGTGCTGCTCTTCGCCTGCGAATTCACCTTCTACTGGGTGCATCGCTGGGCGCACGAGGCCAAGGGCAAGCCCGGACGCGACTGGCTGTGGAAACTGCACCGCACGCACCATGCCGGCAAATATATGAATGTGCTCGTGACGCTGCGCATCCATCCGTTGTGGACGATCTTCGTCCCGACGACGTGGATCCTCGGCGCAGCGGTCTATTTCGGACAGGAACCCGCCGCGGTGGCGAGCCTGCTGACCGTCTATGGCTGGAATCTTGTCACCCACGCCCACTTCCGCTGGGACGACAAAATCCGGCGTTCGCCGCGGTTCGGGCCGGCGTTTCGCGCGGTCGAGAAATTCCTGGTGTCGCCGGGCATCCACCACACGCACCATGGCTATGGCCGCGACGGCGCCGCCTATCGCAACTATGCGGTGACCTTTTCCTTCCTCGACCGGTTGTTCGGCACGCTCCACATTCCCGAAGGCCGACCGGCACAATACGGCCTGCCCGGCCCGACCCCACCCTGGTACGAAGAGGTGTTCTTTCCGCTGTTCGGGCGGACCCGCGGACGCCGCGCGGTGCAAGAGGCGGCGGCTTCGTCGACGGGTGCCGCGCCCCGGATCGAATAGACCCGCCCGCCTGCCGCCTCCCCCTCGCGAGGGAGGCGGCGGGCGGACCGATTCAGCCCGCCGCTTCGGCGATCATCTTCTGAATGTCGAGCACGCCCGTCGCGAGGCCGCCCGCAAGGCCCGCGTCGACGGGCAGGCACACCCCGCTGATGAAGCTCGCGGCATCGCTGTTGAGCAGGATCAGCGGCAGCGCCTGTTCCTCGGCGGTCGAGTAACGGCCCTTGGCCTTGGCAAAGGCTCCGAGCACCGCGTCGCCCGCGACCTTGCGGAATTCGCCGAGCATCGGGGTGTCGATCGGGCTGGGCATGGTACAATTGATGCGGATGTCGCGGCCGATCAGGTCAGGCGCGCGGACCTGCGTCCAGGTGTTGATCGCTTCCTTGGCGAGGCTGTAGGGATCGCCCACTTCCTCGGCGCGGTCGAGATACCATTGGCGCGCCTCGGCGAAATCCTCGATCGCGATGAACTCGCGGAGCAGCGGCTGGCGCGTCAACCATTTCATGCCGCCGAGCGAAGAGACCGAAACGATCGCAGCGCCGGGGTTGAGGTGCGGGATCCAGCCTTCGGTCCACGCGCGGATGCCGAGGAAATTGACCGTGACGACATCCTCGCCCGGGAAGGTCTGCGGCAGGCCCGAGACGTTGAACACGGCGTCGATCTTGCCGCCGATGCTGGCGATGCCCGCGGCGATGGCATCGGGGTTCTTGAGATCGACTTCAGTGAAGCTCGCGAGGTTCACGGGCGAGGGTTTGATGTCGGCGCCATGCACCTCGGCGCCGAGATCGACGAGCGCGCGGGCGCAAGCCTCGCCGGTGCCCGAGAAGCAGCCCATGACGACGACGCGCTTGCCCCTATAGCCCAGAATATCCTTCGACATGGTCTCTACCCTTTCAGATCTTATTGCAGCGGTGCGAATTTCGTGTCGGCGAGGCCGCCCATCGCGTCGGCCATCAGCGCCGCTTCGCGCACCTCATGCGCGTTGCAGAGGATGATCGCGGCGTCGGTGGCGATGCGGTCGCCCGCGACGGCGTCGCGGAAAGCGGACCAGGCGGTGCGGTAATCGGGAAAATCGAGCGCCAGCGCGGCTTCGATCTCGGCCTTTTCGGCGGCGTGGAAGCCGGGCTCGAAACGCTCGATAGCCCGCCACCATTTGATGAGGCGGGCCATGCCCTTGGCCTTTACCGCGGCTTGCTGGTCCGCGAGGCGCGGGACGATGGTGTCGCGGATGTCGTCGAGAGCGATGGCGAAACTCTTGTCGTGCGCGCCGCGCGGGGCATCGGGTAGCACGACGGACGGCAAGGCGATGCCGGCAGCCTCAGCCAGCGCGTGCGACAGCACGCGGCGGTGGATCGTCGAATAGACGAGGTTCATGCCGAGATTGGGGGGTGGCGGCGCGTCGGGATCGTCGTAGCGCGAGCGCCGCGCGAAGCTGGTCTGGAAGAGCAGACGCCAATAGCGGATACGCGCAAGATCGATCCGATGCCCGCCCGCCGCTTCATAGGCAGAAAAGGCCTGCGGCAAGGGCACGAAGCCCTGGAACAGCATACGCAGCGCGAGCATCGCAAGGTCCGCCATCGGGTCGCCGTAGTGGACGAGTTCCCAGTCGAGCAGCGCAGTGACCCGGTCGCCTTCGTAGAGGAAGTTGCCGGGACCGGCGTCGCCATGGACGATCACCGGCGCGGGCATGCCGGCGGGGATATTCGCTTCGAGCCAGTTCAGCGACAGGTGGATCAGCGGATCCCAGTTCCCGCCGCCGTTGCCGTGGCGCAGTTCGGCGATGCGGCGGCGGATAAAGGTTTCGGCGGGCTCGACCGCTCCCATACCCTCGACCGGGGTCGCCGCGACGTCGATACGGTGGAGCGCGGCGAGCTGACCCATGAAATCGGCGGCGAGCGCGTCGCGCTGCGCCGCGTCGGCGATGCCCCCGAACCGGTCCTTGCCCGAAACGAGGCCGCAGACGAGCGCGCGCTGGTCGGGGACCGCGGCATAGAAAGGCGCGACGCGGACACCCGCGTCGGCGAGCGGGCCCGAGAGCGCGCGCAGCACCGCTGCTTCGCGCAGGAAGGCAGCGTCGTCGCCCGCCCCCGCCTTGTGGACGTCGTAATTCATATAGGCGCTGACGGTGCGCCCGTCGGGCCAGGAAAGGTCGAGTTCGGCACCTTCGCGCGAGGCGCCGCCGCCGCCGCGTGGGCGGACCGCCACGACGCTTGCGCCGCTGGCGGTTTCGACCGCAGACGCAAGGTCCGGCGGGAGACGCTCGTGCGGGTGGCTCATCCGACGACCTTCGCTGCGCGGAAAGCGGCGATCTCCGCATCCGAATAGCCGATTTCGCGGAGGATTTCGTCGCTATGCTCGCCGACCGCGGGACAGCAGCGCTTGAAGACCACCGGCGTGTCGCCGAAATTCCAGAAGGCGCCGGGCTGCTCGACTATGCCGTAGAGCGGCTGGGGCAGGGCCGAGATCAGGCCCAGTTCGCGATTCTGCGGGTCGTCGAAGAAACGGTGCATCGCATTTTCGAAATTGACCGCGTCGGCGGGGACGCCGACGGTTTCGAGGTCGGCCAGCAGGTCGGCGGCGCCCCGCGCCTTGGCCCCGGCCTCGAAATCCTCGCCAAGCAGCTCGCCGAGCGCAGCCTGCTGCCCGGGCTTGTGCGCAGCGACGGCGACCCACGCGCCATCGGCGCATTGGTAGATGCGATGATAGGGCGAGAAGCCGGTCTGGTCGCTGGTGAGATGATAGGTGCCGGTCAATTCGCCATCGGCGCCGATCAGCCGCTCGCCCTGCGTGAAGGTAGCCATCCCGAGCAGCGAGGTGTGCGTCGTATAGCCCCGCCCTGTCGTACGCTTTGCGTAAAGCGAGGCCATCAGTTCGACGAGGCTGCTTTGCGCGGTTGCGACGTCCATCGTGCCGGGGCGGTTGAAGACGGGACGGTTGCCCTCACCCGCATTTTCGAACTCCCAGCCGGCGATCGCGTTGAAGATCGAGTCATATCCGGGCCAGTTGTCGCGCGCGCCGCGCTGACCATAGGCGCTCGAATAGTTGAACGCGATGTCGGGATTGTACCGGCGGATGCCCTCTTCGCTGAGGCCGAGCTTCGCGGCGCCCCTGAAGCGCATATTGTGGTGCACCAGTTCGGCCCATTGCAGCAGCCGTTCAAGGATCGGTTGCGCTTCGGGCCTGGTCAGGTCGAGCGCGAGGCTGCGCTTGCTGCGCGCCGCGGCCTGATAATAGCGGTGCATGAAGCGGATGCGATCACCGGTCAGTGCCTCGACCTTGACGACGTTGGCGCCCATGTCGCCCATCATCGATGGTCCCATCGGTCCAGCAAGGAACATGCCAAGGTCGAGCACGCGCACGCCTTCGAGGACTTCGGCGGGGGCTGCGCTCGCCGCCGGGCCCGGTCGGGGCGCCCAATCGACGTCGCCGCCCTCGCCGAGACGCGGCGCGGGGCGGCCCTGCGGCAGGTCGGCGTTGGTATGAAAGGGCACGTTCGGCTGGCGCGTCGGGCCGAAGTCGGGGTCGTCGACGTCGACGACATAGCCGTTGGCGATCGCGTCCTCGTGTCGCAACACCCCACCCATCGGAAAGGCTGGCTCGGCCGCGATATCGGCGGCGCGCAGGTCGGCGAGCCAGGCGTCGAGCGGGCGGCGACGGAAGGCTTCGGCCTGCCCGGCCTCGGTTTCGAGGTCGATGTCGGTTTCGGCCATGACGTCCCACATGGTGGGCATCGTCGCATAGTCGAACTGGCGCGTCGGATCCATGATCTGGAGCCAGTCGCCATCGGCGCACTGGAAGAGCTGCTGCGCGATCGCGCGCGGCTTGTCGGGCGGATAGGGGACGGGATTGGGCATCGGCCCTTCGCTGTTGCGCGCCCAGACGAGCGGCAGCGTCGCGAGGAATCCCTGGAAGATCGAGGTGTGTGCCGCCCCTCCCTTCCCGCTTTGCAGCCGCATCACGAGCCGCGCGAGCAGTCCCGCGGCGGCGAGATGCGCCGCGGACCAGCTGCCCTGCCGATAGCGGTAGACGATCGGGCCGGCGCGGTGGCCGTCGTTTTCGTACATCGCCCCGACGCGCGCCGCGACGAGCAGTTCGTCGTCGCTGCGCTCGACATCGGGATGGTTCGCGGGCGAGCCGGTGATAGCGGTGACGACGAGATGCGGATGGCGCGCCGCGAGGCTCGCGTCGTCGAGCCCGAACGCCTTTGCACGCAAGGGCGTGAACTGGTGAAGCAAGGCGTCCGCGCCGGCGAGGCGGTCGTCGAGCATCGCCAGTCCTTCGGGCGTTTCGATATCAAGGACGAGGCTCTTCTTGCCGCGATTCCAGTTGGCGAAGGGCGCGGTGCCGCGTGCGGGGTCGCCGCCCGGGCGCTCGACCTTCAGGACGTCGGCGCCGAGTTCGGCCAGCATCAGCCCGGCGACCTGCACCGCCATGCCCTCGCCGATCTCGACGATACGAAGGTCGCCGAGCATCGCTCAGACCTTGCGGAAGTTGGGGAGGACCCAGCCGTCCTGGATCGGGGTCCAGTCGACGGTCACCTTCATCCCGATATGGACATCCTCGGCATCGCAGCCCGAGACATTGGCGTTGAGCCGCGTGCCCGGCGCGCCGTCGAGATCGACGACGACGGGGGCATAGACATAATCCTCGCCATTTTTCGGATTCTTGCTGCAGATCGCGAAACTGAAGATCGTCGCGGTGCCGGGAAGCGTCGGCCACTCCTTGGCGCGGCTGCCGCATTCGGGGCAGACCGCGGTCGGCGGCATGCGGAAATGGCCGCAATCGCCGCACTGGCACGCGGTGAGCCTGCCCTCCTTCGCGGCGTGCCAGAAGGGCTCGGTATCAGGGTTGGTGGTGATGCGGATCTGGTCGCCGGGAAGCGCGCGGGCGGGGCCGTAGGTCATGGGATCAGTCCTTGCGCAGGATGAGGCTGGAGACGGGGAGCGACGCGGGGCCGCCCGAGACGAGCGCGAATTCGGCGTCCCTGACCTGATTGATCGCGGTACCGCGCACCTGTTCGACGCCCTCGACGATATGCGTCATGCCAATGATATAGGCTTCGTTGAGGTTGCCGCCATGGGTGTTCACCGGGACGCCGCCGTTGACGCCCTTACCGGTCGCGGGATCGTAGCGCAGCTTGCCCGACAGGACGTAGTCATTGCCCTCGCCCTTTTCGCAAAAGCCGTAATCTTCGAGCTGCATCAGCACCATCGGGCTGAAGTGATCGTAGATCAGCGCGACATCCATGTCCTTGGCGCTGAGGCCCGATTGCGCCCACACGCGGTCGGCGGTGAACTTGTGCCCCGAACTCGCGAAATGAGGGTCGGGCATACCCATCCACGCAAAGGCCCTACCCCATTCGCGCTGGCCGCCATGCGCAGCGGCGTGGACCACCGCGGGCTTGTGGCGGCAGTCCTTCGCGCGGTCCATCGTCGTCGTGATCACCGCGACCGCGCCGTCGGTTTCGAGGCAGAAGTCGAGACGGCGGAGCGGGTCGGCGAGCATCACCGAGGCGTCATATTCTTCCTTGGTCAGCGGCGCCTTGCGCACCGCCTTCGGCCGGTTGTGCGTGTTGGCGCGGGTCGCCATCACCACCTCGCCGAAGGCATCCTGCGTCGTGCCGTAAAGATGCATATGGCGGCGTGCGAGCACCGACATCAGATGGCCAGGCCCGACGAGCCCCGACGGCTGGAGGAAGCTGTTTTCGGGGTTGGGCGCCGCCGAGCCGAAAACGACGCCGAGGCGATGCTGCGGCAATTGCTGCAGCGCCATCAGCGTCACCGAATAGGTGCAATCCTCGTTCATCAGCCCCGCGGTCGCGAGCCCGATCGCGCCGGGACAGCCGCCGCCGCCGCTTGTCAGCGTCGCCGACCAGCTGATGTGCGGCATGCCGAGCGTTTCCATCAGGCTGGCGGTGTCGAACTTGTCGAGATAGCCCGCGCCCGCGGTCGAATAATAGGAGAAGCCGTCGATCTGCTTGTGGCTGATACCCGCGTCGGCGCAGGCGTTCACGATCGCCTCGGCCGCCATGTCGTTGATCGTGCGCGGCCAGCTCTTGCCGCGCACATAATAGTCGGTCGCCCCGACCCCGACGATCGCGCACTTGTCCTGATTGACCCAGGCCATCCGCCTCTCCTCCGAATCCTAGTTATATAACTAGGTTGGATATGATGCTGGCGGCTGCTTGTCCAGCCGTCAAGCGAAATGGAGTTTGCGATATTTGCCGCGAAAATAGAGCAAGGGGTCGCGGCGCGGCTCGAAAATCGCCTTGAGCACGCGTCCGACGAGGATGAAATGATCGCCCCCGTCGTGCACCGCATCGCGCGAACATTCAAAGCTGCTGAGCGATCCGCTGAGCACCGGCGTGCCAAATTCGCCGAGTTCCCACGGGGTAATGCCGAAGCGATCCTCGCCCTTGCCCGCGAAGCGGTTCGAGGTTGGTTGCTGGCCGATCTGGAGGACGTTGACCGCGAAGCGTTCGGCATCCTTGAGATAGGGGGCGCTGCCGGCGTTGTTGGCGATGCAGACGAGCAGCAGCGGCGGATCGAGCGAGACCGAGGTGAAGCTGTTCGCGGTCAACCCGATCGGCGTGCCGTCGGGACAGATGGCGGTGACGACGGTCACCCCCGTGGCGAAACAGCCGAGCGCATCGCGAAAGGTGCGAGCGTCGCTGCCCGCGCGATATTCGGGCGACCCGCGCGGGGCGCGGCGTTCGAGAAAGTCGATCAGATAGCCGCCGAGCGCGTCGGCGCGGTCGTCGGTGACGACGAGCGTGCTGTTCTCGACCTCGGCCAGTTCGCCGTCGGCCAGCTGGGCGACGAACGCGGCGGCATCCGTCCGCGACACGAGTTCGCTGATCGCGCCGCGCACATAGAGCGTCGGCAGCGCGAGCTTGCCGGCGATCCCATCGAGGCGGTCGGCCATTGCCGAGGTGTCGAGCGTATCGAACAATCGCAGGTCCCAGCGCGCCTGCCCCGGTGCGAGCGTCGCGGCCTCGCGCAGCCGTTCGCCGACCCGCCGCGCCACCGCCGGATCGACGTCGACGGGCGAATCGACGAGCACGAGCCCCGATGCGAGCAGCGCCGCATCGCGTTCGAGCGCGGCGCTGGCGATCCAGCCGCCGAGCGTCGACGCGACGACGACGGGACGCGTCCCCATCTGTGCGAGCACGGCGCGCAAATCCTCGACCAGCGCCTCGAAATCATAGCGGCCGTCCTCGGGCCATTCGCTGCCGCCATGACCGCGCAGGTCGAGGCTGATCACGCGGCGCCCCGCCTGTTCGAGCGCATCGGCGACGCTCGCCCATACGCCGCGGGTCTGCCCCGCGCCATGGACGAGCAGCACCGCGGGGTCGTTTTCGGAACCCGCGACCTCGGCCTCGAGCCGGACCCCCGCGAAACCCCGATATTCGACGATGCTCATTCCTGATCCTTCTTTGCCGCGTGCAGCCACGCGTCGAACTGTTCCGACCGGCGCCGCATCATCAGCCGCGCGATGTCGGCGTCACCGTCGATGATCGCGGCGATCAGGCTGCGCTGCATCGCGCGCGTCCGGTCGCGACGGTCGGGATCGGCGTAGAGGTCGCTGCCGCGTTCGTCGAGACCGAAGCTGTAACCGATCTCCATCACCAGTTCGACGACCGGATTGCCGCTCATCGCGGAGATCAGCCGCGCCATTTCGACCTCGGCGGCGATCAGCTCGCGCGGCGTGTCGTTGGCGTCGATCGTCGCGGCAAAGGCGCGCAGCCGCGCGACGTCGGCGTTGCCGCGCCTGTTCGCGGCAGCGGCGGCGGCCTCTTCGGATACCGGACGCGTCACCTGGATCACGTCGAGCAGGTCCGCGCCCTTCATACGGAGAAAACGCGCGAGCGACTGGATCGCGTCGCGCGCGTCGGGGCGCGCGGCAAAATAGCCGCCCTGCGCACCGCGGCGGATACTGATGAGCCGGTCGCGCTCGACGAGCTTCGCCGCCTGCCGCAGCGTCGGGCGGCTGACGCCGAAGCGTGCGATCAGATCGTCCTCGGCGCCGAGATGCGTGCCGGGGTCGGCGGCGAGGCTGAGCTGAGAAAGCTGGCGGGCGGTACGGCTCGCCAACGTTTCCGACGCCTCTCCCCTCACCCGTTCGTGCTGAGCTTGTCGAAGCACCGTTCTTCCTTTCGAGGCCCAAAGACAGGACAGCCCTTCGACAAGCTCAGGGCGAACGGAGATTGGGCATTCACGTTCAATTAGATATCTATTTATGCGACAAGATGGATGATGTCTATCCCATGCGGCGCTTGACTTATATAACTAGGTATCTTTTAATCGCGCAGAGATCGATCAGCGAGTCGAGAGGAGATTGCCGTGAAACCCTTCATCTTCAGCGCCGACAGCCACATCATGGAACCCGCCGACATCTTCCTCGACGGCCTGCCCGCGTCACTCAAGGATCACGCGATCCACGCCCGCATGGAGGGCGAATATCTGGTCACCGGGACCAAGGACAAGATCATCTATCGCCTGCGCGTCGGCCAGCATCGCGAGAAGCAGCTCGGCGACGCGCAGCGCAAGGGCATCCGCGAAATCCCGGGCCGGCTCGAGGATATGGAGCTGGAGGGGATCGACAGCGAAATCTGTTTCCCGTCGCTCGGCCTGTGGCTCTATTGCCTCGACGATCCCGAGGCCGAAGCGGCGTCGGCGCGGCTCTACAACGACTGGAACGACGCCTTCCTCGGCGGCCATCCGAACCGCTTCGTGCGCTGCGGCATGCTGCCCGTACTCGATTTCTCGAACACGCTCGCCGAGCTCGACTATCTGGCGTCTAAGGGTTTCACCGCGGCCATGCTGCCCGCGACGACGCCCCCGGCGCTGCCCAAATATAACAGCGAGGCGTGGGACCCGATCTTCGCCCGCGCCGCGACGCTGGGCATCGTGTTCGTGATGCACACCGGCACGGGGCTGGAAAGCGTGATCGTCGAGCGCGGCCCGGGCGCCGGGATCATCAACTACACCAACCAGATGAACGACGCGCAGCACAGCGTGATGTACCTGGTGGCGGGCGGCGTGCTCGACCGCAATCCGGGCGCCAAAGTGGCGTTCATCGAGAGCGGCGCGAGCTGGCTCGTCGCGCTCGCTGAACGCATGGACGAGGTGTCGGTCGCGCATGCCAACTTCGTCTTTCCCAAGCTCGGCCGCTCGCCGAGCCGGATCGTCGACGATCAGGTGTGGGCAAGTTTCCAGCACGACCGCGCATGCATCGCCTCGGCAGCAGCGGGGCTACCCGGCGCGAAGAACGTCATGTGGGGATCGGACTATCCGCACGCCGAAGGCACCTTCCCGATCAGCCGCCGCATCGTCGACGAACTGTTCGACGGGATGGACGTCAGCGACGAAGTCCGGCGCAATATCCTGGGACTGAACGCCGCGCGGCTGTTCGGGATCGAGCCGGTGGTGGCGACGAGCGCGAAGGTCGCGGCGTAAGCTTTCGACGCATTCGATTCATTGCGTCATTGCGAGCGAAGGGAAGCAATCCAGAGCGGGTTTACGCCACTCTGGATTGCTTCGCTCGCAATGACGATGCTTGGGGAGGTCACGCCTCCAGCGGCCTTGCCGTCCGCCCCGCCATGATCGCGGCGACCCCGCCGACCAGCAGGCAAAAACTGAGCGTGGCCAGCGACGGCTGGAGCGAGAGGTCGCCGTATCCGGGCGTGAAATAGCGGCTGAGGAAGCCCGCGACGGTGCCGCCCAGCCCCACGCCCGCAAGCCCGATGAACATGTTGATCGTCGCGGACATCATCGCGCGCATCTGTTCGGGCACCTGCGCGAAGCAGAGCGCGATGATCGGGCCCAGATGCAGCGTCATCATGAACTTGACGACGACGAAACAGGCAAGCGCGACATAGGCATTGTCGCTGATCGCGAAATAGAGACCGAAGGGAAAGGAAACAAGCAGCCCGATCCCCGCGAACCAGCCGTTGAAACGCGGGTTCGCCTTGCCGTAGCGGTCGCTGACCCAGCCCGCGACGAGATTGCCGATCACCAGTCCCGCCGCCATCGCACCGCCGAGCCAGAAGCCGGTTTCGGTCTTGTCCATGCCGTGGACGCGCTGGAAGAAGGAGGCGCCCCACAGGATGAAGGCGAAGCCCGTGAGCGGCACCATGCACAGCAGCAGCCCGACCCAGCGCAGCGAGGGATTGCCCGCCATCGTGCGCAGCACCTCGCCGACGCTCGACTGGCGCGGCGGGACGGCCGCGACGGCCCCGCGGCGCCTCGGCTCGGCGGCGAGCAGATAGACGAGCAGGCCAACCCCGACGCCGGGCAGCCCGACGATCAGGAAGACGGTCCGCCAGTCGTACCATTGCGACAGCCAGCCCGCGAGCGCGAGCCCGCCCGACAGGCCGACCGCATTGGCGGCGAGCATGATCGAGATCACCGTGGTGCGGCGATCCTTGGGGAAGATATCGGTGAGCAGCGACAGCCCCGCCGGCCCGGCCCCCGCTTCGGCCGCGGCAAGTCCGACGCGCGCGAGTAGCATCTGCCAGAAATTATGCGCGAAGGCCGAAAGCGCGGTCGCGATGCTCCAGATCGACACGCAGATCGCGATGACCAGACGGCGATCGCCGCGGTCGGCGTAGCGCGCGATCGGAAAGGCCGCGAGCGCATAGAAGGCCGCAAAGGCGATGCCGGTGAGCAGGCCGAGCTGCGCGTCGTCGAGCCCGAGCTCGACCTTGATGTCGTCCTGGAAGAGCGTAAAAACCTGGCGATCGACATAGCTCAGGATCGCGACGACGACGAGCAGGCCGAGCGTCAGGCCGCGGCGGCTCGAAGGTTCCGAAGACATGCTTTTCCTTTCGCCGGGAGGACGGACAAAAAAGAGGGGAGGTCCGGTCGCCCGTCCCTCCCCCAATGCTCCCTTGAGAGCGCCCTGTGGTTCCTAGAATTTGAAGCTGGCGGTCACGCCATAGCTGCGCGGTTCGTTGTACGACGTCCCGACATAGATGTTGCTCAGCAAAAGCGTGTATTGCTGTTCCTGATCGTTGGTGAGGTTCTTGCCCCACAGCGCGACCTCGAAATTCTTCTCGGGGCCGAAGCTGAGCGCGACGCGCGCGTTGAGCAGGCCGAGCGATCCCGACTGCGCCACCGCCGCGAGCTGATCGGCCTGCGCCTGCGTCAGCCCGAGCCCGCCCGGCGCGGTGGAGGTGAACATGTTCACCGGAATGTCGATCTGCGGCATCTTGCCCTGCCACGCATAGACGATGTTGGCGTCAAGCCCGACCCCGCCAAAGTCCTGCTTGTAGTTGGCACCGACGGTGAACTGCTTCTTGACCAGACCGATGAGCAGATAGTCGCTCTTGTCGACGGTCACGATCGCCTGGTTCGGCGGCACGCCGTCGAGCGCCTTGCCCTCGTAGCGCGTATATTTGGGGTCGCTGAGCGCGCCCGACGCGAAGAGGGTGAAGCCGTCGACGACTTCGATCGACGCATCCGCCTCGACGCCCCAGGTTTCGGTGTCGGCATTTTCGATCACCGTCTGACTGATGCCGTTGGGAGCGAGCACCGGGCTGCGCTGCGCGTCGCGCACCTTGTTGTGATACCCCGCGACGTTGAAGCGCGCACGCCCGTCGAGGAAGGTCGTCTTGATGCCGATTTCCTGCTCGTGCACGATTTCGGGATCCGACGGGATCGAGTCCGCGAGGGTCACCGTGCGCAACTGCAGCGCGCCCGAACGATAGCCCTTGCTGTGCTTGGCATAGACAAGAATGTCGTCGGTCACGTCATAGTCGACGCCGATCGTGTAGGAGAGGTTGGTGAAGGTTTTGTGCCGTTCGCGGTCGCAGGGGATCGCCACGGTCGCGGGCGTGCAGCGCACGAACTGGCCGGTATTGTCGACCACGTCGCCCGTCTGGGTGGTCACGCGCTTGTCGTCGATCGAATAGCGCAGGCCGCCGGTGACGCGGAGCGCGTCGGTCAGCTTGTAGTTGAGCTGGCCGTACATGCCATAGCTGTCGTTATCGAGCTGGCCCGAGAAGTTCGACCAGTTGGTGCGGCCCACGAACTGCGGCGGAACCGTTGGCCCTGCGGTGAACTTGCCGTTGAACAGGTTCGAGCGCGACTGGTCGAACCCGGTTTCGCGGAAATAGGTGATGCCCGTGGCGAAATTCAGGCGGTCGTCGAGCGCGGTGCCGGTCAGCTGGAGCTCGGACGAATATTGCTTGAGGTCCTGCGTGCCCTCGGTGAAGTGGCCGACGACGCTCGATCCGTCGAGGTCGATCAGATTCTCGCTCTGGACGCCGCGATAGCCGTTGATCCAGCGGATCTGGCCAAAGTTGGTGTCGAGAATGAACTTCGCCGAATAGGTCTGCGTCTGGGTCTTGTTGAACGGCCCGCGCGGATCGGCGCCGACGACGGCCGACGGCGGCGTGTAGGCGGCGAGATTGGGGTTGCCGCCGAAATCGGCACGCTCGGCCGCGGCGATACCGTCGACGATCGGCTTGGCGGGACCAAAGGCGGCGGGGGCGTTGAAGAAGAGGTTCTGGCGGACCGGACCGTCGATATAGGTGTCGTACCATTCGCCCGACAGCAGGACCTCAAGCGTGTCGGTGGGCTTCCAGCCCAGCTTGACCCGGCCGTTGATCGTCTCGCGCCCTTCATATTTGGCGCCGGTGTTGACGTCGGTCTTGTAGCCGTCGCGCTTCTGGTAATAGAGCGCACCGCGGATCGCGAGGCTGTCCGAGAGGCCGAGGTTGAGCACCGCCTGCCCGGTGCGCTCGTCGAAGCGCCCATAGGTCGCGCTGAGCTTGCCCGAGATTTCGTCGTAGCGCGGATTGGCGGTCTGGATCAGCACCGCACCCGCCGAGGTGTTGCGGCCGAACAGCGTCCCCTGCGGACCTTTCAGCACCTGGACATTCTCGACGTCGACCAGTTCGACGTTGAGACCATAGGCGCGCGCGACGTAGATTTCGTCGAGATAGGTCCCGACCGACGGTTCGAGCGTCGCGATATTGTCGTTCTGGACCTGACCGCGCATCGCGAGCGAAAAGGCCGTCGGATTGTTGCCGGCGCCGCGGATGTTGAAGCCGGGAGTGAAGCTCGCAATATCCTCGACCTTGGAGATACCCTGCTCGTTCAGCGTCTCGCCGCTGAACGCGGTGATCGCGATCGGCGTGTCCTGGATATTGGCGTCCTGCTTGGTCACGCCGATCACGACGATCGCGTCGTCGTCATACTGGGTCTCTGCGGGAGCCGCCTGGGCAAAGGCCGGGGCCGACGACAGGGCGACGGCGGTGAGCGACACCGTCGCCAGCATCCGGACCGAATCGCGCTTTTGCTTGAAAATCATGGTCAACATCCTCCCCGCGAGGCTTCCTGGCGTCCCCGCTTCCCGAGTTGTATAACTAAGTCTAACAAGACAGACAAGTGGGTTGCGCGATTTTCTCGCATGCCGTTACGGAACGCGTATGCACTCCTTCAGTCGGGCAGGCTTCTTGCCAGCGCGGGCACATCGGCGAGCGCGCGCAGCACGTCGTTGAGATGGGTGCAGCCCACGGTTCCGGCGAGCGTGTCGAGCACCGCCTGACGAAACTCCCCGACATTCTGCCCGACCATGCGCGACGCCTTCATCGACGCGCCGGGACATTCGCGGAACGGCAGGATCAGCGGCAATGCCTGCAGCGCGAGCAGCGTCCCGCTCGCCTCGTCGACCTCGGCATAGACGCGATATTCGTGGATCGCGGTGCGCGTACCCTGCGGATTGGGGCCGCTGTCCTGGAAACCGGCATCGACCTTGAGCACGCCCTCGGCGCGCCAGACATCGATACGGCGGGCACGGCGGGCGAGCGGACGCCCTGCCTGCTCGGGCAGTTCGTGCCAGCCAAGAGGGTCGTCGGGATTGACCAGTGGACCGACCTCGGTCGCCGACTGATCGCCATGATCGACCGTACCGTCATCGGCCAGCGAACTGGCACCTTCGGTAAAGCCGGTGCAGATGCCGACCATGCGCCCCTTGTTGCCCGCGGGCGACTGCGCGCGCGCCGCGCGCATACGCGCGTGCCAGTCGGGCACCCAGCGCGACCAGATCCATCCCGCGACCAGGCTGGCGCCGGCGAAGTCGTCGAGCACCTGGAACAGCGGCGTACCGCGAAGCTCGCCGAGGGTTTCGGCAAGCCCCGTACGGCTCGCTCCCCCCGCCCGCACCCCGACCATGTCCTGCGCGCGCGCATGGTCGGGAGCGACGGCAATTTCCAGTATCTCGCGGGCCGGCGAGGTCCGGATGCGGAACTCGCCGCCCGCGAGTTCGACCGCCTCGCCGGTATCGGACGTGAGCAGGTCGCGCGCGCGCCCCGTCATGATCCACGGTTCGCCGAACCCGTCGGGCCAGTCTGAATCGATCGAGGTGGTGCGCCGGATCGAACCCGGGCGGCGGAGCGGTGCCGGTCCGGCCGACCGGCACGCGAACGGAAATTGCTGGGGTGCGTTCAAATCATCATTCCTGCTTGGGGCCTATTTGGGGGGCATGCGGATCGCACCGTCGAGGCGGAGCGTCTGGCCGTTGAAATAGCCGTTGCGCGCGAGTTCGAGCACAAGGCTGCCGAATTCGTGCGGATGGCCAAGGCGTTTCGGAAAGGGCACCGACGCGGCGAGCCCTTCGAAGATCGCGGGCGCCTTGTCCTTGACCGCGAGCATCGGCGGGGTCGCGAAGATGCCGGGCATGATCGAATTGACACGAATGCCGAGGTCCATCAGGTCGCGCGCCAGCGGCAGCACGAGCCCGTTCACGCCCGCCTTGAGCGAGCCGTAGCCCACCTGCCCGATCTGCGCGTCCTGCGCCGCGGCCGACGCGGTCAGCACGATCGCGCCGCGCTCGCCATCCTCGTTGAGCGGATCGGCATTGGCCATGCCGAGCGCCGCGAGCGAGGCGAGCCGATAGCTGGCAATCAGGATGCCCTGCGCCGAAAAGGCGTAGTCGTCGGTCGAATAGCGCACATAGCCACCCGTCGCCTTGTCGTAGCGGACGGTCTTGCCGCCTTTCGAGATTTGCGCGCAATGAACCAGGATGCGTTCCTGTCCGTGCGCGCCGCGCGCCGCCTCGAACCCGGCAACCACGCTGTCCTCGCTGGTGATATCGACCTTGCAGAACACCCCGCCGATCGCGTCGGCGACGGCCTTGCCGCCTTCCTCGTTGACGTCGAAGATCGCGACCTTCACCCCCTCGCCCGCCAGCGCTTCGGCGCTTGCGCGGCCGAGCCCCGACGCACCGCCCGTCACCACCGCCGCAATGTCACTTCCCAGTTTCATGTCATTTCCTTTGATTGCTAATCGTTACTGCAGAACTTCGAGATTGCCACCATCGATCACCAGCACCTGTCCGGTGATGAAACCCGCGCGGTCGGAGCAGAGAAAAGCGGCGGCGGCCGCCATATCCTCGGGCGTGCCCATGCGTGGGATTGGGTAAGCGGCGGTGCGCTCGGCGATATGCTCGTCGTAGCTCTGGCCCTGCTCGGCGGCGATCTTCGTAAAGACCTCCTTGAACTGCGGGGTCGCGATCGCGCCGGTGCCGAGCGTGTTGACCGTGATCCCCATCGGGCCGAGTTCGGCCGAGAGCGTCTTCGACAGCGCGAGTGCACCGACGCGGTACGTGTTCTGCGCCGCGCGCGCGAGCTTGCGGTGCGGCGCCTTCACCGAATTGGTGCCGATGGTCAGGATACGCCCCCAGCCCCGCGCTTGCATGTGCGGAATCACTGCCTGCACCGCCCAGCGGAAAGCCATGACATTATTGGTGTTCGCCGCGGCAAAAGTGTCGTCGTCGACCTCGAGGAAGCTGCCCTTCGGCCCCGAATCC
The DNA here is from genome assembly GCF_022701295.1 of Sphingopyxis sp. YF1. NCBI lineage: Bacteria > Pseudomonadati > Pseudomonadota > Alphaproteobacteria > Sphingomonadales > Sphingopyxidaceae > Sphingopyxis > Sphingopyxis sp. YF1. Next base: position 1,970,045 of record NZ_CP033204.1, read on the forward strand.
ACGTTGAAGATCAGGATGTCTGGAGGTGCGAAGGCGTGGGTTGCCGCCCGCACCGCGTTGGCGATCCCATCCTTGCTCGTGCAGTCGGCCGAGATGCCGACGGCCTGGCCACCCGCCGCCTGCACCTCGGCCACCGCGTCGTCGATCGTCGCCTTCGTGCGCGCAGCGATGACGGTTTTGCAGCCTTCACGCGCGAATTCATGCGCACAGCCCAACCCGATGCCCTTCGAACCGCCAAAGACGAGCGCAACCTTTCCCGAAATGCCGAGGTCCATCAGGGCGCCTTTCCGTGCTGGAGCTTCAGCCGTTCCTGCAAAATATCATTGCGCCCGGGCGACGCCGCGACGGTCGAGCCGCCGTCCATCTTGATCGTCGTGCCGGTGATATAGTCCGAGCGCGCCGAGGCGAGAAAAAGGCAGGCGTGGGCGATGTCGGCGGGTGTCCCCGCACGCCCGACGGGCACCGTCGCGCCATAGGCGGCGAGCCCCTCGTCACCGAGCACCGACCGGGCGCGGTCGCTCGCGACGAGCCCCGGATTGACCGCGTTGACGGTGATCCCCTCGCCCACGACATCGCCCGCCGCGGCGCGAATGAAGGCGTCGAGCGCGGCCTTCGCCATGCCATAGGCGGTCATGTTCGGGACGACGCTGAAGGTACCGTTGACCGATCCGATCGCGATGAAGCGCCCGCCGTCGCGGGCGTTCACGAGATGCGGGCGCGCGGCGTCGAGCAGCCACCAGGCCGCCTTGGCGATGCTCGCAAACCCCGCTTCGAGCCGTTCGTCGTCGACATGGCCGAGCCCGCCGTGCGGGATGTCCGCGGCGGCATGGACGACGATATCGACCCCGCCGAACGCCTGCGCCGTCGCCCCGACGAGTGCGCGGCAGTCGGCATGTTTCGCGATGTCGGCGGCAAAGCATTCGGCGATGCCGTCCGCCCTTTCGATCGCCGCCTTCACATCCTCGGCGGCGGAGATGGTACGCGCGCCGAGCATGACCTCGGCACCCGCCGCAGCAAAGGCCTCGGCGATACCGCGCCCAACCCCCTTGCCGCCCCCGGTCACGATCACCGACTTGCCGGCGAAACTTTCCATCAGCCCTCTCCTTCGAACAGCGCGCGCAGCCCCGGCGCCGACGGTTTCATCGACGGGGTGCGCGGAAAATCGGCGACGATGCGGAAATGGACGGGCACCTGATAGGCGATCAGCCGGTCCTTGAGCCACGCCTTGAGCTCGTCCGCCGCCGGCGCTGCGGCACCGTCCCTGAGGATGATCGCCGCGGCGGGAACCGCGCCGAGCCGCGCGTCGGGCACGCCGACGACGGCCGCCTCGCGAACCGCCGGGTGGGTGTTGAGTATCCCGACGACGTCGTCAGGGTGGATCTTGAAGCCGCCGCGGATGATCGCATTGTCGGCGCGGCCGCGGATGAACAGGAAGCGGTCGGCGTCGAGGATCGCGCGGTCGGTGGTGCGCAGCCATTCGAGGCCGTTGCCGAGTTGCTCGCCCCTGAGTTCGAGCAGGCCTTCCTCGCCGGACGGCAGGACCGCCCCACTCTCGGGATCGACGACGCGCGCCTCCATATTGGCGTGGACGCGCCCGACCGCGCCGCGCTTCTCGGTCCAGTGGCGGTGGAAATCGTCGATCGTCCAGCCCGCGACCGCGCCCGCGAATTCGGTCGCGCCGTAATTGGCGCAGATCGGGATGCCGTAACGCGCGTAAAAGGCGTCGACGAGATCGGGCGACAGCGGCGCGGTCCCCGAGATCAGCGACTTGAGGCTGGAAAGATCGGCCGGATCGACATCGGCGTCGAGCAGCATGCGCACCGCCGAGGGCACCGCCGAGGCGACCGCGGGCCGGTGGCGCCGCACCGCATCGACCCACGCGTCGACACTGAATTTTTCGAGCAGCGCGATCTTGCGCCCTGCCATCAGCGCGCCGATGCAGCCGTAAATGCCGCCGATATGGGTCAGCGGGTTCATGACCATCGTCACACCCGATCCGAGCCGCGGCGGATCGTCGAAGCTCTTGCCACGTTCATATTTGGCGAAGCCGCGAAAGCTCGCGTCGAACGCGGCACGGCTCAGCGGTACGCGCTTCGGGGCACCGGTGGTGCCGCTAGTCAGCATCTCGATCGCGACCCCGGGCGAGGTCTGCATCGCAGCACGGACATCTCCGGCGACGATGCGAACGCCCTCCAGGCGCGGTCCGACCTCGATCACCGCCGACCCGGCACGCGCCAGCGCTTCGGCGAGGCCCGGGCGCGCAAGGTCGGTGGCGTCGGCGATCACCACCGGCAGCTCCAGCCCTTCGACATCGGCGAACAGCCGCGCGTCGGGCAGCACCGGGTTCAGCGTGACGAGACAGCGGTCGGTCGACAGCACCGCGACGATCGCCGCGACATGGCCGGGGCGGTTGCGCAGCATGATGCCGACGCGCGCATCCTCGGGCAGCCCCATCGCGTCGAGCGCCGCCTCGATCGCGCGGACATTGCCGGCGATCCGCGCCCAGCTATATTCGGCGCCTTCGAAATCGATCTCGGTGCGATCGGGATCGAGTGCCATGATCGCACGCAGTTTCTCGGTCATCATCGCCATCAGAGCGCGAGGCCTCCGCTCGCTTCGATCACCTGCCCTGTCACCCAGCGCGCGTCGTCGCCGAGCAGCATCATGACCGCGCCCGCGATGTCCCCGGGCTCGCCGACCCGCCCCATCGGTGTGTGCTTCGCGGTCGCTTCGTCCCAGCCGGGCTGTTCGCGCAGCGCCGCGATAAAGTCGGTCGCGACCGCGCCGGGGGCGACGCAGTTGCAGGTGATCCGGCGTTTCGCCACCGCAAGCGCGGTCGAAAACGTCAGGCTCTGGATCGCACGCTTGGTCATTGCATAACTGGCGGCGAAGGGCTGGCCGACCTTGCCCGACATCGACCCGATATTGACGATGCGGCCGCCGTCGCGGAGGCGCGGCAACGCCGCCTGCGTCACGAAATGCGGCCCCTTCACATTGACCGCGAACAATTCGTCGAACAGCGCCTCGTCCGCGCCCTTGAGCGAACCGTCGCGCCCGCCGCGGCCGACCCCGGCATTGTTGATCAATATGTCGAGATTGGGCGCGCCGCCGAACTCCGCATCGCAGGCGGCGAACATCGCCTCGATTCCAGCGAGCGACGACACGTCGGCCTGCACCGCGAAGGCCCGGCCGCCCGCCGCGACGATCTCCGCGACCAGCGCGTCGGCGGCGTCCTTGCTCCCGGCATAGTTGACCGCGACATGCGCCCCCGCCTGTCCCAGCCGCCGCACGATCGCCGCGCCGATTCCGCGCGATCCGCCGGTGACGAGCGCGGTCTTGCCGATCAATTCGCTCACAGGAACAGCCCCCCGCTCGCTTCGACGATCTGGCCGGTGACCCAATGCGCGTCGTCGCGGACGAGCATTATCACGGCGCCGGCGATATCGTCGGGGACGCCGAGGCGCTTCATCGGGGTGAGCTTCGCCGTGCTTTCGGCCCAGCCGGGTTTTTCGAGCAGCGCGCTGTTGAATTCGGTGTCGACCGCACCGGGTGCGACGAGGTTGCAGGTGATGCCGCGCGGCGCGACGACGACCGCGGTCGACATGGTGAGGCTCTGCAACGCGCGTTTGGTCGCGGCATAGGCGGCGAAGGGCGGGAGCGCCGAGCGTCCGCCGAGCGAGCCGATGTTGACGATGCGCCCGCCGTCGCGGAGGCGTTCGAGGCAGAACTGGGTGATGAAATGCGGCGCCTTCTGGTTCACCGCAATCATGCGGTCGAACAATTGCTCGCTGCATTTGGCAAGGCTGCCGGCGTCGCCTTCGCCGCCGACCCCGGCGTTGTTGACCAATATGTCGAGGCTGGGTGCCCCGCCGAACACCGCGTCGCACGCGGCGAGCATCGCGCGAATGCCGTCGAGGCTACCGACGTCGGCCTGCACCGCAAAGGCCTTGCCGCCCGACGCGACGATCTCCGCGACCAGCGCTTCGGCGGCGTCGCGGCTGCCCGCATAGTTGACCGCGACATGCGCGCCGGCCCCCGCGAGTCGCCGCGCGATCGCCGCGCCGATACCGCGCGAGGCGCCGGTGACGAGCGCCGTTTTTCCGCTCAGTTCCATCGATTACGCTCTCCCCATATCGTTCAACATAATTGACTTAGTTATACATGTGGTGCAAGCCCTGCCGAAAAGAAAAAGGGAGTGGACATGTCTCGACTGATCCTGAGCGAGCGCGACGGCGCGCTGCGTATCCTGACGCTGAACCGGCCCGACCGGCACAATGCGATGGACGACGACATGTCGTCGCTGTTCCAGACGCTGCTTGGCGAGGCGCTCGACGAAAGCGACAGCAGCGCGATCCTGATCCGCGCCGAAGGCAAGAGCTTCTGTTCGGGGCGCGACACCGATGTGCTCGGCCACCGCGCGCGCGACGAGAGCGATTTCCACTTCATCCGGCGGCATCAGGAGGGGCGGCTGCGGATGCAGGAATCGACCAAGCCGATCATCGCGGCGCTGAAGGGCGGCGCGATCGGCGGCGGATGCGAACTCGCGCTCGCCGCCGACATTCGCATTTCCGACACCAGCCTCAAGATGGCGCTGCCCGAAATCCTCTACGGCGTGCTGCCCGACACCGGGGGGACGCAGATGATGACCGCGCTGATCGGCCCGTCGCGGACCAAATATATGGTGATGAGCGGGCGGAAGATCGACGCCGCGACCGCGCTCGAATGGGGCGCAGTCGATTTCGTCGTCGCGCCCGACGAACTCGATGCCCGCGCGCTGGAAATCGCGCGCGATATCGCGGCGAAACCGCCGATCAACCTCGCGCTGGCCAAGGAGATGATCAACCTGATGCACGGCTCGACGATCCGCACCGGCACCCGCGCCGAGCTCTACGCCCAATCCTATCTGTTCAAGACCGAGGATTATCAGGAAGCCCGCGCTGCGCTCCGCGAGAAGCGCGCACCCAGCTACAAGGGGAAATAAGATGGCGCTCCCTTCCCCTCCCCCGCCCGGCGCCAAGGCGCTGCCCGACGGCACTTATGCCGGACAGGTCGTCGCGGTTACCGGTGGCGGCACCGGGCTCGGCAAGGGCATGGCGGTCGAGTTTGCAAGGCTCGGCGCCAGGATCGCGGTGCTGAGCCGCAAGCCTGAACATCTCGAAGCCGGGCTGGCGGCAATCCGGGCGGTCGGCGCCGAGGCGATCGCGGTCGCCTGCGACGTGCGCGATCCCGACGCGATCGCACGCGCCTTCGACGCGATCGAGGCCCAGTTCGGCCCGGTCGACGTGCTGATCAACAATGCCGCGGGCAATTTCCCAGCGCCCGCCGAGGAAATGACCCCCAACGGCTTTCGCACCGTCGTCGACATCGTGCTCAACGGCACCTATAATTGCAGCCGCGAATTCGCGATCCGGCGGCTGCGCGACGGCAAGCCCGGCGCGATCCTCAACATCGGCGCGACCTACAGCTGGACCGGCGGCCCCGGTACCTCGCACTCGGCGGCGGCGAAGGCCGGCGTCACCAACCTCACCCAGAGCCTCGCCGTCGAATGGGCACCCGACGGCATCCGCGTCAACTGCATCGCCCCGGGGCGCTTTCCGCACGACGACCTGCCCGGCCACATGACGCGCCACCGCGAAGGCGAGCGCGGCGACAATACGATACCGGGGCAACGCGTCGGCGAGGTGCGCGAACTCGGCTGGGCGGCGACCTTCCTCTGTTCGCCCTACGCCAGCTACATCAGCGGCCACACGCTGGTCGTCGATGCTGCCAACTGGCTCCGCCGGTCGCTGGTGATGCCCGAATTCGTGCCGATCCGCGAACAGTTCGGCAAGCGCGCGATCGAAAGCGGCAGCGCGAAGGCGGCAATCGCGAAAACGCGGGGGGACGCTTGATGGACATCGGCTTTTCACCCGAGGAAACGCATTTTCGCGAAGAGTGCCGCGACTGGCTGCACGCCAATGTCCCCGCCGAAACGCGCCCGCTCGACGCCGCCGACGCGATCGGGTTCGACAAGGCGTGGCAGCGGCAATTGTTCGACGCCGGCTGGGCGGGGATCAACTGGCCGACCGACTATGGCGGCCGCGGGCTGTCGATCGTCCAGCAGGTCATCTGGCTCGAGGAATATGCCAAGGCGCACGCGCCGTGGATCGGCGCGAACTTCGTCGGCATCAATCACGGCGGCCCGACACTGATCATCAACGCCAGCGAAGAGCAGAAGGCATACCACCTGCCGCGCATCCTGACGGGCGAGGCGATCTGGTGCCAGGGTTTCTCGGAGCCCGGCGCGGGATCGGACCTCGCCGGGATCAAGACGCGCGGACGGATCGAGGGCGACGAACTCGTCGTCAACGGGTCGAAGATATGGACCAGCTTCGCGCATGTCGCCGACTGGCAGGAACTGGTGCTGCGCACCGAGGACGGATCGCGCCGGCACAGCGGGCTGAGCTGGGTCATCTGCGATATGCACGCCCCCGGCATCACCGTCCGCCCGATCCGCAAGATGTCGGGACAGATCGAATTTGCGCAGGTCTTCTACGACGACGTTCGCATCCCGCTCGCCAATGTCGTGGGCGGGCTCGGCAACGGCTGGAAGGTCGCGATGTCGACGCTGAGCTTCGAGCGCGGCACCGGCTTCATCGCCGACCAGGTCAAGCAGGGGCAGGAGATCGACGACCTGATCGCGACAGCGCGCGCGAACGGCATGATCGGGGACGACCGCATCGCTCACGAACTGGCGCAGATGCGCGCCGAGGTCGCGGCGCTGCGCGCCATGACCTATCGCAACATTTCCGAAGTCGTGCGCACCGGCCAGCCAGGCGCCGAGGCATCGCTGATCCGCCTGTTCACCGCCGAACTCGGCCAGCGGCTCGACCGCATGGCGGTGGCGCTGGCCGGGCCCGAGATGCTCGACTTCGCCTATGGCGACGACAATGCGGTCGGCGACTATCTGCGCGGCTTTGCCGGGACGATCGCCGGCGGCAGCGCGCAGATCCAGCGCGACATCATCGGCGAGCGCCTGCTCGGCCTACCCAGATCGCGATGAACGCGCAGCGGGCATCGCGCCCCGGCACCGGTCGGGGCCCAGAAACCAAGGACGCCTCATGAACCTGACCCCCGACGACGACCAGCGCGCCTTCGTCACCGCGACCGCCGACTGGTGCCGCGACACCATGCCGCTGGAGGACGCCCGCGATCGCCCGGCGGACCTGTGGAACCAGCTTGAGGCGATGGGCCTGCCGGGCATCACCGCGCCCGAAGCGAATGGCGGCCTCGCGCTCGATCATGCGACCGAGGTGCTGGTCTTTGCCGAACTCGGCCGCCACCTGGCACCGGTCGCGTTGCCCGCTTCGGCGGTCGCCGCCCGCTGGACGGGAACGCGCGGCAAGACCGCACTGGCCGTCGCCGCTTCAGACGGCCTGCGTCTGCTCGATGGCGATGCTGCGCAGCATGGGCTCGGCATTTTCGACGGAAGGATCGGCCATTTCGCCCTGCCCGCCGGGCTCGTTCCCGGCCACTCCCTCGACCCCTCTGCCACGCTGGTCCGGCTGTCCGCGATGCCCTTGACCGAGACGGTCGACGACCCGCGCGCCGCGCTTCACCTGCAGTTGCTGGCCGCCGCCTTTTCGGTCGGCTGCGCCGATGCGGCGCGCGACATGGCGGTCGACTATGCCAAGGTCCGCGAACAGTTCGAACGTCCGATCGGGTCGTTCCAGGCGATCAAGCACATGTGCGCCGACATGGCGGTGCGCGCCGCGGTCGCGCGCTCGCAGCTCTATTATGCCGCCTGCGCGCTCGACGCGGAGGATGCCGACACGACCTTCCATGTCGCCGCGGCGAAACGCCTCGCCGATCAGGCGGCGCTCGATAACGGCCGCGCCAATATCCAGATTCACGGCGGCATCGGCATGACCGACGAGGCGTTCCCGCACTTCTGCCTGAAGCGCGCGCATCTGCTGCAATTCGTCGCGTCGGTCGACGCGGCGGCCCTGCTCGCGGCCTGAGCCGTGTCAGTCGTCGACGATGGCCTGGAATTCCTGTTCCAGCCATCGCCGCAGGCCGGGTTCGACCGGTCCGGCGAATTCGGCGAGCGGCAGCTGGTCGCGGTAGGCGAAGAAGCCGAGCGAGACCATCATGAAACGCGCCGCCTTCACCGCCGCGGCCTCGCCCCCGAACCAGTGCTGCAGCGGATCGAACACGCGTTCGCGCAGCAATCGCTGCGCCACCGCGCGCGCCTCGCTGTCGGCAGCGGCGCGAAACATCATGGGCAGCGGACTGACGCGATCGTCGTCGTCGGCAAAGCGCGCGACGATCGCCTTCCCGAACCCCTGCTTCGGCAGGTCGGTCATCATCCGTGTGTTGAGCGCGGCGTCGAGCGCGGCCTCGAACAGCTTGAGCTTGCCGCCGAAATAGCGGCTGACCAGCGACGGATTGACCCCGGCGAGCGCGGTGATGTCGCGCACCCCCGCCTCGGCGAAGCCCTTGGTCGCGAAAATTTGCTGCGCAGCATGGAGGATCGCGGTTCGCGTCCGGTCCGCGTCGCGCGCGGGTGTTTCAGTCGTCGTCGCCATCGCATCTCTCCGTTGACTCCGAATGTAAACGATCGTTTACTTACGTCAAGAGGAGAGGATGGATGACCGAGTCGCAATCCCCGGCGCGTTCGCCGGTCCATGAGTTCGACTATATCGCCGACCCCGGCCTGCTCGCCGATTGCCACGCGCGATACTGGGAGCTGAAGGAGACCGCCCCGCCGGTGTTCTGGACCAGCGCGCACGGTGGCCACTGGGTCTGCAACACGGCCGCATCGGTGCAGCATGTCGTGCGGCACCCAGAGATTTTCTCGAGCCGCTATCTGTCGATCCCGCCCAATCCGAACCAGCCGAAGATGATCCCCGAAATGCTCGATCCGCCCGAGCACCGTGCGTATCGGCAGATGCTGCGCCCCTTCTTTGAATCGAAAGCGATCGAACCGCTCGAAGACCGCGTCGCGGCATGGACCGACGCGTTGCTCGGCGAGGTCGTCGGCCATGGCGAATGCGAATTCGTCGGCGCGATCGGGTCGCGCCTGCCGGTTGCGGTGTTCATGGAATTGTTCGGCTTCCCGATGGAAAAGTTCGAGGAATTCCGCGCACTCGTCACTGGCTTCTTCAACTCGCAGGCGAGCAACGAAGTTCGCAACGGCCTCGCGCAGCAGATCGTCGGCAATCTTGCCAAGTTAATCCAGCAACGCATGGCCGAACCGCGCGACGACATGATCTCGAAGATCATCGTTTCCGAAGTCGACGGGCGCAAGCTCGCCTTCGAGGAATTGATGTCGATCGGCTTTCTGATGTTCCTCGCCGGGCTCGACACGGTGACGAACGCGATGAGCTTCGGCATGCGCCACCTCGCGCACGACGAAAAGCTGCGTCAGCGTGCGATCGACGATCCGGCAGTGATCCCGAACATGGTCGAGGAATTGCTGCGCCGCTACGCCTTCGTCGCGACCCCGCGCTATATCGTCGAGGACACCGAACTCGAGGGCGCGCAGCTGCGCGCCGGCGACTGCATCCTCGCGCCGCTGCCGCTTGTGGGCTGGGACGAAGGGCTGACCGAAGACCCGAAAACCGTTTCGGTCGAGCGTCAATTCTACCGCCACGCCGCCTTCGGCTCGGGCATCCACACATGCCTCGGCCTGCACCTCGCGCGCATGGAGCTGATCATCTTCTACCGCGCTTGGTTCGCCCGCGTCGGCCATTTCCGGCAAATTGCCAAAGGTGACGAAAGCTGCCGCGGCGGCAGCGTGATGGCGCTCGAACATCTGCATCTGGCGTGGGACGCCTGAAGACTTTCATTGGGAGACAAGAGACATGGCTAGCGCAGCACCCGCAGTGCATCTGCATCTGGGGCACGAACAACGCACGAGCGGCAGCGGGGGTACGCATCCGCACCTCCACCCGGTGAAGCAGGAGGTCCAGGCCGATATCCCGCTCGCCGGCGCGAAGGAAGTCGAAGAAGCCGTCGCCAAGGCCGCTGCGGTGCAGGAGTCATGGCGCCGCACCGCACCCGAGGCGCGCCGCGATATCCTCAATCGCCTCGCCGACCTGCTCGAAGCGAACAAGACGAAGCTTGCCGAAATGGCGGCGCTCGACGGCGGCACGACGCTGATGGTCGGCGAGCGCGGGGTCGACACCGCGGTCGGCTGGACGCGCTATTATGCGGGCTGGTGCGACAAGATGTCGGGCGAACTCCTCAGCACCTTCGATACGCGCGGCGAACTCAGCTACACCGTGCCCGAACCGATCGGCATCGTCGGCATCATCATCACGTGGAACGGTCCGCTGATCTCGCTCGGCATGAAGGTCGCCGCGGCGCTCGCCGCGGGCAATTGCGTGATCTGCAAACCCGCCGAAATCACCCCCTTCGCGCCCGAGCTGTTCGCGCAATTGTGCAAGCAGGCCGGCGTGCCCGACGGCGTGCTGTCGATCCTGCCCGGCACCGCCGAGGCGGGCGAGGCGATCGTCCGCCACAAGAAGATCCGCAAGATCAGCTTCACCGGCGGACCCATCACCGCGCGCAAGATCCTCGCCGCCTGCGCCGAGGAGATCAAGCCGTCGGTGATGGAACTCGGCGGCAAGTCGGCAAGCCTCGTCTTTCCCGACTGCGACATCCAGGCGGCAGCCGAACGCGCGGTGTTCTGGACCGTCGGCTGCCTGTCGGGCCAGGGCTGCGCCCTCCCCACCCGCCAGCTCGTCCACGCCGACATCTACGACGATTTCGTCGCGCGCCTCAAAGCGATCATCGGCCAGTTCAAGGTCGGCGACCCGCTCGATCCGACCGTCGCGGTCGGCCCGGTGATCAACAAGGCGGCGGTCGATCGCATCACCGGCATGTTCGACCGCGCCAAGGCCGACGGCGCGGCGACCTTCCTGCTCGGCGGCGGGCGCTGCGGCGGCGATCTCGCCGAGGGCAATTTCATCGAACCGACGCTGATCGTCGATGCCGACCCCGATCACGAGATCAGTCAGGTCGAGATCTTCGGCCCCGCCGTCGTCGTGATGAAATTCCACACCGAGGACGAGGCGGTCGCGATCGCCAACAACAGCGAATATGGCCTCGCCGCCTATATCCAGTCGAACGACCTCCAGCGCGTCCACCGCCTGTCCGAACGGCTCAACGCGGGCGGCGTCTATAACAATGGCGGATTCCAGATCAATCCGCACACGCCTTTCGGCGGCATCGGCATCTCGGGCTTCGGCAAGGAAGGCGGCAAGGCGGGGATCGACGAATTCCTCCACTACAAGACCGTCACCATCGGCGTCGGCGCTCCGATCTTCCCGAAGCAGGAGGCGTGACCATGGGTGATTTCACCAACGATCAGTTCCGCCTCGACGGCAAGGTCGCGATCGTCACTGGCGCGGGCGGGCGCGGCAACAGCATCGGCCGCGCCTATGCCGTCGGCCTCGCCAATGCGGGGGCGAGCGTCGTCGTCGCCGACCTCAACCGCGAGGGCGCCGAACGCGTCGCGGGAGAAATCACCGCCGCGGGCGGCAAGGCCGTCGCAGTCGAGGTCGACATCGCCGACGAGGCATCGGTCGGCGCGATGATGGACGCGGTACAGAGCGCGTTCGGCGGGCTCGACATTCTCGTCAACAACGCCGCGCTGATGGTCGAGGCGGTCGGCACCCCCGCGATCAGCACGAGCATCGCCGATTTCGACCGATTGCTGCGCGTCAACCTGACCGGCGCGCTGATCTGTTCGAAGGCGGCGGTGCCCCTGTTCCAGGCGCGCGGCGGCGGCAAGATCGTCAACCAGCTGTCGGCGGGCGGCTTTCCCGCGCAGACCACCTACGGGATCAGCAAGGTCGCGCTGCTCGGGCTGACGACGACGCTCGCGACCGAACTCGGGCGGATGAACATCAACGTCAACGCGATCGCGCCGGGGATGACGATGTCCGACGCGGGCAAGGCGCTGACCCCCGAGGAAAGCCCCTTCGTCCAGGCGGCGATGGCGCGCGTGGTCAAGCAACCGCGCGGCGAACCACAGGATCTCGTCGGCGCGCTGCTGCTGCTCTGTTCGCCCGCGGGCGACTGGATCACCGGGCAGGCGCTCAACGTCGACGGCGGGTTCATCATGCGGAACTAGAGCACGCCTTCCCCTTTAGGCGAGGGCGGCGAGACTTGGCAGCTTGCTGCCTAGTCGCAGCGGGTGGGGGCCATGGGCCTTGCACTATCTCGCAGGCCCCCACCCCAACCCCTCCCCTAAAGGGGAGGGGCTTTAAACTGTCCGCCGCAATTCGTGCTTCAGCACCTTGCCCGAAGCATTGCGTGGCAGTTCGGCGAACAGGCTCAGCCGCTCGGGCGTCTTCTGCTTCGCGATCCCCGCGGCGAAGAAATGGTCGCGCAGTTCGTTCAGCGTCAGCGTCTCCCCCGGCGCCAGCACGACGCACGCGCGCACCACCTCGCCCATGCGATCGTCGGGTGCGGCGACCGCGGCGGCATCGGCAATCTTCGGATGCGCCAGCAGCAGCGCCTCGACCTCCTTCGACGCGATATTCTCGCCGCCGCGGATGATGATGTCCTTCGTGCGGTCGGTGATCAGCAGATAGCCGTCGGCATCGAGCCGCCCGATATCGCCGCTGCGATACCAGCCGCCCGGCAGGAAGGCGCTTTCGTTCAGCGCGGGGTCGAGATAGCCCATGAACAATTCCGGGCCGCGCGTGCAGATCTCGCCATCCTCGCCCGCGGGGACGTCATGCCCGTCATCGTCGACGAAGCGCAGTTCCGACCCCGGGATCGCGCGCCCTTCGGTGTCGAGCTGCTTGTCGAGCGGATCTTCGGCGATCCCCGACGTCACCGTCGGATGCTCGCTCGACCCATAGCAGTGAAAGACCGCGAGCCCCTGCGCCTGACAGCGCGCGATCAGCGAGGGCGGCACCGGTGCCGCGCCGACCATATAATGCCGGAGCGACGACAGGTCGTGACCGTGCGCGTCGGCCGCCGCCATCAGTCCCGACAGGTGAAAGGGCGTGCCCGAGGTGAAGGCGATGCGATGCCGTGCGATCAGTTCGGCCGCGCGCGCCGCGTCCCACTGGTCCATCAGCACCAGCGGCGTCGCCTGGCAGAGGAAGCGGTACATCGACAGCGCGCCCGCGACATGCCCCGGCGGCCAGGGCGATATCACCGCCTCGTCGTCGCCGCCGCCGCCGCCGCCGCCGCCGCCGCGCATCTCGCGCATCGACTGCATTTCGGCAAGGATCGCGCGGGCATTGTGCATCACGCCCTTGGGATCGGCGGTGGTGCCCGAAGTATAGACGAGCAGCGCCAGTTCATCCTCCGCGCGCGGCACCGGGTCGGCGATCGAGCCGTCGGCTTCGAGCGCACCGAAATCCGGGCCGGTCGAGACATGGCGCGCGAGCGCGGGCAAGGCGCCGCAATCGGCCACCACCTGCCGGTAATCGACGCCCCGGAAGCGGTCGGGGGTGAAAAGCCATTTGGCGCCCGACTGGCGCAGGATGAAACCGAGTTCCTTCGCGCCGTAGATGGTGACGACGGGCAGCATCACCGCCCCCGCCTGCGCCGCCGCGACCGCGACGACGAGCCATTCGCGCCAGTTGGGCAGCATGCAGGCGACGACATCGCCGCGAACGATCCCCGCCGCCGTCATTCGCGTGCCCATGCGGCGGCCCGCCGCGACGACATCGCCGAGCGTCGTTTCGGCGGGGCATGTATCGGAGACGACGGTCAGCGCCGCAGCGGGAGCGCGCGCTGCGGCGGCGATGATCGCGTCGATGAAGTTCATCCGTGCAGCGAGTCGACGATCCGTTCGCCCTCGCCGCGCGTCGCCCACGTCTCGTTGGCGTTGCGCAGGTGGAGCCGCCAGTGCGCGACCGCGCCCTCGACGTCGCCGGCCTCGATCATCGTGACCAGCTTCTCGAACGATTTGAAGCCCGCGCGCAGGCTCTTGTACTTGTCCTCGGTCGTCCGCGGGTGGCGACGCTGATAGTCGTTCTGGTGATGCCGGCCGAGGTTGAGCAGCATGCGGTTCATGAAACTCAGCGTCTTGTTGCCCGTCGCCTCGACCAGCGTCTGGTGGAAGTGCGAGACATTGTCGACGAACTCGGCATAACCCTCGGCCTTGAGCATCGCGTCGAGATCGGCGAGCACCTGCTTCAGCCGCGCGAAGCCCGGCGTCTGCCCCTTGGCGGTGGCGAGCCAGCGCACGACGGTCGGCTCGATCGCGAGCCGCGCGGCATAGAGGTCGGCGATCGTCGTGCCCTGCGCTTCGAGCACATAGCCGGCGTAGCGCGAGACGAGGTCGGTCGAGGGCTGGTGCACGCGCGCACCGCTGCGCGAACCGCGCACGACACTGATCAGATTCTCGGCCTCGAGGATGCGAAAGGCCTCGCGCAACGTCGGGCGCGAAATGCCGAGCGTCGTCATCAGCGTGCCCTCGGGCGGCAGCGAATCCCCTTCGGTCAGTTCGCCGCGGATGATCTGGGCCCTGATCTGATCGGCAACCAGTTCCGAAGTCTTCGGCACCCGGATGCGCGCGCTGCCATTTTCCATATTCACAAATCCTGCCCCTGCCCGGATCGTTTCATTTGTACTCACTCTAGCTGCGCCTTTAGGGCTTTTGGCGCAACCCCGCAATGTTGCGGCGATTTCTTCTATTTAGCTCCCAAAGGACAGGCCTTCGTTCAGTGTCCATTTGCCGTTTCTTGCGCGGACCCAGCCCGACGACCCCCATGTTCCACCGTCGACCGGCAGCAGCACGCCGGTGATATAGCTCGCCATCGCGCTCGACAGGAACACCGCCGCATCGCCGCATTCCATATCGACACCCTCGCGCCCCAGCGGGATCAGGCGGTTCATCGCGTCGACCTCCTCCTCGCTGCGGTGTTTCCAGGTCGCGGGGTCGACGGGACCGGCGCGATTCCCCTGGTTGCCGGGGGTGATCGTATGGTCGGGGGCGATGCAGTTGACGCGGACGCCGTGCCCCGACAGTTCGACCGCCATCGATTTGGTGAAGCTGAGCATCCCCGCCTTGCACGCGGCATAGACCGCAAAATTCGGCGCCGCGCGGCTCGCCTCGATGCTCGCAACATTGACGATCGAACCGCCGCGCCCGCCCGCGACCATATGCCTGGCGGCCGCCTGCGTCGCGATCAGCATCGACATCAGGTTGATGTCGATATGCTTGCGCATGCTGCGCTCGCTCTGTTCGAGGAAGGGCCGCGCCGACACCCCGCCGGCATTGTTGGCAAGGATGTCGAGCCGGCCGAATGCGTCCGCGGCGCGATCGACCGCCGCGCGCAACGCGTCGCCGTCCATCACGTCGCCGGCGATCGCCAGCGCCCGGCGCCCTGTCTCGCGAACGCACCCGGCGGCCTCTTCGGCGCGCTCGGGAAAGATGTCATAGATCGCAACATCGGCGCCCGCTTCGGCGAGCCGGATCGCGATCGCTCGGCCGATGCCGCCGCCGCCGCCGGTGACGAACGCCGCCTGCCCGTCGAGGCGGATGCGGTCAGTCATCGAGGCCCACCCCCATCACCGCCCCGGTGACATAGGCGGCATAGTCGCTGGCGAGGTAGGCGGCGAGGTGGCCGAGCGTGTCGCCGCTTTCGTGCGTCAGGATGCTGTTCACGCGAATGCCGTCGCGCGCCCACTCGACGCCCAGCGTCTTTGTAAGATTGCCGAGTGCGCCCGCAGCCGCCGCCTGATCGGCGCCGAGCGCCTGTTCGGGCGCGCCGATGAAGAGGATCACCCCGCCCTGCCCGCGCGCGCGGCGTTGCGCGGCAAAATCCCTTGCGCCGAGGAAGCGGCGATCGAGCCCGGCGTCCATCGCCGCACGCCATTGGGCGTGGGTGAGTTCGTGCGCCGCCCTGACCGGCGTTGGCGGGGCGACATGGACCCAGATGTCGCAGTCGTCGTCACCCGCCGGTGCCGCACCCGCCGCCTCGAATGCCGCGGCAATCGCGGGGTTGTCACCCTCGATCCGCACGCGTTTGCCCGCCAGCCAGTCGTTCATTTCCACCCCCACGGTCCGTCGGCGCGTTCGCGCGGCGGCACATAATCGGGCATGATCAGCGACCGGCGCAGGCTCTCGCCACCGTCCTGCACGATCACCTGCCCCGTCATTCCGCCGAACAGGGGCGTGCAAGTCATCGCCGAGAGCCAGCCGAACTCCCGGATGCTGCCGGTGCGTCCGGCGGGGATCATATTCTGGAGCGGTTCGGTCCCGCCCTCGCGGTTGCCCGCGGTCGAGGTCGCGTGCGGGAAGAAGCCCGCCGCGATCGCGTTGACGCGGATGCCGTACGGCGCCCAGTCGGCGGCGAGCTTCTTCGTCATTGTCGCCTGCGCGGTCTTGGCGGCGGCGCTGTGCGCATCGCCGGGAAAGCCTGTCCAGATATATTGCGCGCTGTTGTTGACGATCGCGCCGCCCTCTGACGCCGCGATGCGGCGGCGGGCGAATTCGGTCGAGCAGAGAAAGGTTCCGTCGATCGCGATCCGCGTCACCGCGTTCCACGCGTTGGGCGAGATATCCTCGGCGAGGATCGGGAAATTGGCGCCGGCATTGTTGGCGAGCAGCGAAACCGGGCCCAGCGCGGCCTCGGCCTCGTCGAACGCCGCTGCAACCGCTTCGGGGAACCGCACGTCGCAGCTCATCGCATGCGTGCGCACGCCGATCGCCGCGACCTCGGCGGCGCCTTCCTGCGCGCGCTCGATGCTGCGCCCCATGATCGCGACATTCGCCCCGCCCTGCGCAAAGGCCTTGGCCATGGCGAGCCCCATGCCCGAACCGCCGCCCGTGACAAGCACCGTCCGTCCTGCAAAAATGTCGACCGGATAGGGCGGCGCGTCGAACGGCGGCGGGGTCGCCACGATGTGGTGGGCTGGAACGGGCAAGTCTCTCTCCTTGCGGGCAGGGTTGCGCGTCCCGCTCCCGCATGTCAAGACATGACTAACTAGGTTATACAGGAGAGGGTGATGGAAATCGTCGCGGAGGGACTCGCCTTTCCCGAAGGGCCCGTGGTGATGGCCGACGGATCGGTGATCGTCGTCGAACTCGCCGGCGGGCGCATCACGCGCTGCTGGAACGGGCGGACCGAAGTGGTCTGCGAGATCGGCGGCGGCCCGAACGGTGCCGCGATCGGGCCCGACGGCGCGCTTTACCTGTGCAACAACGGCGGGCTCGATCTCGTCCGCTTCCAGAATGCGCATGGGCCGGGGCACGAGGGGCGTATCGAGCGCGTCGACCTCGCCACCGGCAAGTTCGAGCGGCTCTACGACGCGTGCGGCGGCATCGCCTTGCAGGCGCCCAATGACATCGTCTTCGACGCCGACGGGCGCATGTGGTTCACCGACCTCGGCAAAACGCACGACGGCGTCCGCACCGCGAGCGGGCTCTTCAGCGCGCAGCCCGACGGATCGGACGTCGTCGCAATCAACCGGCATGCGGTGTCGTACAACGGCGTCGGCCTCTCGCCCGATGGACGCCACGTCTATGTCGCCGACACGCATCAGGCGCGGCTGTGGCGCTACGACCGCCGGCTCGAGGCGCAGCGCCCCGCGTGGGTGGCGACCGCGCCGGGGCCGGTGGGTTTCGACAGTCTCGCGGTGACCGCAGCGGGCAACATCTGCGTCGCGACGCTCTATCAGGGCGGCATCACGACGATCACTCCCGAGGGGCGGGTGACCAAGCTCGACATCGCGGGCGAACCCTATGTCACCAACATCGCCTTTGGCGGCGGCGACCGGCAGGACGCCTATATCACCCTGTCGCAGACCGGGCGGATCGCGAAGATGCGCTGGGACGAGCCCGGGCTGGAACTGCACTACAATGGCTGACCCGCAGATCCGCCTGGCCGCCGACCGCGACGCGATCCGCGACCTGCTCGCGCGCTACACCTACAATGGCGACCGCGGCCGCCTCGACGCAATGACCGCCTGTTTCGCCGACGACGGGGTGCTCGAATATACGGGCAAGGCACCGCAGGGCCCCGCGGCGATCAAGGCCGCGCTGTCGGCGGGAACGCGCGACCCGCGACTGACCTTCGTGCGCCATCACATCACCAATCCGCTGATCGCGGTCGACGGCGACACCGCCAGCGCGCGCAGCTATTTCACCGTCCACAGCAATTTCGGCCCCGACCACAGCGGCACCTATGACGACCGGCTGGTCCTTACCGCGCACGGCTGGCGCTTCGCGCACCGGCGGGTGCGGATCGACTGGCAGGCCGAAGGCTCGCTGTTCGACAGGATGACGACGCGCTGATCCTCCGCTCTTCGTCGCGGGGCTGATCCGGGAACCGCGCTTTTCCGCAAGAACGGACGGATCGCCGATCGGGACCGGGTCGCGGCACGAGATACATTGACACCTTAGTGTCAAATGGACATCAAGGTGCCATGTCTCAACGCTTCACCGAATTCGAACGATTCGCCGACGAGGTGGCACGGCTGCGCGGGCGTATGCGCGCGCTCTACGCCGATACGCGTGCGCAAAGCGGCCTGCCCGAAATGGAGCTCACCGTGCTGACCGCAGTGGTGAACGCCGCGAGCGCGCCGACCGTCGCGCAGATCGGCCGCAGCCTCGGCCATCCGCGGCAGGTCGTGCAGCGCGCCGCCAACCGCCTCGCCGAACTGGGGCTGGTCGGTTTCGCCGACAATCCGGAACACAAGCGCGCGTCGCTCATCGTCGCGACCGAGGCGGGGCGCGCGCTGAAGGCGGCCGACCATGCGCGCGCCGAGGTCGTCACGCGCGCCGTGCTCGCGCGCGTCGACGCGCCCGCCTTCGCCGATGCCGCCGAGCGGATGCATGCGATCCGGTCGGAGATCGAAGCCTATCTGAAGGAGCGCGACGGATGAGCGACGACCTGCACGCGCTGGCCGATCCCGCGCGCCTGACGCCGTGGCTCGACGTGCATATCCCCGCGCTAGGCGACGGACCGCTGGTCGTCGAAAAAATCCACGGCGGCACCTCGAACGTCATCCTCTCGCTGAACCGTGGCGACCGGACGCTGGTCCTGCGCCGCCCGCCCGCGGTGCCGCCGCCGGGCAGCGAGAAAAGCGTGTTGCGCGAGGCGCGTGTGCTGACGGCGCTGAACGGCACCGACGTCCCTCACCCCGTATGCCACGGCAGCTGCGCCGACCCCGACGTGATCGGTGCGCCCTTCTATGTCATGGACCGCGTCGAGGGCTGGCCCGCCGACCTGACCGATGGCAGGATCCACGACCGGCCACCCTTCGACCGGCCCCCGCACGCGCGCGAAGTGCCGTTCGCGATGGTCGACGGGCTGATCGCGCTCGCCAACGTCGACTACAGGGCCGTCGGCCTCGAGGACTTCGGCCGCCCCGACAATTTCCTCGAGCGCCAGGTCGACCGCTGGGAAGGCCAGATCAGAAGCTACAAGCAGCTTTACGATTTCGAGTGGCGCGAGCTGCCGGGCTATGCGCTCGCGCGCGACTGGCTGCGCGCGAACCGGCCCGCCGACTTCCGCCCCGGCATCATCCACGGCGACGTCGGCACCCCAAATGCGCTCTTCGCCTTCGACCCGCCGTGCCGGCTCACCGCGCTGATCGACTGGGAGCTGTCGACGATCGCCGACCCGCTGCTCGACCTCGCCTGGTTCTGCAACGGTATCCGCGACGAGCGCTTCCCCGGCCATATTCCCGAAAAATCGCTCTACAATGTCATGGACTGGCCGACCCGGCAGGAGCTGATGGCGCATTATGCCGCGGGCACCCGCCGCGACATGGCGAGCTTCGACTATTACCTCATCCTCGCGATGTTCAAGGGCGGCTGCATCCTCGAATACAAGGTCGCGCAAGCCGCCAAAGGCATTTTGAGCGCCGAGACCGGGCGCTTCTTCGACCGGCTGGTTCGCGGCAATTTCGCCGAAGCCGAAAAGCTGATCCGCCTCATCGGCTAACCCCCCTCATCGGCTAACCAAGGAACAGCGCATGATCGATTTCCGCATCGAACCCGAATTGCAGGCGAAGCTCGACTGGATGGCGAAATTCGTCCGCGAGCAGTGCGAACCGATGGATCTGCTCTTTCCCGGCCACGGCGCGCCCTATGACGTCGCGAACGGCGAATCGCGCGCCTATATGGCGCCGCTCCAGGAACAAGTGAAGGCGCAGGGATTATGGGGCTGCCACCTCGGCACCGAGCTCGGCGGCCCCGGCTACGGCCAGCTCACCCTCGCGCTGATGAACGAGATTTTGGGGCGCAGTTACTGGGCGCCGACGGTGTTCGGCACCGCCGCGCCCGACACCGGCAACAGCGAAATCCTCGCGATGTTCGGCACCGGTGAACAGAAGGCGCGCTACCTGAAACCGCTCATGGACGGCACCATCGTCTCCTGCTTTTCGATGACCGAGCCGCAAGCGGGCGCCGACCCCAAGGAATTCACCTGCCGCGCCTGGCGCGAGGGCGACGAATGGGTGATCGAGGGCGAAAAATGGTTCTCGTCGAACGCGCGCTTCGCGGCCTTCCTGATCGTGATGGTCGTCACCAACCCCGACAACGCCCCGCACGAGCGCATGTCGATGCTGATCGTCCCCACCGACACGCCGGGGGTCGAATTCATCCGCCATTCGCAGACGATGGGCGACAGCAAGGGCGAGGACGACGGCACCCACGCCTATATCCGCTACAACAAGGTCCGCGTGCCCTTGGACGCGATGCTCGGCGCCCCCGGCGAAGGTTTCAAGGTCGCGCAGGCGCGGCTCGGCGGCGGGCGTGTCCACCATGCGATGCGCACCGTCGGCAAATGCCAGCGCGCGATCGACATGATGCTCGAACGCGCGGTGTCGCGCCGCACGCAGGGCAAGCTGCTCAGCGAGCATCAGTTCGTGCAGGGCGCGATCGCCGATTCGATCATCGAACTCGAACAATTCCGCCTGCTCGTGCTCAAAACCGCGTGGATCATCGACGAGGTCGAGGCCGGGCGCCTGCCGCACGGCGGCGCGCGCACCCATATCGCGATGTGCAAGGTCCAGATGGCGAAGGTCTATCACGACATCGTCCAGCGCGCGATCCAGTTGCACGGCAGCCTCGGCATGACGTTGGAACTGCCACTCGCCGACATGTGGATGGGGCTGCCCGCAATGGCGCTGGCCGACGGCCCCACCGAAGTGCACAAGGTGCAGGTCGCCAGGGCGTATATCAGGAACGCTCGACCCGCGCCGGGACTCTTCCCGAGCGAACATATCCCGACCCGGCTGGAGGCGATCCGGGCGCGGGGCTGAGAGGAGAGTTTCGCATGGACACCCGCCATCTCGTCGACCGCGAGATATTGCCGCTGCTCGACCTGTTCCCGCGCGTCGACCTCGACGCGGCGCCGATCGCCGACATCCGTGCCCGCGCGGCACAGACCTATGCCTTCATGCCGCCCCCGGTGATCGCCCCCGAGGAACGACGCGTGCCGTCGGTCCATGGCGGCCCCGACATTGCGGTCTTCCTCTATCGCCCGCCGGCGCCGCGTCCGGGCGGCGGCGCGATCCTGCACATCCACGGCGGCGGCATGGTGATGGGGTCGGCGACCCAGATCCAGGCGGGTCCCGCGGCGCTGGCGATGGCGGCGGGCGTCCCCGTCGCCTCGGTCGAATATCGTCTCGCGCCCGAGCATCCCTTTCCGGCGCCGCAGCAGGATTGCCATTCGGCACTCCTGTGGCTCGCCGGGCAAGCCGACACGCTCGGCTTCGATCCGGCGCGGATCGTCGTCGCGGGCGAAAGCGCGGGCGGCGGCCTCGCCGCGGCGCTCGCGATCATGGCGCGCGACCTCGGCGGCCCGGCGATCGCGGGGCAATTGCTCACCTATCCGATGCTCGACCATCGCACCGGCGGCGACAGCTGCCCCTACAACAATCCCGTCACCGGCGAGTTCATCTGGACGCGCGCAAGCAACCGCTTCGGCTGGAGCGCGCTGCAGGGCGATTACGCCGCCGACGATGCCCGCAAGGGCTGGTTCTCACCCAGCCTCGCCGACGACCTTGCGAACCTGCCCCCCGCCTATATCGCGACGGGGAGCCTCGACCTCTTTTTCGACGAGAATCTCGACTATGCGCGGCGCCTGACCGCGGCGGGCGTGTCCGTTGAACTCCACAGCTACGCCGGCGCGATCCACGCCTTCAACGCGCTGCCCGACGCCGCGGCGGCCCAGCGCTGCAACGCCGGGCTGCTCGCCGCCGCCGCGGCAATGACCGCCCCCCCGACAGGAGAATGAGATGATTCCCGATCCGCTTTTCGATTTCACCGGCAAGGTCGCGCTCGTCACCGGCGGCTCGCGCGGGCTCGGTTACCGCATGGTCAAGGCGCTTGCCGAACGCGGCGCCGACGTGATCGTCGCGAGCCGCAAGCTCGAAAATTGCGAGAGCGTCGCCGACGAATGCCGCGCGCTCGGTCGCAAGGCGATGGCTTACGGCGTGCATTGCGGCCGCTGGGACGAGATCGACGGGCTGGTCGAGGCCGTCTATGCCGAGTTCGGCCGTATCGACATATTGATCAACAATGCCGGCATGTCGCCCGCCTGCCCCAGCCATGAAATGCCCGAAAACCTGTTCGATTCGGTGCTCAACCTCAATTTCAAGGGCCCGTTCCGGCTCGCCAGCCAGGTCGCGCACCGGATGAGCGAGGCCGGCGGCGGCTGCATCATCAACATCAGCTCGACCGGCGCGCTGATGCCGCTGCCGATGGTCGTCCCCTATGGCTCGGCAAAAGCGGCGCTCAACGCGATGAGCGTGTCGCTGAGCCGCGAATATGCGCCGAAGGTGCGCGTCAACACGATCAGCCCCGGCCCCTTCCTGACCGACATCGCCGAGGCATGGGACCCGAAGAAGCGCGAGAGCCAGCCGGTGGCGCTGGGGCGCCCCGGACGGCCCGAGGAGATCGTCACCGCCGCCCTGATGCTCGCCAGCCCGGCATCATCCTACACCACCGGCGCGCTGGTGCGCGTCGACGGCGGGCAGCAATGATAATCCTCCCTGTCGCGAAGCGATGGGGAGGGGGACCGTTCGCGAAGCGAAGGGTGGAGGGGCTGCGACGTCGCGTCCTTGCCCCTCCGTCAGCGGCTGCGCTGCTGCCACCTCCCCATCGCTCCGCGACAAGGAGGATTGGGCCATTAGCTTATCGCCGGAACCCGGCCAGCCTTTGATCGATGATCGCCTCGGCCTCCGAGATGATCCGGTCGATCAGTTCCTGACAGGTCGGAATATCGTGGATCAGCCCCTGCACCATCCCGGCCCAGAAAACGCCCTTCGAAAGATCGCCGGTAGCGAGCAGCTCACGCCCCGCGGTGCCCGCCACCAGTTCCTGCACATCGCCGAACTTGGCGTCGGGCTGCGCAAGGCGGCGGACGACCTCCTCGCTGACCGGGCTCTTGCCGACGCGCGCGGTGTTCTTGAAATTGCGGAAGATCAGGAAGCTTCCGCGCTCGTCATTGTCGACATAGGCCTGCTTCACATTGTCGTGCACGGGCGCTTCCTTCGTCGCGCAGAAACGCGTGCCCATGTTGATCCCCTCGGCGCCAAGGCTCAAGGCCGCGACCAGCCCGCGGCCGTCGCCAAAACCGCCGCTCGCCAGCATCGGAATCTTGACCTTGTCGGCGGCGGCAGGGATCAGGATCAGCCCCGGGATGTCGTCTTCGCCCGGGTGCCCCGCGCATTCGAAGCCGTCGATCGAGATGATGTCGCAGCCGGCTTTTTCGGCCGACAGCGCGTGGCGCACCGCGGTGCATTTGTGCAGGATAGTGACGCCGTGCGGCTTCACCCGCGCCCAGATCTCGCGCACCGCCGGGGTGCCCGCGGTTTCCATGATCTTGACCCCGCTCTCGACGACGGCATCGGCATAGGCGTTGTAGTCGGGCGCGTTGATCGTCGGAAAGACGGTCAGGTTGACGCCGAAGGGCTTGTCGGTCATCGACCGGCACTTCTCGATCTCGTCGCGCAGCGCCTGCGGCGTCGGCTGGGTCAGCGCGGTGATGATGCCAAGGCCGCCGGCGTTCGACACCGCGCTCGCCATCTCGGCGGTGCCGACGGCCTGCATGCCGCCCTGCACGATCGGATGTTCGATCCCCAGCATTTCGGTGATCCGCGTCTTGAAAGCCATCAGCCTATCCTCCAATAGTTATATAACTTGGTTATACTTCTAAATTCGCAATGACAAGAGGTGTCCGATGACTGCTCCCCTGCCCCGCGCCGTGCGTGCCGACGAACTCGGCCCGCCCGAAAACTACACGCTCGTCGATCATGATCCGGGTCCGCCCTCCCCCACTCAAGTAAGGATTTCTATCAGGGCGGCGGGGATCAGCTTCGTCGACGTGCTCACTGCGGGGGGCGGCTATCAGGTCAAACCGCCCGTCCCCTTCATTCCCGGTAGCGAATGCGCGGGGGTCGTCGAGGCCATCGGCGCCGAGGTGTCGGGGTTTGCGGTGGGCGACCGGGTGGTCGCAAGCGGCTGGGGCGGCATGTTCGCCGACGCCGCGAACCTGCCCGCGCGCGTCGTACGCCGGATGCCCGACGCCCTGTCCTTTGCCGAGGCCGCGGTGTTCCCGGTGAGCTACGCGACCGCCTGGCATGCGCTGGTCGATCGCGGCGGGCTCAAGGCGGGCGAGACCCTGCTCGTGCTCGGCGCGGGCGGCGCCACCGGCTATGCCGCGGTGCAGATCGGCCAATATCTCGGCGCGCGGGTGATCGGATCGGCGTCCGATGCGGCCAAGCGCGACCTCGCGATCGCGGGCGGTGCCGATGCGGTGGTCGACGCGCGCAGCAGCGACTGGCGCGAGGCCGTGAAGGCCGCGAACGACGGCAAGGGGGTCGATGTCGTCTTTGACCCCGTCGGCGGCGACGCGACCGACCCCGCCTTTCGCTCGCTGGCCTGGAACGGGCGGCATCTGGTGATCGGCTTCCCGGCGGGCATCGCGGCGCTCAAGACCAATTTGCCGCTGCTCAAGGGGGCAAGCCTGATCGGGGTCGACATCCGCCAGTTCGGCATCTTCGAACCCGAAAGGAGCGATGCGAACCGCGACACGATCTTCGCACTGGCAGACGAAGGAAAGCTGCGCCCGGCGATCGCACGGACCTATCCGCTCGACCAGTTCCGCGCGGCGATGACCGATGCGGCGGCGGGCAAGAGCGCGGGGCGCGTCGTGCTGGTGACGGGTCAATAGTCCGCCCTGTTCGGGCCAGATCGTTCATGACCGTAGCCCTGAGCTTGTCGAAGGGCGCGTCTCGGCGAGGCGCCCTTCGACAAGCTCAGGGCTACGGTTCGGTTGAGGCCCGGCAGAACTCTGGCCGTGCACCGTGGCGAAGCGCCGAAGACGGCTTCGCTACGCGCGATGACGATGCCCTTGCCGCCAGTTCACCCCCAATCCGCCGTCACGTCCGCCAACCGCCTGCGCCAGTCCGGTCCCACCGGCAGCGCCTCGAACTCACCCTTCAACCGCGCGACCAACGCCGCAACCGGCTCGACCGCGTCGATCAGCCCGACGCTCTGCCCCGCGCTCCAGATATCGCGCCACGGTTTCACGCCCTCGGGCATCGGCGAGCGGACAGTGGGCAGCGCTTTCGCATCGAGCCCGACCGCCTCAATCGATTGCCGCATCCAGTGCGCGGGCACGCCGTTCATCGCCGCCGAAGCGACGATGTCGTCGGCGCCGACCGCGGGGATCATGTCGCGATGTCCCGCGACCACCCCGCTTTCGGGGGTCGCGATAAAGCGCGTCCCCATGCACGCAATGTCGCCACCGAGCGCCAGCGCTGCGGCGATTCCGTGCGCGTCGGCGATGCCGCCCGCGACGATCAGCAAGCCGTCGAACATCCGCCGCACCGCCGGTACGAACGCCATCGGGGTCAGGAAACCCGTATGCCCGCCGGCCCCGGCGCAGGTCAGCATCAACCCGTCGGCGCCCGCCGCGATCGCCTTTTCGGCATGCTTCATCGTGGTGACGTCGTGGACGACCCGCCCGCCCCAGCCATGCACCCGCTCGACGAGCGCCGACGGGTCGCCGAGGCTCGAGAGGACGAGCGGGACGCGATAGCGCTCCAGCAGGTCGAGCCGGTCGGCGCCCGCGGGATCGCTGCCCCAGCGCGCGGGCATGTTGACGATCGGCGGCGCGCCGCCCGCGTCGGCAAGCGCCTTCAGATAATCCTCGAATTGTTCGAACGGCGTGATGGTGCCGCCCTGCCAGCCGCCGACGACGCCCGCGCGGCAACAGGCGGTGGCGAGCGGCACCGACGAAGCAAAGCTCATTGGCGCGCACATTAGCGGAAGCGCAAGGTTCGCGAACATCGCGGTCAGGCGGTGGCCTTCAGCGCGTCGAGCACGCGGACGAAATGGATGGGGTTCCACACATCCTGATCCTCGCCCCAGCCGATGCCGCCGTCAATGTCCCAGCGCATCAGCTGGTTCACACCATAGCCTGCCTCGCTCATCGTGCTGACGGTGAAGCCTTCGCTCTTCATTTCGCGGCCATGCTCGTCGACCAGCTCGACCTGCATATGCGTGCTCCAGCCGGTGTGCGGGCTGCGGAACACGCGCATGCGCGACTTGCTCGCGTCGAGGCTGCCGAACTGGCCGTCGCGGCGGATCCAGCCCGCATTCATCGGCGACCAGCCCTCGGCGTCGCCGTCCTGCACCCGCGCGAAGCCGAGGAAACCCGTGCCGTCGCTGCGGTGGCCGAAGATATACTGGATGCGCCCGCGCCCACGCTCGCGTTCGATCTCGCGCCAGCGCGCACCGCCGGGGTGCTTCACCCGCTCGATGTCGCTCGCATAGACTTTGGGGCTCGCGGCATAGGGCCCGCCGCGCGGCCCCCAGGTGCGGTCGCGCACGCCGATGCCGTCGATGCGGATCTTCTCGCCGCGCAGGGTCATCCAGCCCTCGACATGGCCGAGCTGGTCGTAATGCGGGGTCGCCATGAACGGCGGCTTGCCGGGCGGGAAGCGATGCGGTTCGTGGAGGCCGGTGTGCGTGAAGTCGAGCGCAAAGCCGCGCGCCGGGTCCTCATACTGCAGATGATATTTCATCCCCGGCTCGATCATCCTGAGGCTGTAGCCCGCCCCGTTCCTGTCGCCCGGAAAGACGATGTCGGTGAGGTCGGGGGCGTCGGGCATCGCCGCTTCCTCGACCTTGCGGTAATAGGCCATCCGCGCCTGGTCATAGCCTTCATCGTCCCACGCGAAGATGCGCCAGGTCACCGCCTTGCGGTTCGGATAATAGGGCGCGTGGATCCAGCAGCCGATCTTGCGTTCGGGGATGTTGAACGACCACCAGTTGGTCTCGGTCTCATAAGGATCGTCGGACAGCTGGTGATAGCGGTCGTCTTCCGGCCTGAACGCCAGATCGTCGGTCATCTAAAGCCCCTCCAGTTCGTCGAGTGCGGCGGCGAACAGCGCCGCGATGCGCCCCGCGTCGGCGATCTTTTCGGCATCGGCGATCACGCCCATGTCGAGATTGTCGCCGCTGCGCCGCGAGGTAATGTTGAGAAAACGGCCCGATCCGATGATCGGCACCGGATAGTTGTGGCGCTGGCGAAAGCCCGCATAGCTGCGCGCCGCGGCCGGCCCCGGCACGTTCGACAATGTCAGATTGCCCGGCAATAGCCTCCTGCCGCCCGCCATCCGCTCGGCAAAGGCGGCGCGGCGGTCCTTGGCGCCAAAGGGCTTGTCGGCGGCGTCGAGCAGCGCCTCGTCGTGCGGTGTCCGCCGCATCTCGGCCGCCATCGAGGCCTGGATCGCGCGCAGCCGCGCGACCGGATCGGCGAGATGCGTCGCGAGATGCGGGTGCAGCGCGACGATGCGGTTGCCGAAATCGCCATGCTCGGGGCGGCGATAGGAGCGCGCCGAATTGATCACCACCGGGGTGTCGGGAAGGTCGCCGGCCTCGATCAGAAAGGCGCGGATCGCTCCGCTCGCGAGCGTCAGGAAGATGTCGTTGACCGTCGCGCCCAGCGCCTGCCCGGCCGCCTTGACCCGCGCGAGCGGCACGCTGATCGTCGCATAGCGGCGGCGCGCCGAGGTCGGTCCCGACATCCTGAGCTGCGGCGTCGACGCGCGTTCGCCCTTGTGCCCCTCGAGTTCGGCGAGCGCCGCCTTGCGCCGCTCCGACTGGGCGGCGCGCAATTCGGCTTGGTCGGCGTAGTGCGTCTGCGCCAGCACGCGCCAGGTGCCCGCGTCGGGCAGCACCGCATCGGCGCTGCGCGGCGGCACCGGCGGGGCGGCATCGCTGAGCAGCCCGAGCACCGTCTGAAAGCCGATGCCGTCGGCGACGCTGTGATGCATCTTGAGGTAGAGCGCGCTGCCGCCGTCCGCGAGCCGTTCGAAGACATGCGCCGCAAAGGGCGGCCCTTCGAGGTCGAGCCGCCGCATGTTGAGCATCGCGACCGCCTCGTACAGTTCGGCCTCGCTCCACGCCCCTGGATGCGGCTGGACCGCGACGAGCGCATCGAGATTGCACGTCGCCAGATCGGCCCAGACGTCCGAATCGAACCCGTCGGGGGCTTCGTGAAGCCGCGCGAGCAGCGGCGTCGCGGGCAGCCGCTCGGCGAACTGGCGGCGGATCGCGGCGGCAAACCCCTCCTGCTCCGCGGGGGGCACGTCGAGCAGGATCAGCGCGCCGACATGCATCGGCGACGCATCGGTTTCCGACAGGATCATGAAATGATCGTCGGGGCGCAGCCGGCGCACGCCGGGGGCGAGCTGCAGCGGGTCGGCGGCGTCGCTCACCGCGTCACCATCCCGCGAGCGCCGCCGCCCGCGCGCGGTGCGCGGCGGGGCTTCCGAGCCATGCCCGGTCAAAAGCCGCGCGACGAAACCAGTAATGGAGTCCATATTCCCAAGTGTACCCGATACCCCCGTGCGCGGCGACCGCCGCCCGGGTCGCCCTGACGTAGACGTCGCACAGGTGGGCCTTTGCCATCGCCGCGGCGCGCGGCGCGTCGGGCAGCTGCGAATCCCACGCATAGGCGGCGTACCAGACGAGCGCGCGCGCGGGCTCGACGTCGAGCGCCATGTGCGCGAGCTGGTGTTTCAGCCCCTGGAAACGGCCGATCGGCTGGCCGAACTGCTCGCGCTCCTTGGCATAGGCGACGCTCATGTCGGTCACTTTCTGCGCGCCCCCCAGCGCGTCGGCGGCGACGAGCACCAGCGCCGCGTCGGCAAGGCGGGCGGTCATCGGGTCGGACGCCGCGAACAGCGCCGTGCCGGCGTCGGCCGCAACCCCGACCTTCGACACCGGCCGGCTGCGGTCGGACGCCGGAACCGCCTCGATCGTTGCGTCCGCGGCGGCGACGAGCCGCACCCCGGCTGCCCGGTCGACGATCAGGAACAGGTCGGCGGCGCGCGCGCAGGCGACATAGGCGCTGCCGCCGTCGACCAGCGCCGCGACCTTTGTCCCCCCGGCCAGTCCGTCGAGATGCGCCTTCGCCGCGGCATCGCCGCTGCACGCCACCGCTGCGACGGCCAGCAGCTGACCGATCAGCGGCCCCGGCGCTGCCGCCTCGCCCGCGATCTCGCAGACCAGCGCCGCCTCGAGCAGCCCCATGCCGCTGTCGGGCGCCAGCAAGCCGCCGATCCCGAGCGCCATCAGCGCGTCCCAGCTCGCCCGGTCGAAATCGTCGGCACCGTCGGCAAAGGCGTGCAGCCTTTCCATCGGCCAATGGTCGGCCAGCGTCCCGCGGACCGCGTCCTGAATCGCCGTCTGTTCTGGGGTCAGGTGAAAATGCATCGCTCAGCGCTCCCCGCTCATCGCCAGGTCGCGGGGCAGGCCCAGCCCGCGTTCGCCGATGATGTTGCGCTGGATGTTCGATGCGCCCCCCGCGATCGAATTGCCGAGGCTGCCCATGATCTGGTCCATCCATTTTTCGGGGCCCCGCGGCCCGCGATGGCCGCGCCCGCCCGCGCCCACGGGTTCGACGAAACCATGTTCGCCGATCAGTTCCTGCGCCAGCAATGCCATTTCGTGCCCGGTCTCGGTCAGCAGCAGCTTCATCATCAGCGCCACCGGCCCGGCATCCTCGCCCGCGGCGGCACAGCTGAACAGGCGATAGCTCGAATAGCGGTGCGACAGCACGAACCCCTCGATCTGGGCCAGCCTGTCGCGCACCAGCGGTTCGTCGATACGCCCGACCTCCTTCGCCAGCTCGACCAGCTTCGCGAACTGGCGGCCCAGCCCGTCGGCACCGCCGATGCTCGCGCGCTCGTGCTTCAGCGTCGTGCGGCTGACGTACCAGCCCTGCCCGCGCGCGCCGACCTGCCAGCTCACCGGCGTCTCGGCATTGTCGAAAAAGAATTCGCAGAAGGTATGGTCGCCTTCCTCGCCGGTCATCTGGCGGATCGGGCGGCGGGTGATGCCCGGCTGGTCCAGATCGATCAGCAGATAGGTGATGCCGTCATGCTTGGGCGCGTCGGGTTCGGTGCGCACCAGCATGAACATGTGCGTCGCCTGCATGCCCTGCGACGTCCAGATCTTCTGGCCGTTGATGATCCATTTGCTGCCGTCGGCGGACAATTCGCCGCGCGTCCGCACGCTGGCCAGGTCGCTGCCCGAACCGGGCTCCGAATAACCCTGCCCCCAGATATAATCGCCTTCGACCGTCGCCCGGATGAAAAGCGCCTTCTGCTCCTCGCTGCCCTTTTCGAGCAGCGTCGGCACGGTCATGTTCATGCCGTTACCGCCGACCTCCATCGGCGCGCGCGCGCGCTGATATTCCTCGCGGATCACCTGCGCGCGGATCACGTCGACCGGCTGCTCCGACCCGCCATATTGCTTTGGAATCGCGCGATAGAGATGCCCCTGCTCGGTCGCGAGCGCGCGAAAGGTGCGAACGAAAGCCTTCAGGTCGGGGCCGCGCAGCTCGGCGGGCGGCGGCCAGTGCAGCGACAGAAAGGCCCGCACTTCGGCGCGATAGGCCTCGGCGGCTTCGCCATAGCTCAGATCCATCGCTCGTCTCCCTCGTTTCCGGCGAATCCTATGCCCGAGTTATATAACTACGTCAAACATGTTGTGTTGCACGGGAAGCGTGATAGGACGCGCCGCATGAGTGATCCCACCGACCGCATCCCGCATTATTTCGTCCGCGATGGCGACAGCTTCCTTCCTTCGGGCCTCGCGCGCAATCCATGGTTCGCCAATGCGGTCGCGGGCGGCCCGATCGCGGCCCTGATCGGCCATGCCGTCGAGGAGGCGGGATTCGATCCCGCGTTCGAGGTCTGCCGCCTCACGATCGACATCTTGGGCGTGGTGCCGCACGCGGCGCTGACCCCGCGTTTCGTGCCGGTCCGCCAGGGGCGGCAGGCGCAACTGCACCGGATCGAACTGCTCGCGGACGGCAAGCTGGTGGCGCAGGCGCATCTGCTGCTCGCGCGCCATCTCGACACCCCTACCGTCCCCGCGCCGCAGCCGCACCCCGCCCCTCTGGAGGTCGAGGAACGCCGTTTCCTCGCCGGGGCGACGATGGCAGGCGCGATCCGAACCCGTCCGGTCATGGGCGAAGCCCGCGCGCCGGGACGCGGCGTCGTGTGGCTGCGCATGGACGGCGAGGTTGTGCTCGGCACTCCCGCCTCGCCCTTTGCCAAGGCCTGCCTCTTCGCCGATTTCGGCAACGGCGTCGGCAGTTCGACCCACGCCGCCGAATGGAGCTATGCCAATCTCGACATCTCGATCCAGTTCTTCCGCAAGCCGCGCGGCGAATGGTTCCTGCTCGACGCCTTCACCGAAGGCGCGGGCAACGGCCATGCGGTCGCGCAGAATATCTTTGCCGACGCGGATGGCGTCTATGCCAAGGGCACGCAGACGATCTTCGTCGCGCCGGGACAGGAACTGTCATGAACCTCGTCATTGCGAGGAGCGGAGTGACGATCGCTTAGAGCAGCGTGGGTTTAATATGAACCGTTCGCCCTGAGCTTGTCGAAGGGCTGTCCTTTCTTTCAACGGTGAATGAAGAAGAGCGGTGCTTCGACAAGCTCAGCACAAACGGGCTTGGGGAGGGTGCAAATTTTGCGGATGATACTCTAAACGGCCCCGGATTGCTCCCCCCCGGCTTTCGCCACGGCCTCAATCACGCGGGCGATTATTCCCCGGTAAACGCCGGCGCGCGCTTTTCGGTCACCGCCGCCAGCCCCTCGCGATGGTCCTTGCTGCCGAGGAGCAGCGCCTGATTGGGCAGGTTCGCCTGCCACTCGGCCTCCATGCTGCTTTCGAGTGCGCGCTGGATCGACTGCTTGACCGTCGCGTAGCCGAGCGGGGCGGATGCCGCGAGTTCGCGGGCGAGATCCATGCCGCGCGCCGACAATTCGTCCTTTGCGACCACCTCGCTGACCAGCCCGATGCTGAGCGCTTCCTCGGCACGCACCTGCTTGCCACGCAGGCACATCTCCATCGCGCGGCCCAGCCCGACGATCCGCGGCAGCAAAAAAGTCCCGCCGAGCGGCGGCATGATGCCCAGCTTGATCCAGCTTTCCTGGAACATCGCGCTGTCGGCCGCGATACGGAAATCGCACGCGAGCGCGAGCTCGCACCCGACCGTCACCGCCGCCCCTTGCACCAGCGCCAGCGTCGGCTTCGGACAGCGATAGATGGCGCGCGCCGCGCCCTGGAAATTGGCGTAGACGGTGTCCTTGATCTCGCTGGCTGTCATGCCCGTGAGCCGCTGCAAAAAGGCAAAATCGGCGCCGACCGAGAAATGCTTGCCCTCGGCGGCAAAGACGATCGCACGGACCTCGCGGTCGGCCGACAGTGCGGCAAAGGCGTCGCGAATTTCGCCGAGCATCTCAGGCGACGAGGCGTTGCCGATATCGGCGCGCGCGACCACCACCGCCGCGATGCCTGCGTCGTGCCGGTCGATCCGGATATGCGCGAAATCAGCCACCGCCCTGTTCCTCCTGCTTCTTCTTCTCCCGCCAGATCATCGCGGTGGCGCTGGTCGACAGCCCCATATTGAGCGCCTCGGCATCCAGCGCGGCCTCGAACGCCCAGTCCTCGGCATTGTTGAGGTTCGCCTTCATATAACGATACCCCATGCGCGGCCCGTCGGCGAGGCGGCGGGCGGCCTTCATCGTCTCGCCCGCCAAAGTCGCGTCGTCGAACAGGCGCGTGTAAAGCCCCTTCGCAAACGCCTCCTCCGCCGACAGTTTCTCGCCGAGCAGGAAAAGCTCGCGCGCCACCCCGGTGCCGACGATCTTGGTCCAGAACCAGGTCGATCCGAAATCGCCGCCGCCGCCGATGCGATCGAAGGCGGTCAGAAAACTCGCGCTCTTCGCGGCGAAGCGCAGGTCGCACGCCCCCGCGATGCCGATCCCCGCCCCCGCCACCGGGCCATTGATCATCGCGATCGTCGGCTTGGGCATTTCGTGGAGCAGCCGCGAGGTTTCCATGAAGCCGCGCAGCCGCACGAAGCCCTGTTCGGTACGGCTGCCGGTCTCGGCATTGGCAGGCACGACCGCCTTGTCGGCGCCGCCCTCCTTGAGGTCGCCGCCGGCGCAGAAACCACGCCCCGCCCCGGTCACGATCACGCAGCCCACCGATCCATCGCGCGCCGCGTCGGCGCAAGCGTCGGCGAGCGGCGCCATGATCGATCCGGTCAGCGCGTTGAGCCGGTCGGGCCGGTTGAGGGTGATGGTGCGGACCCCCGCATCATCGTCGATCAGGATTTCGCTCATAATTTCTCCCCGCCATCCCTCTTTTCTTCATGCTGAGCCTTCTTGGTGATTGTCTCCCGTCGGCCAAGCAGCCGTTCCCCGGCGCAAGCCGGGGTCCAGGAGGAGAAGGCTGCATTTGCCATCTGGGCCCCGGCTTGCGCCGGGGAACAGCATCTTACCTCTCCCGCCAGGACAATCACCAAACAAGTTCAGGGTGACGAGATAGGGAAAGGACCGCCCGGTCAATCCCCGCCGAGTTCGCGGTGGCGTGCCAGCATGCGCACGGCCTTCTCGGCGAGTTCGTCGGGCACCTGCGGGTACAGCGGCAACGGGCGATCCTTGCTCGGCAGCGCGATCGTCGCGGTCGCGCGCACCGTTTCCTCGTCGCGCTGGTTGGTGAATTTGACCGCGACGTCGACCAGGCTCTGCCCGCCCTCCTGCCGCTTCGCCAGCACCTCGCCGGTGACGCGCTGGACGTCGCCCATATAGTTGAACTTGCGGATCTCGTCGTGGATGTGGGTGATGACCGCGTCGTCGCCCGCCCAGTCGCTCAGATATTGCCACAGGTAATTCTCGCGCATCACCCCATAGTCATACGCCATCGGATTGCCGATCGCCTGCGCCCACAGCGGGTCCCAGTGCAGCCGCTGCGCGACGTCGGGGATGCCATGCTCGTTCTTCACATAGAAGGCGGGGATGCGCTGACGATTCTTGTGCGCGAGGCGGTTCGCGGTCGGCGCATAGGGCACGAAGCCGTAACCGCCGGCGTGGAAGCAGATGACGTCGGTGACGGTCAGCGGCCCCTTGGCCTGCAGGCCCAGCGAATCGCCCTTCTCGACATTTTCGAACCAGCGCTTCTCGGCGCCCTGGACGCGCTCGGCGGCGTAGATATCCTCGATCGCCTGCATTTCCTCGTCGGTGTAGGACGCGGGTTCGATCGCCGAATATTTGCCCTTCTTGGCGGCGGTCTTGCGCTCGGTGAGCACGCGCAGGATGCGGTACACCGCGACGACCTCGCCGCGCTGGTTCATCTTGACGTCGCGGCGCACGGTGATCACCGACTTGCCGGCGAATTCGGACTGCTTGACCTCGCACGTCTCGTCGCCGTTGAAGCTGTAGATCGTGTCGCCCGGAAAGATCGGGCGATAGAAATCCCACTGCGATCCCGACACGAAGACGTGGATGCCGCGGAACAGGCTCTTCCTCAGCGCCTTGATCTCGTCGGGGACGGGGTCGCCCTTCATCGGCCGGTTGATGATGCCCGCCATCATCCCCGGCGCGATCACGCTGCCCCAGCGCGTCTTCCTCGCATAATGCGGGTCGGTGTAGAGCGGCTTGTCGTCGCCCATGCCGTGCGCGAAATTGCGGATATTATCCTCGGTTGCGGTCTGGATATATTCGCGGGTCTTCGCCGCCTGGTCGAAACCCAGCAATTTGCGCTGCCGCTCGATATCTTCGTCTGTAATCTCGTAAGCGACGGCCTTCTGCCACTCATCGCTCTGCTTGATGTCGCTTTTCGTTTCGGCCATCGCATATCTCCCTTGTCACGAGTTATATAACTAGGTAATACATCCCCAACAGCGACGCAAGGGGATAAAGCCGATCATGAACGTACGCCGCATCAGCGATGCATTGAAGGTGCGCGCTTCGCACCAGGCCGATGCGATCGCGCACGACGATACGCGGCGGCAGATCAGCTTCGCCGAATGGGATCGCGAGGCCGATGAAGTCGGCGGCGGGCTCGCGGCCGCGGGGCTCGTCCCCGGCGACCGCGTCTTCCTGCCGATCAGCAACGCGCGTGCGGTCGAAATGGCGATCGCGGTCTTCGCGGTCTTCCGCGCCGGCGGCATCGCCTGCCCGATCAACACCCGCCTCAACCCGCGCGAAATCGCCGACTATGCCGCGCTGTGCGAGCCGCGCTTCTGCCTGACCGACGCGCCCGACCTGGTGCGGGACCTCGACCTCGCGGGCTCCTGGCACGTCGACGCGATGCCGCGCGATATCGCCGCGCTCCCCGACCAGGCGAGCCTCGACCCCGGCGCCGACGCCGAAATCCTTGGCACCTCGGGCACCACGGGCAAGATCAAGGGAGTCGTCGTCTCGCACCCCGACCTCATGACCGGGGTCACCGGCTATAATATGGACCGCTCGCGCTCGACGCTCAGCGCGCTGCCGCTCACCGGATCGGGCGGCAATATCGGCATCGTCATGCTGCCCGCGCGCGGCGGCGCGACCGCGATCACGCAGCCGAAGTTCAACCCCAAGGGTTTTCTCGACCTCGCACGCGAAAAGCGACCGAACCTCGTCTATCTCGTCCCCTCGATGCTGCGGCTCGTGCTCGACCACCCCGATGTCGGCGAGTACGACATGGCGGGGGTCAAATATCTCATGACCGGCACCGCGCCGTTGCCGCACGATTCGGTCAAGCGCGCCGCCGAACTGTGGCCGCACCTGCGCATCCGCAACAGCTACGGCATGTCCGAAGGCGGGGTCGGCATCGGCACCTCGAGCCAGGAACAGGTTCTGAAACCCGGCTGCGTCGGGCGGATGCCCGCGCACATGCAGTTGCGCGACGAGACCGGAGCGGTCATCGCCGAACCCGGCATCGTCGGCGAGATCTACGGCTGGCAGAAACACGCGCGACGCTACTGGAACGATGCCGAAGCGACCGCCGAAAGCTTCAAGGGCGGCTGGACCAAGACCGGCGACCTCGGTTTCGTCGACGAAGACGGCGACCTGATCATGGCCGGCCGGTCGAAGGAGCTGATCATCCGCGGCGGCTACAACATCACCCCGCTCGAAATCGAAACCGTGCTGCACCTCCACCCGGCGGTGCAGCAGGCGGCGGTGGTCGGGGTGCCGCACGACGTGCTGGGCGAGGACATCGCCGCCGCGGTGACGCTGCGCCCGGGACAGGCCGCGACTCCCGACGAGATCATCGGCTTCTGCAAGGAACATCTCGGCGACAACAAGGTCCCGCGGACTTTGGTCGTGATGGACCATATGCCGCTCAATCCGAACGGCAAGATATTGAAGAAGGAACTGGCCGAGCCCCTGGCGAATGCCGCCGAGGCGCGGCGGCGGGTGGCCTGAGGTCGGGATAAGAAAAACCATAGTCCTGAGCCTGTCGAAGGGCGCTTCTCTGATAGGCGCCCTTCGACAGGCTCAGGGCTACGGTGAATAGCCTACCCCTTCAGGCTTTCGAACGGGACATCCTTGTCCATCCGCACCTCGCCGGGCATGCCGAGCACGCGTTCGGCGATCTGGTTGCGCAGCACCTCGTCGGCGCCGCCGGCGATGCGCATCACGGTCGAATAGATATAGTCGTACTGGACGTCGCCGGTCGCGGTATCGCCTGCCTCGGGCGCGATCCCCGCGAGCCCGCGCAGTTCGAGCGCAAGGCCGTTGGTCTTCTGATAGCGCGACGCATAGGCGAGCTTGACCATGCCCGCGAGCGCACCGGGGTTCTCGCCCTTCGACACCATCGTGCGCAGCCGCGCCTGGAAGAATCGCTCGCCCTGTTCCTCGGCCAGCGCCTCGGCAAGCTGCTGGCGGATCGCGCGATCGTCGAGCATCGTGCCGCCCTGCCCGTCGGGGGTCGCGGCGGCATAGTCGATCAGCGGTTCGACCCCGCTGCGGTGCGCGCCCGAGCCGAGGCGTTCGCCCATCAGCACGGTCATGCAGCACGCCCAGCCCTCGCCCTCGGCGCCGAGGCGGTTCGCATCGGGAATGCGCACGTCGGTCAGGAAGGTTTCGTTGAATTCGCTCGCCCCCGAAATCTGGCGGATCGGGCGCGTCTCGATCCCCGGCGTCTTCATGTCGACGACGAAGAAGGTCAGCCCCTTGTGCTTGGGCAGCGCGGGATCGGTGCGCACGACGAGGATGCCCCAGTCGGTGAGGTGCGCCCAGCTCGACCAGACTTTCTGGCCGTTGACGATCCAGTCGCCCGAGCCGTCGTCGGCGCGCACCGCCTTGGTCCGCAGCGCGGCGAGATCCGATCCCGCGGCGGGTTCGGAGAAGAGCTGGCACCAGGTGATGTCGCCCTTCAGCGTCGGCTCGATGAAGCGTTGTTTCTGCGCCTCCGTGCCGTGTTTCGCGATCACCGGTAGCGCCATGCCGGTGCCGATCGAGGTAAAAGGTCCCTTGGGCAGATGATATTTGCCTTCTTCCTCGGCGAAGATCACCGCTTCCGGCCCCGACAGGCCACGCCCGCCAAGCGCTTTCGGAAAGGTCAGCCCCGACCAGCCGCCCGCATAGAGCTCGCGCATCCATGCGCGGCCGCGATCGGCTTCCTCGGTGTCGGGCATCTTCGTGCCGGCCGCCAGTTCGTGCGCCGGGGCGTGCGCCGCAAGCCAGTCGCGCGCTTCGGCGCGGAAGGCGGCTTCGGCGGGGCTGTCGTTGAAATCCATCTTATGCCGCCTTTCCCTGGCTTCCCGGCTGGGCATTCAGCAGACGGTCGGCCCAGAAGCCCCGATTGCCGAGATGTACGGCGAGCATCCGCTCGCGCCGGTAATAGAAATGGCAATTCGCCTCGAACGTATAGCCGATGCCGCCATGGACCTGGAGATTCTCGCGCGCCGCCATTTCGAGGCATTTGATACCCGAAAGCCGCGCCGCCGCTGCCGCCGCGGGCAGATCGTCGGGGGAGGATTCGGCCGCCCAGCCGCCATAATATGCATTTGATCTGGCCAGTTCGGTCGCCACCGCGACATCGGCGAGCTTGTGCTTGATCGCCTGGTAGCCGGCAAGCGGGCGCCCGAACATCTGCCGCTCCATCGCATAGTCGCGCGCCATCTTCAGGCACGCTTCGGCCGCCCCTGCCGCCTCGAACGCCGCCTGCACCGCGGCCTGATCGATCAATCGGTCGAGCTTGCCCGCGCCGGGCATGGCTTCGGCGGCGGCTTCGGCGAAATCGAGGCGGTAATGCGCGCGGAGCTGGTCGAAACTGTCGAGCCTGGTCCTCGCCACGCCGGGCTGTCCGAGTTCGACGAGCGCGAACCCGCCGCCCGCGACGAGCACCACCGCGACATCGGCGATACCGGCGTCGGCGACGGGTGACTTGCTGCCGTTGAGCCTGCCGCCCTCCAGCGTCACGCCGGTCGCGAACACCGGCCCCGGCCCCTCGGCATAGGCGAAGGTCGCGACCGCCTCGCCGCTCGCGAGTTTCGGCAACCACGCCGCCTTCTGCGCCTCGCTGCCCGCCAGCCGGATCGCTTCGGCGCCCAGCACGATCGAACTCATGAACGGCACCGCTGCGTTAGCGGCGCCGAGCGCCTCCATGATCACCCCCAGGTCGAGCGCGCCGAGCCCCAGCCCGCCATACGCCTCGGGGATCGCCGCGCCAAGGAAACCCATGTCGGCGAGCGCGCGCCACAGCGGCTCGTCCCACTCGGCGCCCGAATCGATCAGCACCCGCAGCCGGTCGAAGGAGGAGAGGTCGGAAAGCAGCGCCCGGGCTTGCTCCCCGAGCATTTTCTGTTCATCGCTGAGGTCGAAATTCATCGCAGCCCTTGCCCAATCGTTGCGATCCATGTCATAGCGAGTTGTATAACTAGGTCAACCATGACAAACGCCCGGAGGGGAATCGCTGGCCATGCAATATGAAACCATCCTCGTCGATGTCGCCGACCATGTCGCGACGATCACGCTCAACCGCCCCGAAGCGATGAACAGCTTCACCAGGCGGATGATGGACGAATTCGAACATCTGTGGAAGTGGATCGGGCGCGAGGACGACGTCCACTGCTGCGTGCTGCGCGCCGCGCCGGGCAAGGCCTGGTGCACCGGGGTCGACGTCAAGGAATCGCAGAAGCCGGGCGGCACCGTCGTCGACCTCGCGAACATCTGGCACTGCGAGGATCCGGGCAACTATCTCGGCCCCAAGTCGATGAACTGCTGGAAGCCGGTGATCGCAGCGGTGCACGGGATGGCGGCAGGTGGCGCCTTCTACTGGCTCAACGAGAGCGACATCATCATCTGCTCCGAGGACGCGACCTTCTTCGACCCGCACGTGACTTATGGCATGACGAGCGCGCTCGAACCGATCGGCATGACCTATCACATGCCGCTCCACGACGTGCTGCGCATGGTGCTGCTCGGCAATGACGAACGCATCGGCGCGGGCACCGCGCTGCGCATCGGACTGGTCAGCGAAATCACGACGCTCGACGAACTTTGGCCCCGCGCCGCCGAACTCGCGGCGACGATCGCTGCCAAGCCCCCCGCCGCGACGGCCGGATCGGTCAAGGCGATCTGGGAATCGCTCGACCTGCCGCGCTCGGTCGCGCTGCAACAGGGTCTCAAATATTGCCAGATCGGCAATCCGGTCGGCGTGCCGCAGGTGAACCGCGCCGCGCTGATGGCCGACAAGGCCAAGAAATTCACGGTCCGATAGCCGTAGCGTCAACTACTGCTT
Source organism: Sphingopyxis sp. YF1 (assembly GCF_022701295.1). Taxonomy (NCBI): domain Bacteria; kingdom Pseudomonadati; phylum Pseudomonadota; class Alphaproteobacteria; order Sphingomonadales; family Sphingopyxidaceae; genus Sphingopyxis; species Sphingopyxis sp. YF1. Next base: position 2,010,072 of record NZ_CP033204.1, read on the forward strand.
GACGTTTACGTCAACGTCCGGTTGGATGACCGCAACACACAGAGGGTGAGGACTCGAACGCGCATGTCGATTTTATACGACGAGGGGCAACAGGCGATCGCGACCGAGTCGCGGCGCGTGCTCGAAGCCCGGGTGAACAAGGACGAGCTGCTGCCGCTGCTCGAAACCACCGGCCGCTATCATGACGGCTTCTGGACCACCGCGAAGGAACAGGGCTGGACCGCCCTCGCGCTGCCCGAAGCCTATGGCGGGCTCGACCTCGGGCTGATCGAACTGGGGCTGATCGCGCATCAAGCCGGCCGCTCGCTGAGCGGTGCGCCCTTCCTCACCTCCAGCTTCGGCGCCGCCAAGGCGATCGAGCTGTACGGCAGCGAAGAGCAGAAGGCGAAATACCTGCCCGGGCTCGCAAGCGGCGAGACGATCGGGGCGGTGGCCTTCGCATCGGGAGCGAGCGCGCTGCCGGCAGCGCCCGCGGTCACGCTGGCCGACAATCGCCTCGACGGGACCGCGACCGGCGTATCAGGCGGTCTCGCCGCCGACATTGCAGTGGTTTTCGCCAACAGCTCCGGCACGCCCGCGCTGGTCATCGCCGAACTGGCGGGCGCGCGGCGCAACACGATCGACAGCTTCGACAACAGCCGTCTCTTCGCCGACCTTGTCTTCCAGGCGACGCCCGCGGAAACGCTCGTCGCGGGCGATGCGGCGCGCGATGCGGCACTCCACGTCCTGGCGTTGCAGGCGGTCATCACCGCGCACGAACAGGCCGGCGGCGCCGAGGTGATGATGGAAATCGCCCGCGACTATGCCGTGACGCGCAAGGCGTTCGGCCAGCCGATCGGCGCCTTCCAGTCGATCAAGCACCGGATTGCCGAGCTTTACGGCCATGTCGAACTGGCGCGCGCCAATTGCATTCACGCTGCGTCGCGCGAGGGACAGGCCGACTTCGTCACCGCCGCCGCCGCCGCCCGCCTCTCGGCGACCGAGGCCTATGACACCGCGTCGCGCGACTGCGTGCAGATTCACGGCGGCATGGGCGTGACGTGGGAACTGGGGCTCCACCTCCACACGCGCCGCGCGCGCAGCCTTGCCATCGAACAGGGCAATCTGTTTTTCTGGGAAGACGTCCTCGTCGACCGCCTGACGGGAGAAGCTGCATGAGCAACCTTGAAGCCTATCGCGCCAAGGCGGCGGCCTGGCTGGAATCGATGGTCCCGACCTTCGGCAAGGAAGCCCGCAAGGGATTGAGCGTCGAGGAGGATCTCGCCGTCGGCCGCAAATATCAGCGCGCCAAGTTCGACGCGGGCTATGCCGGGATCAACTGGCCGACCGAGTTCGGCGGCCAGGGCCTCGGCCACCTCGAAAAAGTCACCTTCGATACCGAGGAAATGAAGCACGGCTTCCCGAGCTTCTATTTCGGCATCTCGCTCGGCATGCCGATCCCGGTACTGATGCAATTCGGCAGCGACAAGGAGTTCGTCAAGGAACGGGTTCTGAAGGCGCTGAAGGGCGAAGAGATCTGGTGCCAGCTTTTCTCCGAACCTGCGGGCGGTTCGGACCTCGCGGGCCTGCGCACCAGGGCGGAGGCCGACGGCAACGGATGGAAAATCAACGGCCAGAAAATCTGGACCAGCTGGGCGCAATATTGCGACTATGGCGTCATCGTCGTTCGCACCGACCCCAATGTCGTGAAGCACAAGGGCCTCACCTATTTCTGGGTCGACATGAAGGCGCCGGGCGTCACCGTGCGCCCGATCAAGCTCGTCGGCGGCGACAGCCACGTCAACGAAGTCTTCTTCGACGATGTGAAGATCACCGACGATCACCGCATGTCGCCGGTCGGCGGCGGCTTTGCGGTCGCGATCGCGACGCTGATGATCGAACGCTATGTCGCGACCGACAGCGCCGGTTTCGGCCCGCACCTCGACCTGTTCGTCGATCTGGCGAAAGAGGTCGAACTCAACGGCAAGCCGGCGATCGAGGATGGCCGTATCCGCCAGCAGATCGCGCGCAACTTTGCGATGCGGAGCGGCCTCCAGTCGATCACCGCGCGCGCGATGGCGATGATGCAGGCGGGCATGACGCCAGGGCCCGAGGGGTCGCTCAACAAGCTCGTCGCGGTGCGCTCGCGCCAGAAGCTGTCGGAGCTTGCGATCGACCTCCAGGGGTCGGGCGGCTTCGGTTACGACGATCATGCCTCGCAGAAGGAGGACTGGACGTCGAGCTGGATCAACGCGCCGACCGGCCGCATCGCGGGGGGCTCGGACGAGACTTTGCTCAACACCATCGCCGAAAAGATCCTCGGCCTCCCGCAGGATCACCGCCCCGACAAGGGCGTACCGTTCAACCAGATTCCGGCCTGAGGAGGGCCAGCGCATGAAGATCGATTCCAGCACGGCCGCCGTCGTCACCGGCGGCGCCTCGGGCCTCGGCCGCGCCACGGCGGAGACGCTCGCGGCGCAGGGCGTCAAGGTCGCCATCTTCGACATCAACGACGCGCTCGGCGAGGAAGTCGCCAAGGCGATCGGCGGGCTGTTCGTTCATGTCGACATCACCGACGAGCAGTCGGTCCTCGATGGCTATGCGGCCGCGCGCGCCGCGCACGGACAGGAGCGCATCTGCGTCCACTGCGCGATGACCTCGCGGCGCGGCAAGACGCTCGCTTTCGACAAGGCGAGCGGCAGCTTCCGCCGCACCCCGACCGAGGATTATGCCTATGGCGTCGCGGGCATCCTGACCGCAAGCTACCGCGTCGCGTCGATCGCAGCCGAAGGCATGGCGACCCTCCCCGAACTCGAAGACGGCGAGCGCGGCGCGATCGTGCTCACCGCGTCGGTCGCAGCGCAGGATGCGCAGATCGGCCAGGTCATCTACGGTTCGGCCAAGGCCGGGGTGAACGGCCTCGTCCTGCCGATGGCGCGCGACCTGATGGACCTCGGCATCCGGGTCAATTCGATCATGCCCGGGGTGTTCAAGACCCCGCTCGTCGCCGGCCTGCCCGAACCCGTGCTCGCCAGCCTCGGCGCGTCGGTCCCCTTCCCCAAGCGGCTCGGCCACGCCGAGGAATATGCCAGCCTCGCGATGGAAATGATCCGCAACTCCTATTTCAACGGCCAGGCCGTCCGCCTCGACGGCGCGATCCGCATGGCCCCGCGTTAATCGTCAAACTCCCCTCGAAGAAGGAAACCTGTGATGTCCGAAGCCTATATCATCGATGCCGTCCGCACCCCGCGCGGGATCGGCAAGCCCGGCAAGGGCGCGCTTTCGCACCTCCACCCGCAACACCTCGCCGCGACGGTGCTGAAGGCGATCAAGGAACGCAACAATCTCGACACCGCGACCGTCGACGACATCATCTGGTCGACCTCGACGCAAAAGGGCAAGCAGGGCGGCGACCTCGGCCGCATGGCCGCGCTCGCCGCGGGCTATGACGTCACGGCGTCGGGCACGACCCTCGACCGCTTCTGCGGCGGCGGCATCAGCTCGGTGAACTTCGCCGCAGCGACCGTCATGTCGGGCATGGAAGATTGCGTCATCGCCGGCGGCACCGAGATGATGAGCTACACCGCGCAGATCGGCGCCGAAGAAGCCAATGCCGGCATCAAGCCGCTCGGCATGGGGTCGGGCAACGCCGCACTCGACGCGATCCACCCGCAGTCGCACCAGGGCGTGTGCGGCGACGCGATCGCCGCGCTCGAAGGCATCAGCCGCGAAGCCGTCGACGCTCTCGCGCTCGTCAGCCAGCAGCGCGCGGCGGTCGCCATCGCCGAGGGGCGCTTCGACAAGTCGGTCGTCCCCGTCCATAACGAGGACGGCAGCGTCGCGCTCGACCGCGAGGAATTCCCGCGCCCCGAAACCACCGCCGAAGGCCTCGCCGGGCTCAAGGCCAGCTTCGACGCGCTCGCCGACTTCGACCTCGGCGGTGGCGTCACCTTCCGCAAGCAGATCACCCGCCGCTACCCCGACCTCGAGTTCAAGGGCGTCCACCACGCCGGCAACTCGTCGGGCGTCGTCGACGGCGCGGCCGCGATCCTGCTGACCTCGAAGGACTATGCCGACAAGCACGGCCTGAAGCCGCGCGCGCGCATCGTCGCCTACGCCAACCAGGGCGATGATCCGACGCTGATGCTCAACGCCCCGGTCCCCGCGGCCAGAAAGGTGCTCGAAAAGGCCGGCCTGACCACGAACGACATCGATGTCTGGGAAATCAACGAGGCCTTCGCGGTGGTTGCCGAGAAGTTCATCCGCGACCTCGATCTCGACCGCGCAAAGGTCAACATCAACGGCGGCGCCATGGCGCTCGGCCACCCGATCGGCGCCACTGGCTCGATCCTGATCGGCACCGCGCTCGACGAACTCGAGCGCTCGGGCGGCCGCTACGGCCTCGTCACCATGTGCGCCGCGGGCGGCATGGCCCCGGCGATCATCATTGAACGCATCTGACACTGACGCGAAGCCCCTCTCCGCGAGGGGCTTCGTTCAGAACGGCCCGCGGATCGCGAGCGTCATCGCCGGGCTGTAGAGGTTGAGGAACAAGGTCCGGCCGTCGGGCGCGAAGCACGCGCCTGCCGGCTCGGTCTGCGTCCGCACCCGGCCGAAGGCATAGACCTCGCCGAACGGAGTCACTCCGCGCAGATGATTGTCGACGGTGTCGCTATATTGATCCTCGCAAACGATCAGATGGCCGTTCGGCGCGACGGTGAGATTGTCTCCAAAGCTGTATTGTGCGGGGTCGGTCGATTCGAGGAAGAGCTGGATGCGTCCCGGCATCGCCTTCTCGCGGTCCTTGCCTTCGTGGCGCGAGGGGCGATAGCGCATGATCTGCCCCTGCCCCGCGCGCCCGCCCGAGGTGCAGGTGAAATAAAGTTCGTCCTTGCCCCAGTGGATCCCTTCGCCGCGCGCAAAGACCGCCGCGCCCTTCTTTGCCCCGCGTACGCGCAGATCGTCGCGCGGGCTTTCGACGTCGTCGAGATCGATCCAGCGCGCGAATTGCCAGCTGCCGGGCGCGAATTTCGTGCCGTCCCAGTTGCGGCTGTCGCGCAGCCACGGGTCGTCGAACGCCAGCGCCTGCAATCGTCCGCCCTTGTGCAGCGCCCCCGCGTCGTCGGGCAGGAAGCGATAGAAGAGGCTGTCGTCGCGGTCCTCGGTCATATAGACGACCCCGGTGCGCGGATCGACCACCGCCGCCTCGCGGTTGAAGCGCCCCATCGCCTTGAGCGGCTCGGCCCCGACCAGCTTGCCGGCATCGGCGGGCACGTCGAAGATCCAGCCGTGCGGCTTGCCGACGCCTTCGCCGGGACCGTCGACGCTCTCTTCGCAGCTCAGCCAGCTGCCCCACGGCGTCACCCCGCCCGAACAGTTGCGGATCGTCCCGAGCAGGCTCAGATATTGTGTCTCGACCGCCAGCGTATCGGCGTCGAGCACCAGCGTCGTCGTCCCGCCGGGCAGCGCCGCGCCCGCGGCGCTGTCGAACGTCCCCGCGGGCACCGCCGCGCCGGGCGCGAGCGGCCCATCGCCGAGATGCTTGGGTTCCAGTTCATGGTTGCGCACCAGCGCGACCTTGCCGCCCCCCAGCTTGAAACAGCCCATGCCGTCGGCGCGGTCGGGCACGCGATAGCCGTCGCTCATCGCCTCGCCGAACCGCGAAACGATACGATAGGAAAATCCCGGCGGCAGGTCGAGCAGCCCCCCCGGATCGGGCTGCAACGGGCCATAGCCGGGATCGACCGCCATCATGCCGCCCGCCGCCGCGCGGCTCTGCAGCGCAAGCCCGCCAAAGGCGAGTGCGGTCATGGCGAAACGGCGGCGATCGAGCATCTGGTACGACTCCGGAAATCAGCTTTGCCGCGGGCGATAGGCACGCTTTGTGACAAAGCGGCTGCACCGCGGTTTCATCCATCGACACAAAGCGTTTTGGCCTTGCCCTGCCCTTTGGGCATCGGCATGGCCGCCTGAAACTTAGGGAGAAAGAGACATGGCAGGCCCGCTCAAAGGCATCCGCATCATCGAATTCGCCGGTATCGGCCCCGGCCCCTTCTGCGGCATGATGCTCGCCGACCATGGCGCCGAAGTGATCCGCATCGACCGCCCCGGCGGCATGATGGACCCGCGTGATCCGCTGTCGCGCAACCGCACCTCGATCGCGCTCGACATGAAGAATCCCGACGCCGTGCAGACCGCGCGTGACCTCTGCAAGAGCGCCGACGGCATCATCGAAGGCTATCGCCCGGGGGTCATGGAACGCCTCGGCCTCGGCCCCGATGTGCTGCTCGCCGACAATCCAAAGCTCGTCTATGGCCGCATGACCGGCTGGGGCCAGTTCGGCCCCTATGCACAGGCGGCGGGCCACGACATCAATTACATCTCGCTCTCGGGCGTGCTGCACACGGTCGGCGTGCGCGGGGGCAAGCCCGTGCCGCCGGTCAACTATGTCGGTGATTTCGGCGGCGGCGGCATGATGCTCGCCTTCGGCATGTCGAGCGCGCTCCTCCACGCCGCGAAAACCGGCGAGGGCCAGGTGATCGACTGCGCGATGACCGACGGATCGGCGCTGCTCGCGGGCATGAGCTGGTGGTTCCACGGCGCCGGCGTACTCAAGGACGAAGCCGGCGTGAACCGGCTCGACGGCGGCGCACCCTATTACGACACCTACACCTGCAGCGACGGCAAGTTCATCTCGATCGGATCGATCGAACCGCAATTCTATGCGCTGCTGCGCGCCAAGACCGGGCTCGACGCCGATCCCGACTTCGACGTGCAGGACGATCAGGAGAACTGGCCCGCGAAGAAGGAAAAGGTCGCCGCGCTGTTCGCGACCAGGACGCGCGACGAATGGTGCGAACTGATGGAGATGACCGACGTCTGCTTCGCCCCCGTCCTGTCGCTGAGCGAGGCGCCCCACCACCCGCACAATGTCGCGCGCGAGACCTTCGTCACCGTCGCGGGTGTGCCGCACCCGGCGCCCGCGCCGCGCTATTCGGCGACGGTCGCCGACACCCCGCGCCCGGCCCCGGTGGTCGGTGCCGACGGCGACACGATCCTCGCCGGGCTCGGCTACGACGCCGACAAGATCGCGGCGCTGCGCAGCGGTGGCGCGGTGCGCTGAACTTGCACGAGACCGCGGCGAGGCGTAGCCTGTCGCGGCCGATAAGGAGACTATCATGGGCGAATTTCTGAGCGTCGAACGGCGCGGCAAGATCGCGATTCTGACGATGATCAAGCCCGAGAGCATGAACGCGATCGGCACCCACGAAGACTGTCAGGACATCATCGACACGCTGCGCGCGCTTGGCGACGACCGTAGCGTCAGCGCGATCATCCTGACCGGCAGCGGCAAGGCGTTCAGCGCCGGCGGCAACCTCAAGGGCATGAAGGACCGGCAGGGCATCGGGGTGCTCGACCAGCCCGATTCGACCCGCGCCAACTACCGCAAGGGCGTGCAGGCGGTGATCCGTGCGCTGATGGACTGCGAAGTCCCGATGATCGCCGCGGTGAACGGCCACGCCATCGGCCTCGGCGCCGACCTTGCCTGCACCTGCGACATCCGCATCGCGGCCGAGAGCGCCCAGTTCGCGTGCAGCTTCATCAAGGTAGGCATCGTCCCCGGCGACGGCGGCGCCTGGCTCCTGCAAAAGATTCTTGGCTATCCGCGCGCCGCCGAGCTGTTCCTGACCGGTGACCGTTTCGGCGCGGCGCAGGCAAAGGACTATGGCCTCGTCACCGAAGTCGTGCCCGACGCCGAGTTGCTGGGTCGCGCCATCGCGATCGCCGAACGCATCGTGTGCAATCCGCCGCGCGCGCTCCGGCTCACCAAGCGCCTGCTCCGCGAGGCGCAGCACAGCCGGATGAGCGACATCCTCGAACTCAGCGCCGCCTATCAGGCGATCGTCCACGAAACCGCCGACAATCGCGAGGCGATCAACGCCTTCGTCGAGAAACGCCCGCCCGTTTTCACAGGAGACTGACCATGCTCGCCGAGCGCGTCCTGCCGCTGTCCGGCATCCACAATTTCCGCGACTATGGCGGCTATGACGTCGAGGGGGGCGGGCGGCTCCGCGGCGGTGTACTGTGGCGCTCGGCGCACCATGTCGAGGCGAGCGACGAAGATCTCGCCGCGATCGACGCGCTCGGGATCGAGACCGTGATCGACCTGCGCGGCGACGACGAGCGCGCCGAGCATGTCTGCCGTCGCAGCGAGAGTTTCAGCGCGCGCGTCCTGTTCGCGGGCGGCGTCACCGCGGGCCTCGCGCCGCATTTGCAGGCAGCAGGCGGCGCGATCGACGCCCAGACCGCACGGGCGCGGATGATCGACACCTACGCCGGCATGCCCTATCGCCCCGCGCTGGTCGCGACGCTGCGGCTCTACCTGTCGGCGCTCGCCGAATATGACGCGCCCAGCCTCGTCCACTGCGTCGCGGGCAAGGACCGCACCGGCTTCGCGGTCGCGGTCGTCCACAGGCTGCTCGGCGTCCACGAGGATGATCTGATGCAGGATTATCTGCTCACCAACAGCGCCGGCAAGATCGAGGAGCGCATCGCGCAGGGCGCGGGGCACATCCGCGCGCGTCACGGCGTCGAGATGGACGAGGATGCCATCCGCGCGCTGATGTCGGTGAACCCCGCCTTCCTCGAGGCCGCGCTCGCGACGGTGCGCCGCGACCATGGCGACGTGGCGACCTATGCCGAGGCGGTGCTCAACCTGACCCCCGAGATGCACGAGGCGATGATCGACAAGCTGGTGGTGTAAAAAAGCCGTAGCCCTGAGCCTGTCGAAGGGCGCTTCTCGGATAGGCGCCCTTCGACAGGCTCAGGGCTACGGTGATTGCTCTTTACAGGCCCTTGACCAACACCCCGCCCTTGACCACGGCATCGACGCTTTCGAGCTGGCGCACGTCGGCCAGCGGGTCGCCGTCGACCGCGATGATGTCGGCATAGCGGCCGACCGCGATCGCACCGACGTCCTTTTCGCGGCCGAGCGCCTCGGCGCCGTTCTTCGTCGCCGCCTGGATCGCCTGCAGCGGGGTCATCCCATATTCGACCATCACGCGGAACTGGCCGCCGACCTGTCCGTGCGGCATCACCCCCGCGTCGGACCCGAACACCATGCGCACCCCAGCCTTGTGCGCCTTGCGGAAATTGTCGCGCTGGATCTGCGCGATCTCGCGATCCTTGCGCAGATTATCCTCGAGCACGCCGTTCTTCGCGCCCTCGGCCTGCGTATATTCGGTGTTGAAGATATCCATCGAGAACCACACCGGCCGCTTGCGCGCGAGCGCGAGGCGGATGCCCTCGTCGTCGAGCAGGCTGACATGCTCGATCGTGTCGATCCCCGCCGAAATCGCGGCGCGGATGCCCTCGGCGCCGTGCGCGTGCGCGGCGACGCGCAGCCCCCATTGATGCGCCTCGTCGGCGATCGCCGCGAGTTCCTTTTCGGACACCTGGAGCTGCCCCGGCTCGGTGTTGCGCGAGAAAACGCCGCCGGTCGCACACACCTTGATCACCTCGGCGCCATATTTGCGCTGGCGCCGCACCTGGTAGCGCAGTTCCTCGGGATTGTCGCCGATCCCTTCTTCCTTGCCGTCCTTCTTTTCGAGGCTCGGCGGCAGGAAGGTGCTGTCGCAATGTCCGCCCGTCGCGCCGAGCGCATAGCCCGCGGGCACGATGCGCGGCCCCGTGGCGTAACCCGCGTCGATCGCCTGCTTGAGCCCGACGTCGTTGCGGTCCGACGAACCGACGTTGCGCACGGTCGTGAAGCCCGCGTTCAGCATGTCGTTGGCATTCTTGACCGCGGTCATGCCCCAGAAGCTGTCGGTGAATTCAAGCCCGCGATAGCCGCCGATGTCGGCGGGGCCGTCGAGGTGGACGTGCATGTCGATCAGCCCGGGCAGCAGCGTCTTGTCGCCCAGATCGACGTGCCTGACGTCTGCCCCCCAGCGCACCGTGCGCGCGTCGGCGATGCTGGTGATGCGTCCGTCGGGACCGACGAAGATCGCAGGGAAGTCGACCGTTCTGCCCGACAGCACGTCGAGGTAGCGCGCGGCGGTGATCACCGTCTGGCCGCTGCCGTCCTGCGCTTGCGCCGGCACGGTCACCGCCGCGGCGAACATGGTGCCGCCCAGGGCGATTCCGCGCAGAAAAGTCCCGAACTTCACTCTCGATTGCATGATCAAACCGCCCCTGTTGCCGATGCCCGCAAACAAGATGGCAAAACAAAACGGGTTAGGACAGCGGAAAATCGCGCCGCCAATCCGGGGCCGTCAGCCGCCCCGCCGTCCCAGCGCGCGCGCCAGTTCGACCCATTCGGCGACGGTGACCGTTTCGGCGCGGCGCGTCGCGTCGATGCCGCACGCCTCCAGCGCCTCGATCGCTCCCGCGACGCCCTTCAGACTCTGTCGCAGCATCTTGCGCCGCTGCCCGAAACCCCGCTCGGTCAGCTTCGACAGGATTTTCGGATCGACGTCCGCGGGCTGTCCGGCGGGCACGACATGGACGATCGCCGACATCACCTTGGGCGGCGGGGTGAAGGCCGAACGATGCACCTTCATCGCGATCTTCGCGGTAGAGCGCCACTGCGCGAGCACGCTCAGCCGCCCGTAGGCCGAGGTATTGGGCTGCGCGACAATGCGCTCGGCAACCTCGAGCTGGAACATCAGGGTCAGCGATTTCCAGAGCGGCGGCCAGCTCGCGGGTTCGAGCCAGCGCGTGAACAGCGCCGTGCCGACGTTATAGGGCAGGTTCGCGACGATGTGATAGGGGCCGCCCGCCTCGACGTCGGCGTCGATAGCCATCGCATCCTCGGCAAGCACGGCCAGCCGCCCGTCGAAGGCGGCCGACAGCTCGCCGAGCAGGGGCAGGCAGCGGTCGTCGCGCTCGACCGCGATCACCCGCGCCCCGGCGCGCAGCAGCGCGCGCGTCAGCCCGCCCGGCCCCGGGCCGACCTCGAACACCGTCTCGCCGTCAAGCTCGCCCGGAAGCGCCGCGATGCGGTCGAGCAATTGTTCGTCGAAGAGGAAATTCTGCCCCAGCGCCTTGCTCGCCGACAGGCCGTGCACGCGCACCGTCTCGCGCAGCGGCGGCAGGGTCGGCGCGGGCGGACGCGTCACGCGGCGGGGGCGCAGTTGCGCTCGCGCGTCGCCGCGAGTTCGGCCGCCATGCGGATCGCGGCGATCGTCGGCCCCGGATCGGCGGCGCCGGTGCCCGCGATGTTGAACGCGGTGCCGTGGTCGGCCGACGTGCGCACGATCGGCAGCCCGAGCGTCAGATTAACCCCGTCGTGGAAATGCAGCGCCTTGAACGGCGCCAGCGCCTGGTCGTGATAGGGACAGAGCAGCGCGTCGTAGCGCGTGCGGACATTGGGCGCGAACAGGCTGTCGGCGGCGAGCGGCCCCTCGATCGCGATGCCGTCGGCGAGCAGCTGCTCGACCGCGGGGCGGATGACGCGCAATTCCTCGTCGCCCATCTCGCCGCTCTCGCCCGCGTGCGGGTTCAGCCCGGCGATCGCGAGCAGCGGGCGCTCGATCCCGAAATCGCGCTTCAGCGCGCGCACGGTGATCCGCGCCTTGGCGACGATCAGTTCCTGCGTCAGCCGCTCGGGCACTTCGGCGAGCGGGATGTGCACCGTCAGCGGCACGACGCGCAGCGACGGCCCGGCGAGCATCATCACCGCATTGGTCGCGGTCACACCGCAGCGTTCGGCGATGAATTCGGTCTGGCCCGGATGCGTATAGCCGACACCATAGAGCTGGAGCTTCGACACCGGCCCGGTGACGAGCGCGCTGGCGGCGGGCGTGCGGGCAAGCCCGATCCCGGTTTCGAGCGAATGGAGCGCACAGGTCGCGCCGGCCTTGCTCGGCGATCCGGGCACGACCGGCCCGCTGTCCTCGAGATGCCACACCGGCAATGCGTCGTCGAACCGCCGGACGGCGTCGGCGATGTCGTCGATGCGCTCGACCGGGCCGTCCCACACGGCCGCGATCGAGGCCGCATCGCCGATCGCGACGAACGGCGGCAGGTCGTGCTCGCGCCGCGCCGCCCAGGCGCGCGCGGTCACTTCGGGGCCGACGCCGGCCGGGTCACCCAGGGTGACCGCGATCGGCCGCGGCTGTGCAAAATCGCTCATCAGCTGAAGTCGATCACCGCATCCCGGCGCAGGTCGCGCAGATAGCGCTGGGCACGCTTGTTGACCTTTTCCTCGAGCAGCCGGTTCTCGATTTCCTCGATATTGGGCTCGGCCACGGTGTTCGGCACGTCGCGGCCGCACAGCACCAGGACGCTCACGCCTTCGTTCGCCGCGCCGAACGGCTGCGTGGTCTGGCCGACCTGCAGGTTGATCAGCGTGCCCTGTAAAGGCGCGGGAAGCTGGCGCATCGAAATGCCGTCGCGCGACACCACGCTGGCACCCAGCTTCTGCGCCACCGCGTCGGCGGCACCGCAACCCGCAATCGAACGCGTCGCTTCGGCGAACTGCCCGGCGAGTTCGGAGGCCTTCGCCTCGGTCGTGCCGGCGGGGAAATCGAGCGAGATCTGCTTGAGGCTGAGCACCGCATCGCGCGGATCGGCGGTCAGCACCTGGCGCCGGTCGACCATCAGCATGATCGACACGCCGCCCGGAACCTCGATCGGTCCGACGAGCTGGCCGGGCTGCATCTGGCGCGCGGCATCGGCCATGCTGTCGGGCAGCTGGCCGGCGCGCACCCAGCCAAGATCGCCGCCGACGACCGCGGTCGACGCTTCGGAGAACTGCCGGGCATAGGCCTGGAAACTGCCCCCGCCCTGGAGCGCCTGGACGATCTTCTGCGCATTCTGCGCCACCGCCTCGACGGTCTCGGGAGTCGCGGTCAGATAGATTTCGGCGAGGTGGAATTCATCCTGCCCCTTGGCTTCCATCGTCCGCTTGTAGATCGCGTCGACCTCGTCCTTCGACACGTTGGTCGTCGACTGGACGTTGCGCTGCAACAGGCGGTCCCACGCATATTCGCCGCGAATCTGCTGCTTCACCGCCGCTGCCGACGATCCCTTCGACGCCAGATAGGCGGTGAACTGTTCGGGCGACTGCTTGTAGCGCGCCGCGAGCCGCGCGAACTGGTCGTTGACCAGATTCTCGTCGATCGTGATCTCCGCCGCGCGGGCTTCCTGGATCTGCAGTTTCTCGTCGATCAGGTTGCTGAACACCTGCTGGCGCAGCGCCTGTTCCTGATCGGCGGGCAGTTCCATATTGTTGTTCGCGACCCGGATCAGCGCCATGCGCTGTTCGATGTCGGTCGCGGTGATGATCTCGCCGTTCACCGTCGCCGACGGGCGATAGACGTTCGACTTGGCGTCGCCATAGACCTGGACATTGCCCGGGATGTTGAGGCTGGTGTTCGGCACGTCGGTATCGGCGACGGTCTGGGCCAGCACCGGCGTCACGGCGACGGCGGCAACGGCAGCGAAGCCGAAGATGGTCGAAATTTTGGTCATTTTCACCCTATGAAGAAGGTTCCGGGACGCTCCGTATCAGCGGACACGCCCGCTGGTCCAGCGCAAACGCGCCAAAGCCTGTCATAACGACAGCCCGAATAGCCGCAAAACGCTGAACGCAAGCTGAGCAGGATGCGCAATGCGGACGAGGCCGGCGCACTTTTCCGTGGTACAGAGCGGCCCGGCGAAGCGCCGGGCCCGGGCCGGTCAGACGACCTTGCGGCCGAACTGCGGGCGCGGCGCCGGGGCGGCGGGGCGTTCCTCGACCAGCGCGGGCGCTTCGCCGCGCTCGCTCATATAGCGCGCAAGCGCGGCATCGGCGTCGAATCCCTCGGTCGCGGGCAGGTCGTCGCCGACCTTCAGGCTCGCGCCGGGCACCCGGTTGGTGCCCGATACGGCGCGGATCAGCCTGACCAGCGGTGCGATCAGGAATAGCAGCGCGACGATCGACAGGCCGAGCACGGTGGGGCCGAGGCCGATGCCGACGACGCCTTCCATCGAATTGCCGCCGACCCCCATGAAATGCCACAGCAGGAAACCGATATAGGCCACCGGGACAAGGGCAGCGAGCCAGGCAACGACACTGCGCATGCGAAATCCTCCAACGTTCGCATCGCCATAGCGCCGCGCGGTTAGGATTTCCTTATGCCGCCCGGCCCCGCCGCACGAATGCGGCGCCGAGCAGGGCGAAGGCGGCGCCGAGAAACGTGCCTCCGGCGACGTCGCTCGCCCAGTGAACGCCCAGCATCATGCGCGAAAGACCGCCGAGCAGGATCATGGCCGCGGCGAGCGCCCACGCCGCACCGCGCCAGCGCGGCGGCGCGAGCCACGCGAGCAGCAGATAGACCACCGCCGCGCTCGTCGCATGGCCGCTGGGGTAGGAAAAGCTCGTCTGGTGGTCGAGGTGCGGGACGATGTCGGGTCGCGCCACCCCGAAACCCATCTTGAGCAGGCTGGACGCGAGGTTCGCGAGCAGCGACGCGCCGCCGAGCGCCACCGCGCAGCGCGGCCCGCACCAGTGCCAGACGAGCAGGCACAGAAGGATCACGATTCCCCAGCGCGGCAGGCCGCCGTTGAACCAGCTCACGCCCTGCATGAAGAGGATCAGCCAGCGCGGCGAACTCTCGGCCGACAGGCCGAGCGCCGCGCCGATCCGGCGATCGATCGCCTCGGTGTGGCCCGACCAGACCATCGCGCTGGTCAACAGGAACAGCAGGACGACGGCGACGAGCGCGTTGCGATACGGCGGCGGCAGGACGGCGTTCGAATGTGGCGAAGTCATCGCGCTGCCATGGCAAAATCGCGTCGCCGCTGCAAATCAGCCCCGCTGCGCGGTCCGCGCCGCCGACTGGCGCCAGGCGTCGAGATGCGCCGCGAAACGGCGCAACTGCTCGGCCCCGCCGTCGATATCATTGTCGGCCAGCCGCAGCTCGCCGAGCGAACCGTCGACCATGTAGCGCAGATACAGACCGTGCCGCAGGCGCGCGCCGAGCCGCACCGCGCCCGATCCCTCGCCGGGCAGGCGGTCGGCGCGATCGAAGACCGCGTCGACGATCGCGGCGACCGGGATCGGCTCGGCAGCCGAAACCAGGCTCGCATGACAATGCAGATGTCCGCCCTCGATGCGGGCCGCCACGCGCCGCGTGACCATCCGTGCGCCGTGCCGTCCCGCGAGGAACAGACACACGCCCCCCGCGACGATCAGCGCGGGAATCTTGACCGGCGCCAGCGGATCGCGGCGCGGCGCGGGCGGCGGCGGGACCGCGCCGTCGAAATCGATGCGCGGCGGCGGCGCTGCGTCCTCGCGGTGGAGCGCGCCGGCCACGACAAAGGCCAGCGCCGCGAATCCGATGAAAAACAGCGCCTTGAGGGCGTTTCCCGCGCGGGAGAAATGGAGGATCGACGGGTTCATCGGGCGCAGCCTGCCGCCTTCGGTCCCGGGACCGAAAGCGCCAATGCCCCGGGCCGCGCGCGTCGCCGCCGCGGCCCGGACGGCATCAGATGTGCAGCGGGCGACCGAACGCCGCGAGCACGCCTTCGTGCATCGTCTCGCTGAGCGTCGGATGCGGGAAGACGGTGCCGATGAAATCATCCTCGACCAGCTCGGCGGTCTTGCCGATCGTATAGCCCTGGATCAGTTCGGTAACCTCGGCGCCGATCATGTGCGCGCCGAGCAGTTCGCCGGTCTTGGCGTCGAAGATCGTCTTGGTGAAGCCTTCGGCCTCGCCCAGCGCGATCGCCTTGCCGTTGCCGATGAAGGGGAAGGTGCCGGCCCGGACCTCGTACCCCAGCTCCTTCGCCTTCGCCTCGGTCAGCCCGACGCTCGCGATCTGCGGGCGGCAATAGGTACAGCCGGGAATGTTGCGCACGTCCATCGCGTGCGGATGATTGCCCGCGATCGCCTCGACCGCGATGATCGATTCGTGCATCGCCTTGTGCGCAAGCCACGGCGGCGCGGTGACGTCGCCGATCGCCCACAGGCCGGGGACGTTGGTGCGGCACATCGCGTCGGTGTCGATATGGCCCTTCGTGGTCTTCACGCCGAGCGCTTCGAGGCCGATATTCTCGGTGTTGGGGACGATGCCGATCGCGACGATCGCGTGGCTGAACTCGGCGCTTTCGACCTTGCCGTCCTTGCCCTTGATCTTCGCCGAAACACCCGTCGCGGTCGCCTTCAGCTCCTCGACCCCGGCGCCGGTGTGGATCGTCATGCCCTGCTTCTTGAGCGCCTTTTCGAGGAAGGCGGAAACGTCGGCATCCTCGACGGGCACCAGCCGGTCCAGCATCTCGACGACCGTAACGTCGGCACCCATGTCCTTGTAGAAGCTGGCGAATTCGATCCCGATCGCTCCCGATCCGATGACCAGAAGCTTTTTCGGCATTTCGGGCGGGACGAGCGCGTGGCGATAGGTCCAGATGCGCTTGCCGTCGGCGGGGGCGAAGGGCAGGTCGCGCGCGCGCGCGCCGGTCGCGACGATGATATTCTTGGCGGTCAGCGTCTCGCTGCTCTTCTCCCCCGTCACTTCGAGCTTGCCCGGCGCGGTGAGCTTGCCGGTGCCCATATGGACGGCGATCTTGTGCTTCTTCATCAGGTGCGCGACGCCCTGGTTGAGCTGTTTCGCGACCCCGCGCGACCGCTTGACGACCGCGTCGATGTCGGCGCTGATCTCGGCCGCCTTCAGGCCGTATGCGCCGGCATTCTGCATATAGTGATAGATTTCTGCCGAGCGGAGCAGCGCCTTGGTCGGGATGCAGCCCCAGTTGAGGCAGATGCCGCCGAGCAGTTCGCGCTCGACGATCGCGGTCTTCAGGCCCAGTTGCGCCGCGCGGATCGCCGCGACATAGCCACCGGGACCCGAGCCGAGGACGATGAGATCATAATTGGTGTCAGCCATGCTGGGCGTCCCTTTTTACCTGATATCCGAAGCGCGAATAGCCTGAACCCGGCGCGCGGCATAGAGGCCTTCGCAAAACCGTCGCCCCCGCCGCGCCGCTACGGAAATCGGCTGTTTCCGGTGGGTTAAGGATGATTTCATGCCTTGCGTTTAGGATCGTCGCCACGCCCATGCAACCGACCCATAGCTATTCCGTCCCGCCGCGCCCCGACGCGAACGCCCCTGCCGTCGTCGACCCGGCGGGCGACGCGCGCTTTCGCGCGCAGGCGCAGGCGATGGGGCTCGACCCCGACGACCGCTGGGTCGGCGGCTACGTCCCCGTCGCCTGGAACGAGGTCCGCCACCTGCTCGCCGCCTACGCCGGCGACGTGACCGGTGCCGACCTGCTCGAATTCGGCTGCAACTATGCCGCAAGCTCGATCGTCGCCGCGGCGATGGGGGCGCGGGTCACCGCGATCGACGTCGACGCCGGCGCGATCGCCCTCGCCCGCCCCAACGCCGCACGCCACGGCTTCGGCGACCGCATCGCGCTGCACCACCTGCCCGATACGCGCGCCCTGCCCTTCGCCGACGCGAGCTTCGACATCATCCTGTGCATCAGCGTGCTCGAATATGTCGTCCCCGGCCATCTTCCCGCGGTGCTCGCCGAGATCGGCCGCGTACTCAAACCCGGCGGGCTGGTCATCGTCTCGGGCACCGCGAGCCGCCTCGCACCGCGCGAGGTGCATTCGGGCCGCTGGCTGGTCAATTACTGGCCGCGCGCGCTCGACCGGCTGTTCGGACGCCGCGAGCCGCCGCAACGCGGGGTCAACCCGCTGCCGATCCTCCGCGCCTTTCGCGGCTATACGAACCTCGACCGCGCCGACCGCGGCGCGCGCTGGTGCGCCGCCCGCGCCGCGATGGGCCAGCCCCCCGCCAGACTGCGCGCCGCGCGCACGATCGGCGGGCTGCTCGCCCCGTTCGGCCTGTCGATCGGCATGGCGGGGTCGAGCTTCAGCGCGACATGGCGGAAGCCCGATGGAACGGGAGCGGTTTAGGCCACCAGCCCCAGCGGGCTTTCCACCAGTTCCTTGAAGGTCTTCATCAGCAGCGCGCCGTCGGCGCCGTCGATCGCGCGGTGGTCGAAGCTGCCGGTGGCGGTCATGACGGTCGCGACCGACAGGGCGTCGTCGACGATGTACGGCCGCTTCTCGCCCGCGCCGATCGCCATGATCATCGCCTGCGGCGGGTTGATCACCGCGGTGAACTGCTTGATCCCCATCATCCCCATGTTCGAGATGCTGGCGGTACCGCCCTGATATTCCTGCGGCTGGAGCTTCCCTTCCTTGGCGCGCGCCGCGAGTTCGGCCATTTCGGTCGAGATCTTCGACATCGACTTGCCGCCGGCGTCGGTGATGATTGGAGTGATCAGCCCGCCGGGGATGCTCACCGCGACCGAAATGTCGGCGCGCTGGTAGCGGCGCATCACGTCGCCGCCGAAGCTGACGTTGCACGCCGGCACGCGCTCGAGCGCGACCGCGAGCGCCTTGATCAGCATGTCGTTGACGCTGAGCTTGACGCCGCGCCCCTCGAGGCTGGCGTTGAGCTCGCCGCGCAATTTGAGCAGCGCGTCGAGGCGGATGTCGACCGTCAGGTAGATATGCGGCGCTTCCTGCATCGACTGGCTCAGGCGGCGCGCGATCGTCTTGCGCATGCCGCTGAGCTTCTCGTCCTCGTGCGGGATACCGAAATCGGGGATCGGTCCGGCCGCGGCGGGCGCCGGAGCGGCCGCCGGTACGGCGGCGGTCGCGGCCGGAGCTGCAGCCGCAGCAGCGGGCGCGACCGCCGGGGCGCCCTCGAGGTCGTCCTTGACGATGCGGCCGCCGGGGCCGCTGCCCGTGATGGTCGACAGGTCGATGCCCATTTCGGCGGCGATCCGCTTGGCGAGCGGGCTCGCCTTGATGCGCTCGCCATCGTCCGTCGTCCCAGCGAAAGCTGGGACCGCTGGCGTGGGTGCACTGACGGGAGCGGCCCCAGCTTTCGCTGGGGCGACGGTTTTGGCGGGCTCGGCCGCCCTGGGCGCTTCTTCCTTCACCGCCGGAGCCGCCTTCGCCGCGCCCGCGTCCTCATCCTCGCCCGCAATCACCGCGATCACGGTCCCGACCTTCACATTGTCGCTGCCCTCGGCGACGAGGATCTGGCTGATCACCCCCTCGTCGACCGCTTCGAACTCCATCGTCGCCTTGTCGGTCTCGATCTCGGCGAGCAGGTCGCCCGACTTCACCGTATCGCCCTCCTTGACCAGCCACTTGGCGAGCGTGCCCTCTTCCATCGTCGGCGAAAGCGCGGGCATTTTGAGTTCGATCGGCATGAGTTTCCTTGTCCCGGATGACGTTAGGGCGGGCGCCCTGTTCCTTGCGTTCTCCTCGCCATAAGCGGTTGCGTGGTCAAGGTCCATCGGGCGAACTTGCGTTTCATACGAATGTGACGCACTCTCCACCCGCAAAAAGCATAAGGGGTCGGGGGCATGCGGACCTATCTGGTGGTGATCGACGACAGCCCGGAAGCGGCGCTGGCGCTGCGCTTCGCGGCGCGCCGCGCCGTGCGCACCGGCGGCGGGGTCGCGGTACTCGCGATCGTCCCGCCGCAGGATTTCGTCGCTTTCGGCGGCGTCCAGGCGACGATCGAGGCCGAGGCGCGCGAACATGCCGAAGAACTCGTCGCCGCGGCGGCCGCGACGATCGCGCAGGAGGGCAATGTCACCCCGCAGATCATGGTACGGACGGGCAAGCCCGCAGAAGTGGTGCGCGAAGTGATCGCGGGCGATGCCGAGATCGCGGCGCTGGTGCTCGCGACCGCGGCGTCGGGCGCGCCCGGACCGCTGGTTGCGCATTTCACCGGTCAGGATGCCGGCGGTCTGCCGTGCCCGGTGATGCTCGTGCCCGGCGGCATCGACATCGCGCGGCTCGACGCGCTGAGCTGAAATCGCTTTCAAACCGTTCGTCATTGCGCCCCCGGCGAAAGCCGGGGGAAGCAATCCAGGGCGGTACTGCGCCGCCCCGGATTGCTTCGCCGCCTTCGGCTCCTCGCAATGACGAGGTTTCAGACGGCGGCGACGCGCCCGCCCGCATCCGCGCCTTTCCATTCGACGATGGCGAAGGCGAGCACGGCGGCCGCCTGTGCCAGCACGACGACGAGGCCGAGACCGGTCATCGCAGCGCCGAAGGCCGCGACCACCCCCAGGCTCGCCGCCACCCAGCCGATATTGCCGAGCGCGATCAGCTTCATCAGCGCGGCGCCCGGCACCGCCTGCCGCGCCGCGAACAGCATCAGCAGCGCCGCGGCGAGGCAGATCCAGCCGCCGGTCGCGACGACGCCCGCGGGCAGGCCGAGCAGCGCGCCGACCGGCGCCGCGGCGAACAGGCCGAGGAGGAAGACGCCCGCACAGGTCGCGGCGTCGAGGATCAGGATGGTCTTGAGGTTGCGGATCGACATGATGGATTCTCCTTTCGAACCCGGCCCAGGTGAACCCGTAATTGCAGCGCGTCGATTACGCCCGAGGTAATGGAAATGCCGAAAGCCGGCGTCTAGCCTGCACTGCGAAGGAGACGATGATGCACGTCGCACCACTGGGCGAACAATTGCGCGAATGGCGCACGCGCCGCCGGATGAGCCAGATGGACCTCGCGCTCGACAGCGAGATTTCGACCCGCCATTTGAGCTTCATCGAGACCGGCCGCTCGAAACCGAGCGCGGCGATGCTCCAGCGGATCGCCGACTGCCTCGACGTTCCGCACCGCGCGCGCAACGCGCTGCTGCTCGCCGCCGGCTACGCCCCCGACTATCGTGAACGGCCGCTCGACAGCGCCGAAATGGCGGGAATGAAGGCGATCGTCGAACATATACTCCGCGGGCACGAACCCTATCCGGCACTCGCGGTCGACCGCCACTGGAACATGGTCGCGGCGAACGACGCGATCGCGATCCTGATCGAACAGGTGTCGCCTGCCCTGCTGGCGCCGCCCGTCAATGCGCTGCGCATCGCGCTTCACCCCGAAGGGCTCGCGCCGCAGATCGCCAATTACGGCCTCTGGCGCGCGCATATCCTCCACCGGCTCGACCTCCAGATCGAGGCGAGCGCCGACGCCGGACTCATCGCGCTGCGCGACGAGATCGCCGCCTACCCGGGGCCCGCGAACGACAATGACGGCGCGGTGAGCAGCATCGCGGTGCCGCTCGTGCTCGACACGATCGCCGGGCGGATTTCCTTCGTGTCGACGGTGACGATCTTCGGCACCCCGGTCGACATCACGCTGTCGGAACTGGCGATCGAAGCCTTTTTCCCGGCGGATGCGGAGAGCGCGGCTTTGCTGGCGAGGCTGGCGGGGCTGGCGGGGAAGTAATCTCCCCTCCCTGCAAGGGAGGGGTAGCGAGACTTGCCAGCTTGCTGGCTAGTCGCAGCTGGGGGTGGGTCGGCGACGTCACTACGGCACGGCTCGCTTCGCTCGCACCCACCCCCACCCCCTCCCTTTCAGGGAGGGGAGTTCAGCGCCGCTTGCCCTTGTGCTTGATATTCGCGGGCCGGCCGCGCTTGCCGACCATATGCTTGCCCGCCTTGTCCTTCTTTGCCCCGTCGCGCCGCACCGGACGGTTGCGAAAGCCGCCCTCGGGCGCGTCGGGAAGCTCGAAGCGCAGCGCGCCGCTCACCGGATTTGCCTCCATCAGGCGAAGGTCGAGCCGCTGGCCGACGGTATAGCTCACCCGGCCATGCTCGCTGTCGAGCGAACGCGCCGCCTCGTCGTAGAAGAAGCGCTCGTTGCCCAATGTCGACACCGGGACCAGCCCGTCGCCGCCAAGCCCGTCGACCGTCGCGAAGAAGCCGAAGGGCTGCACCCCGGTGATCCGCGCCGCGACGATCTCGCCGGTCTTGTTCGCGAGATACGCCGCGACATAGCGGTCGATCGTCTCGCGCTCGGCCTCCATCGCGCGGCGCTCGAGCGCGCTGATCGCCTCGCCGATGCGCGACAGCCCCTTGGCATCCGCCTCGCCCAGCCCGGTGCGCGCGGGAAGATCCTTCGCCTTTCCGGGCACTTCGAGCCGATAGCCGTCGACGAGCGCGCGGTGGACGATCAGGTCGGCGTAGCGGCGGATCGGCGAGGTGAAATGCGCGTAGCTGCCGAGCGCGAGCCCGAAATGCCCCGCATTGGCGGGGCCGTAATAGGCCTGCGTCTGGCTGCGCAGGATCGCCTGCATGATCTCGGGCAGGCGGTCGTCCTCCGAAAAGCCGTCGATCAGGCGGTTGAACACCGCGGGCGTGATCACCTGCCCCAGCGCGAAGCTCTGGTCGAAGGTTTCGAGATATTCCTTGAGGCTGACGAGCTTCTCGCGGCTCGGCGGCTCGTGGATGCGGTACATCACCGGCGACTTCTTCGCCTCGAGCGCCTTCGCCGCCGCGACGTTCGCCGCGATCATATAATCCTCGATCAGCCGCATCGAATCGAGCCGCTCGCGGACGCGGATTTCGGCGATGCCCCCCGCTTCGTCGAGGATCACCTGCCGCTCGGGCAGGTCGAGGTCGAGCGGCGAACGCGCGGCGCGCGCCTTCGCGAGCAGCGCCCAGCAAGCCCAGAGATTCTGCAACGCGGGGATAATATCGTCATCCCAGCGCAAGCTGGGATCGCTGGCGTCCTGCCCGACCGCCTGCGGCCCCGGCTTTCGCCGGGGCGACGTGGATTTGTCATACGCCGCCTGCGCATGTTCATAGGCGATGTTCGCGCGCAGTCGCACCAGCGCGCGCGTGAAACGCCATGACGTCACCTTGCCGTGCCGGTCGATGACCAGATGGCACGCCATCGCCGCGCGATCCTCGCCGGCCTTCAGCGAACACACCCCCGCCGAGAGGGTTTCGGGCAGCATCGGCACGACGCGGTCGGGGAAATAGACGCTGTTGCCGCGCCGCCGCGCCTCGCGGTCGAGCGCGCCGTCGGGGCGGACATAGAAGCTGACGTCGGCGATCGCGACGATCGCCCTGAAACCACCCTTGTTGCCCGCATCCTCGTCGGGCGCCGCCCACACCGCATCGTCATGATCGCGCGCGTCGATCGGGTCGATCGCGACGATCGGCAGGTCGCGCAGGTCCTCGCGGCCGTCGGGGGTCAGCGGCAGCTTCGCCCCCGTCTCGGCCTCGGCGAGCGTTTCGGCGCCGAAGACGTGCGGGATTTCGTGGCGCGCGATCGCGATCATGCTCAGCGCCTTGGGCGCGAAGGGGTCGCCGATGCGCTCGATCACCTTGGCCTTGGTCGCCGGGCCGCGCCCGGTCAGTTCGGCGCGGACGAGGTCGCCGATCGCCGCATCGCCCATGTCGCCGACCGCGAAGTCGAAACGCGCGCGCTTGTCGGCGGGGCGCAGCCAGGTCATCGGCTTGCCGCCCGGACCGGTGTCGGCGACGAGCACCCCGATCACCAGCTCGGCGCTCGACTGCAATGTCTTCATCGGATGCGCGACATGGCCGTTACCGCGCTCCTCGGTGCGCGCAAGAATGCGTTCGCCGACGCCGAGGGCACTGCGCCGCCCCTTCTCCATCACGCGCAGCCGCGGCGGCGGCCCCGCGCCCTCCCAGCGGTCGGGCACCGCCCACACGGCATCGCCCTCGATCGCCGCGACGCGCAGCACCGTGACGCGCGGCAATCCGCCATGCTTGTGGAACGCCCGCCCCGGGGCCATGTCGACCAGCCCCTCGTCGGTCATGTCCTTGAGCAGCGCCTTGAGCGCGATCTTCTCGGCGCCGTGCAGCCCGAAATGCTTGGCGATCTCGCGCTTGCCGATCGCTCCGGGGCTGTCTGCGATAAAGCGCATGACCTGTTCGCGCGAGGGAAGACCGGGCTGCGGCTTGGGCTTTTTCATCGGGTGTCGCCAAATTTGTTCGCACGAAGACGCGAAGACACGAAGAGGCTCGGGTCATTCAGCAGCCGCCGGACGCCGTCTTTGCAGGTGGGAGTTCCGAAGTTCATAACAAATCCGTGGGTCAAGCCCATCAAACGCAAATAGGTCACAACCTGCTTCGCGTGAACAGGCAGCGTTGCCTCGGTCGATTTCAGTTCGATGATGAGGCGATCTTCAACGAGCAGATCGGGGCGAAAGGCGCTCGATATCACCACGCCGTCATAAAGAAGATCGATCGGCATTTTCCGATCGACTTTCAAACCCGTCGCCTCAAGCTTCGCGGCGAGCATGATTTCATAGGCAGATTCCAGCAATCCGGGGCCTATGTCCTTGTGAAGCTTGAAACCCGCATCGACCACGATGGAGCAGAGCTGTTCAATGTCCATGCCCCGCCCCCTTCGTGCCTTTGTGTCTTCGTGCGAACCCTTGTCCTTCGCGACCTCGATATCAATAGGTGCGCCCCACCAGAACCCGTTCGACCGCCGGCTCGCCGGTAAAGATACAGGCGCCGTCGGCCGGCGCCGCGTCGAGCGGCGTGTTGCGCATCGTCAGCTTGAGCGCCTTCAACTGCTCGACGATGCCGTCGAGCACCGCACCCGTCGGGCGCGACCATTGCACCTCGGCCCAGCCCACGAACTTGTCGTCGCCCGAAAAATGCGCTTTTAAATCAGTGATATCGCGACTGATGTTCGCATCGAGCCGCGCTTTGGCTTCGGCGTAGAGACTGGCCTGAATCGCCTCGAGCATCGCCACCGCGTCCGCGACGAAATCGTCCTTCGCGACAAACGCCGTGTCGAGCTTGCCATTCTCCTGATACAGCCGGTCGCGGCGGATCACCGCGACATTGCCGCCCGCGACGTCGCGCGGACCGATCTCGACGATCACCGGAGCGCCCTTCTTGACCCAGCCCCAGCGCTTGGTCTGCGCCTTCGCGCCGCTCGTATCGAGCAGCACGCGCACCGGTTCACGGAACGCGTCAAGCGCCTTCAACTGCGCTTCGAGGTCGCGGCAATAATCGAGGATCGCGACATCCTCGTCATTGTCGCGCAGCATCGGCACGATCACGATCTGGTGCGGCGCGATGCGCGGCGGACAGCGGAGGCCATCGTCGTCGCCATGCGTCATGATGACGCCGCCGATCATGCGCGTCGAGGTGCCCCAGCTCGTCGTGTGGCACAGGCTGTGGCCGCCCTCCTTGTCCTGGTAGCGGATATTCGCGGCCTCGGCGAAGCCGGTGCCCAGATAATGCGAGGTGCCCGCCTGCAGCGCCTTGCCGTCCTGCATCATCGCCTCGATCGAATAGGTCGCGACCGCGCCCGGAAAGCGCTCGTTCTCGGGCTTTTCTCCGGCGACGACGGGCATCGCCAGCACATCCTCGGCAAAGGCGCGGTACATTTCGAGCGCGCGCAGCGTCTCGGCCATCGCATCCTGCTTGTCGGCGTGCGCAGTATGGCCTTCCTGCCACAGGAATTCGCTCGTGCGCAGGAACATGCGCGTGCGCATTTCCCAGCGCACGACGTTCGCCCACTGGTTGACCTTGAGCGGCAGGTCGCGCCAGCTCTGGACCCAGCGGCTCATCGCATTGCCGATCACCGTCTCCGACGTCGGGCGGACGATCAGCGGCTCCTCGAGCTTCGCCTCGGGATCGGGGACCAGCTTGCCCTTGCCGTCCCCGATCAGGCGATGGTGGGTGACGACCGCCATTTCCTTTGCAAAACCATCAACATGATCAGCTTCCTTCTCAAAGAAGCTCAAGGGGATGAAGAGCGGGAAATAGGCGTTCTGGACCCCCGCATCCTTGATCGCGGCATCCATCACCTTCTGGATGCGTTCCCAGATGCCATAGCCCCACGGCTTGATCACCATGCAGCCGCGCACGCCCGATTCCTCGGCGAGATCGGCTTCGGCAATGACATCCTGATACCAGGCCGCGAAGTCGGCCTGACGGGTTACGCTGAGCGCATGTTTGACCATGATTTTCGTGTTTTCCGTCGCTGCGGGCGGGAGAAGCCCTGACTATTTCTTCCTGGCGAGTTCGGCCTTGAGTTCGGCCACTTCGGCCTTGAGCGCGGCGATCTCGGCGTCCTTGGCCTTGCCGGTGCCGACGCCTGGCATGAAGGCGCCCGCCGCCTGCTGGAACATCTCGAGGTTGCGGCGCGTCAGTTCGGCGAGCGGGTTCGCTCCCAGCGCGCCCTCGAACGCGGCGCGCACGTCCTGCTGGTTCTTGCGGAAACTCGCCATCGACGCTTCCAGATATTGCGGCACCATCGCCTGCATCTTGTCGCCGTAGAGCCCGATCAGCTGGCGCAGGAAGGGCACGGGCAGCAGCGTCTCGCCGCGCGTCTCGGTGTCCATGATGATCTGCGTCAGCACATTGTGTGTAATGTCGTCACCGCTCTTGGCATCAACAACCCGAAACTCCCGCCCCTCGCGCACCATCGCGCCCAGATCCTCGAGCGTGATGTAGCAGCTGCGCTCGGTGTCGTAGAGCCGCCGGTTCGCATATTTCTTAATCGTGACGACGCCGTCGTCGGCCGGCGCCTTGGGCTTGGCCATGGTGAAAAACTCCCTCGGCCCGTGACAAAAAGGCGACCCCCGCCGCGTCGGGCATAATTATGAAAGCAAGGCATTAGATCATTAGATGATGCATCGCAACATGGCGGCTAGACGATGGAGCGATTCGCCTTCGCTGGCGACAGCACCGCAGACCGCAGCGGCGCCCGATCAACGCACATCACCTCTACCAGCCGCAAATCGCGCCAAATCAACTCACGCAATATAGTTACACATGAAACTTTTAAACTGACACAATCACACGCCTTCCAGGCAAAAAACCATGCTTCGTGTCACGACGCCACAATCATGTTACGCAGCGCTTTTCCGGCGCACCTGCCGCCTACTGTTGCGAAAATGACACAATGTCACACCGATAGCTTCGACTCGTCAGAAAATTGCCATCAAGGACTTGTGCGCATTTCAATTTCCGTCTTTGTCTATGCCCAATCCGTTCATCTCGATTTTTGAACGGACAACCGGGGAGTTACATTGATGAATAAGTCGCACCTGCTTATGGGTGCTGCTGCTTTTGCAGTAGCTATATCTGCGAGTCAGCCAGTCCTTGCCCAAGAAACTGCTTCGGCGGACGAGGCAACCGCCACCAAAGAATCCGATGTCATCGTCGTCACGGGTTCGCGCATCCGCCGCGACGAATTCACCGCCGCAGAGCCGATCACTGTCATCACGTCGGACGAAATCACTCAGGCTGGCTTCAACAGCGCCACCGATGCCCTGCAGAGCACTGCGGTCACACAAGGCGCCGGCCAGATCAACAACTTCTACGGCGGCTTCGTCACCGACGGTGGCACCGGCGCCAACACGCTGGGCCTGCGCGGCCTCGGCCCGAGCCGTACGCTCATCCTGCTCAACGGCCGTCGCCTCGCGCCGGGCGGCACGCGCGGTTCGGTGCTCGCCACCGACCTTAACGTCCTGCCGACCGCGATCGTCGATCGCATCGAAGTTCTGAAAGCCGGCGCTTCGTCGATCTACGGCTCGGACGCCGTCGCGGGCGTCGTGAACATCATCACCGACCAGAAGCTGCGCGGGCTGCAGATCGACGCTCAGGTCAACATTCCGGAAGTCGGCGCGGGCATCGACCGGCGCGTTGCCGCGAGCTTCGGTTTTGAAAGCGACCGTCTCAGCATCATCGGCTCGCTCGAATACCGCAAGCGCGATCAGCTGTCGCTCAACGACGTGCCGTGGCTCAGCTGCCCGGTCGGCGGCTTCCTCGACGGCGAAGGTTCGGAATTCGGATCGGGGGACGCTTTCCCCATCGGCGACCCGCGCAACTGCTTCACGCTCGACAACGGCGGTGTAACAATCAACACGCTCGGTGCACCGACGCGTCAGGCTATCGGTCGCACCAGCGGCCAGGTTGGCAATTTCAACCGCTTTGTTCCGGCCCCTGGCGTTACCACCGGTCCGTTCCCCGGCTATCTGGGCGTCGGCACTTATGACCGCGACACCTTCGACCCCGCGTCGCAGGAAGAGCCGCTGATCACCCAGGCCGAAATCTATACGGGCTTCCTGTCGGGGACGTACAAGACCGACATTCTCGGCGATGCCGAAATCTACGGTGAATTCCTCGCCACCCGCCGCAAGTCGGAGTCGCCGCTGTATCGCCAGCTTTCGCTGGACTACGTCCGCGGAAGCCCGCTGCTCCCCGAAAACCTTCGCAACGGCGCCTTCCTGAACCCGAACGAAACCTCGGGCGGCAAGATCGTCGCGGCCCGCGCGTTTATCGGCTTCGGTTTGACCGATTCGAAGCAGCAGGTTGACTATGTTCGTGTTGGCGGCGGGGTCCGCGGCGACTTCTTCGCTCCGGGCTGGCGCTACGACGCCTATGTCGGCAAGTCGTGGAACGATGGCTCGTACGAGATCGAATCCTTCCTGATCGATCGCCTCGCGGCTTCGCTCGACGCCGTTGCAAACGGCAATGGCACCTTCAGCTGCGCCTCGCAGGCGGTCAATCGGAACTGCGTCGTCGCTCCTGTGCTGTCGGCGGACGTCATCGGCGGCCGTCTTCCGCAGGATTTCCGCGACTGGATTCTCGTCAATACGATCGGCAAGACCAAGTTCCGCGAAACGACCTTCGCGTTCAACGTCGATGGTCCGCTGTTCGCGTTGCCGGGCGGAGATGCGCAGCTCGCGCTGGGCGCGGAATATCGCCGCCAGAGCATCAACGACCAGCCCGATCCCAACTCGATCAACGGCAACCTGCTTGGCCTGACCGCGGGCACGCCCACGGTCGGCAAGGATAATGTCAAGGAAGTCTACGGCGAAATCTTCCTGCCGATCCTGTCGGACACCCCGGGCTTCTACCGCCTCAATCTGACGGGTTCGGCGCGCTACACCGACTATGCTTCCTACGGTTCGGACACGACCTACAAGATCGCGGCCGAATGGGAACCGATCCGCGGTGTTGGCTTCCGTGCAAGCTACGGCACATCGTACCGCGCTCCGGCACTTGCCGAGCAGTTCCTCGGCGCCACCAGCGGCTTCCTGAGCGGCTCGCTCGATCCCTGCGACGACCTGCCGGTTCCGGCTGATCAGTCGCCGAACGAGAAGATCATCGCGCAGAATTGCGCGTCGATCGGCCTGCCGGCGGACTTCCAGCAGACCAGCGGCATCACGACCTTCACGGTCGGCGGTGCGGAAGCCGGCCTTGAGGCTGAAACCTCGAAGAGCTGGACGGTCGGGGTTGTCCTGCGCCCGGTTCTGCCTGAATCGTTCGGCCAGCTCTCGCTCGCGCTCGACTATTTCGACACGAAAGTCAGCAACGGCGTGGCGAACCTGACGGCCTCGACGATCATGAACCGTTGCTATTCGGACCCGAATTTCGATCCGAATGCCGGCTTCTGTCGCTTCGTAACGCGCGATTCCAACAACGCGCTTGAAGTGATCGGCAGCTACGTCAACCTGTCGCAAGACATCGTGAAGGGTTTCGAGTTCAACGGCCGTTACTCGCGTGACCTCTTCGGCGGACGCTTCACGCTGAACGCCAACGTCACGAAGTACACCGAACAGTCGAGCCGCCTCTTCCCTGAGGAGTTCCTGACCGACCTGAACGGTACCGTCACCAGCCCCGACTGGGTTGGTAACTTCGACGCGACTTACCGCCTCGACAACGTGACCTTCCGCTATGGCGTCGACTGGATCGATGGCGACCGTGAAAAGACCTACCAGTACTTCGCATATGACGAACTGACCGGTGTTTCCGATCCGGATTTGGTCCAGGCTTACAAGGACAACTACTATCTTGAGGTCGGGAATTATTTCGTCCATTCGGCATCGATCCAGTTCAACATTGCCGACAAGTATGAGTTCACGGCGGGTGTCCAGAACCTCTTCGACCGCAAGCCGCCGCGGATCACCGCGATTGGCTACACGACGATCGGCAACGCGCCGCTCTATTCGGGGTATGATTACCGCGGCCGTACGTTCTTTGTGAACGGCTCGTTCAAGTTCTAACTCGAACTTCGAACCTCAAAAGAAAGGGCCCCGGAAACCGGGGCCCTTTTTTATTGCGCATGAATGAAATCGTACAAGCCAATCCGCGATTGTCATGACGCGTCAGCGCCAGTCGCGCCCGAACCGCGCCCCGAGCCCGGTCAGCAGTTCATATTGCGACAGCCCGCAGCGCGCCGACACCTTGGGCAGGTTGTAATCGAGCGTCAGCCAGTCGCCTTCGCCGATCGCGGCATCGCCGACGTCGAAGGCGGTGAGGTCCATCGACACGCGGCCGACGACGGGCAGCACGCGGCCCTGCCAGCACGCCGAACCGGTGCCGCCGCCGTGGCACCGCAGATAGCCGTCGGCATAGCCGATATTGGCGACCGCGATCCGAGCGGGCGCGGACGCGGTCCAGGTCGCGCCGTAACCGACCGTTTCGCCCGCCGCGACCTCACGGACCTGGAGCACGCGCGCCTCGGGAAAGGCGACCTGACGGATGTGCCCCGCCGCCTCGGGACGCGGCAGACCGCCGTAGAGCGCGATCCCAGGACGCGTCAGGTCGAAACCATAGTCGGCGCCGAGACAGATGCCGGCGCTGTTGGCGAGGCTGTAGCGCTGCGCGGGCACGGCGTCGCGTACCGCATGGAACGCCGCCAGCTGCCGCGCATTCTGCGCGCTCTCCTCGTCGGCCGAGGCAAGGTGGCTCAGCAATGTCGCAACGGCGAGCCCGGCGAGCGCGCCGCCCGTCGCCTCGGCCGCGGTCAGCCCGAGCCGGCCCATGCCGGTATCGACCATCACGTCGCACGCCCGCCCCTCGCCTGCCGCGCGCCAGCGCGCGACCTGTTCGACGCTGTTGAGCACCGGACGGACAGGAAGCGTCAGCGCAGCGACCATGTCACTCGCCCCGACGCCGTGGAGCACCGACAGCGCCGTCCCCGCGGGTAGCGGCATCAGCGCCGCCGCCTCGGCCCAGGTTGCGACGAAGAAATCGCGGCAGCCCGCGGCCGCGAGCCGTTTCATGACCTCGCGCGCGCCAAGGCCGTAGCCGTCGGCCTTGATCGCTGCGCCGCACGCCGCCGCGCCGCTCGCCTTGGCAAGCCAGCGCCAGTTGGAAACCAGCGCGGCGGAATCGAGGCGAAGGCGCTGCGGCGGGGCGATGGTGATCATGCCCTGCCCCTACCCCCGGTCGGCGGCAGCGCCAATGGCGCGCTCAGGCGCCCGGTGCGCCGGGCCCACGGTCCCACTGCCCCTCGACCGGCTCCTTCAGCCAGAACCACGACACGAGGAAGGCGACCAGCACCACGCCCCATGTGTACCACAGCCCGGCATAGGCATCGCCCGTCTTGGCGATGATGAAGCTCGCGATCAGCGGCAGGAAGCCGCCGAAATAGCCGGTGCCGAGATGATAGGGAATCGACAGCGACGAATAGCGCACGTGCGGCGGGAACATTTCGGAGAGCAAGGCCGCGACGGGGCCATAGGTGAAGCCCGACAGCGCGCTGAGTCCGAGCAGCGCCGCGACGATCACCGCGATGCCGAGCGGCCCCGGCACCTGCTTTTCGAAATCATAGCCCATCGCCTCGAGCGCGGGTTTGAGCACCGCGGGATCCTCGCCCGCAACCTCGCGTCCGCCGATCGTCACCCGGACGCTGTCGAAACCGCCGCCGTGCGCCACGACATCATAGGGCACTCCCAATTTGGTCAGCTCGCCCAGCGTCCGTCCGCACGCGGTCGCCTGTTTCTGCGCAAAGGGGTCGAAGCTGCACTGCGATCCGGTGACCACCACCGGCGCCTTTTCGGCCGCGGCGGTCAGCGCCGGATTGCCGACGCTCCCCATCAGCCAGAACAGCGGAAAGAGCAGCACGAGCGTCGCGGCATAGCCCCGGACGATCGGCTTCTTGCGCCCGATGCGATCGGACAGATGCCCCGCCCACAGGAAGAACCCCATGCCGAGCGCCGCCGCGATCCCGACGATGATCTCGGCCGCGCTATCCTCGACCTTCATCGGCCCTTTGAGGAACGACAGACCCGAGAACATCGCCGTGTACCAGATCACCGTCAGCCCCGCGGCGATACCGAACAGCGCGACGAAGATGCGCAGCTTGTTGCCCGGATAGGTGAAGCTTTCCTTCAGCGGATTCTTCGCCAGTTCGCCCTCGGCCTTCATCGCCTGGAACACCGGGCTTTCGGACAGTTTGAGCCGCATCCACAGCGAGATGGCGAGCAGGATGATCGACAGCAGGAACGGCACGCGCCACCCCCACGCCTCCCACACGGCGTCGGACATCACCGCCTTGCAGCCGAGCACGACGATCAGGCTGAGCACGAAGCCGCCGACGACGCTCGCCTGGATGAAGCTGGTATAGAAACCGCGCTTTTCGGGCGGCGAATGTTCGGCGACATAGACCGCCGCGCCGCCATATTCGCCGCCGAGCGCGAGCCCCTGCAGGATGCGCAGCGCGATGACGATGATCGGCGCGGCGATCCCGATCGTCGTCGCCGACGGGATCATGCCGACCCCCGCGGTCGCGACGCCCATCAGCGTGACGGTGACGAGGAAGGTATATTTGCGTCCCAGCCGGTCGCCGAGGAAACCGAACAGCACCGCGCCGAGCGGCCGGAACCCGAATCCGACCGCAAAACCGGCCCACACCAGCAATATCTCGAGCGTCGCATTGTCGCTGGGAAAAAACGCCTTGCCGATGATCGCCGCCAGCGTGCCGTAGATGAAGAAATCATACCATTCGAAGATCGTCCCCGCGGAGGATGCGGCGATGACCATACGAATATCTTTCGCGGTCGGCTGATAGTCCGCGCCATGACGGGCGCCGGCGGCACTTGCGGTCATATACTCTCCCTCATCCCGCCGCGCGGGCGGAACATTTTTCGGGCTCCGTCATAAACGCTGTTCGGCCTTGCACAAGCGGGCGCGTGGGGGCAGCTTCGCGGCATGACCCGCTTCATCGACCTTTCGATCCCGATCACCAACGACGTGGTGTCCGATCCGCCGGTGATGCGGCCCCAGATCCACTATATGACCCACGAGAATACGTGGGAACAGATCGCGATGTTCTTCCCCGGCCTTGTCAAGGACGATCTGCCCGACGGCGAAGGCTGGGCGGTCGAGAGCCTGACGCTCAGCACGCACAACGGCACGCATATGGATGCGCCCTGGCATTTCCACTCGACCACCGATCGCGGCGCCACCCCGGCGCCGAGCATCGACGAAGCGCCGCTCGACCTCTTCTTCCGCCCCGGGGTGAAGCTCGATTTTTCGGGTCGCCCCGCGGGGCATGTGATCGGCGCCGCCGAGGTCGAAGCCGAACTCGCGCGCATCGGCCACACGCTCCAGCCCTTTGACATCGTCCTCGTCCAGTCGGGCGCGCTTTATGGCACCGACAATTTCACCGACCAGGGCTGCGGCATGGGCGCGGAAGCGACGCTCTACCTGACCGAGCGCGGGGTGCAGGTCGTCGGCACCGACGCGTGGAGTTGGGACGCGCCGTTCAGCCACACCGCGAAGCGCTGGGCCGAAACCCGCGACCCGTCGATCATCTGGGAAGGCCACAAGGCGGGCCGGATCCGGCCCTATTACCAGATCGAAAAACTCACCAACCTCGCCGCCCTGCCCCCGACCGGCTGGACGCTGAGCTGCTTCCCGGTGAAGATCGAGCGCGCGAGCGCGGGCTGGATTCGCGCGGTGGCGCTGGTGGAGGATTGAGCGCCGCAAGCGCCGTCGTGTGGCGCGGCATTTTGGGTCGGTCGGATGCCGAATATTCGCCGGCGACCGGCGCCGCTGCTGTATCCTCCCTATGGCGGAAACCCATGGGAAAGTCGAAGACGACGATAGCGCCAGCAGGACCGCCGCGGGTGGTGGTGGTGGGGCCGAAAGGTCGCGCGACGCTGACTCCGTCAGCGCTTCGCACTGCTACCTCCCCGTCACTGCGCGGCAACAAGCGACCGGTTGCGGATGTTAAAATTGCCGCTAGCCTGCGGTTGCGCGATCATCGGGCTTGTTGCGATTGCCAGCCTCTTATGAAACAGTGTCGCGATGATCGGTTTCCATGACCATACAACCAACCGGCACAGTGGCCGCCCTGAGCCGAGCGACTCTTGGCAGACGGAGCGCTTCATTACTTGGACAGCCTGGGTGATGGCGGCTACGTTGGTTGCCGGAGCAGCCTATTATTATGCGAAATGGCGTGAACTTGATGGCGTGATGCCGATGATCGGCGGTGCGGTCCTTTTTTCATTTATCGCCTACACTCGACGCAAGGCGCTTGAACGGAAGCAGCTAGAGTTTCGTAGGGCTGTCGCCGCCTATGAAACGTCTCTTGCTCGCGTTGGCCACGATGCCCATTAGCAAGTCCATGGCTAGTGGTTTGGGATAGTCGACGTCCGCTTAGCCACAACGTCCACTTTCCACCCCAAAACCGCCATTCAGTCAGGCGGCGGCGAGCCTCTCACAAATTCACCGTTGCCAGCATCCACAGGGTCCACCCGCCCAGCACCAGCAGCGTGGCCCATGTCGCGACCACGCCAATCTGGCGCGGCACAGGCGGCTTGCCGGGTTCGGCGGGCGCATGCAGGCCGATGATGTGCGCGACGCGGCCGATCAGAAACAGCGCGCCGATCGCCATCAGCGCCATATGATTGGCGCGCGCGCTTTCGAGCAGGCCGAGCAGGATCACCACGATCGGCGCATGTTCGGCCAGATTGCCGTGGCTGCGGCTCGCCGCGATCAGTTTCGTATCACCGTGATCGCCGAAGGCGGCCTTCAGCCGCAGCCGCTGGCGCACGGTCAGGATCGCGGTGAACAGCAGCAAAAATGCGCAGACGGCGCCGACGAAGGCGGTTACCGGCAAAGTCATGATCGTTCCTCCCCTTTGCCGGAGAGGCTAGACCCGACCGGCGGCCTGGGAAAGCTCAG
Organism: Sphingopyxis sp. YF1; assembly: GCF_022701295.1. Classification (NCBI taxonomy): domain Bacteria; kingdom Pseudomonadati; phylum Pseudomonadota; class Alphaproteobacteria; order Sphingomonadales; family Sphingopyxidaceae; genus Sphingopyxis; species Sphingopyxis sp. YF1. Next base: position 2,044,782 of record NZ_CP033204.1, read on the forward strand.
AACAGCCGCGACCCGTCGGGCACCGCACGGTCGGGCGCGAACAGGATCACCGCGCCTTCCTCGTCGGCGAAGCCCAGCGTCAGCACCTCGGACATGAACTTGCCGATCTGGCGCGGCGGGAAATTGACCACCGCCGCGACCTGCCGCCCCGGCAGTTCCTCCAGCGCGTAGCGATCGACGATCTGCGCACTGCTCTTCTTCACCCCGATCGCGGGGCCGAAGTCGATCTTCAGCTTGAACGCGGGTTTGCGTGCCTCGGGAAAGGGTTCGGCCGCGACGATCGTGCCGATGCGGATGTCGACCTTCAGGAAATCGTCGAAGGCAATGGGGTCGCCAGCGGGGGCACCCGCGTCGTGATTTACGTGCATTCAAATAAACTCCGTCATGGCGATCCCGGCGAAAGCCGGGAAAAGCAATCCCGAGCGGCCCTGCGCCACTCGGGATCGCTTCGTCGCTTCGCTCCTCGCAATGACGAGAAGCGCCAGGCTATTCCATCTCCAGAATCACCGCATCGACCGCAAGGCTGTCGCCCTGCGCCGCGTTCACGGTCTTCACGACCCCCGCCTTTTCGGCGCGCAGGATATTCTCCATCTTCATCGCCTCGACCGTCGCGAGCGGCTGGCCCGCCTCGACCTTGTCGCCCTCGCCGACGTGCAGCGTCACAAGCAGCCCCGGCATCGGGCAGATGAGGAATTTCGACAGGTCGGGCGGCACCTTTTCGATCATGTGCGTCGCCAGCGGCGCGACGTGCCAAGGCAGCACGCGCACCTCGTGGATGCGCCCGCGCGTCGTCATGCGCCAGCCGCTGCGCGTTCTGGCGACCTTCACCGCGAGCTCGCTGCCGTCGATCCCGGCGACGACCAGCCGGTCGCCGGGTGCATATTCCAGCGCGATATCGACCTTGTCGCCGTCGACCTTGATATGCTTCTTGCCCAGCTTGACCTTGTGGGCTTCGCCGTCGATCGTCACCTGCCATTTGGCGGGCGGATCGAGCCGGTCGCCGAGCTGACCGTCGGTGCGCCGCGCGCGATCGGCCTCGGCCGAAGCCATGAAGCCCGCGATCGCGGCGAGTGCACGCGTCACGTCGGCATCGGTGTCGGCGCCATGGAACCCCTCGGGATATTCCTCGGCGATGAAACCCGTCGTCAGCTCGCCCGAGCGGAAGCGCGGGTGCTGCATGATCGCCGAGAGGAAGTCGATATTGTGGCCGAGCCCTTCGAGTTCGAAGCGGTCGAGCGCCGCGACCTGCAGGTCGGCGGCCTCGTCGCGCGTCTTGCCCCAGGTGATCAGCTTGGCGATCATCGGGTCGTAGAAGATCGACACTTCGCCGCCTTCCTCGACCCCGGCATCGACGCGCACGCCGTCCTCGCCGCGCTCGTCGCCCTCCCACGCCGGCACCGGGGTGCGATAGCGCACCAGCCGCCCGGTCGAGGGCAGGAAGCCGCGATACGGGTCCTCGGCATAGACGCGGTTCTCGATCGCCCAGCCGTCGAGCTTCACATCCTCCTGTTTCAGATCGAGCTTTTCGCCCGCGGCAACGCGGATCATCTGCTCGACCAGGTCGATGCCGGTGATCGCTTCGGTCACCGGATGCTCGACCTGGAGGCGTGTGTTCATTTCGAGGAAGTAGAAGCTCTCGCCGGTCGGATCGGCGCCCGACACGATCAATTCGACCGTGCCCGCGCTGTAATAGCCGACCGCCTTCGCCAGCGCGACGCACTGCTCGCCCATCGCTTTCCGCATCTTTTCGGTGACGAAGGGCGACGGAGCCTCCTCGACCACCTTCTGGTGGCGGCGCTGGATGCTGCACTCGCGTTCGTTGAGGTACAGCGTGTTGCCATGCTGGTCGCCGAGGATCTGAATCTCGATGTGGCGCGGGTTGAGGATGAATTTCTCGATGAACACGCGGTCGTCGCCGAAGCTGTTGAGCCCTTCGCGCTTGACGCTCTCGAAGCCCTCGCGGACGTCTTGCTCGCTATACGCCAGGCGCATGCCCTTGCCGCCGCCGCCGGCGCTGGCCTTCATCATCACCGGATAACCGATCTCGTTCGAGATGCGCACCGCATGCTCGGTATCCTCGATCTCTCCAACGAAGCCGGGGACGACGTTGACGCCGGCTTCCATCGCGAGCTTCTTCGACTCGATCTTGTCGCCCATCGCCGCGATCGCGCCCACCGGCGGTCCGATAAAGGCGATATTTTCCTTGGCGAGTGCCTCGGCGAAACTGGTGCGCTCGGACAGGAAACCATAGCCCGGATGCACCGCCTCGGCGCCGGTCGCCTTGCACGCGGCGATGATCTTGTCGGCGATCAGATAGGATTCTGCTGCCGGCGAGGCACCGATATGCACCGCCTCGTCAGCCATCTGCACGAAGAGCGCGCGCGCATCGGCGTCCGAATAGACGGCGACGGTGGCGATGCCCATGCGGCGCGCGGTCTTGATGACGCGGCAGGCGATTTCGCCGCGGTTGGCGATCAGGATTTTCTTGAACATCAATATTCCTCGACAAGTGCCTTGAGTTGTTCGGTACGTTCTCTGGTCAGGGTTGCGCGGCAGCCGCTGATCACCATCGATTCTGCGGATCCGCCGCGCATCGAATAGCCTTCGCTCTCGCAATGCCGGTCGCGGTAGGTCAGCCAGGCGCGCTGCGCGGCCAACAGCGTGTCGTGATAGCCCGGCCGATTGTCATATGTGCCGTCGAACTCGGCATCGATCTGCTTCATCTTCGCGGACGTCAGCTTCCATTGCACGTTGAGCTCGGCATCGGCCGCCTCATAGTCGCGATAGGCGCAGTGGTTCATCTCGATCTGATATTGCGGATTGTCGCAATCGAACTCCGGCTCCTCGGCCGCGGCGACAAACAGCATCAACGACATCAGCATCATTCGCCCGTCTCCTGCGGCGCCGCGGGCGCCGGAAAAATCCGTTTCATCTGCCGCGCCCAGACGATGACCAGCACCAGCGCGCCGAGCCACAGCAGATTTTCGACCCACAAAGGCCCGCCCGCGCCCGCTTCGGTGCCCAGCCGCACCCCCTGCATCCGGTTTGCGGCGTAGCCGCTCGCGCACGAAGCGGGCAGCAAGAACAGCGTGGTCAACAGGGCAAGGAGCGGCTTGCGGGTCACTATTCGGCCGCTTCCAGCGCCTCGTCGCGGCGCATCGGCTCTTCGCTCACCATCGGCACGATCCCGAGCTTCGCGAACAGCGCAGCATCAGCGCTGTCGCCGCGATTGCCCGTGGTGAGCAATTTGTCGCCGGTGAAGATGCTGTTCGCGCCCGCCATGAAGCAGAGCGCCTGCGTCGCCTCCGACATGCTCTCGCGCCCCGCCGACAGGCGGACCATGCTCAGCGGCATCGTGATGCGCGCGACCGCGACGGTGCGCACGAACTCGATCTCGTCGATCTGGGCAAGCGGGGTGTCGGCGAGCATGTCGCCGAGCACGGTGCCCTTCACCGGCACCAGCGCATTGACCGGCACGCTTTCGGGATGGCGCGGCAAGGTCGCGAGTGCGTGGATGAAGCCGACCCGATCGCCGCGCGTCTCGCCCATGCCGACGATCCCGCCCGAGCAGACGTTGATGCCCGCGCTGCGAACTTCCTCCAGCGTGTCGAGCCGGTCCTGGAAGGTGCGGGTCGAGATGATGTTCTCGTAATTCTCCGGGCTCGTGTCGACATTATGGTTGTAATAGTCGAGCCCCGCGACCGCGAGCGTCTGGGCCTGCTCCTTGGTCAGCATCCCCAGCGTCATGCAGGTTTCCATGCCCATCTGGCGCACGCCTTCGATCATCTCGACGATCGCGGGCATGTCGCGATCCTTGGGGTTGCGCCACGCGGCGCCCATGCAGAAACGCTGCGAGCCCGCATCCTTCGCTTCGGCGGCCGCCTGCAACACCGCGCGCACGTCCATCAGCTTGGTCGCCTTCAGCCCCGTCTCGGCGTGCGCCGACTGCGAGCAATAACCGCAATCCTCGGCGCAGCCGCCGGTCTTGATCGACAGGAGCGTGCACAGCTGCACCTCTCCGCGCGCGTGGTGGCGGCGATGGACGCCCTGCGCCTCCCACATCAGCTCGTCGAACGGCAGGTCGAACAGTTCGGCGATTTCTTCGCGCGTCCAGTCGGTGCGGGGCAGGTTTTCGGCGGGGGGGAGAGTCATGGGAACGGCCCTTTGTTATCGGCAGAAGCGCTTGTGCGCCGCGAGGTAGAATGGGTGGGGCGGAGTTTCCCCCGCGAGGGGTGCGAACCGGTCCGCCGCCCACGCCTTGCGATCGGCAAAGCGGACGCGGACGACGCGCCGATCGCCGGCATCGCCATAGGCGCCGGTGCCGTACAGGATCAGCCCGATATCCGCCTTCGGCCGGGCGCAGTTGAAGCTGATCAGCCCCTTGTTGACGAATTTGTCGCCGGTTTCGAAATAGACGTCGCGCCAGCCGCCATCGGTCTTTTCAAGCCGCCCCGACCAGTCGGTGTGATAGACGGCGTCGATCTGCTGCCGGTAAAGGGGCTCGACCGTCACGCCCGGGCGATAGTCGCTCGGACGAAGGTCAGCCTTCGCCACCGCGGGTGCGGCGACAGCCAACAGCAGGGCAAGCGAGGCGATCCGCGACATCAAGCCGCCGCGTCCAGCGCCTGCGCCAGGTCGGCGATGATGTCGTCGATATGCTCGATGCCCACCGACACGCGCACCACGTCGGGGCCTGCGCCCGCCTGCACCAGTTCGTCGGCCGACAACTGGCTGTGCGTCGTCGAGGCGGGGTGGATGATCAGCGAGCGCGTATCGCCGAGGTTGGCGAGATGGCTGAACAGCTTGACCGACGACACCAGCCTGACCCCGGCGTCGTAGCCACCCTTGAGGCCGAAGGTGAACACCGACCCGCCCTTGCCGCCCAGATATTTGTGCGCCAGCTCGTGATAGGGGTTGTCGCGCAGCCCGGCATAGGAAACCCAGCTCACCGCCGGATGCGCCTGCAACCATTTGGCGAGCGTGATCGCATTACTGCAATGCCGCTCCATGCGCAGCGCCAGCGTTTCCATGCCGGTCAGCGCGAGGAAGGCGTTCATCGGCGCCAGCGCCGGTCCCAGGTCGCGCAGTCCGAGCGTGCGCGCGGCGAGGATGAAGGCGAGATTGCCGAACGCCTCGGTGAATTTCAGCCCGTGATACGAAGCGTTGGGTTCGCTCAGCGTCGGATATTTGCCGCCCTTCGCCCAGTCGAACGATCCCGCGTCGACGATCACCCCGCCGATGGCATTGCCGTGGCCGTTCAAGAATTTGGTGGTCGAATGGACGACGATGTCGGCGCCATGCTCGATCGGCCGGCACAGGATCGGGGTCGCCATCGTGTTGTCGACGATCAGCGGCACGCCCGCGTCGTGCGCGACCTTGGCGATCGCCTCGATGTCCTGCACCACCCCGCCGGGGTTGGCGAGGCTCTCGATGAACACCGCGCGCGTCTTGTCGTTGATCGCGGCCGCGACGTTCGCCGGATCGTCGGCGTCGACGAAATGCGTCGTCCATGCCATCTTGCGAAAGCTCTGGCCGAGCTGGTTGAGCGACCCGCCGTACAGCTTCTTCGCCGCAACGATCTCGCACCCCGGTTCCATCAGCGTGTGGAACGCCAGGAACTGTGCGGCATGTCCCGATGCGACCGCCAGCGCCGCCTGTCCGCCCTCGAGCGCGGCGATCTTGCCTTCGAGCGCGCCGTTGGTCGGGTTCATGATCCGGGTGTAGATGTTCCCGAATTCCTGGAGGTTGAACAGCCGCGATGCGTGATCGACATCGTCGAAGACATAGGATGCGGTCTGGTAGATCGGCGTGATCCGCGCCTTGGTCGTCGGGTCGGGCGCGGTGCCGGCGTGGACGCTCAGCGTTTCGGGTTTCATCTCGGTCATGCGGCATCCTCCAGCGGGGGCATATTATGCCCGAGCAGGCGCAGCACGTCGGCGGCGCATTCGACGACATTCGACCCGGGGCCATAGATGCCCTGCACCCCGGCGTCGCGCAGATAGTCATAATCCTGCGGCGGAATGACCCCGCCCGCGATCACCTTGATGTCGCTTCGCCCCGCCTCGCGCAGCTTGCCGATCAGCTCGGGGATGAGCGTCTTGTGCCCGGCGGCAAGGCTCGAGGCGCCGACGACGTCGACGCCGCTGTCGAGCGCCAGCACCACCGTCTCCTCGGGAGTCTGGAACAGCGGCCCCGAAACGACATCGAAGCCCATGTCGCCGAAGGCCGAGGCGATGACGTTCGCGCCGCGGTCGTGGCCGTCCTGCCCCATCTTGGCGACGAGCAGTTTCGGCTTGCGCCCCATGCGGCGCTCGACCGCGGCGACGCCGTCGAGCACCTGCTGCCAGCGCGCATCGCCTTCATAGGGCGCGGCATAGACGCCTTTCACCGGCGTCGGCTGGGTGCCATAGCGGTCGAAGCTTTCCTCCATCGCAAGGCTGATTTCGCCGAGCGTCGCGCGCGCGCGCGCCGCCTCGACCGCGTGCGCGAGCAGGTTGTTCTCGATCGACTGCTCACCCGCCGCCGCCTTGCGCAGCGCGTCGAGCGCCGCCTGGCACGCGGCTTCGTCGCGGCTCGCCTTCATCTTGTTGATGCGCGCGATCTGCGCCTCGCGGACCTTGGTGTTATCGACTTCGAGCGTTTCGAGCAGATCCTCGTTGGCGAGGCGATATTTGTTCACCCCGACGATCACGTCGTCGCCGCGGTCGACGCGCGCCTGCCGCGCTGCGGCAGCGGTCTCGATCATCGCCTTGGGCCAGCCAGCGGCGACAGCCTTCGCCATGCCGCCTTCCTTCTCGACGCGCTCGATGATCTCCCACGCCTTGTCGACCAGTTCCTGCGTCAGCGCCTCGACATAATAGGAGCCGCCGAGCGGATCGACGACCTTGGTCATCCCGGTCTCTTCCTGGATGACGATCTGGGTGTTGCGCGCGATACGCGCCGAGAAGTCGGTCGGCAGCGCGATCGCCTCGTCGAGCGCGTTGGTGTGCAGCGACTGGGTGCCGCCGAGCATCGCCGCCATCGCCTCGATCGTCGTGCGCATGACATTGTTGTACGGGTCCTGCTCGGTCAGCGAGACCCCCGACGTCTGGCAGTGCGTGCGCAGCATCTTCGACCGCTCGTCCTTGGCGCCGAGATTGGTCATCACGCGGTGCCACAGCACGCGCGCGGCGCGCAGCTTGGCGATCTCCATGAAGAAGTTCATGCCGATCGCGAAGAAGAAGGACAGGCGCCCGGCGAACTTGTCGATGTCGAGGCCGGAGGCGACGCCGTAGCGCACATATTCGGCGCCATCCGCAATCGTGAAGGCCAGCTCCTGCACCTGCGTCGCGCCGGCTTCCTGCATATGATAGCCGGAGATGGAGATGCTGTTGAACTTGGGCATCTCGCGGCTGGTGTAGCCGAAGACGTCCGAGATGATCCGCATGCTCGGTTCGGGCGGATAGATGTACGTGTTGCGGACCATGAACTCCTTCAGGATGTCGTTCTGGATGGTCCCGTCGAGCAGCTTGCGCTCGACCCCCTGCTCTTCGCCCGCGACGATGAAGAAAGCGAGGATCGGGATCACCGCGCCGTTCATCGTCATCGAAACCGACATCTGGTCGAGCGGGATACCGTCGAACAGGATCTTCATATCCTCGACGCTGTCGATCGCGACCCCCGCCTTGCCGACGTCGCCGACGACGCGCGGATGGTCGCTGTCATAACCGCGGTGCGTCGCAAGGTCGAACGCGACCGACAGCCCCTTCTGCCCCGCGGCGAGGTTGCGGCGATAGAAGGCGTTCGATTCCTCGGCGGTCGAGAAGCCCGCATATTGCCGGATCGTCCACGGACGCCCCGCATACATCGACGCGCGCACGCCGCGCGTGAAGGGCGCGAAACCGGGCAAGCCAGGATCGACGGTCACATCGTCGGCCGTATAGAGCGGCTTGACGTCGATCCCCTCGGGCGTCGCCCAGGTCAGGTCCTTGCCCTTGACTTCCTTGGTCGCGGCGGCGGCCCATTGGTCGATGGTCGGCTTGTCGGTCATATACAGTCTCATTGTTATGCCCCGGCGAAAGCCGGGGTCCAGAAGTCGGGGGCCCCGGCTTTCGCCGGGGAACGGGAAATCAATGCGCCTCCTTCGGCGTTTCCATGATCTCGGTCAGCACCCCGCCCATATCCTTGGGGTGCAGGAAGAAAATCAGCGTCCCGTGCGCCCCGATGCGCGGCTCGCCCAGCACGCGCTTGCCCAGCGCCTCGAACGCGGCCTTGGCGGCGTAGATGTCGGGGACTTCATAACAGACATGGTGCTGCCCGCCCGCAGGGTTCTTTTGCAGGAAGCCCGCGATCGACGTGTTGCCCGGCAGCGGCTCGACCAGTTCGATCTGCGTGCCGTTGAGCGCGCCATCGGCGCCCGGCGTATCGACGAAGCACACCTTCACGCCCTGATCGGGCAGGTCGAAGGGTTCGTGGATCTTCGTCGCGCCCATCACGTCGCGGTAAAAGACGATGCTGTCGGCGATCGACGGCGTCGCAACGCCGATATGGTTCAAACGTCCCAGTTTCATAAAGCCCTCGATATCCATCCCAATGTGATCGCGATCCCGACCGCGACGAAAACCAGTCCCAACAGCGCGACGAATTGCGTCCCGCGATACGCCAGCGCAAAGCCGACCGGATTATCCTCGCGCGACAGGCCGCGCCCCATGCCCCGGTCGACGACGCCCGCCTGCCCCCAATGGCGCGCCATCGCCCATGCGGTCCGGGCAATGACCCAGGCACCGATGGTCCAGCAGACCGAGATGGCGGCCCAGAACCATTCCATCACCCGCGCCTCAGCAACCCGGAACCCGGTCGGCGCCGACCAGTGCATATTTGCCGTCCTTCAACACATAGCGCTGCGTGAACGACCGCGTGCCGGTGTAGCCGACAGTGAAGCTCTTGTCGGGCTCGGCCGCGACGATCTTGCCCTCATATTCGCCATCGGCCTGCCCGACGCCCGCGCCCGAGCTCATCGCGTCGGTGAAGCCCGCCCGATCGACCGGGCCATCGGGGGTCAATTCGGTCAGCGTCGCGGTGCTGATCGCGCAGCCCTGCCACACCCCGCCGCCCGCGGTGACGAGATAGGGATTCTTGCCGATCGCGTCGCTGAACGCCCACGACGTCGCGGCATTGCCGACGGTGCCGACCGCGCCACGGTCAAACCATTCACCCTGCTTCTGCCAGCCCGACGGGCCGCCCTGCAGATAGTGGATCGCGTTGATCCCGCCGTCGCCATGCCCGGCCTCGTCGAGGCTGCCGAGGCTCAGCAGCACGCCGACATTGTTCGGCAACAGGTGGATCGCGGCGGGACGGAAATGATAGGTCCGCCCGTCGATTTCGCGCGCCGCCATCGCCACGGCGCCCTTGCCGAGACCGAAGGCCGCACGGAACGCAATGTCGATCGTTTCGCTTTCCTCGCTGCCGAGCGTGATCGGAAAGGCCGGCTCGGGCTTGCCGACAGGGGTATCGGGATCGAACGCCGACGCCGCCGACGAAGCCAGCAGCGCGGGGACGATCAGGGCACCAAGAAGCAAATTTCGCATCTTCAAACCTCATTTGGAATCAAGGGCATCGCGGCAGCATCCTAGCCGCCCTTTACCCTTGCCTCCAACCCGCCGGAAAGCTTGTGTCGGCCATCACAGGCCGAATAACTCTCCATTCGTCATGCCGAACTCGATCCGGCATCCCGCTTTGCGACGTTGCCGAGCGGCCCCCCGGATCAAGTCCGGGGTGACGCCGATTATCACAGCGGAATATTGTCGTGTTTCTTCCACGGGTTTTCGAGCTGCTTGTTCCTGAGCTTGCGCAGCCCCAGCGCGATCCGCTTGCGCGTGTTGTGCGGGTGGATCACCTCGTCGATATAGCCGCGCGATGCCGCGACGAACGGGTTCGCGAAGCGGTCCTCATATTCCTTCGTCCGCTGCGCGATCTTTTCGGGGTCGCCGATATCGCTGCGGAAGATGATCTCGACCGCGCCCTTCGCGCCCATCACCGCGATCTCGGCGGTCGGCCAGGCATAGTTCAAATCGCCGCGCAGATGTTTCGACGCCATCACGTCATACGCGCCGCCATAGGCCTTGCGCGTGATCACCGTGATCTTGGGTACCGTCGCTTCGGCATAGGCGAAGAGCAGTTTCGCGCCATGCTTGATGATGCCGTTATATTCCTGCGCGGTGCCGGGCAGGAAACCGGGAACGTCGACGAAGGTGACGATCGGGATTTCGAACGCGTCGCAAAAGCGAACGAAGCGCGCGGCCTTCTTTGACGAATTGATGTCGAGCACGCCTGCGAGCACCATCGGCTGGTTCGCGACGATGCCGATCGTGCGCCCCTCGATGCGTCCGAAACCGACGATGATGTTCGCGGCGTGCGCCGGCTGCACCTCGAAGAAATCGCCCTCGTCGACCGTTTTGCGGATCAGTTCGTGCATGTCGTACGGCTGGTTCGCATTGGGCGGGATCAGCGTGTCGAGACTGATCTCGGCGCGGTCATAGGGGTCACTCGTCGGACGCACCGGCACGCCGCTGCGATTGTTTTCGGGCAGGTAATCAAAGAAATCGCGCGCCGCGAGCAGCGTCTCGATGTCGTTCTCGAACGCCAGATCGGCGACCGAGCTCTTGGTCGTGTGGGTGATCGCGCCGCCGAGCTGCTCTTGCGTCACCACCTCGTTGGTAACGGTTTTGACAACATCGGGACCGGTGACGAACATGTAGCTCGAATCCTTCACCATGAAGATGAAGTCGGTCATCGCGGGGCTGTAAACCGCGCCGCCCGCGCACGGGCCCATGATCAGGCTGATCTGCGGCACCACGCCCGACGCCAGCACGTTGCGCTGGAACACCTCGGCATAGCCGCCAAGCGACGCAACGCCTTCCTGGATGCGCGCGCCGCCGCTGTCGTTCAGGCCGATGACCGGCGCGCCGACCTTCATCGCATTGTCCATCACCTTCATGATCTTCTCGGCGTGACGCTCGGACAGCGAGCCGCCGAAAACCGTGAAGTCCTGACTGAAGACATAGACGAGGCGGCCGTTGATCGTGCCCGATCCGGTGACGACGCCGTCGCCCGGAACCTTCTGATCCTGCATGCCGAAATCGGTGCAATTATGCTCGACATAGGTATCAAGCTCCTCGAACGAGCCCTCGTCGAGCAGCACGTCGAGCCGCTCGCGCGCGGTCAGCTTGCCCTTGGCGTGCTGCGCGTCGATGCGCTTCTGCCCGCCCCCCAGGGCGGCGGCGGCGCGGCGGGCTTCCATTTCGGCGATATTGGCGGACATGCGTCTCTCCGGTTGTTCTCGAACGCACCCCCTGCCCCCGCCCGCGCCCCGATGCAAATGCGAATTTGCAAAGTTGCAAAGTTCATATTTGCAAACTAGCCTTGCATCCATGACCCCCACCCGACTCTACGCTGGGCGGCAACTTCGCCAACTTCGGGAAAGCCGCGCCTTCCGCCAGGCCGACTTCGCCGCGCAGCTCGGCATCTCGGCCTCCTACCTCAGCCAGATCGAGCACGACGACCGCCCGCTGACCCCCGCGCTGCTCGACCGGCTGCAACGCCTCTTCCCGCTCGAATGGGAGGAAGTCTCCGCCGATACCGGCGACCGCCGCGCGGGGGCGCTGCGCGAAGCCGCTGCCGACCCGCTCTTCGCCGCCTCCCCCCTGCCCCCCGAGCAACTCGAGCGCGCCGCGCTCCAGCAACCCCAGCTCGCCGACCAGTTCGTCGCGCTCCACGCCGCCTACCGCCGCGCGGGCCAGCGCCTGCAGATGATCGACGAGGCGCTGACCGGCGGCACCGCCGAGGGCAGCCGTCTGCCGTGGGAGGAGGTTCGCGACTGGTTCCACGACGCCGGAAACTATGTCGACAGCATCGACCGCGCCGCCGAGATACTCGCGGCCGGGCTACGCGGCAAATCGCCCTCGCCCGCGATCGAAACCATTGAGCGTCGCCTGCGCGACGCGCTCGGCATTTCAATCGTCTATCAGCAGGCACAGGCGCTGCGCGATTATGACGCGACGATGCGCCACCTCGTCATCGACCCGTCGCAGCCGCCCGAAACCCGCCGCTTCCAGCTCGCGCACCAGTTCGCAGCATTGGCGCTAGCGAACGAAATCGCCGCGGTGGTCGAGGCGTCGCCGCTGCGCACCACCGCCGCGCGCCAGCTGCTCCATGTCGGGCTGGCCAACTACGCCGCTGGCGCGGTGCTGATGCCCTATGCCCCCTTTCGCGCCAGCGCACGCGCGGTGCGCCACGACATCGACCGGCTGCGGCTCGAATATGGCGTGAGCTTCGAACAGGCCTGCCACCGCCTCTCTACGCTTCAGCGCCCCGGCGCGCGCGGCATCCCGATGTTCTTCTGCCGCGTCGACATGGCGGGCAACATCACCAAGCGCCATAGCGCGACGCGTCTGCAATTCGCACGCTTCGGCGGCGCCTGTCCTTTATGGGTCGTCCACGAGGCCGCGGCGATCCCCGACCGCATCATCTTCCAGCTCGCCGAAACCCCCGATGGCCTCCGTTACGTGTCGATGGCGAAGGGGCTGGTGAAACCCTCGGGAAGCTATGCGCGCAGCCCGCGCCGCTACGCCGTCGCGCTGGGGTGCGAGGCGCAATATGCCGGCGACTTCGTCTATGCCGACGGGGTCGATGTCGCCGCCGCCCATGCCGCGACGCGCATCGGCTCCTCGTGCCGCATCTGCCCGCGCGACGACTGCGACCAGCGCGCCTTCCCGCCCAGCGACCGGCCGATCCTCGTCGACCCCGACCGGCGCGACGTCGTACCCTACCGGATCGGCTAGTTTTTCACGATCCCCCGCTCGATCAGACTATGCGCCGTCGCAAGGATGGCTTCCTCCGGCGGCCGCATCGTCCAACCGAGCCTCTCCATCGCATGGCGGCTGTCGCCGCCGCGGACATTGCCCAGTTCGGCAACGACCTGCCTGAGTTCGGGCCGGAAAATCGCGAGCGCCTTGAGCAGCCAGCCGGGCATCCTGCGCGTCGGGACCTTGCGCGCCTGCGCGCCGAGATTCGCCCGCAGGATATGCGCGACGTCGATGAACTTCAGAAACGGCCCCGAACAGATAAAGCGCTCGTCACGAAGCCCCTCGGCCGTCAGTGCGCGATAATGCAGGTCGGCCACGTCGCGCACGTCGATGATACCGAAACCGACGTCGGGGCACATCGGAACCCTGCCCTCGAGCAATTGCTTCACGACCTCGATCGAGGTCGACAGATCGTCTGACAGCAGCGGGCCGAACACCGCGGCGGGGTTGACCGATGCGAACTCCATATCGCCGCCCTCGGCCGTCACCCAGTCACGCGCCGCGCGCTCGGCGACGGTCTTCGAGCGCGGATAGGGCATGACCTCAGGGTTGGCGAGATTGGTCCAGTCGCCCTCGTCATAGAGGTCCCGGCCCTTGCCATGGCCATAGGCGACCGCCGCCATCGACGATGTGAGGACGAAACGCTTCACGCCCGCCGCACGCGCGAAGCGAAGCGCGCGCAAAGCGCCTTCGCGCGCCGGCACGACCAACTCGTCGGGATGCCCGGGAACAGCCAGCGGAAAGGGCGAGGCGACATGCGCGACATGCGTGCACCCTGCGACCGCTTCCGCCCAGCCGGCATCATGCTCAAGGTCCGCGGCGAAAAGGCGCAGTCTGGCGTCGTCGACATCGAGCCAGCCGCGGACCTCGGGTTCGCGTGTCAGGTTGCGCACGGTGGTGCGAACGTTCCAGCCCTCGCCGATCAGCTGCCGGATCAGAAAGCCCGCGATATAGCCGCTGCCCCCGGTGACCAAAGCCGTTCCCGCCATGCGCCGCCTCCCGTCGTTTGCGGTCGGGAGACTAACAGCTGCCGCATCCCGGCGGAAGCCGGCGGTTTCAGCGCGCCGTCAGCCGGTCCTTCGCCCGCGCTATGGCGCCGGCGATCGCGGCCCGCGACTGCGGGCTGTTGCGCCAGCAGCTGGCGCCGAGCAGCAGGCTGACGCGCGTGCAGATGTCGTCGGCGTCCCGCGTCGCGAGATCGGCCAGCGAAACGATGCCGATTTCCTCCAGCCGCGCCACGACCGTCGGGCCAACCCCTTTCACCGCCAGCAACTGCGCCCGTTCGTCGGACGAAAAGCCGGTCGGCGCGGTCATTTCATCAGCACCAGTTCCTCGGCCATGCTCGGGTGCAGTGCGACCGTGGCGTCGAAGTCGGCCTTGGTCAGCCCCGCCTTCACGGCGATCGCCGCAGCCTGGAGGATTTCGGGTGCGTCGGGACCGATCATGTGCAGTCCGACGACCTGATCGGTCGCGGCATTGACGATCATCTTGTACAGCGCACGCTCGTTGCGGCCCGCAAGGACATTCTTCATCGCACGGAAATCGCTGGTGTAGGTACGGATCGACCCCAGCTTGTTGCGCGCCTGTGCCTCGGTCATCCCGACCGCGCCGATCGGCGGATGGCAGAACACCGCGCTGGGCACATTGGCATAATCGACGACCGTCGGCTTGCCCCCGAACACAGAATCCGCAAAGGCCTGCCCTTCGCGGATCGCCACCGGGGTCAGCTGGATGCGGTTGGTGACGTCGCCGACCGCATAGATGCTCGACACCGACGACTGGTTCGTCTCATCGACCTTGATCGCCTGATGATCGTCGAGTTCGACCCCCGCCGCCTCGAGGCCGAGGCCGCGGGTATTGGGGGTTCGCCCGGTGGCGATCAGCACCGCATCCGCGACGATCGGCTCGCAATTGTCGAGCGTGACGGTGAGCGACCCGTCGTCGTTCTTCGCGATCGAGCGGAACGGCGCATTGAACTTGAAATCGATCCCCTTGGTCATCGAGATCTGCAGCAGCCGGTCGCGGATCTGCTCGTCATAGCCGCGCAAAATCGTGTCGCCGCGGTTGACGATCGTCACCTTGCTGCCGAATTCGTTGAAGATGCCGGCGAATTCATTGGCGATATAGCCGCCGCCCGCGATCACGATCCGCTTCGGCAGCGTCTCGAGATGGAAGACCTCGTTCGACGTGATCGCATGCTCGCTTCCCGGGAATTCGGGGACGAAGGGCCAGCCGCCCGTTGCGATCAATATGCGTTCGGCGGTCAATTCCTGCCCGTCGGCGAGCCGGACCTTCTGCGGCCCGACCAGCGTCGCGCGCGACCGGAATACGGTGACCTTGTGGTTGTCGAGCGTCTGGCCGTAAAGGCCTTCGAGCCGGTCGACCTCGGCAAGGACATTGTCGCGCAGCACGTCCCAGTCGAACTTGCAGTCGGGCACGTCCCAGCCGAACTTGCGCGCGTCCTTCAAATCCTCGGCGAAATGCGCGCCGTAAACGAGCAGCTTCTTGGGAACGCAGCCGCGGATGACGCAAGTGCCGCCGACGCGATGTTCCTCGGCAACGGCGACGCGAGCGCCGTGCGACGCCGCGATACGGCTGGCGCGCACGCCCCCCGACCCCGCGCCGATGACGAAGAGATCATAGTCGAACTGGCTCATGAAAACGGACCCCTGTGGATGATGGACTGCGACGGGCAGTCGGCGCCTATGTGGTTACGCCCGCCCGGCTTGCCAATCTCTTTTTCGGACCGTCCCGGTGAGCATGGGCACGATCAGGCCGCGACGGCCTGCCAGGCGGTGCCGCGCAGTCGTTCGGCATCGTGCGATGGCGGCAGGCCGAAGGCGCGGCGATACTCGCGGCTGAACTGCGACGCGCTCTCATAGCCCACCGCATAGGCGGCGCGGCTCGCTTCGGCTCCACCCGCGAGCAGGCGCCGCGCCGCATGCAGCCGCAACAGCTTTTGATACTGGAGCGGGCTCATCGCGGTCGCGGCCTTGAAGTGACGATGAAAGGAGGCGACGCTCATCCCCGCAATCTCGGCGAGCGCAGCGGTCCGTAGCGCCTCTTCGTAATGGCTGCGCATCCATTCGATCGCGCGACGTATCTGCGCGGTGCGGCTGTCGCTCTGCGCAATCTCGCGAAGCTGACCGCCGAGCGGTCCCTGCAGCAGGCGATAGAGGATTTCGCGCTCGCGCAGCGGCGCCAGCATCGCGACATCGTCGGGACGATCGAGCAAGGCGAGCAGCCCCGCCCAGGCTTCGACGAGATCGGGTGTCACCGCGCTCACCGCAAAGCCCGGCCCATCCATGCTGTCGGTGCCGGCGCCGATCATCTCTGCCGGCATCGTCGCGATCAGATCGGCAATGACCGCGCGGTCGAGCGTCAGCGCCGCCGCGACATAGGGCCGCTCGATGCTCGCTTCGACGACATGGCTGACCGCAGGCAGGTCGAGCGAGGCGACGAAATAGCTTGCGCTGTCGTATCGAAGCAGCTGGTCCCCGATCACCACCTGTTTCGTTCCCTGCAGGATCAGGCAGGTCACGGGTTCGTAGATGCTGACGATGCCGCTGCTGGGCGCGGTGAGCGTCGCGAGCGCAACCCGAGGAATGACCGTCTCGTCATATGGCGAATTCGCGTGGCGCATCGCCTGTCGTCGTATCGGTTCAAGACCATCCTGCATGGATCCCACCTCGTCCGCGACGCCTCCATCCGCAAGAGCGCTCCACGACATTTAGCGCGTTTTGCGAGGATCAGGCAAGCGATCGCCACGATCGGGCACCGTCTTTGCCGCCGCCGGCGCTATTTGCGGCAAGGACGGGACATCCCCGCCCCCGTCAACTCCAAGGAGCCTTTGCATGACCCTGTTCAATGCCAAATCGACCACCGACGACGTACTTGCCGGCGTCGACCTCTCCGGCAAACGCATCCTCGTCACCGGCGTGTCGGCCGGCCTCGGTGTCGAGACCGCACGCGCGCTCGCCGCGCGTGGCGCCGATGTCGTCGGCGCCGCACGCGATCTCGCCAAGGCGCGGCGGGCGACCGACGCCGTCCGTGCCGCCGCCGATGCCAGCGGTGGCAGCTTCGACCTGATCGCGCTCGACCTCGCCTCGCTTGCCAGCGTCCGCGCCGCCGCCGATGCGCTTCATGCCGACGGCCGCATGTTCGACATCGTCATCGCCAACGCCGGGGTGATGGCGACCCCGCAGGGGCGCACCGCCGACGGCTTCGAGACCCAGTTCGGCACCAACCACCTCGGCCATTTCACCTTCATCAACCGCATCGCATCGCTGATCAACGCGGGCGGGCGGCTCGTGAACCTCGCGTCGGCAGGGCATCGCTTTGCCGATGTCGATCTGGGTGATCCGAACTTCGACGCCGCGCCCTATGATCCGTGGATCGCTTACGGCCGGTCGAAGACCGCCAACATCCTGTTCGCGGTCGAATTCGACCGGCGGCACCGGGACAGGGGCGTTCGCGCGGTCGCGGTGCATCCGGGCGGCATCGCCACCGAGCTCGGCCGCCACCTGTCCGACGAGGACATGGAAGCCCTCGTCGCGCAGCTCAACGCCACCGCCGCCGCGACAGGCGCGCCCGCGTTCGAGTACAAATCGATCCCGCAGGGTGCCGCAACCTCGGTCTGGGCGGCGGCGGTTGCCGATGCCGAGGCGGTCGGCGGGCGCTATTGCGAGGATTGCCGCGTCGGTGCGATCGTCGAAGGCGACGGTATCCGCGATGGCGTGCGTTCCTATGCCCTCGACGTCGCGCGTGCGCAGGCGCTCTGGACAAAGAGCGAGGAACTGGTCGGCGAACGCTTCTGACCGGTCGGGTCGCGGAGGCGTGCCGTCACGCGTCCGCGACCGGACTAGCGCGCCGCGTTGAGATCGGCCGCCGCACCGACGAGCGCCCTGAAGGCCGCCGGATCGACCGCTTCCCCCTCCGCGATATCGATCGCGCGGCGCACGTTGCCGTCGAGGCTCGCATTGAACAGCCTGGCCGGATCGTCGAGCGCAGCGCCCCTGGCAAAGGTCAGCTTGACCTTGTCCTTATATGTTTCGCCGGTGCAGATGATCCCGTCCTTGTACCAGGTCGGAACCCCGCGCCATTTCCATTCCTCGACGACGCCCGGGATCGCCTCCCTGATCAGCAAGCGCATCCGTGCCAGCGTTTCGCCGCGCCAGTCGCCGAGTTCGGCGATGCGCTGGTCGATCAGTTCCGACGGGCTCTTGCCGCTTTCATTCCTCGCCATGTCATCCCTCCCGTCAGGGTTTCCACCCCGGTATTGCCGCGGCCTGACGGATCCAGTCGGCGAGTTGCGCCTCGTCGACCAGCTCATCCTCCACGATATGCAGGTAGCGCGTGTCGGGATCCTTCGACCCCACGGGCGGCAGCGGGTCGAGCCGTGCGCCGCGAAGGAAAGTGATTTTGATATATTTGGTGAAGCAGTGATAGCTGAGGAACCAGCCCTGCCCCGGCAGTCCATAAAAGGGCGAGTTCCAGCGCACCGCCTTCTCGACCCCCGGCACCGTTCGCTGGATCAGCGCGTCGAGCGCCTTGCCCGCCGCGCTCTTCCAACCCGGCATCGCCGCGATATAGGCCTGCACCGGGGCGTCGCCGTCGCCCTTGGCAATCTGCGGATTACCGCCCGAGAGCAGCACCACCTCGCCCTTTGCGCCCGCCATCAGCCGACCTCCGCACCGCGCCGCGCCCGGACGAAATAGGGCAAGGCGAAAAGATAAAGCCCGCTCGCCAGCAGCAGGAACAGCGGCGGCAGCGGCAGGTAAAACGCCCATTCGGCAAGCTCTCTACCGAGCCCGAGCGCCACGAAAATCCCCGCAACCACGATGGTGAACAACATCGACACCCAGCGGTGCGCCTGCCTGATCCAGACGTTCCAGCGCATGCAATTCTCCTTTCGCGGTCCTCGTCAATCGCCCGTCGCCAGCAACGCCTCGAGCCGGTTCAGGAAACGCGGCCAGCCCGCCCTGGCGCCATGATAGGCGAGCGCCTGTTCGGGCCGGAATCCGACCTGTTCCATGCGCAGATGCGTGCCCCCCGCCGTGGGCGTCAGCGTCCAGGTGACGACGCTCTCCAGCCCTTTGCCGGTCCAGCTGTACGACAGCTTGCGCTCGGGCTCGACCGCAACCACTTCGCAATCGACGGCACCCCAGTCGGCTTCAAAGCTGAAACGATGCCCCGGCATCGCCGCGACATCGCCCGCCATCAGCCATTCGGCAACGAGGTGCGGCTGGGTCAGTGCGCGCCACAACTTCGCCGGCGGGTGCGCGAATTCGCGCTCGACGATCACCATACGCGTTTCGGCAGCGGAAGGGTTCATTGATCCATCCTCTTCAGCAGATCGTCGAGTCCGTCGAAACGATGCTCCCAGAAACTCTCCATATCGCGCGTCCAGTCGGCGAGCGGCGCCAGCGCCCCGCGCGGGACGCGGTAGTGCGTCTGACGCCCTTGGGGCCGGTCGAGAACGAGCCCCGCTGCCTTCAGTACAGCGAGATGCTTCGACACCGCGGGCTGCGACACGCCTGCGCGCTGCGTCAGCGCGCCGACGGTTTGCTCGCCGTCGCGGCACAACCGCTCGAAGATCGCGCGCCGCGTCGGATCGGCAAGCGTGCGGAAAAGCAAATCACGGGCATCGATCATAAACTCATAACTCATTGGCTATGAATTTTTCATAACCGCAGAGTTATGATTGTCAACCGCCCGCGTCGGCGATCAGGCCTTGCACGATCAGATCGGCCGCCGCCATGGCATGGTCGAGCGGGTTCGCCCCGGTCGGACGAGGCCCGGCTCCGGTCGCCTCGACGAGCGGTCGCAGCGCGATCAGCGCCCCCGCGCCGTGCGCGAGCAGCGTGAAAGGGACCGCTACGGGAACCGCGCGGAACACGCCCGCCTTTTGCCCTTCGACGAGCAGACTCTGGATCGGCCAGACGCGGCCGCGAAAAAAACTGTTGGCGATGAAGGTCAACCGGTCGCCCGCCCGCGCGCCTTCGACGTTCATCAACTGGATGATCGCCGGAACCTCGGCCAGCCCGACGACGAAGCTGCGGCACGCGGCGCGCATGCGCTCGACGATATCGCCGTCGCCGCCCGGGTCCCCGGGCAATCCCGACATATGGGCATGGAGCAGATCCATTCCGTGACGGACCGCGGCCTCCCACAGGGCACGTTTCGACCCGAATTTCGCGCCGAGAAGCCCGTGACTGATCCCGAGCGTGCGCGCGAGCTCGCGCACCGACGTCCCCTCGAAGCCATGTTCGGCAAAGGCCGAAAGCGCCGCGTGCAGGCACGCCGCCTCGTCGACCGCCATGTCCCCGGCGCTCGCCGGGCGGCCGCGGCGCCGGCCGCTGTGCTGAATATCCTCGTCCATGCTCTGTCCCATAGCATCGGAAACCGTCGCTCGTGAAATTTTAATAGACATGTGACTATTTAATACTTAGCCCCCTAACCAACCAGAGGGAGATTCGCGATGCCAACCACCAACGAACAGCTGATCGAACGTGCCCGCGCGCTCGCCCCGATCATCGCCGAACGCGCGCGCGACGCCGAAAAGCTGCGCAAGCCGCACGACGAAACGATCGCGGCGCTGGTCGGGGCGGAAATTCTCCAGATGCTCGTCCCGGCGCAGTGGGGAGCGCCCGAATCCGACCTGCCCACGATGTTCGCGGTGGTCGAAGAGATCGCCGCCGCGTGCGTTTCGACCGGCTGGATCGCGTCCTTCTACATCAACCACAATGTCTATGCCGCGAAGTTCAGCGCCCGGCTCCAGCAGGAGATTTTCGGGGCGCGCGGGTTCACGCTGATGCCGGGCGCCAATGCCCCGACGATGAAGGCGGTGCACGCCGAAGGCGGCTGGCGCGTCAGCGGCCGCGCCTCGTGGGGATCGGGGGTGATGCACGCCGACTGGGTCTATGTCAGCGGGCTGACCGAAGAGGGGCCGCGCGCCTTTGCCCTGCCCGTCGCCGACGTCCGCGTCGAGGATGTGTGGCACATGACCGGAATGGCCGGCACCGGCAGCAACGACATCGTCATCGACGATGCCTTCGTCCCCGACTATCGCGTCACCAACGGCGCCGAATTCCGCGCCGGACCGACGGCGGGGTCGGCGCAATATGCCAATCCGCTCTATTCGATGCCGCAACTGCCGCTCGCCTATTGCACCGTCGTCGGCGTGCTGTCGGGCGGCCTCGCGGGCATGATGCGCGCCTATCGCGAGATCGTCGCCAAACGGGTGCGCAATTTCAGCGGCTCGGTCGTCAAGGACCAGCAGCACGCGCATGTCGCGCTCGGCGACCTCGAACTGCGCACGATGATCGCGCACGATCTGGCGCGCGGGCTGATCGCAAAGGTCGACGCGATTCTCCACGAGCGGCCTTTCACGCTCGACGACCGCATCGCGCTCAAGGGGCATCTCGCTTTCGTCTCGCAGCATGTCCGCGACAGCGCCAATGCAATCATGGCGGCGGCGGGCGCGTCGAGCTTCCATGTCGACCAGCCGCTGCAACGCTTCTGGCGCGACCTCAACACCGTCTGCTCGCACGCCTTCTGGGACTGGGACACCACGCGCGAACTCGTCGGGCGCCAGCAGCTCGGCCTCGAACTCAATCATCCGCTCGCCTGACGATGGAGACCGACGCGTTTCGCCATTCGGCAGCGCGAACAGCAGGAGCAGCAGGAGCAGCAGGAGCAGCGCGATGCAGCCGCGCGGTCTGTGAGCGTCAACGGGCACGACGAAGATCCGCGCGCGACCGACTGGGACGCGCTGTCGAAAGGCATAGCCGACACGATGCCGGCGGCGATCAGGGACGCCTCGCTTGGCGGCCTCGCTTCACTGCTGCCCACAAGGACCCGGGAGGTGGCCGCGGTGGCAGTGTCTTCCACCCGCTGCCGAAAGACAAGACCGACATGATCGGGCGGCTGAGAGAGATCGGGCTCGGCCTGACTGGAATGCAGGCGATATCGGTGCGTGAGCGGCAACGCCGCGCTGAGACCAGCAGGATGATTTACGCGGCGCGTGTCGCGGGGCGCTGGCCTGCAACGGCGGCCGCCACACTCTGGTAGAGTCCGATGAGGGATTGGCCGAACCGGCGGTTCAGACTCCCCTCGATGCGTTGTCCAGAGTGGTAATCGGCCCTCAGCGATCACGCGAAAATTGCTAGGCAGCGGGGCATTTAAAGGTCGAGCGGCCCCGTCATTCGCGGAACGCCATCGCCCAGCAATTGCTCAAGCCAGCGGGATACCTCCACCGCGCTCCCTGCAACTCGTGAAAAATGCCCGCTGTTCGGCCCGGGTGAAGGCAACGAAGAACGAACTCAGTTCTTCGTCCTTGCCGGGCTTGAGACTCCAGAGGCCGCCCGAATCACTCATTTTGTATTGCTTGTCGCGGCCTTTCGCCGCCTTGATCGCTACTGCTGTCAGTCCCATGGGGGTATCTCTCCATCACCGCTCGGGAGATACCCTCAAATATACCCGCAAATTTTCCGGGTGCGTCGGGATACGCCCACATCAGCAGGGACGATTATAGCAGAAAAAACGGGAGAAATCAGACGATTTCTGGACGTTGCCGGACGTTCTCGGAAGGGCCTCTGGAGCGGGTAGCGGGAATCGAACCCGCCTAGCTAGCTTGGAAGGCTAGAGCATTACCACTATGCTATACCCGCGTCTCCAAGGCTGGCGGCGCTTGCCATTTTGCCCGGCCGCCGTCAAGCGTCCCGCGACGGGCCCATTGAGAACATTTGGGAAACGCGGTAGATTGCCGCCGTGGAGGACCGCGAAGATCAGGACGATATCGATGCGGCGGAGTTTCCGGTCCGCAAGATCATCCATGTCGACATGGATGCCTTTTACGCGTCGGTCGAACAGCGCGACGACCCGGCGCTGCGAGGCAAGCCCGTCGCGGTCGGCGGATCGTCGCGGCGCGGGGTCGTCGCGGCGGCGAGCTACGAGGCGCGCAAGTTCGGGGTGCGGTCGGCGATGCCGAGCATCACCGCAAAGCGCCAGTGCCCCGGGCTGATCTTCGTGCCGCCGCGCTTCGAGGTCTATCGCGACATCTCGCACCAGATTCGCGCAATCTTTCGCGACTATGCCGACGAGGTCGAGCCGCTGTCGCTCGACGAGGCCTATCTCGATGTCAGCCGCGACAAGACCGGGCTCGGCAGCGCCACCGCGACCGCGAGGCTGATCTGCCGCCGCATCCGCGACGAGACCGGCCTCACCGCCTCCGCGGGCGTGTCGTACAACAAGTTCATCGCCAAGCTGGCGTCGGATCAGAACAAGCCCGACGGGATGACCGTCATCCCGCCCGGCAAGGGCGCAGCGTTCGTCCAGACGCTCTCGATCCGCCGTTTCCACGGCATCGGGCCGGTGACCGCGTCGAAAATGGAGGCGCTGGGCGTGTTTTCGGGGGCCGACCTTGCGGCGAAGGAGAGGGAGTGGCTCGCCCTGCATTTCGGGAACAGCGCCGACTGGCTGTTCAACCTGGCGCGCGGGATCGACCATCGCCGCGTCAGGTCGAACCGGCCGCTGAAATCGCTGGGGGGCGAGCGCACCTTCTTCAACGACCTGATCACCGATACCGAAATCCGCGAGGCGCTCGCGCATGTCTGCACTGTGGTGTGGGACCGCGCCGCAAAAAAGGGCGCGCGCGGACGCACGGTGACGCTGAAACTGCGCTACGCCGATTTCCGGACGATCACGCGCGCGAGATCGGTGCCGTTCGCGATCGGCGACGGAGCGGGGCTGCTCGCCGTCGGCGAGACGATCCTCGCGCCGCTGCTTCCGGTGGAACAGGGCATAAGGTTGCTGGGGGTCACGCTGAGCAAGTTCGAGGGCGAGGATGATGAGGAAGAAGCGACGGGACCGGCCGATCTGCTGAGTCTGATCTAGCGCGCACAAAGGCGCGAAACCACCAAGGCTTCCTCTCTCCGTTTGTGCCGAGCTTGTCGGGCCCGAGGCGACCGCAGGCCAACCACCGTTCTTCTTGTGGCGTCACAGAAAAGAACTGCCCGTCGACAAGCTCAGGACGAACGGGCTACCAGAAATCCTCGCACCTTCCCGCGAATCACCCCGCCACCGCGAACCGCCGCTCCTTCGTCGCGGTAAACCGGATCGCCGGGTGGCGCTGGGTGACATAGCCGACCTCCCACGCATCCTTTGCCATGAACACCGGCGCGCCGTCGCGGTCGGTGGCACTGGCGCCGCGATGGTCGGCCTGGAACGCCTTGAGCGCCGCGGCATCGTCGCTCGCGATCCAGCGCGCAGTGTCCCACGGCGACTGTTCGAGCTTCGCCTCGACCTTGTACTCGGCGTCGAGCCGGCTGATCAGCACTTCGAGCTGAAGCTGACCGACGACGCCGACGATCATGTTGGCGCCGATCTCGGGATAGAAGACCTGGATGATCCCCTCCTCGGCCATGTCGTCGAGCGCCTTGCGGAGCTTCTTGGTCTGCGTCGGGTCGACGAGCGCGACGCGGCGCAGCAGCTCGGGCGCGAAATTGGGCAGGCCGGTGATCGTGATGTCGGTGCGTTCGGACAGGGTATCGCCGACGCGCAAAGTGCCATGGTTCGGGATGCCGATGATGTCGCCCGGGAAGGCCTCCTCGGCCATTTCGCGGTCCTGCGCGAGGAAAAGCATAGGGCGGCTGATCGCGATCGCCTTGCCCGTCCCGCCCTGCATCAGCCGCATGCCGCGCTCGAACCGGCCCGAACAGAGGCGCATGAAGGCGATGCGGTCGCGGTGCGCGGGGTTCATGTTCGCCTGCACCTTGAACACGAAACCGGTGACCGCGTCGTCGCCCGGCTGCACCGGCGCGGGTTCGGCGGGCTGCGGCTGCGGCCCGGGCGCGTGGTTCGCGAGCGCCGCGAGCAGATCGACGACGCCGAACTCCTTGAGCGCCGAGCCGAAATAGACCGGGGTCAGGTCGCCGTTGCGATAGGCATCGACATCGAAGGGGGCATAGCAAGCCGAAGCGAGCTCGGTCTCTTCCCGGAGATGCGCGAGCCCGCCCGCCGACAGTTCCGCCGCGAGCGCCGGATCGTCGAGCCCGGCGACCTTGGCACGGTGCCCTTCGTACATGCGCGATGCATCGCCGCCGGGCTTCATGATCGCAGGATCGACGAGATCGTAAATCCCCTCGAACTGCCCTCCCATACCCGCGGGCCAGTTCATCGGGCAGACGTCGAGCGCCAGCCGGTCGGCGACCTCGTCGAGCAGTTCGAACGGCGGCAGGCCTTCGCGGTCAACCTTGTTGACGAAGGTGATGATCGGCACCGAGCGCAGGCGGCACACCTCGAACAGCTTGAGCGTTTGCGGCTCGATGCCTTTCGCGGCGTCGATCACCATCACCGCGCTGTCGACCGCGGTCAGTGTGCGATAGGTGTCCTCGCTGAAATCCTCGTGCCCCGGCGTGTCGAGCAGGTTGAAGACCAGCCCGGCATGCTCGAAAGTCATCACCGACGAGGTCACCGAAATCCCGCGCTGCTGTTCGATCTTCATCCAGTCGGAGCGCGCGCGCCGCGCCTGACCGCGCGCCTTGACCTCGCCCGCCATATGGATGGCGCCGCCCGCAACGAGCAGTTTCTCGGTCAGCGTCGTCTTGCCCGCGTCGGGGTGCGAGATGATGGCGAAGGTGCGGCGGTCGGGATGCGGGGCGGTCATGGCGGCGGCGGTTAGCAGGTGCGGCAGGGCGTGGAAAGGGGCTGGCGCCGCACCGCGAACGGGTGCAGCATCGCGCGATGCGACGCTTCCTCTTTGTTCTCGCGCTCGCCGCCCTGACCGCGTCCGCGGCGGCGCACGACCTGATCGGCGAATATCGCCTCGCCGAAGGTCCCGACGTCGGGGGTGGCCTGCTCATCGCGGCCGACGGCAGCTTTCGCTATGGGCTCGCCGCCGGCGCGCTCGACGAATTTTCGGAAGGGCGCTGGCGGGCCGAGGGCGAACGCATCTGCCTTATCACCGAACCCAAGCCGGTGCCCCCGGCCTTCGCCAGGGCCGAACCCGTCGCGATCGAGGGCGTCGTGCCGACGATCCTGGTCACCTGGCCCAACGGCGAAGCGGTGTCGGGGGTCGATTTCGTCATCGGGTTCGACAGCGGCGATCCCGTCACGGGCTATACCCAGTATAACGGCTGGAGCCTGCCCGACGGCGAGCAGCGCGTCCCGCGCTGGATCGAGATACACGAGCCGATCTACGACATCGGCGCACCGCGTTTCGAACTGGCCGAGGCGGACAAGGGGCGGCTGCATGTGCAGCTCATTCCCAACGACCTCGGACTGGTCGACCTGACCGGCGCCTGCCTCGCGGCGCGCGACCGCGGGGCCGTACTGACGCGCAAGGAAGGGGAAATGCGTTTTGTGCGGATCGAACCCCAAGTGCCTGTCGAGGATGAGAAAGCCCAATAGCTCCGCCGCGCCTCCGTCGAACAAATCTCCGCATCCGGCGCTCCCGGTCGCGATCGGGCCCGGCGGCGCCCCTTCCCCCTTGCGCTCGGGGGGCGAATCGGCCACAACTTTACGTGAACGTAAAGGTAAGGCGACAAGGCCGCCGCGAGAGGAGTTCTTCCCCATGACCAGCACCCCCAATTACGAAACGATCAAGCTCGAGGTCGCCGACCATGTCGCGACGCTGACGCTCAACCGTCCCGAACGGCTCAATTCGATGCCGCCCGCGATGGCCGACGAGATTCGCGACGCGCTCGACCATCTGCCCTCGCTCGGCGCACGCGCGCTGCTGATCACCGGCGAGGGACGCGGCTTCTGCTCGGGCGCCGACCTCGGCGGCGACCGCGCCGCATCGGCGGTCGGCGGCGGTGCCAACAGCCGCAAGGCGTTGCGCAATCACTACAACCCGATGCTGCTCGCGCTCGCCAACCTCGACATTCCCGTCGTGACCGCCGTCAACGGCCCGGCAGCGGGCGTGGGGTGCAGCTTCGCGCTGTCGGGCGACTTCACGCTCGTCGGCAAATCGGCCTATTTCCTTCAGGCCTTCGTCAA
Organism: Sphingopyxis sp. YF1; assembly: GCF_022701295.1. Taxonomy (NCBI): domain Bacteria; kingdom Pseudomonadati; phylum Pseudomonadota; class Alphaproteobacteria; order Sphingomonadales; family Sphingopyxidaceae; genus Sphingopyxis; species Sphingopyxis sp. YF1. The sequence goes on from NZ_CP033204.1 coordinate 2,071,625, forward strand.
CATCGGCCTTGTCCCCGACGGGGGGTCGTCGTGGCTGCTCCCGCGCCTGATCGGCCTGCCCCGCGCGACCCAGATGATGATGCTTGGCGAAAAGATCGGCGGCGAACAGGCGGCCGAATGGGGCATGGTCTATAAATGCGTCGACGACGCCGACCTGCTGGCCGAGGCAAAGGCGCTCGCGACGCGCCTCGCGAACGGCCCGACGGTATCGCTCGGCACGATGCGCCAGGTGTTGCGCGCCGGCCTGTCGCAAAATTACAGCCAGACCCTCGATGCCGAGGCGATGGGCCAGTTCGTCGCGGGCAACAGCGAGGATGCGGTCGAAGGCGTGCTGGCGTTCCAGCAGAAGCGCAAGACCGAATTCAAGGGCAAATAAAAGCAACGCCCCCCGCTCAGGCGGGGGCGAGCTTCCCAGGCTACTCCGCGGCTTCCTCGACCATCACTTTCTTGTAGATGCTCGCGCGCGGGTAAGAGCAGAGACGCATCACCATCGGCTCGAAAAATTCCAGCGGTTCGCTCGCATAGTCAGGGTCGAACGCCGGCGCGTCATATTTCTCGCAGAATTCGGCGCAGGCCGCATAGTGCGGGTTATCGCGGAACTGGTCGCGCATGTCGCGGTCGAGGCCGAGATAATGGAAGAAATAATGGCCCTGGAAGATGCCGTGATGCTGGACGATCCACAGATTCTCTTCGGAAAGGAAGGGTTTCAGGATCGCCGCCGCGACGTCGGGATGGTTGAACGCACCGAGCGTGTCGCCGATGTCGTGGAGCAGTGCCATCACGACATATTCCTCGTCGCGGCCGTCGCGGTGGGCGCGCGTCGCGGTCTGCAGACAATGTTCCAGCCTGTCGACCGGAAACCCCCCGTAATCCCCGCCGAGTAGCTTCAGATGCTCGAGAATGCGCTTGCCATTCTGCGGCGCGAACTCCTTCTGCTCGCGCGCGATGATATCCCAATCTTCCTGCGTCCCGTCGATCATCGAACGGAACGTCGCGTGATCGTGCGTCATATCGGTCATGGCAGCCTCTCCCGGTTTCGGGCGAGTGTAGGCCATTCGTTGCAGCTTGCAACCTTCCCGCCCGTGCACCGTCGCCGTTGCCCTATTCGGGGGCGTAGGTAACCCCGTATTTCAGTGCTTCGTCGAGCGTCAGGCAGCGCCGCGTCGACTTGTCCTCGTCGGTCGCGACAGCCTGTTGCCGATACATGATGTCGGTCAGCAATTTGCGCGACACACCCATGCGGATCAGAAAATCATTGTCCTCGCTCGCGAGCAGCGCCGAATCCTGCTCGATGCTGCCGATCAGTTCCTTGGTCGCATCGGTGCCCATCGCGACGCTCATGTCGATCGCCGAGCGGTCGCCGGTGCGCGTGAACATGTGGACCATGAACACCCCGCCCTGATCGATGACGCGCGGGGCGCCCCCCATGAAGACGAAGTTGCAGGCGCTGAAGCAGGCCCAGCCGCTGGGAATGCGCGTCGCCACGCCGAGATTCGAACGGATGATCCGGCCCGCGGCATTGCCCGCCCGCGCGTCGCCCCCCGGCGACCGCAGCCAGATCTCGCTGACGTCGGGATTGGCCTTGAGCGCCGCGGCCAGGCGGTCGGGCAGACCCGCGTCGACGCGTCCCTCGGCGAGCATTACCTTCATGCCGCCGCGCTTCTCGACGGTCAGTTTCATGGTCGGATTGGCCGACCAGTTCGGGTTGAGCGGACAGGTCGGATTCGCCGGGTCGACCTCCGCCGCGCCGGTCAGGCCGGCCAGCGCGACCGCCGCGAGTGCGAGTCGCGCTATTCTACGCCGCAAGGACATAACGGGTGTCGCCCGGTCCCTTGCACATCCGCTTGCTGACCTGCGTCTCCTCGCCGTCGACGATGATGAAGTCGTTGACGTTCATGCATTTGCGCCCGCCGCCTTCGTCGTTGATCGACGCCACGGTCGACGACCCGCTGACATTCTCGCGCGTCGCGCTGGTCCAGTTCGCGGTCGCGCCGACTTCCTCGCCGCGCGTGACCTCTTCGGTCGCGGCGGCCGCCTGGACCTGCTCGCCCGGATCGAGTCGGCACGCGATCGCGTCGGTCAGCGTCCCGCTCACCTCCGAAATCGGCACATAGCTGTAGACACCCGCCTTGCTCGCGGCGTCGCCGACAGCGTCGCGGATCACGCCGCCCAATATGCTGCGTCCGACGCCGCTGCCCTTCTTGCCCTTGGGACAGCCGCCATTGTCGCTTTCGCTCGGGCTCGGCGCCGGAGTCGGCGCGGTCACCTTGCGCAGCAGCCCGCCGAACTGCGCCTGCGCGGGCGCCACCGCGAGCAGACAGGCGGCCAGAACCGCCGGTACTCCCAAAATCTTGCGCATCGAATATGCTCCAGCCAAATCCGCCCACTGCGGGGACGCTTCGGCGACCCTTTTATCGGTGACTCATGCCACTCGCTGTGATTTTCATCAACTCCGCACGATAAGTCATGCAGACCGGTTGAATTAGAGCTGAATATGGATCAGTAACGCTCCATGCTGTCGCAAAAGACCCGCTATACGATCCGTGCCTTCCAGCACCTCGCCGACCATTGGGGCAAGGGGCAGGTGCAGCTTGCGGACATTGCGGAGGCGCAGAACATTCCGCCCAAATTCCTGACCGTGATCCTGTCCGAAATGGCGCGCGAGGGGCTGCTCATCTCGCAGCGCGGCCGCGACGGCGGCTACCAGCTCGCGCTGCCCCCGATCGACATCAGCTATGGCGACCTCGTGCGGCTGACGCGCGGATCGCTCGCTCTAGTCCCCTGCGCCGCGCGCAACGCGCACGAGCATTGCAAGAACTGCCTGCCCGAGGTCGACTGCCGCATGCGCAGCCTGATGCTGAAGGTGCGCGACGACACCGCATCGATTCTCGACCGCATCAGCCTGGCCGACCCGATCGAGATGCAGCCGGTGTTCGAAACCGCCGACGCCGCCGAATAAACCGCGTCGCAGGTTCGATCGTGGCGGTCACGGCCGCTTTGGGGTGGGGAGCGGACTGCCCGTTTTCAGTCGTCATCCCGGCGAAGGCCGGGATCCCGTCCTGCAAGCCATGATGCACCGGTGAGATTGCGGCCTTCGCCGGGATGACGGAACATGACCGAATCCAGCCCTTCGTGCGCCCCGGCGAAAGCCGGGGGCCATTGCAGAAACACGCCGGGTTCGTGTCGGCATTCTGGGCCCCGGCTTTCGCCGGGGTGCACATCTCTAGCGGCGACTAACGGTCGTTAGTGGATATCCATATCCTCCCTGTCGTACAGCGATGGGGAGGGGGACCGTCCGCGAAGCGGATGGTGGAGGGGCCGGCAGCGTTGCGCCATAGCCCCTCCGTCAGCGCGGCGCGCTGCCACCTCCCCATGCCTGCGGCGCAGGCAGGATCTTGCACTTGTTGCGCGTCGCTTGCCGCCGGTCATTCCCGTCGGCCGAAAACCGCCGCCCGCGCGGCGGGTCCGCACGCGCCGCATTGCCCAAGAAAAAAGGCCCGGCGCGATGCGCGCGGGCCTTTTCGGGAAATGGTGGAGCCTAGCGGGATCGAACCGCTGACCTCTACAATGCCATTGTAGCGCTCTCCCAGCTGAGCTAAGGCCCCGTGCCATTTCGCTGGCCGCCCTGGGTGGTGCGACCGGGACGCCGCCTTTACCAGCGCCCGCCCCATATGCAAGAGGTCAAATGCATCTCGCGACGCTTTTTTGACCTCGCGCGAAAAAGATCAGCTTTCGTCGTCGTTGTCGTCGCCCGTCGCGACGCCCAGATCGTCGTCGCCGCCGAGGTCGACGTCATTGTCGGGCGAATCGCTGTCCTCGTCGACATCGACGTCCAGATCCAGATCGTCGTCGGACTCGGTCTCGGGCGCGGCCTTGCCGGGCTTCGCGACTTCCTCGAACGGCATCGGCTGCTTCGACTTGAGCACCGATTCCGGAAGCCACGCATATCCGCAATTGATGCAGCTGACCGGATCGTCCTTGGTCAGATCATAGAATCGGGTGGCGCATTTCGGGCAGCTGCGTTTCGTGCCCCATTCAGCCTTTACCATATGAACCTCGTATCCTTCTGGAAACAGGATAAAAATATCGGAAAAACGGCGGGAACTGAATAGCTATCCGCCAAATCGGCGTGCGCCTTGCCAGATTGCAGGGCCGCTGTCAAAAGCCGCACGCCATGATCGATCAAACCGCCAGTCCGCGCACCTTCTCCGCCTCTGTCCCGCTTCACGGCCGGATCACGATTCCCGGCGACAAGAGCATTTCACACCGCGCGCTGATGCTGTCGGCGCTCGCGGTCGGAACGAGCCGCGTCACCGGGCTGCTCGAAGGCCATGACGTCCTCGCGACCGCCGCCGCAATGCGCGCGATGGGCGCCT